>CAVWIG010000037.1:0-26816 GCA_963754945.1 Methanotrichaceae archaeon
ATGTGCTGTGTCGATTAAGCTTAAACAGTTTAAATATAAATATTATATCATGAACTATGTTGATAATAGAGACTGGCCAGAATATAATGCCCAACTTGTTCGAAGAGGCGAATTCTATCTCGATTTGAGTTGTGTGAAGAACTGGAGTTGGGAATTAAGAGAAATGAATAGAAAGAAAACAGGCGCTCCATACAAATACCCTAACACTTTTATAACTTTTGCATCAATAATATACTCTTTTTTTCGAATGCCATATCGTCAACTTGAAGGACTCTTTGGACGACTTTCGACCTATGAACCAGGATTGGTGGCGGCAGATTATACCACCCTCCATAAGCGAATCTCTAAGCAAGATCTTGGAATAGAGATACCAGAGAACGACGCTGTTGTTGCAGTTGATTCAACTGGGATAAAGGTAACAAATAGAGGGGATTGGATGCGCGAGAAACACGGAAAGCAGCGGCGAGGATGGCTTAAAGTTCATGTGGCAGTCGACGTTGAATCAAAGAGATTATTGTCTATGGAAATTACAGAAGAAGACACCTCGGATAGCGAGGTTTTGCGCCCTTTGTTGAAAGACGTCAATATTGAGGAGGGGTTGATGGATGGCGCATATGACACAAACGACGCATTTGAATTTATGAAATCGAAAGGTGTAGATTGTCCAGGGATTAAGATCAGAGAGAACGCGATAGTAGGTAAAGATGCATCAGCCAGGTCAACAGCGGTTCTGGAATTCAAAAAAATGGGCTACAAGGGTTGGAAGCAAATGCATCAGTACGGTAGAAGGTGGGCAGTTGAAGGCTTCTTCTCATCGATCAAGCGTATCTTTGGTGAGACGGTTCGGGCATCTTCACCCGAAGGAATGGTCGCCGAGATTAAAAGAGCATTCATTTTGTATAATATACTTAGGAGCATATAAGTAATTAGTTAAAATAAATTATGAATTCTTGAATAACGAAATAATACTATAATAATCATGCGACACAGCATCTTTATGCCATTTTTTGGGTTTTTCCTTCGGCACATTAGCCTGGTATTCAGGATTGTCCGGCAGTATTTTAGGACGGCCTTTCTCACCTTTCAGCCGGTTTATTTCATCCTTTAGCTGTTGATTGTCTTTGCGGAGTTCTTGATTTGACTGGGCTAATTGCTCTATTGTGCTTAGAAGCTGGAGGATCAATTCTTTCATCGCTTCTTTATCGTCGAAGTTGATCTTGTCTACATCGAGGTTGATTATGGCCTCGTGTATGATATCTGGCACAAACAAAATATTTTAGATATATGTATTAATAATTTTTGGTCCATGCACTCACTCGATTGGGGAATTCAACGTAATATTGAGCAAGTACGTTTAATCAAGATCAGCCAATGGGCTCGAACTGTGCCCATAGACTAATGGAATATTGAATCTGCCGGATGGAGTTAGGAGCCTGGTCATGTCAGGACCCGATCATTAAGAATATTATTGCAAGTTATATGCACTCTGGCCATCGAAACGCCATCGAACAGTGTTTCTAGGCATCAGTCCAAATATGGCGTCGGTTTGAATATGCGTTCTCTTCCCGGAGCCAGGGCGGCCATAACTCCCTTATCCAGGATCTTGCGACTGAAAAAGGCTAGAAACATAAATCCTGGGCATCTCGCGCAACCCTGAGTAAGAGGTCTATTGAGTCCAGTTGAAGTTGGGATCAATAAAATCAATCGGAAGTGCCCTAAGAACGTAAAGAGGCGACGAATCCTTTTAAGTCACTCCCTTGCACACCTCACCTCCGCCCTCCAGATCCTCTCTGAAGAAGTCCCGCCTTGTGCGCAGCCCAAGAGCCAGTGCAGCCTTTCTTTTGGCATATAACGGAGCCAGCCTCAGCGTTTCCTTAGCAAACCACTTCGGATAAAGCCGCTTAACCTTGTTGTATCTGAACCATTCCCAATTGTAGTAGCGGGCGTTCATCTCCCAGGTGATGTACTGGATCTCCTCATCGCTCAGGTGCCTTGTCCTGCAGTTGGCGTGTAGGCCATCGTACTTCGTGAAATCGTTCTTCGTGACCAGGCCCATCTCCTCAAGCTCTGAACGCATCTGCGTCTTGGGGTAAGGCGTGCTGATGTAGAAAATGGGGACATCCACCTTTAGCTTTCGAGCCAGCCGGAAGTTCTCCCAGATGTCCTCGGCGTCATCCTCCGGGTTCCCGCCGATCAGGCCTGTGGAGACTATGATATTGTTATCGTGAAGATACTGCACTGCCCTCTCGGCATCATTCGACATACTGCCCTTGCCGAGAAACTGCAGGTTGCGCTTGTTCACGCTCTCAACACCGAGGAAGACACCGTCGAAGCCTGCCTCGCCCATTTTGTCTACCAGCCTTTTGCTGGAGGCAATTCCTGAAGCCGAAGCCTGGGTCTTGTACCGCAGATGGGTGAGCCCTGCATCGATTATTGCCTGGCAGAGCTGCTCCAACCTTTTCACATCCAGGGTGATGTTGTCGTCAGGGAAGAATATCGAGCCGGCACCGTGAGCTTCGGCGTCCTGGATGTCGGCGATAACGCGTTCGAGCGGGAACTTGCGGAACCTGCGGCCATACATGAGGTTGATGCTGCAGAACTTGCACCCTTGAGTGCACCCCCGGCTGGTCTCGACGGAGTCTATGGGAACCCCCAGGCTCTCGAATCCCCTGGTGAGCAGCCGGGCGTTCCGGTTAGGCATTTTGATCTCGTTCACGTCCAAGAGCGGCCTTGCAGGGTTATGGACAAACTTATCTCCATCGTGAAAAGAGAGGCCGAGCACATCTTTGAGGCTCTTGCCTTCGAGCTTCGCCTTGACGAGCTCTCGGAACGTGGCCTCACCCTCGCCCCTGACGATGTAATCGATGAGCTTGGCATCTGGCGATTCGGCGATCTCCTGATAAGCCAGAGTGGGGTGATATCCTCCAAAGACCGTCTCAGCTCCGGAATCCTTCACGATCCTTGTCAGTTCCAGAGCCTCTTGATACTGAAAGCTCATGGCGGTCAACCCAACAAGATCGTAGTCGTTGACGATGTTGCGGACATAATCTCTGGGGCGCTTCTGGCCGTGGATGTCGGCCACATGAACTGTGCACAGGTCGTCAACGTGCGCCGCCAGCGAGGCCAACCCAAGGTTTGGCAGACGTGCGATTCGGTCGAAGTCCGGCTGAACGATTGGGGATGAGAGCAGAAGGATTTTCATGGACTAGCTGACCTTGAGCAGCCTGGGACCCTGGCTCCAATCAAATCTGTTTGCCCTGGCGATGTAGGCTGCTACTTCCCGGAGACCGGCCACGCCTCCGTACCGGTATGCATTGCCCCACACACGGGCGGAGGTCCTGATGGGTGCTGTCAAGGGATAGACCTGTTTGAAAGACCAGTCTAGGATGCCCGGAATCTCCTCCGGCTTGAGATTCGGATGGTTCCAAACCATGTGCTTGCCGTCGTAGTTGTGATAATCGTGATCCCAGATTCCGTACTTCTCCTTGATTTCTTTGTACAGCGGCGTCTGAGGCAGGGGGGTTAGAACGCATATCTGGGTTATGTCAAGCTTGAGGGAGGCCAACTTAGGAATGTCCTCCCGGAGAGACTCCTTTGTGTCGCCTTCAAAGCCGATCATGTAGTAGCCTACTGTTCCCAGGCCGTGCTTCTGAAGCTTGCGTACGGCATCAAGGATGTCCTCCGTGCCCTCCTTCTTCTTTATGTCGTCCAAACGCTCCTGGTGCAGGTTCTCAATTCCTATGGCCGCGCCTCCGAAGCCGGCCACTAATTTTTTGCCTCTGCGCAGCCTCATCTCCGCCCACTCGTCTATCTTTCCTCGGAGATAGTCTGCGCGGGCCATGCAGCCCCAGACCATTTCGTACTTGTCCAGCAGCTCGACCACAGCGTCAGCGTGGCGACGATTGCAGCCGAAGTTCTCGTCCTCGATCAAGACAACGTTTATTCCGTTCTCCTTGTAGTAGGCGATAACCCGTTCCAGGCTCTTTATTGAGATCGGGTTGGGCTTGCTGCAGAACACCGGCGTCTGGCAGAATTTGCAGCCCACAGGGCAGCCGCGAGTTGTAAAGAGTACGCCGTAAATGTTCAGCTTGATCCCAAAGGGTGTGTTCAGGTACTCGATCAATGGCGGGTGGAGGACGTCTTTGATCTGTCTTCCGAAGAATGGAGCGAGCTGGTGCTCCGAGTAGCCAACAAAAATCCTGTCGAACTTGTCTTGAATCTCTTCTGTGAGAGCGCCGTAGTTTCCGGCCCACACCTGGCCCACGTTGGCCTTGCGGGCAGCATCTACCATCTCTAGGGCCTCATGGGTTTCGCTGAGATAGAAGGAGAGGCCAACGACGTCCCAGCCCTCCTCCAGCTTTTTCAGGTATTCTTCCCAGGTAGGGAACTCCAGGATCTCCAGCTCAGGTATGTTCTGCTTGAGAAAGCGAAGTCCGAAGGACTGGATCCTGGGCCAGTAGAACCTGAACCACGACCTTGTGTTGGCCCCGATGTAATCGTAAGGTTCGGAGCCTTTCCTGTAAACTGTGGCGAACAAAACCCTGGGGGGCATGATTGTCTTTTCCAGTTCCATGGAAGATTAAACTTGCGTTCTAAGCAGACTGCGAAATGAACGCAACGTATAATATCCCTTATCGCATCTCTTTGATTCATGGACGATGCAGCGATCTCTTTGCGCGGCCTGACCAAGAGATTTGGGGACCTCGTTGCTGTGGACAGGGTCGACCTGGAGATAGCTAAGGGAGAACTCTTCGGCCTCCTGGGGCCCAACGGTGCAGGCAAGACCACAATAATCAAAATGCTTACCACCATGCTCAAGCCAACGGACGGCGAGGCCCTGGTCTGGGGGCACAACGTGGCCACGGAAAGGGACAATGTGCGGTCTTCTGTTGGTGTAGTCTTTCAGGACCCGAGCGTCGACAGCATGCTCACCGGCCGGGAGAACCTGGACTTCCACGGCCGGATGTACGGCCTCGGCAGGGCGATGCGCAAAAAGAGGATCGCTGAGGTTCTGGAGCTGGTCGACCTGACAGACAAGGCGGACGTCAAGCTGGAGGACTATTCTGGCGGCATGCAGAGAAGGCTGGAGATCGCCCGTGGATTAATGCACCATCCCAAAGTTCTCTTTCTGGACGAGCCGACCCTGGGGTTGGACGCCCAGACCAGGAGGTACATCTGGCAGTACGTCAAGGAGATGAACCGGCAGGAAGGTGTGACCGTCGTTCTGACCACGCACTACATGGACGAGGCCGACTTTCTCTGTAACCGCGTGGCAATAATCGACAACGGCAAGATTGTTGCCCTGGACACGCCCGAGAACCTGAAGGACATGATAGGAGCAGACACAATAACTCTGGAGACCCAGAGCGGCGGAGAGATGCTGCTTGCCTCCCTCAAAGACTTCGATTGGATCAAGTCCACGCACCAATCTAACGGCACAATCGAGCTGATGGTGGACCACGCAGAGTCGAGGATACCTGAGATAATGCTCACCGCCTGTCACAGCGATGTTGTGATTAGATCGGTAGGCCTTCACGAGCCGACACTAGAGGACGTCTTCCTGAAGTTCACCGGCAAGAAGATCAGGGAAGCCGAGTCTGCCAACCAGGGAAGAATGATGGCAAGAATATGGCATCGGAGAAAGTAAATGAGGCTGGATCTTTATGCCATCTACAGCATCTGGCTCAGGGAGATGCTCCGCTTCGTAAGGCTGCGTAGCCGCCTCATCGGCTCACTTGGAGCGCCCTTCTTCTTCCTGGCATTCCTGAGCATTGGGTTCAACACCGGAGGCGCAGGGATGTCTGGGCTACCTAAAGGCGTCGATTACATCAGTTTCCTGACCCCCGGGATAATCGGCATGACGCTTCTGTTCTCCGCTACATTCACAGGTCTATCGGTTCTCTGGGACCGGGAGTTCGGCTTTCTCAAAGAGATCATGGTGGCACCTGTGAGCAGGCTGGCCATAATCCTGGGAAGGACTGCAGGCGGGGCCACTACTGCCATCTTCCAGAGCATGATAATCCTGGTCTCAGGGATTATAATGGGAATGAAGGTTCAGGGCCCGGAGGGCTTTCTTCTTTCTTTCGTCTTCATGGTTCTGATTGCTGCTACATTCATCGGCATGGGTCTGGCCTTTGCTTCCAAGATGAAGGATATGTCCGGCTTCAGCCTGATAATGAACTTCCTGATCTTCCCGCTCTTCTTCCTCTCGGGGGCGATCTTTCCCCTGGAGCGGTTCCCGTCTGCTGTTAAAACGATCGCCTACATCGACCCTCTCACCTACGGAGTCGACGGGCTAAGATACTGTTTCCTCGGTACAAGCGCCCTGCCCCCCATCATGGACCTTGCTGTCTTATTGGCCTGCTGCATTGCTATGCTGAGCCTTGGGGCTTATCTCTTCGAGACAGGGGAGGTGGATTAGGCCAGAGATTGTTGAGCAAGTCGTCTCAAACTTATCAGAGAAACGCGGACGACTCGGGAGGATTGCCTCGATGCAGAGTTGTGGACGAAGTGTATAGCTGAAAGAAGAATGCCAAAAATGCTACGTTTCTAATGGAATTATTTGTGCCTTTGTTTGCATCAAATACGGCATCTAGACTTTCTCGGGATTCGGGATGGGTTTTAATTTAGCCGATAATCCTGACCGAGTAACATATCTTGTCTACAAGCTTATCAAAAACGAGAGGACCTTAGTGCCCAGCAGAAGTGAGCCTCTGCAGAAATGTCCCACGTAACATACCGACTATCTATGCCAGCTTTACAAGATTAAGAAGTAAAAAAAGTTAAAAAATCGAAATTGATTATCCGCTGGTAACAGAACAGACCATATCGAGGAATTGATTCCCGCTGACTGCCCACCTCATTTGCCACTTGTTCGCACCGAGCGGGAGCAAGTACATGTGATTGGCATTTCCAGCATTCATGTTCCTGGCGGAGTAGAATGTCCCGCTATCGGTGATTATCTTGAAGACCAACGAATCGCCTGCATTGAAGGTGCCAAGGTTGAAATTCCTGCCGACAACCGAATTTGTCACACTGCATATCGGTCTACCGGCAGGCGTTGTAATGTCCAGCTCGCGAATATACGCGTTCTTTAGAGTCAGCACTTTCAAGTTGACTGGCCCGGACTTTTTCAAGACTATAACACCATAACCCGACGGAGCAGGCGGATTCGGTGGATTTGGTGGATTCGATGACATCTGAACCGCGTAGAACGGAAACTCGGTTCCCATGCCGCACTGGCCGTATGCTATCTTGAAGAATCCACCTTCACCCCAACCAGTTCCCCAAGAGTTCTTGCAGATCCAGCAATTTTGTGTGTCGTCATACCCGATCACGCAGATGGCGTGATTCCCCGCAAAATCACCGTAGTCGTATGTGTAAACTCCACTTTCGTACCAGAAGAAATCAGAGTTCACTTCCATGCCGGTCATTATCGGGCCATTGGTAGCGATCCAATCCTTGGGATTGGTTATCGTCTTCCATGAGGCTATCTTTGTAGCCCTGCTGGCTCGATCCGGGCATGGCCCTGTACCATCGTAAGGCCAGCAGGCTTCGTCGGCTATGCCGGCGGTTTGGGCTCTACTCAAGGCCTTCTCAAATTGCCAACCATAACAGCTCGCCCCGCCACCGAAAAACAGATCTGCCTCAGACAGATCAGGAATCGGTTTAGGGTTGCCCCTGGATATCTCGACAGCAGACTCAATCGTGGCGACAGTGGCAAAAGCTACACATGATCCACACCCGCCCTGGTCTTTGATAGGAGTTACCCAGTTGGTTCCCTTTGTATTTCCTCTAGTGTTTCGCCAATCCCATGTCGAGGCCACAGTCGCAGTCATGTTGACGACAGGAAGCCTAAAGCTGGCGGACGGTTGCCATATCAGGCCTAGTCGGTGTTGTTTTTCAGCTAAAGACAGATCTGAGACTGAAGTATGACTCGCAGTCCAGGAATGTCCATTTGCCGAAATTATTGTCTGGATCGACTTCAGTTCTTGAGCGGATCTTAGGTCTATTGATCCACTCGATATGCTGGAAATTAATAAGATAACCCCCAGCAGCAATAAAGCCCGTCTTAACATCGAAATCCCCATACATTAGAAAATATCTTCCAATGTTAAATAGTTATCTCAAAGCTATCGGATAAGTTGTTTCCATTGATGCAGATAGTATCCCATGATCACGGCTATCTTGCCGATGAATCGATTTCCCATGAAATTGGTGCCAACAGATATCACTTTCATTTTTCGTGCATGAGCATCTGTCCTGATCTTTAGGCTCATGTGGGTTTTATATGCAAAACAACGACTACGTGCTACTAATATCATAAAAAAATTATACAAATTGCCGTCCTGCTTACCTCGAACTCATGATGTATTTCCCTAATTTTCCTAATTTTCGATATCGTTAGAATAAGGCTGCTATATGTATATTCGATCAATCCCGAATCCCTTGTTCGGAAAGACGATCCGTCTTATGGTTCTTCTATCCCAAATTCATCCTGGCCTAGACTTAACGCAACACTTCTTCACAACCCGAGCTAAAGCTAAATATAGATTCTAATCATTCATGTTCGTCTGAAACACTGCAAAAGGACAATAACGGGAAAATCCTCTCCCGGACCTCACGCGGTGCTTGTCGAATTAATGCTGGAAGGAATGAATGGACTTCGTCAAGTTGGTCTTTGTCTGCACTCTGGTCGTGGCTCTTCTCACTACAAGCCAAGCCCAGGAGAATTCCGCCAGGTACTGGCTTGAAAAAGGCCAGGCCCTTAGCTCTAATGGCTCTTATCAAGAAGCATTGTCGTCTTTTAATAACTCCATTGGGCTCGATAGCCGACAAGCTGCGGCTTGGACAGGCAAGGGAGATGTGCTGTACAAACTTGGTGGATACGAAGCCGCAGCGAACTGTTACGATCACGCGGTGGGCATCGATTCAGAGAACCCTGTGGCCTGGGAGGGCAAGGGTCTGGCCGCCTCGAAGCTGGGACGATACAAGATGGCCAGGCTCAGCTTCGAGTCTGCTCTGCGCCTTGACCCGAACAACAGAGCGTTCTTGTACAACATGGCTCAGGTCCTGAATAAGCTAGAGGATTACCAGGATGCCTTGGATGCTTACAACAAGTTGGATAAGATGACACCAGGGAACACCAGTGTGATTCTTGGCAAAGGCGATGCCCTAAGGGGTCTGGATAGGTTCGAAGAATCAATCTCATGCTACGACAACGTCACTAAGACGGATCAACGAAACCGGTATGCAGTATTGGGAAAAGCAGAGGCATTGGTCGGCCAGGCAGAAGTGCTCTCGGGACTGCACAGGTTTGATGAAGCTATTCAACTCTACGATAAGGCTTCCGAACTCGACAGGAACAACTCTGATTCGCTCATGGGCAAGGCTAGAGCGCTGGCTGGAATAGGAGACCAACTGCTAGAACAGGGCAGCTTCAAAGAGGCTGGAGCGCTTTACAACCAATCACTGCTGTTGATCCCACAAAATCCGTTCGCGTTAGCAGGATTAGAAAACGTCTCTTCTCTCATAAAAGAGAGCTCTGAGCACGAGAAGTCAAAGACCAATATCGTACTTCCTTCAACAGAAAGCATTTCAACCAATCTCATCGGACCCAGGGTTAAGGCACCTGAGGTCAACAACACACCTCGAAAACCTAGAAACGATTATAGCTACTGGATTAATAGAAGCCTGGAGCTCAGTCGAAATGGATCATTCGATGAAGCTCTGGCCTCCTTCAACCAAACTCTAGAGCTGGACGACCATCAGGCAGAGGCTTGGATAGGCAAAGGAGATGCACTCTACAAACTAGGAAGATACGAGGAAGCAACCAACTGCTATGACCGGGCTATAGGCATCGATTCGGAAAACCCAAGGGCCTGGGAAGGCAAGGGCCTGGCCACATCGAAGCAGGGCAATCTAAGAATGGCCCGGTTCAGTCTGGATGCTGCGCTGCGCCTAGACCCGGATAACGCTCTGCTCTGGTACAATGCGGCCTATGTTCACACCGGTCTGAAGGAGTATACCGATGCACTGGATAGCTACGATAGAGCTGAAAAGCTATCACCTGGCAACGTCCCCGCGTTCCTCGGAAAAGGCGGCGTTCTGATGATTCTAGGAAAGTACGGTGATGCAGTAAAGTGTTACGACCAGATTTTGGTCATCGATCCAAAGAACCTCAGCGCTATATTGGGGAAGGGAGATGCACTTCTGGCTTTGAAAGAGTACGATATGGCTCTGGAATCATATCAGAACGCCCTTGCCATCGATTCCAGAAATGTCACCGCTTATGTGGGCAGCGGAACCGTATTATCTGCTCAGAAGAAACTTGATCCGGCCCTTGAGTCCTATCAAAGGGCCTTGAATGTAAGCCCTGAAAACATCCAGGCCCAACTGGGAAAAGGGGATCTGCTATGGCAGAAAGGCAGTCTTGATCCGGCCCTCGAATCCTACGAGGACGTCCTCAAGCTCGATCCGGGCAATTCGTTTGCTCTCGCGGGGAAGGGAGATGTGCTCCGCCAACAGAGAAGATTGAACTTATCCCGCGTCAGCTACGAGTCTGCCCTAGGCCTCGATCCAAAGAATACCAGGGCTCTGGAAGGCCTGGCAGAGGTGGAATACCAGCAGAAGGACTTCGAAGGCGCCCTGAAATCCTACCAGAACGTCCACCAAATGGAACCGAAGAACATAAAGGCGCTGGTGAGACAAGGAGACATCCTCCGCCTGCAGGGGATGCTAGAAAAAGCCCTGGAATCCTATCAAATGGCCTTGGACCTTGACCCGAGAGACATCGAGGCCCTCTTAGGAGAAGGAAATGCTTTGCTCTTGGAAGAGAAGTTCGACTTGGCCCTGGGATTCTATACTAAGGCGCTTTCCATCGATCCGGGGGACACCAGGGCGCTTGAGGGAAGAGGCGATGCCCTTTACCACAAAAAGGATCTGGACGGAGCTCTCGCCTCATACCAAAAAGCCTTGATTCTAAACCCCCTGAAGCCCGGATCTCTCGCTGGCATTGGAGACATCCTCTGCGATCGCGGCAATTTCACTGCGGGCCTGCAATTCTACAGAATGGCCATTGAACGAGACGACACCTGCGTAAGAGCATTAACAGGAGAAGGGATTGTACTGGCTGCACTTAACCGCTCCGCTGATGCATTGAAATGTTTTGACCGGATTGTTTCTTTGTATCCTGATAGCGCGGCCGCCTGGTCCAATAAAGGAAGCCTTATGGCGGCAACGGGAACATTAACTGATGCTCTAGGATGCTTCCAAAAAGCATCAGGTTTGGACCCCTCAAGCGAAGCTGTTTGGTCTAACCTGGGATTGACCTTCTATGAGCTTGGAAGATACCAGGAGTCAGCGGATTCGTACAAAAAAGCGCTCAGCTTGAAACCCGAAGACCCTACTGGTTGGTATGGCCGAGGGCTAGCTTTGAACAGAACAGGCCAGATCGATGAAGCAATAAAAAGCTATCAGAACGCCACAAGATTAGACCCGGGCTACACAGCAGCTTGGTACAACCAGGGACTGGCCCTGGCGAAATTGAACCGTAGTCAGGAAGCAGTCGATTGCTTCAACCGAGTTCTGGAGATCAATCCAAACATCTCTGAGGCCAAGTACAGCAGGGATCTGCTCCTGGATCTACATAAAGAGAATCTTTCGGGTTGACTGGAAGATCTATTGAGCTGGAATCGATAATAGCGAATGATTATCTTATCGTCACAGAAAGCTGAGGTAGCACCGTTGGAGATGCACCATAGAGGGTGGTGGGAAAACCATTTCTACGTACTCCAGCAAGCTTGCTACCATCTTCCCTCAGCACTTCGTTTTTTGGCTTGCAAAACGTTTTGATTTATGTCTTGATTTACCAAGCCAGTAACCTCAGCCAACAATCTGTACTGCCTGTTGTTTCTGTTGCCTTTGCGTTCCAGAAGACCGTCGCGGTTCATTCTGGAGAGGTAAGTGGAGACAGTGGAGAGCTTGATATCGTCAGAAACAGTCTCGTATTTATCTCTGAGCTGCTGAGTTGTGAACCAGTTTTCAGGAAATTCGAACCTGATGAAATTCTCCAATCTGTCCATCAAGGTTCCACCGGCTTCGTAGGTATGAGCGGATTGAGGCTGGCTTTCTTTCTCAGAGAATACACCTGAGGCACCCAAATAACTTACAATCTTGTCTCTGAGATCCTCTCCCCCGAGCTCTTGGGATTCGAACTCATAGACTGATTTCATGCCTTTGTCTTCGATCTCAATCCGGATCCTCATGTAACACCAACTCTTGATCCTTCCCTCGATCTAAGCGTTGAGTCCAGGAGCCTGATCGAGGGTCACTGAAATCCCTTCGGTGATTGAACGATCTATCTTCTCGTATCCGGCTACGTCAAATCTGTGTCCTTGGCGCAGATCAATTGACAGTGTGAACAACTTGATGCTTCCCCTCATGTATCTTCCCTTCCATCTACCCTACAGATCTGGAAGGATCGAATCAGGACCGAAAAGACCCCCTTATTCGTGCCTGACACGACCCAATTTCCTTCACTCGTGTCATCCCTTCACTTCGTGCACAAACGCCACCATCTCGATTTTCAACGATCGAAAACCGATACGGTTCCATCTTATCCCGCTGTCCCTTTCCAGCGGCCTGGATTACGTTTATGCATCTCCAACTTCTAGCCCTCTTGTCGTCCCTTTCCGACAGTTAGGCTTTTAATGGATCCGGACTAGCTTCCAATCTCAAACTCGGCCGTCCCTTTTTCGGCTTTGATTGAGAGTTCGAACCAATCTTGTCCGATCCGAACTGCTTCTCCCTTCTTGCTCCCTGGTGCCATCCCTTATCGAGGCGTACTGACATACAGCTCGTAACTTGCCAGGGATCACAAAGATCCTGGCTTCCCCTTCATTGCTACTCAGTTCGTGCCATCCCTTCAGGTGACTCGAGCTTGTACAATATGGACAAAGTCAGGATCGTTACAGATCTTGTGCATCGTTATATCTGTTGAATGCCTTCGAACCGCGATCACGACTTTTCCACAGTACGCCGTTTGCGGACCTGCGAAGACCCATCCATCCCCTCAAGACGAATAGCTCCTCAGACAACTCCTGTCTGATGTATTCAGACAGGGTGTCAACCCTTTTTTGACAACTATAACCTTGTAATAGAAGTATATAAACTTTTCCAACAGTCGAAAGTTGTAGTTAATCGATAACAACAAAGAATATAGTTTTATTTTTGAAATAGAACCAGTATAGTAGTCTAAATAGTATTCACACATAATGCTTTCGACGGGAAACTTGTAGTGTATATCGCTGTTGAGAGGAGATACTAATTGATACTATCATAATAATAAGATATCCGCAGATGCTTTAATTATGTTCGCGACATTGTGAAAGCTTTTCACAATCCTTACGTTTCGCAGATATTGTAGATTGTGAATCCCATTTCTTAGGTTGACCAACTCATCGGAATTAGCGGTTGTGCGCGGAGTTCAAAAGGATATTATTCCCGAGATTTATTGTTGTGACCGCCAAAGAGCGGTCGTCTCTCCACCATACTAAAAAAGTGAGTTATTTAAGAAGCCTGATTTGGTTCGAAGTACTCTTCAATAAGCCAGTCGCCGATCTCTTTTAGATACTTGCGCCTGCGCTCATCTTCCAAAATAAGCTGAAAAACCTCGGATAAATCTTCATCCATTGGTGTCTCATATGTTCCAGGCGGCATTTAAATCTATCGAAAGCAGCCAGGGCAAGCTCAAATCAGATCTAATCTAGATTCTGCATAGGCCTGCGATTTATCCTGGCTAGGATCAGAGCAACATAGTAAGGCCCTTGTGTCCTCTTCAGCCTGCCAGCGTGCACAGGGTGGTCGCCGCAGAGGACCAGAAGAGTCTCATTCGAGGCGGCAGATGCTATCTTACCAGCGCAGCGATCTATCGAAATCGCGGCATTTCTTATCTCCTTTGGTCCAAGGCCCAAGTGAACCGTCTTATCTATTCCTATGAAATAAGATATTAGTAACCTAGGCTTGCTGGCGAGAGCCTCAAGGGACTTGCTACAGGACTCCTGGTCGAAATCTTCCGGGCTCAAGCAATCTGGAATCCCTGAAGCGATCTCTATTTTGTCTCTATAGACATCTGCTCCACTCTTTTCCATTATCACAGCAGATCTGAGCCCCTGTAAGCTGGCAGCTTCAGGTAGGCTTGGCATTCTCGATTTCTCGACGCTCTCTTTATCAAAGATCCTGTGATGCTCAGGCAATAGACCGCTGAGGATGGAAGCGATGGATGGAGATGTGTGAGTGGATACGGCTTCTGCTTTCATCAGAAGGCCGCATTTGGCTAAATCCGGTATGTGCTTCAGACCAGGCTCCAGCCACCGGTAGAGATCGTAACCTAGGCTGTCAACGATTATTAGAACGGCGTTTCGGCATTTCCAGCCATTTACCTCTCTAATCGGTCTTCCATCCACATTGTGAATGGCTATGCCCAAAACTTGCGCAATGGTAGGAGCGATATCCACCTGGCTGACATGTCTCATCACATCATCCCAAACATCCGGTCTGAAAGTAATCTTAAGGATTTCCTCCTTATCGCCACGAGATTAAAGGCTTTCCTGGATTTACCTCAAGGCATCTCCACTGCAAACCACTATCGGTAAAACACCATTGGACTACACAAGGTTATTATAGAATGTAACAGTCCGTCTAGACATGGGTTGCCTGAACCGACTTATGGACATCTGCAAAGCCCTAATTCTTGTCAGCCTGTTCGTGTCCCCGGCCTGCGCGAAGGTCGACATCGACTACAGCCATAATGTTGCAGGCAATGGAACTGTCATAACCGATTACAAGGTGGGGGACCAGGAGACATCAGTGGCCTCCGGGGCTATTCGCGGCACGGGCAATGTAGTTAGCAGCTACTCCTTTTCCACCAATAACTCTTCTGACTTAAGGATTGAGGACAGGTTTGTCCTGACCAAGACTACCGAGAAGGCAACAACTATGTCAGTAACCCCTAGTTTTCCTCTTTGGCCGGGAAAACCCGGCGTCTTCAGGCTGATAGGGAAAAGCTGGGCAGAAAACATAGAGATCGGATCGTTTAACAGTTCGAAGAACTACAATAGTTCGTATGCCAGAATCCTCCAAACGTCCGGTTCGAATTAGGGAAAAGCAATAACGAGGGCCGCAGATAGTTCACCAGGAAGGCACCTGTCTTAAGAGGTTAATATATTCTCCTCCTGAGCCAAACCCTTATAATTTTCACCGCAAAATTATGATTATGAAGCCTGAAGAGATCCAGAAAAAGTATTCTGAGCTGGTCGGGATTTGCAGCAGGGCAAAAGGCGAGATCTCAGCGAACGAGGAGATTGTGGTGGCATCTCATGTTGATGCAGATGGCCTGACCTCATCAGGCATAATCTGCACTGCCCTTGAGAGATGCGGGATAGAATACAAGCCACAATTTTTCAGACAGCTCGATGGGCCTGCGCTAGAGCAGATCGCTAACATGGGCGTAGGTCTGGTCGTGTTCACTGACCTAGGCAGTGGCATGGTGAAGGAGATCTGTGAATTAGGCATTCGTGCCATCATCGCCGATCATCACAGGCCAGGACCAGAGGGCGAAACAGGACCTGTGGCCCACATCAACCCTCATCTCGTTGGAGCAGATGGAGCCACAGAGCTTAGTGGCAGCGGGGCATCTTTTCTTCTCGCCCATGCTTTATCATCGGGGAACGATGACCTCTCTGGCCTAGCAGTCGTTGGCGCAGTTGGGGATCTCCAAGACATGAGCAGGGGTCAGTTGGTGGGGATCAACCGCGTGATTCTTGAGATTGGCTCTAAGGCTGGTGTCCTCCACTTCGGCAGGGACCTGAAGCTATTTGGCAAGCAGACCCGGCCGGTCTATAAGATGCTGGAGTACTCCCAGGATCCGTATGTACCGGGACTGTCCGGTGATGAGGATTCTTGCATCGCCTTTCTAAAGGAGGTTGGGATCCGCCTGGGAGGTGAGAAGTGGAGACGCTGGATAGACCTGAATCAGGATGAGAAGGCACGAATGGTCTCCGCCCTGGTGAGACGGGGCCTGCGTAGCGGGATCTCCCAAACAAAATTGGAACGACTGGTGGGAGAGGTTTACACTCTACTGCGTGAGGCGGAAGGTACCGAACTTCGAGACGCCAGTGAGTATTCTACACTGCTTAACGCCACTGCTCGCTACGGACATTCGGACGTTGGCCTTAAGGTGTGCATGGGAGATCGAGAGAAGGCTTTCGCTGAGGCGCACACCCTTCTCAACCAGCACAGGCAGAACCTGGTCAATGGCCTAAAGATCGTCCGCGAGAAGGGAATCACGCCCTTGAAGAACATCCAGTATTTTGATGCAGGAGCCTCCATACTGGACACAATCGTGGGAATCGTGGCAGGCATGTGCTTCCAGATGGCCGACAGATCCATGCCCATTCTGGCCTTTGCTCGGACTCCTGAAGGAGACATAAAGGTCTCTGCTAGGGGAACTCAGGACTTGGTGAGGTCGGGGCTTGACCTGTCGGGAGCCATGTCAGAAGCGGCGCGCGCCCTGGGCGGCGTTGGAGGAGGTCACAACGTGGCTGCTGGTGCGACCATCCCGCTCAAGGCTCGCGAAGAATTCCTGGAGATGGTGGATGCCATGGTGGGACGCCAGCTATGTGGTCAGGCGCAAGGCAGGAAGCCCGCTTCGCTCAGGTGATCTTTTATCACCAGAAAGTGCTCGTTCAGGCTGAAGTTGCCAACGTACATGTGGTTGATGTCGGCTATCACATCCTTCGGATTACCCGTCTCGGGATCAAGGACTAAGTAGCCTATTCTGCCTATCCCTATGAAATCGGCATTGATATCGACATCTGTAAGATTTTCATTGGCCTTCAGGTTCATTCTGGTCGAGAGACGGGTGGCGTCTGTAAACTCCTTGGTGGCGCTAACCTTCATCATGTAGTTTTTGAGGTCTGTGCTCTCCTCGAATTTCTGGTCGTATGAGAAGAGATGGGCATGAGGATTGCTCTTGCTTCCTATCTCCATAGTGTAATGCGCTGCCAATGCTGGATAGACGACCATCAAGCACAAACCGACGATTACGGCCTCCTTTATCATGAGATCAGACTCCTGTATCACAACTCTTGTGACAGGTTCCACCTATACTCGTCGCTCAGCTCTCCTTGGTAGACTGTCACTGCGGGTCCTTCTAGAAATGCTCTGTTGCCTTCAAAGGACACTATCAGAGGACCGCCTTTCGTTTCCACCAGCACCTCGTCTTCTACGAGGTCCAGCTTTCTGGCTACCGCCACGCTCGCCACCGCACCAGTACCGCACGAGAAGGTCTCCGCCTCAACGCCGCGCTCGAAGGTCCTGATCTCGAATGGATCTCCGGCCTTTACGAAGTTCACGTTGGTTCCCTCTGGAAAAATCGAACTGTATCTTATCTGCACGGCAACCTCCTCAATGGGCAAGTCGAGGTCCTCGACGAAGATGACCGAGTGGGGAACACCAGTGTTGACGGCTGAGACATCTAAGCCTTCCAGGGGCTCCATAAGGAACTCACCTTGCCCTATGGCCGGAATGCACGGCCGCTCGAAGTTGGGAATCCCCATGTCCACTCTGGCCCAGAAGCTATTATCCATTTCTCTGACCTGGATGGGTATTATTCCAGCCAGAGTGTCCACCTCAAAGAACTCGCCAACGTATCCCGTCTCCCAAGCGTACTTGGCCAGGCACCTTATGCCGTTGCCGCACATCTCCGCCTCAGATCCGTCGGGCTGAAAGAGCCTCATCCCCAGATCAGCTCTGCCGCTACTGGACATGAAGAGCACTCCATCTCCACCAATGCCGAAGTTGCGGCTGCAGCAGCGTACAGCGAACCGACCTTTGGCGGCCTCAGGGACGAATTCCTGGCGCATCTCGTCTATCAGTATGAAGTCATTTCCGTTCCCGTGAAGCTTGGTGAACGCAAACGTGCTCGGCCCGAAGGGCGCGTCATCAAGCTCTATTTCAGAAATCTCCGCCAGCTTCATTTTATATACCATGCTCAGTTTACCTAAATCTGTGCTGCTTTGGTGGTGATGAGCTATTAAACCCATTCTACAAGTGGCCCTAGATCTTCTAGAGCTGGATAGATCTATACAGATAGCGAGGGAGGCAATAGCCGGAGGCGCAGACTGGATCGAGGCCGGAACTCCTCTCATAAAGAGCGAAGGGATGGATGCAGTGCGCGAGATGAAGAAGGCTCTCCCTGGAGTAAAGATAGTCGCAGACATGAAAACGGTGGACACGGGCGCAATGGAAGTGGAGATGGCGGCAAAGGCTGGAGCCGACGTTGTAGCCTTGCTCGCCGCTTCCGACGACTCCACAGTGGAGGATGCCCTCAGGGCTGCGCGGAAGTACGGCGTTCAAATAATGATGGATCTTCTCACGGTGCCCGACCCGGTGAAACGGTCGAAGGAGCTGGAGACGTTAGGAGTGGACTATATTTGCGTTCACGCAGGGATAGACCAGCAGATGACCGGTCGCGATAACATCGATCTTCTGGACCTGATTCTCAAAGAGGTTAATTTGCCCGTAGCCGCTGCTGGGGGGATAGATGCTGAATCCGGAGCAGATGCGATCTCTGCCGGAGCTGCCATAGTAATAGTCGGGGGAAATATAGTCAGATCAGCAGACGTGACAGGATCTGCAAGAAAGATCAGAGAAGCCATTGATCATGCCAGCGCCAGGGCGAGGCCACGTAAGTGCATGGAAGAGGAGTTGATCTCTCTGCTCAAAGAAGTGTCCACTCCCAACATCTCTGATGCGATGCACAGAAAGGGAGCCATGCGGGACATTCATCCCATAAACACTGGGACTAAGATTGCGGGCACTGCCATCACAGTCCAGACCTTTGCAGGAGACTGGGCCAAGAGCGTGGAGGCCATAGACCTGGGCGGACCGGGAAAAGTGATAGTGATCTACAACGGAAGCAATTATGTCGCGCCATGGGGAGGCCTCGCCACCCTTAGCTGCAAGATAAAAGGGATCGAAGGCGTTGTGATAGACGGTGCCGTCAGGGATGTGGACGAGATCAGGGCAATGAACTATCCAGTTTTTGCCTCGGCTATAGTGCCGAACGCCGGCGATCCAAAGGGCATGGGTGAGATCAATGCCGAAATCACTTGCGGAGGCCAGTTGGTCAAGCCAGGCGATTACATAGTAGGTGATGACAGCGGCGTGGTTGTCATTCCAAGGGAGCGGGCTTACGAGATAGCCAGACGGGCCAAAGAAGTGGAGAAGAACGAGTCCAGGATGTATGAGGAGATTAGGCGCGGAAGCACCTTGTCCCAGGTAGCCAAGCTCAAAAAGTGGGAGAAGGTCTAAAGGCCGAAACGATAGTCGTAAATAGATTGAAGTATTCTGAAAAGGCGCGATATGCAATTAAAAAAAATAGTGATTAGGTTGCTAATTCACGGGACAACGACGCGGTGAGTGCGAGGAGACTTAGTATGGATCTTCAGGACGTAGTTTCAAAGTACCCACCCAGGAAGATATTGATGCTTCCTATAACGATTGCAGTTATAGCATTTATCATCCTGGGGGCAAATTATCTCAGCACAGGTTCGCCTATTAATCTAGGCGTTGAGTTTACAGGAGGCGCCGTTGTAACGGTGCCCACGGTTGAGTCACAAGATGCTATAACCAAACAGCTGGCGGCGTATCCTGTTACAGGTGTCAGTAGAGTTGGTAGTCGCTACATGGTTCAATTCGGGTCCATGAGCGAATCCGATTACACCAATCTCGCCAAGCTGGTCAACACTCAGTTTAAGGATGCGGATATAAGTTACATGGGGCCAGTATACAGCCAAGGCCTTCTGTCCCAGGCGCTTCGGTACATACCGATATCCTTCATCCTGATGGCCATAGTGGTCTTCGTCATATTCAGGACGCCTCTGGTATCCGGTATTGTGGTCCTCTGTGCCATCCTTGACATATCGATAGCTGCTGCGTCTATGAACATAACGGGGGTCAAACTGTCCCTTGGAACAGTGGCAGCTCTTTTGATGCTCATAGGTTATTCCGTGGACACTAACATTTTACTTACCAAGACGGCTTTGACGCCGAGACAGACTCTCACGGTAGACGAGACAATAGTCAGCGCCATGACCACTGGACTGATGATGACGGGCACTACTATTGCCGCCGTTTTCGCCCTGTTCGTTGCATCGAACCTGCTCTATTTTGTGGTCCCGTCTTTCACCAGAATGGACATAATCGCTGATATCTCAACGGTATTGCTCTTCGGATTGTTCGCTGACATCTTCAACACCTGGATTACCAATGCTCAGGCCATAAGATGGTATATGAGCCGTCCCAAGAAGGCGGTAGTTGGGAGGCGTAAGGAATGAAGCTCTCCCAGAACCCGAGAATACTCCTGTACTTGGCTGCAATATCGTTGTCGATCATATTCATAGCTGTACACGGCGTGAATTACGGCATTGACATACAGGGCGGATCATCGCTCCAGCTACAGCTTGAAGGTGCAATAGTCGAGCTGAACGTCGATTCATCGAAGATTCTGGAGCACCAGTTCAATACCAGTTCTGTTCAAACGCTGAGCGACGGATACGTCGTAACCGTCAACGGCGCTATTTCACCCGATCTGATAAACAAATTGGGTTATTCCGGCTCAAAAGTGACAGCCAGGAATAATACTACCAAGATCACTATAACGACCTCTCCTGAGTCGGTTGTCGCGAACTATCTCAAGAACGCCCTTGACGCGGATGTGAAGGTAGTGGGGGTGGCACCCGTCCAGTATGAAGTCAGGACGAATGTAACCAGGGAATCGTTGAACGCGATCCTGGCACCCGTCGGAGGGGCTGTGGATACCAGCCCGCAGGCCTTCGTGGAAGGCTTGACTCCTCAGACCGTGCAGGATACCAAGAGCGTTCTGGACCAGAAACTCAACCGCCTAGGCCTTAAAGACATCAAGGTCAGGGTTGTCGGCAGCCAATACATCCTGATAGACATGGCTGGACTGAACGTTGCGCAGGCCCAGGAACTGGTAGGAACGCCCGGTAAGTTCGAGATAAGGATCCAGACCCAAAATAACCAGACTGAGCACGTGCTGTACGGCGATTCGGTCGAATCCGTGGATATTCCCTCGAACAATCAGGGCATGTGGGGAGTGCCCTTCACCCTGTCGGACGACGGGGCAAAGATCCTGCAAAAGGCGGCTATAGATTCCGGAGCCACCAAAAACCCCACGGCTCACGAGCTCTCCATGTACCTGGATAAGGACCAGATCTTCTCCGCTCCGCTGGCACCCGAGCTGGCTGCAAGCCTGCAGAAGACTCCATCGCGGTCCATGGTGGCCGAGGTTGGGACAGGGGATGCCGGGTCCCAGAAGGCCAAAGTGCTTTACATCGACCTCAAGGAAGGAGCCCTGCCTGTTAACGTCAGGGTAATTGGATCCGGACAGGTCACTGCCGCTCTCGGGGACCAGTTTAAGAAGCAGATATTAATTGCAGGACTGCTGGCACTCCTGGCAGTCGGCGGGATGATCTACTGGAGATACAGGGTAAGACGGATAGTCCTGCCTCTAACAGCCACTTCCACAAGCGAGGTAATCATGATCCTGGCAGTGCTGTCCGCTTTGGGACAGCAGCTTGACCTGGCGGCCATCGCAGGCCTGATCACCGTGATAGGCACAGGGGTCGACCAGTTGGTCATAATCACTGACAGGTTGATGCGCGGAGCGACGGCCCTGCCCAGCAAGGTCGAAGGGAAATACGCTGTCAGTGGCGGTCGTTTGCACGAGAAGAGGATCATGGAGATCCTAGGCATAATCATAGGATCGGCAGCAACGACCGTAGCTGCCATGCTGCCTCTGCCGTTTATGGGCTTCGGCGCACTGACCGGCTTCGCAGTGACGGTTATAATAGGCGTTATCGTTGGCGTAGGAATAGCCAGGCCGGCGTACGCAAGCATTGCCGACTACATCCTTGGTGAGGACGAGAAGCCCGAGACAAAAACCATCGGAGAGGATTCCGGCCCCATAACCGTCAGGAAGGTAGCTGCCAAGGAAGGAAATGAAAAGGAGACGGCCGGGGAAGAGAACAACGGGAGAAAGGCTGCAAAGACCAGAAGGAAGAAGGGCAGCAGGAAAAACGAAGAAGAGAACTCGGAAGAAGAGTAAGGCTTGAGCCTCCCGCCAGCTAAGGCGGGAGACCAAACTTTTTACATATTTTTTGGCATATTTAAATGCATCACTTCGTTGGCTGCGGCCCGACCTTTGCCATTCCTGGGAACATCACACAACGGTGGATTCTGTAAGATTTCCTCAGTCCAGAAGGGGCAAAGGATGGATAAGGCAGATTGCGCATTAGAGTGGTATGGATGATCTCGGAGAGTCGTTTCAATGGACAGGAAGCTCTGTGAATTAAGCTCTGAGGAGTTGTGCAAGTTGCCCGGAATATCCGATCGCAACTGGATCGGTGAAGAGAAGATCTACCTTCACCTCCGGAACTCCAAAAAGATGCACTGGTATTTTGCTGAGTACGACCCTGCATGGAGAAAGTTCTTCGGGTTTTCGGATAGTCCTGGTGAAGGGGTCCAATGGGCGCAGTTCTACATGGACGATCTTCTCAGCTACGGAAAAAAAGGCAGCTCATGGGAGTTGATAGTAGAAAGCTCTTGGAAACCCGTTTATTCCAAAGAGATCCAGGCCCTTCAGGGTTACATAAGACTCATGCTTTCCATGGCCGATACACTGTAGTCAAAGTATAGTCCAGAAGATTCACGACAGGCTGTTCCCGATCGACTCGTTGCCTTTGAGCGCATTCCTCGTGGATACATTAACCCAGAGGTGGAGGTCCCTATAGGGTGTCGTAAAGTTGTCCTCCTTATAAAGTAAAAACTCCAGCTTCTGATTGTCGCCAACACGATGCAATGTATAGTTAACCGGCCTCTCCCAGGTCTGGTTGTCTTCCAGCCGTACGCCACGGCTCAAGAATGTGGAGTTTTGAATGGCCATCTGCATTGTGTAGTTAACGGTGACGTACTCGTGGTTTACTATCCCTACTATCACAGTGCTGTTCTGGCCAAGAGCCACCGATGTAGGATAATCGTAAGCTTTCCCCTTTGGGCCTAGGATGTAGAACTCTGTGAACTTCTCGCCTTGCTTTGGGGTTACCACTACGTACACCAGGGCCGAAACGGACAGGATTATGGTTACAACCAGAATTACGGTCAGTGCCTTGTCTATCCTGCTGGCCCGGTCGTTTACTAGCTCACTACGGACTGCTCTGAAACCCTGCCTGAACTCTACCGAGAACCTGTCCTCCTGGTCAATCGCAGAACGGCGGAGATGAGCTGCGATGGACATCATTACAGTGAACAGGCATAGGGATATGACCACAGGCACAAGCCTGATGCCCCAGGGAGTGTAGTTCAGCCCAAGACCTATCAGAGGCACCACAGCAATGGAAAGGCCGAAGCTCAGGGCCACTTGCTCTATGCCGTCAAGGTCATCCTTTCTCGGGAAGAGTGCAGCTATCAGTGTGTATCCGGGCAGGAAGAGGACCATTGCCAGGCCAAGAGGTATCCTGACCGGCAGAGAAGCAAACGGCGGCACCAGGGTGAAGATCAGGGTTAGAACGGACAGCGTTGCTGCCGCCAGAAGATCTCCTGGAGGTTTACCAAACCGGTCAAATCTCTCCTTCATTTTAACCGAAGATTCCCTTCAAAGAATCCTCCAGCCAGTTCACAAATCCTTCATCCTTCTTGACAGGCTGTTGGGAACCGCTCATGTTCTGTCCTACCGATGCGTTCTCGGTCGGTTTTTGCGGAACGGAATTTGCAGCGGTCTGTTTGCTGGAAGGAGAGACTTTGGCGGTTGATCCAGCCTCTGCGCTTGCGATTGGCATAGATGGCGATGCAGAAACAGCCTTTACCGTTTCCTGAACTCCACCTACCTGGATTGTTCTGGTCTCTCCAGCCCCTTGGATCTTATAGGCGCCAGAAGGTATTCCCGAGGTGTCGATGTCGAGGCTGTACTTCCCTGCTGAATCAGCATTAACAGCCGTCCCGGCAACTACCTTCAGGTTAACGCTGTTTGCTCCGCTCAAGGCTTCGCCGAACACTTTGAGGTCATACCTTCCAGGAGGAATGTCCGAATGTGATATAGATGCCTTTCCGTTTGTCGCGGTGAATCCCTTTGATATCCAGATTCCTATCTTGATTCCCAAGTTGAGGTCCTTAACACCAGTGGCATCCACTTCAAACCTATTGGGCTTCTGGGGGATATCAACGCCGTTTGCTACGTATTCGTAATTCCCCGAATTCACCGGCAAATCCATCTGGAAGCTTGTTTGAAAATCGACCTTCTGGCCGGGATTCGCCGTGCCCGTCAGGGTTACCTTCTCCCCAGGGCTTGGATTGGATGACGATACATCAAAAGCGCAGGCAGTCGATGTCAGGGCCATGATAACTATAAAAGCTATTAGCTTCAATCACACCATCTCGATTATCTTCTGTCTTATTCCGCCCAGGCCGTTGTTTGAGTAAACGCCGCAGGTCAAAACGTATCGTCCAGGTTTCCAGTCTCCTTCGTGCATGAGGTACATCTCTGCCTTGGTCCCATTGGATTCGGCCAGGGCTAGAGCGCTATCCTGGGGAAGGATGGGCAAGATTTGATCCACCATCCCTTGAGATATCCTGGGCTCTCCAACGATCTTCAGAGACTCGTTTCCTATGCTTACCGTGGAGGTCATTCCCTCCTTCGACCCGTTGCTGCCGGTATTTATGCGGGCTGCTCTGTAAGTCTCCAACGATACGATAGCAGCTCCGAACTTTTTGGAGATGTTCCTTTGATCATGAAGGACGTTGATCTTCACCTTCAGCATTTCGTTAGTCGAGGCCTTATCGGATGATTCGATGGATATCTCGTCATCTGTTATGAGCATAGGAAGTGCGGACAGGACTGACGGCTTTTTTGGGTCCACGACGAGCAAGGCGTACAATCCTGATGCCATGCCGGGGATTCTAAAGTGCCCAGTTCCGGTGCTATTGAGGGATATGGGTGTGACTCCTGTAGGTTCAACCTTATCCTGGGCCTCAAGTTTATATAGCTCCCTCAAAGCCTCCTGAAAGCTGGAGGTGTTCAACCTCCGGACAGAGACGACAACGGTTGAGCCGGCCATATGACTTGTTCCAAAGAAGGTTCCAGATATGTTCTGATTCCTTGCATAAACAGGGTAGTAATCGTAAGGATAGGTCCAGTTCCCCTCAGGCAAGATCAGGTTGATTTGGGGCATCAATACGTCGTAAGCCCCTTCAAGCTTTAACCAGCCTCCGATATTGTTTGGGTAGGTGTAATTGTCGAGGTCGTGGGCCAAGGCTCCAGATATACATAAGATGATAAACATCAGGACAGCCGGTCTCATCGGGCCAAGAGACCCTGGCAAAGGGCTGGGCTCTATATAACCTGGGTAATGCTTCTGATGCACTAAAACTGTTCAACAAGGCTATCAATCTGAATCCAAAAGAGCCGAGCTACTGGAACGCCAAGGCCACAGCTCTAGGAAAACTGGGAAACACCACCGATTCTCTGAATGCTTATGATCAGGAAATAACCCTCAAACCAACCGATCCCGGAGTCTGGATGAACAAGGGTTGGGCTCTCTATAACCTGGGTAACACCACCGATGCCCTCAAGCTGTTTGACAAAGCCATCGATCTGAACTCCAAGGAACCGAGCTACTGGAACGCAAAAGCCACAGCTCTAGGAAAACTCGGTAACACCACTGATTCTCTGAATGCTTATGATCAGGCAATAACGCTCAAACCAATGGATCCTGGAGTCTGGATGAACAAGGGTTGGGCTCTCTATAACCTTGGCAACACCACCGATGCCCTCAAGCTGTTTGACAAAGCCATCGATCTGAACTCCAAGGAACCGAGCTACTGGAACGCAAAAGCCACAGCTCTAGGAAAACTCGGTAACACCACTGATTCTCTGAATGCTTATGATCAGGCAATAACGCTCAAACCAATGGATCCTGGAGTCTGGATGAACAAGGGTTGGGCTCTCTATAACCTTGGCAACACCACCGATGCCCTCAAGCTGTTTGACAAAGCCATCGATCTGAACTCCAAAGAGCCAGGCTACTGGAATGCCAAAGCCACAGCTCTAGGAAAACTGGGAAACACCACCGATTCTCTGAATGCTTATGATCAGGCCATAACGCTCAAACCTACGGATCCCGGAGTTTGGATGGCAAAGGGTTGGGCTCTCTATAACCTTGGCAACACCACCGATGCCCTCAAGCTGTTCAACAAGGCCATCGATCTGAACCCCAAGGAGCCGGGTTACTGGAATGCTAAGGCAACAGCCTTAGGCAAACTCGGCAACAGTACCGATTCTTTGAAGGCTTATGATCAGGCCATAACTCTCAAACCAACCGATCCCGGAGTCTGGATGAACAAGGGTTGGGCTCTCTATAACCTGGGTAATACCTCTGATGCTCTAATGCTGTTCAGCAAAGCCATCGATCTGAACCCCAAGGAACCGAGCTACTGGAACGCAAAAGCAACAGCTCTGGGAAAACTGGGCAACACCACCGATTCTCTGAAGGCTTATGATCAGGCAATAACGCTCAAACCTACCGATCCTGGTGCCTGGATGGCAAAGGGTGTAGCTCTCGAACAATTAAAGAATTATGACGAATCTCTCAAAGATTACGACCAGGCCATCAAACTCAGTCCAAAGAATTCTGATTACCTGAAGGCCAGGGCCCGGATCATCGGATATCTTAACAACC
>CAVWIG010000038.1:0-56656 GCA_963754945.1 Methanotrichaceae archaeon
TCTTCGGGTTCAGGTGCATAAGGCCGAAGGAGAATTTTTCATTTACACCATGAGGCTAGGAGATGTCACATCTGCGATGAGCAGTCTGTTCTGGGAGCTTCAGGTTATCAGTCACGACCTAATAGCGGAGGCGGAGCTGTTGGGCTTTCATGTATGTCTAAATGTTAAGGACAGCAGGACATGGTAAGGTACATCAATCGAAGGACCTTCTCAAGGCGTAATAAATTGTTGCACCGGCCCTCGTATTATGGGATTTGCTTTACTTGGATGGCGAGGACTTAACTCAGCTTTCGTACCCAGAAAGATGAAAGCGGCTGGTTGAGATTCTGGGTGAGCCGCTAAAGGGCGCGACATTTACAGGAATCTCGATTGCTGGAGACAGGGGGTCCTGGAGCGGACTAGGTATAGCGATTCCAAATTAACTTAGCAATGAATAACCTTTGAAGCGTGCTTTTTCATTGCACGTCTAATTTGGAAGCTATGCACTAGTGATGTGGTGGAGTATAGCGCCAGAGAAGGCTCGAAGGGACTAATCGCTCGCGACCTGCTCGCGCCTTACAAGCCCGGAAGATTCAGCGATTCCGACCTCTACATCAGAGCTCTTGATAAGAGAGACCCGTGAGAAAGACGAACGCCGATTTGTCGGTGAAGCTATATTATGCACGCTAGATGAAACTTGAGAGTGGGGATATATGCCGAGCTGCTTTAAATCGGGTGTACTGGATTTGGAAGATCGTGCGAAACGTGGTTGAGATGCTCTTAAGGAAGTTCGCAACCCATGGAATGGCTCTATGTGCACATGTCCGGGGAAGCTGAGCCTAAATCCTTACACTGGTTGTGCTCATGGTTGTCTGTACTGTTATGCCTCTTCTTACATACCCAAGGTTTTCCTCATATTGCCGACCCAAGATCGGCCTTCTGGAACGTCTTAGGCGCGATGTACGAAGTGTCGAGCCTGGAGTACTGGTTTCGATCGCCAATAGCTCAGATCCGTACCCGCCGATGGAGATGGATCTGCATCTGACAAGAGGGTGCATCAAGATTCTAAGGGATAGCAGGCTACGACTGCAATTGGTGACCAAATCAGATATCGTCACCAGGGATATTGACCTCTTGAAGGGGTCATGCCCTGTGTTGTGAGCATCACACTTACCACTATAAGCGATGAATTGTCCAAGCGGCTGGAGCCTGGTGCTCCCCTGCCAGAATGGCGTTTGCAAGCTATACGAATGCTGCGAAGCAATGAGGTTCCTGGTGCACGGCCAGGCTGGACCCAATAATACCGGGGATTAATGATTCCGAGATAGAGGATCTAGTGCTTGCGGTTCGCAGAGCGGGGGCCCCCCACATAACATCATCCACTTATAAAGCCAGGCCTGATAGCTGGAAGCGGCTAAAAGAAGCCTTTCCCGAGGAGTCTGTTGCTTTGTACGCAATGTTTGAGAAAGGATGCCGGACGAGCCGGCTACCGCTAAGTTTTGAGCATTGTTCGGGTTGAGTCTATGCACAGAAGACAAAGGAGGCGGCTACAGAGAACGGAGCGACCTTCTCCACTTGCCGGGAAGGTTTTTCCAATGAAGATCCGGAATATTTTGCGCTGAAACTCTCATCTGGCGGAAAAGAAACGGTGATATAAAGGTCTTCGCAGCCGGGCCGAAGGTCTCCGTAAGTTTCATCTGTCTTCATTTTAATATCCCCATTCTCCGGTTCGCCCAGGTTTCCGATGCTGAAAGAGGTGGTAGGCTGCGGGCGATTTTGTCCGCAGGGGAGGCTACGAAAGTCTATATATATGAAAAATAGAACTAGACAAATTACAAGTTCTTCTCGAAGGGAGGATGTTAGCCGCAGTCATACGTGTTACGTGCTAGAGGAAAAGGAGGATTCATCATGAGAAAAGTTTTAGCTGTTATAACTGCCTTAGTGCTTGCAGCAATTGATTAAGTGCCTGCTCATTGGATACTCAATATCGCCCCAAAGGCAGAACAAACTACACTATAAATTCGGGCAAGGGTCAACTACACCATCGGAAGTGGGACGCCCGCCCATGAGATGGTCTACAAAGAAGAGATGGCTGGAGCATTACCCGACTTACTCCATCAGTTCAACGCCAATGCCCTACTCATTCAAATTGGGAGCCACAACCCCGTACTCGATCAACTCTGGGAGCAACCCGAAAAAGGTAGAGACTCTGGGTGGATACAAGTCGTCTGCACTCTGGAACCTCTGAAAGGGTGGGAACTGGGCTCAAACTTCCCACAGAGCCGGAGAACGCTACAGAGCAGTCCATTGGACATCCCGTTCCTGCAAAAAACCAGCTGCCTCGAATGTCATAGATTTGACCAAACCAGCAAACCTAGCAAAGCCAACTAACGCAACCACTCCAACTAACTCAACCACTCCAACTAACGCAACCACTCCAACTAACCAAACGAATGCGACCGCTCCAGCCCCCGCAGTGGTTAAGTTCTCCATTATGGGGAAAGTCGCTGACGAAAATAAGACCGGCTTAGTAGACGTGAAGGTCAACCTAGAGCAGCCAGCGAAAACGGTGATCGCCAACACCACGACCTCCAAGGACGGCAGCTACTCCTTCCCAGGTCTGATGCCTGGGGATTATGTCGTTGCAGAAGTTCTTCCAGCCACCTGGACCGCTATGACTCCGGCAGACGGAATGGCCAGTGTCACACTCAAGGACAAGGACATGACAGTTGACTTTGTCAACAAGATGATGCCAGCGCCCGCACCTGTTTCGGCTATGCCAGCAGGGAACCAGACCAATACAACAGCACCTAAGTGATTTAATCTAAGCTGAGAACTTCTGGAGCTCCAGAAGTTCTTCTTCATCCTATTTTTTAGTCCTTCTTGTTGGCCAGAGGGGCCAAAAGCTTGATAAGTTTGACTTTGCCATGGGAACTACACTTGATCTGTTTCAAGGCGCGAGGCAAATCACCTTTGCGGGGAAGTGTCTTCTGCCTCTCCATTGCTTCTTATTTGTTTCAAGACTTTCCAATGGCGATGTGAATCTCAGAGAGCTGCCCAGAAATCCATTCGATCCACAGATCCACTAAGCTTATTACTGAAGCATTCATACACGGAAGTAAATGCTGCTAATTTCGGGCTCGTCAAAGACAGGTTTATTGATTCAGCATCCATGAGCATGAAGGTTCATCGATCATGAGAATTAGATTATTAATTTTAACGTCCTTGATTCTGCTTTCTTTGCTTACCATACAAGCATTCTCCCAATCCCCCAGCCAACCGATAGCAGGATATGATGAGGTCTCCGGATCTTTCAGTACAGGCGGCGGCAGCCTGTCTGAACAAGCTCAAGCTTCAAGGGCAGCTCAAAATGGACAGCCAGTGAAGGATACCGATATCCCGACCTCTTCAATGGGCACACATTATTACGGAGCTTTGAATCCCCAGCAATCAAGCCCAGTTCAGAACCAGACCCTCGCAGTTAGGTCGGTAGTGGACGTTACTGCGCCCGCCGAGATCTCGTCCTCTGGAATTGCGAAGGTTTCGGGAAGTTGGTCTTTGAAGCTTGACGATAATACGTCCAGGAAGGCCGATCTGACCCTTTTCCAAAATGGAAATGCCGTCTATGGGACTGGGAATATGAATCAGGGTACATATACCACACTTCAGGCCGCCGCAAGTGGCACAGTTGCAGGCAACAAGCTAAACCTAAATCTAGTATCACTAGGAAAAATAAGCCTGTACCGCTTTTCCCTGACAATAAGTAAAGATTCAGTAACTGGAAGCTATAGTGCTTTGACTCCCGGCGCGCCCCAAATTACAGGTACTGCGAAGGGAGGGCGATTCTTACAACTTCCTTAAGGGCAGATATCTCCGGGCCCTTTGGAGTCGAGTCGTGTTGTGCAATATCAGACATCAGTATACAGTATCCGGAAAGCCATTCCTGGTTAGCGGTTTAAGATAAGGCTTGAACGGTTCTGAGTTCATATTTGGATGATTAGACGAAGGTAGTTTTGCTTGCGCCTTTGCTCTCCCGAGTACGAATTGCTAAGTGTTGAGATAATGATTACAAATAGAGTTATATAGATAATGGCCATACCTACGCTAAATTGAGGAATTAGAAATGGTAAATGGAACAGTAAAGTTTTTCAACAGAGTTAAGAGCTTTGGATTCATAGCTGGCGACGATGGAAAAGATTATTTCGTGCACGTTTCGGGTTTAAATCCCGGTGTCACTATCGATGAGGGGGACAAGGTCACTTTCGAGGTAGTAGAGGGCGAGAAAGGCCCTAAGGCAGAGAAAGTAGCAAAAGTATAGATTTGTGCTGCTATAAACTTGTAAGGCGAGCGGCTTGCACCTAAACTGCCCTTTATGGCAAATTTTTGGGTGCGGACACCAGACTTAGGTTCAAGAAGTCTGGATTGATCCCATTTTTCGTGCATTTATGGATAATGTCGTGAGATTATAAGCCGCAATTTTGCCAACGTTCGCTCACCTGAGCAGTTGGATTCTTAGCTTTCAAGATCTCCGACTTGCGTTTTATGGTTGGATTTGTAGAATTTTATGTTGCTGCGCTTTTTGTGGTTCTCCATGACCTTATGTTATGCCAGCGCTTCACCTATATATTGGTTTAATTATTGGTTAGGTGCGCTAGTGCAACTCAACGGCAGATGATCTACTCGAACAGCCCTGGAGCTGAAATGAGAGCTAAGGACGCGAGAGAAAACGAAATTAATGAGCGTTTTGGGAGCGCGTGATTGAAATTATTCGGAGTAGCGGGAGAACTTTCAGCCCTTAACAATCCAATGGGAGTATCATGGGTTCATGTAATTCACAAAGGGCACTGATCTGCATCGTAGCTGGGCTTTTCATGCTTCTGTCGCTGTCTCATTTGACGCAGGGAAGCGAATGCGGAGATCTAGGTAAATATATAGGAGTGACCTGTTCCACTTCAACCTCAGGTGGATGGGACGCCCAATCCGAGCTGGACAATATGATGGGCACTGGTAATGCAAAACAAGCACCGCCCCAGTCCCAGTCAGCAATCGAATGGCCAAAGGTCTCCCGTCAATACAGATGGAATCAGTCGGTATCGGGTTTCAACGATTCCAGCTCAACCAAGGCTGCGGCTGTCGGTCCAGAAGAAACCAGCACAAGCGTAGCATTGCAAGCCAACCAATCAGCTGGCGAATCGTTCAGAAAGCCAGCAGACAGCATCGAGCCCAATAGGAGCCGCAACTTCTATGATATGGCAGCTCCGCTCTCGAACATCTCCAATTTCGATGTGGTCCTGGATGTCAGCGATGGAGTAACTAAATTCATTCCAGGTGCTGTACACATCGATTACTTGGATTTCCAGGACAACGGTAGCCTCCTGCCAGCTCCCGATCTGGCGAGGATTCTTGGTGATGCGGGAATCTCCCGGAACAGCAGCGTTATGATATATGGAGAGTGCAGGCCCTGCGGCGGAGGACCAACAGTATCCACCTACGCTTACTGGGTAATGCGATATCTAGGGCACGACCCGGCAAAGGTTCGAGTCCTGGATGGCGGAATAGAGAACTGGGTGAAAGCTAATCATTCAGTGATCAACGAATCCCAGACCAGACCAAAGGCCGACTACGCCTTTCTGCAGAAGCCAGAACTTCTGGCCACCCAAGAAGAGACGAAGAAAGGCGGATTCCAATTAGTGGACGCGAGAAGCTTAGGAGAGTTTGGGGCTGAATCCATACCCGGTTCTTTCAATATTCCTTATGATAGCGTCATGATCAATGGTCGAATCAAGGATGAGGCTGCGCTGAAGATCCTGTTCTCAGGTATTCGAACGGATAAGCCCGTGGTGGTATACACCACTTCCGGCATGAAGGCCTCTTTAGTCTGGTTCGCTCTTGAGATCATGGGCTATGATGCCAAGCTTTCCACCTGGCAGGAAATGACTAAAGCCTGAAGAATCAGTGAGCAGTGAGAAGGTTGGCGGAGTATAAGGTGAATTGAGATCCCTAAGAGATCTCTTCCCATAAAAAAGGCGAAAGGTCTCTCTAGAGATAAGAGGACTAATCCTAGTTACAGGTAATACGACCGGGTTATGTGGACACTTACAGAACATTGCGGCTCGACGAGCGAGGGAGCGATGAGTTCATATCCTTCCTATTTACCTGATGAAGTTAATATTTTTGGTGTCGATTTTTTTGAGCGGCACAGGCAATATTATCATGAGAAACGACTTCGATATGGCCACATCACGACGCAAAGAGCTTTTGGAGCTTATTGCGGCGGCGGCCGATGAAATTGCATCGATAGACTGCTGTTTACCGATTCTGTATAGTCAAGCCCTAGAGAACGATCTTCTCCAGAGCGAAGAAAAAGCGCTAGCTCAAACCCACTAGCCTCCACATTTTAAAGCTGATGTTCATAGATAGCAGCTATGCTTATCGATCATGGGAAGCCCATAACGTATAGGCCAAGGCTAAGCGCGGGTGGTAGTTCTGGAAACGAATCGCCTTGTCAGAGCTCTCATGATAAAGCCCTGTGGGATCTGGCTGAGGCCAAAAGAAGGATAAAGTGGTGAAATAGGACGAATGCATGATAGATGAAGCGTGAGGAGCAGCGATGAAGAAACCACCATATAACCACCGCGATCGAATTCTCTGGATCTTGGCCCAGAAAGGAGGCACTATAACTCGAACTGAGCTTCGCCGTTCGATTGAAATTAAACTAGAAAATATGGAGCGCATCTTGGGTGAGTTGGAGAAGGAAGGCAGGATTAAGAGGACCGTTGGCAAGCAGGGCGAATCGATATCGCTGAATGAATAATATGAGGGAACGGCAAAAGTCAATGATGAAGCAATAAGAAGGACGCATGACTTTTGCCTAGATCTGTATTCGACATTCAACGTATAAGTAAACGTGGTATTCGGCAACTTATTTTCATAAAGTTTAGAAAATTAATTCTAAAATGACCTTGGCCATGATCTCCTACTTGATGGATCATAGGCGGGGGGGGTCTGGCCAGAGAACGATTGCAGTCTGTGGGATAGCACGGCCAGAACAAGGAGCCATCGCGAAGTGGTCCCGTCCTACTATCGACATTAGAGGATCTAAGGCATCAATTACATTTACAAAGCAATTATGCTAATTGTATCAAGGTAAATCAAGAAAATTCGCGCGAGGCTACGATTATTCTCAGCCGCCTTTTAAGTGCTAATGATAAATTATATCTTATTTTTATAGGAATAGGACAGTGTTCAAATACTATACAGCCAAATAGATACTAAAGTTTTCGTCTAAGAGGTGGAAATACGACACAAGACATACTCGAAAAGGGAGCCATTATTCAGAGAGATAAGGAAACCTTCGCCATAGCACCTCATATCCCCGGCGGCATAATCGATCCAGCAGGATTGAGAAAGATCGCGGATGTGGCGGAGAAGTACCATGCCAAGGTCTTGAAGATCACATCTGCCCAGAGGATCGCTATCGTTGGCATCCCTCCGGAGGACATCGACAACGTCTGGAAGGACCTTGGGATGAAGCCTGGCGCTGCCATCGGTCTATGCGTTAGGAGCGTGAAGATCTGCCCGGGAACTACCTTCTGCAAAAGGTGACAGCAGGACTCGGTTGGCGTTGGTCTCAAGCTGGACGAGAAATATCACGGCATGGCGCTTCCCTGGAAGTTTAAAATCGGAGTATCAGGCTGCGGCAACTCGTGCGCCGAGCCGGCGGTTAAGGACTTGGGTCTGATCGGTACTTCCAAGGGCTGGAGGATTCTGGTAGGCGGATGCAGCGGTTTCAAGCCCAGGATAGGGCAGGTTCTGGCAGAGAACCTCTCAGACGATGAGGCCATGAACCTGGCAGAGAAAGTCATCAACTACTACAAGGCTCATGCCAAGAAGCAGCGCTTGGGAGAGTACATTGACGAAATAGGATTTGACAAGTTCAAAGCCGAAGTCGTCTAATTTATTTTATTTTGAATTGGTCAATGCAATCTTTGTGTTTTGCTCGGTTATCTAAGGAGGATCATAGCTTGATAGCGCCTCCTAATTCTTTTTTCAAAAGGGACCTCGATAGATCACTTGCTTTTGAGCAAATCCGTTATTTCGTTCAGGTCAGGAAGCTGCTTAAGGTCATACACCTTGAAAAAGGCTATACTGCCCCTCTGATCCACCAGTATGTTCGCCCTCTCCGAGAACCCTTCCTTCTCTCTCAGGATTCCGTAAAGCTGTGCCACACCACCGTGAGGCCAGAAGTCAGATAGTAGCGATGTACTCACAATTCCAAGGCTCTCCGCCCAGGCCTTCTTGCAAGGCACTGAGTCAACGCTGACGCCAACGGCCAGTATGTTCAACGAGTCAAATGTCCTCTTGTTGTCCTCTAAGGCTCTCATCTGCTTGGCGCAGACAGACGTCCACGCCAGAGGGTGGAAGGAGAGTAGAACCCATTTCCCCAAGTGATCCGAAAGCTTGAACGTCTTCCTGTTCTGGTCTTGTATTGTGAGATCTATTGATCTGTCGCCGACTTTTAGCTTGTCTACCATCGCCCTAACCTCATAATAAGTGTTCGCTTAAAATATAAAGAGGTTCCCGAAATAACCATCCCTAAGCAGGGTGGCAAAAGACGCCTCGCTGCTATAAAAGGATGATTCAGACAGATTGTATAATAAGGACAACCTCAGATCCTATGGTTCCTATCTTTTGGCATTCGGCAGGTTTCCTATTTCCTTTACCATCTATGGCACGGTACAATCCTGTCGGTCTCAAGTCTCTCTTCACCTGGCAGCATGGTCAGGCTATGGGTGACTGAGATGTGACCTTAGGACGTCACCTAACTACGTTTGTCGATCTCCTTTGGTCGTGCTGGAACGTCTCAGGTTCCTTAACCTGTTGTCATTGAAATAATGAGCCGTAGAATGTCTTCCATTCTTTAAAGGATTGTACGGAGTATGTGGCTAATGGCAAAAAAAGGCGAAGACGCACTGGTGCCACTGCCCCATGTTTATTTCATCCTCCAATCCTTCCTCAAGCCGGAGCTTCAGAGACTGAAGGGTCTCTGACGAAGGAAAACTCTGTCACACTACACAGTGATGAAATCGGTCGAGTCAAGCCGATCCCATCAGCCGGATATGTATCGATGTGAGGACGCCGTTCACAAATTCTTACTACGCGGAGCTATGTCAATAATCTGCGACCATCATCCAGCCACCAATATACTGTCAGAACTCTAGGTTCGCCTCTGTTGCTGGACCACTACGAGCACTTATTTCGAGGCTTGATCGGGAGTCATAACGCTAAATCGATCTGATGAACAGACCGCCCGCTGTCGGTGATATGGACACTCGGTCTGATTGCAGCAATACGGAAAGGCTTGGTGGCAGGAGGATCTTCCCTATGCCGTTCTCGTTGATATTATATCTCAGCATCCATAGGTCGTTATGGACAACCGCGTCCTCCAAAGAACTACTATCCTCGTCCGAGGATTTAGTAATTAAGTCCAATTTTTCAGCTAGTTTTCTCCTTTTATTTGCTCCAGAATTCGCTATTTCAATCTCTGCAAGGTGCACATTTGGGTCCAGTATTTCAGTTTTTGAAGCTGAATTCTTAATTGATTTCTTCTTGCCGCTAACCTTAGTATTTGACTTCATTTTTCAATCTCCAATAGTCATGGCACAGATTAGATTTCAGAAGATGGACAAATAGGGGAGGGGGGCCTCTTGTCCATCTTCCTATGACATTAACCACAGCGTTTTATATAAGGGTTTTATGACACAAAATCGCGAATTATAGCACAAAACGCGAACAATAGGGCGTAGCCACTCAGAGATACCACAAAAATGCAGATTGAAATGATTTTTTAAATACCATAAAAATCCTTAAACGGCGTTTTTCCAATCATCGATTTATCTAGCAACTTTTTGATAATCCAATTAGACTAATCTTGCTATTAATCTTCAATATAGACATAATAAGCCTTAATCGAAAATGTAATGATATAGTCTTATAGATTATTATCTCATTGAAAGTTAAGAACATTAAAAAGATTTCGATTGCCCCTCCATAAGTACGAAAGCAAGACAAAAATCTAATCGTATACACACCTCGATTTATCCATGTGAATTTGAGAACAACGGATTAAATCGGTTCTTCGCTAATTCATGTGGGTAACCTCAGGATATCGATCGGCAATCTCCTGATGAAACATCTCGTCGTGAGTCCGAACTTTAGGGGCGATTGATCTTATCATGAACAAATGGTATCCTGTTAATTTGGCGATAACTATGACCAGACTGCAGGACTCAAGCTCACCCACACAAGACAGCGAGGAGCCATTAAATCTTTCATCATTTGTCTCATTGGGATGATAACATCTCTTCTTTTCATATTATGTTCATTTGCTTCTAAACAGCTTTTGATGCCCATCTTAGAACCAATAGCTTAAGATATAGAATTGATATGGTTAACGTGGAAGAAATCCTTGAATTAAGACATCAAAGAAGTCCGATGATACATCGACTATGAAGGAAAGAGTTCAATCCTCTGGGCAGGAATGCTGGAATAACATGAAGGAGGGCCCTGTTGAGAATCGAAAGCGGATTTTTGACTATGTTTCAGATAATCCCGGCTCTCATCTAAGGAAAATCGCACGGGATCTTGATGTACGTCTCGGTACATTGAGGTACCATTTGGATTATTTGGAGAAAAAGGGATTAATTGTTAGTCAAAAGCAAAATAATCTAAAAATGTATTTTGTTTCTGGAAAGCTTAACCCACAGGAAAAGACATTGACTCAGTTGCTTCAACAAAAGCACTTTCGCGACATAATCCTCTTATTAATTGAATCTCCGGATTTGACATTTTCGCAAATAGCTGATAGAGTATCGACGGGTCCTTCGGCTACTTCTAAATATATTAACATCTTGAGAGATAAAGAAATATTATCTTATAAAAAATTTGGGCGTGAAAAAAAATACCACATAAATGACGAAAAGAGCATTATCGAGCTATTAAAAACGTACAAAAATTTTATGACTAATATGAGTTATGAGATTCGCACGCCGATGAATGTGATAATGGGCATGACTAGCCTGCTCCTTGATGAGAATATGACTCCTGAGCAGAAGGATTTCGTGGAGACTATCAAAATCAGTTCGGATGCCTTAATGGCCATAATAAACGATATCCTCGACTTCTCGAAGATAGATCGGGAGAAAACCGGGCTTGAAATTCAAACCTTTAACCTCCGCAATTGCATAGAGGAAGCCCTAGAATCCGTCGCAGCAAAGGCTGCCATAAAGAAGCTAGATCTGGCTTATTTAATGGATAAAGTATCACCTGATGCAATCATCGGAGATCCACACAGGCTTCGACAAATCCTCGTTGCCCTTCTGGACAATGCTATCAAGGTCACTGAGATGGGTGAGGTAGTCGTAGCCGTGTCCTCAAGGTATCTTGATCAATTGTACGAGATTCACTTCCAGATTAGGAACACCGGCAGTGGCAATCCTCCGGATAAAATAGATGGACTTTTCGAAACATCCAGGGTGGTGGATGATTCATCGGCGAAACCTGAAGAAGCTGCCTCTGGCCTACTTCTTTGTAAAAGGTTGGTCGAGCTGATGAGCGGAAGGATTTGGGTTGAGAGAATGGCAGGTGAAGGATCGACAGTCCATTTCACGATCCTGACAAAACGCGTTCGAAGCATATCACCCCTGGCAGGAATCCAGTTGCAGCTCCAAGGAAGGCGAATCCTCATCGCCGAAAGCAATGCAACCATCCGTGGTATCCTTAGCGCTCAAGCCCTGGAATGGGGAATGATACCTATAGCCACAGGATCCGGAGATGAAGCTCTGCGATTGGTCCAAGAGGGATCTATGTTCGACATTGCTCTCCTGGATGTGAACATGTCTGCTAGGGCTGGGTTGCCCCTGGACAGAGTGCTGTGCAAGGCTGATAAGCCTCTTCCTCTGGTGGCGTTGTCATTTGTCGGCCAGCGAGTCAAACAAGGAATGTTTGTCGGCTCCTTGATCAAGCCTATCAAACAGTCTGATCTTTATAATTGCCTGAGATGTATATTTCCAGGACAATCGATTTCTTCATTCAATCAGAAGCCCGCTAGGGAGAATGCATTTCTTGACTCCAAACGAGTGCTTCTGGCTGAGGACAATATGTCGAATCAAAAGGTCATTCTTATGATGCTTAAACGGCTGGGATACGAGGTTGACGCAGTTCCTAACGGAAAAGAGGTTTTAAGCGCCCTGGAGCGCCGCCAATATGATGTAGTTCTAATGGATGTTCGAATGCCCGAGATGGACGGCCTAGAAGCCACTCGCATAATTCGCGAGCGTTGGGGTAACAAACCGAAGATAATCGCCGTAACTGCCTATGCCCTTCGAGGAGACATGGAGAAATGTCTTGAAGCGGGAATGGATTACTACATCAGCAAGCCGATACGGATTGAGGAGCTGGCTCAGGCCCTGAGCAAAATATACGTTGCATCATGTTGAATATAATTTAGAGAGATTTATCTGATTTCTGTGTGTTGAAACAGATTTTCGCGAAATCAGTGAGTCTTTTCTAATCAATTGAAAAAATCTTCATCTTATCAACTTCATACTCGAATACTTTTACCGGTGAACCACGAGAAATAATCTTGGGATTTGAAGGTGCTTTGTTCCTGGTCCAGGGGGTGGAGGATTTCAGGTGTACGTCTTTCCACACTAGTGCACCATAACATTAATTTTGCAAATTAATATAATGCCTGTTTAGCTTTAATCTTGCATCATTCTTCGTGAATTTCCATCTTACAGTAGTTTTTTTTGCGTTACGTTCTTGTGCCCACACCGAAGCCTCTTTGGTTAAAGTATCGATGTCTCCAATCCGACGATCGAGGCATTGCTTCGATAGGGCTGAGAGTTCTATCTCAGCCATGTTGAGCCAGCTACCTTTCTTTGGCGTATAATAATATTCGAACTCCTTAGCCAGCTCAAACGCCTCTTCAGGCGCAAAAGCATTATAAAATGAGCCTGAAGTATGCGTATTGAGATTATCCTGGACCAATCGAATGGATTCTACACCTGGATATTGCTGGGTAAGTTCTTTCATGAAATGGGCGTAGTCCACCCTTGTCCTGTGCTCCATGACACGAATCATTCTTTTTCCTGCATGAAGATCAAAAGCAATAAGGATGCAACATGTCCCGTTACGGACGTATTCATAATGCACCTTCTTCGGACTGCCTGGTTTCATGGGTATAGGCACTAAGACATCGCCTATCAGTTGGCATGGCCTCTCGTCGAAACAAACCACAGGATGCCTCGGATCATATGGTTGCTCGTACAGAGTTAATACATTTTCCATGTTCCAGATATATTCGCTCGTCATGCTCCCTATGCACCATCGCTGTTTGAGCCATGGCTTTATTTCATTTTTTTTAACGCTCTGCAAACGCTCATTCCTGAGATGAAGCGACTATGTAGTGAGGCTCGCACTTGAGTGCAAGGTAGTCCACCGTAGGGCTCTCTGCAATCCTGGGTCTAGGTCTAGCGAAGAGACTGGGGACAATCACATTCAAAGATTGGACTTTAACATGTTAAAGACTTCTGGTGCGTTGCTTTTGAACCGGCTTTCTCCAGTCCACAGTCCATCTTAATTTGCGGTGCAATTTTTGGTTCAGGGAAATTTATCTCAAGCCCAGGCCCTCGGATTCATTCATTATTCATCTCAACCAGAAGTTCTGAGTTGAATTCGTCCAAGATAATTCATCTCATACCTAAAAATAGGAGCTGAGGCTACTAAGTTCGTCCTAAAAACCAGGCTCGACCCGGAAGTTTCTTCGGTGTTGCTCCTTCCAGAATCCAAACTCATTTGGGTACAACGATAGCATTTGAATCAGAAACGCGGTGGACCAATTTACCCTCTTGAAACCCCAGCGAATTAGATCTCTCTCATGGACCCACGGATAGTATATGTAAACAGCCATCAAGTGGTGTACATTCAATTGGTACTTCGCGTCTCCCTTAGCGAGGCTCTCCCTGAACTTATCGGCGAAGCTAAGATATATTGTCGTTGAAGTCGTTTGACGATACGTAGGCTGCAGTAGCTCGGGAAAAAGAGTTCGAGAGCCGATGTCCTCAATGATCTGCTGGTTCACATGGCGCTCGTTCAGAATCCCTCTAACATCAATCCCCGCTCCCTTGACGTACTCACTGAACCATTGCGAAACTGGATCTCTGTTAGCAAGGAATGCCAAAAGCATCGACGAGAACGATATGTCGAAATCTCTTTCGTAATAATGGTTGATTAGCCTGGCTCGAGCTAGCAGGCGCTTCAATTCCAGCGAACAATTAGATAATCCCGAGGAGATTTCAGCCGGAATCATTTATCATCACATCACGAGCTTTCTAATATAATTGAAACACTGCGATATGAAAAAGGTTTCGATAAGCTCCGGGTGTGAGGTCACACAATATTGGTATTGCGTGAAAAATGCGATCGGCTAGGATTGGCTCTACAACCCCAGCTCTAGGGCTACCTATGATATGCAGGATTCAGCTTTCTCCTTTACACTCGGCCGTAGAGTCGAAGCTCTCGCCCGGCTCTCTGCTAGCTAGATCGATGACTATAGTCTCTTCTTATTCTCTTCAGCAATGCCAAAAAATATCGGGATTGGAATTATAGTAGCATTGCAGTTTGGTTTTGGGCGTAAGGTCTTTCTCCTTGGCACCCACGTAGCCCTCCAGCCAGGAAGCCTTTGATCTCCTTTTGCTTACCATTTCATTTCAGACCAATAAAGTGTCCGATTAAGCCAGGGCTTCTGGGTTCGGTCCAGAGATACCACCTGTGATGACCCAGCGATATATGTAAATGTAGACGTAATTGCTCCATTCCCTGCTGTAATACGGTGATACGTGCCATGCCGGAGTGTCGCCGTAGACCATCTCTTTTGCCATCCAGGATACGAATAGCCAAGATGATTCACACCTAGCCTCCCGTCTTTGGAGGTCATTGCGTATCGTGTACCACATTCTTATATACGTTGATCGTCGTATAGAATATCAGGGCAAAGGTCGTCCGATCACCTATTTTCCCTCCTACATCACAGAGGCTTTTGCCCTCCCTCCTTATTCACTCTTTAGCTTCCACCTGAGGGATTCCGGTCCAGGCTACGAAACAATGGACTAACTATTACTACAATTATTCCTAGTCCGACTATTCCTACTCTATAATCGCGTCACTGCACTTTAATTAAACTTAAATAGTTTAAAATGCTACTAATTAATCGGGGCCTCCTGAAGTACTCCCTAGAAACCTAGAAGGCACCTTTCATTCCCTAGCATTGTCCTATATTGCTTTTAGAGATGTCCGTTTCTGCCAGAGGAGCTTCCAAGGACGGACTGTCTTGTCTTAAGCTTCTATAAATGTAATGGTTATATAATTATTATAAGCGATATAAACGGGTAAGAACAAGTGAAAATGGCCGGATTCCTATAATAAAGCAGCCGCTGATTATATGCAATTCTATTTTACTTTTTTCTGGTTTTCGTTCATCACAATTTGGCGATTATATAATCCACTCCCGCCTGAGACAAGCCCTCTGAAGCCATTTTAAGGGGCTTGAGAATTTGATAGACTAGATCCATGTGGCCAAAAACTTTCGAGCAAAAAGGTACTAGCAAAAGCAAAATGTAAATGAGGAGAAGCAAACAAAAGGAACGTAGAAAAGTGGTAGAGCCAGCTCTATGTCTGGCTCACGGTATCGGGGCTCAAGCGGTTGTCTTTGTCTTGGCAATGTACTTGATCAGATCCGGGCCAATTTTTGACTTCCTTTGGATCTGGTTTGCTACATCGTCGGCAGTCGCACCGGAAGCTGCTAGGGTACGAATCTCCTCAATGGTAGCGTCATCGACGGTGTAGTACTCATCCAGGTCCTTTCTGTGGCCCCACACGTCTCCTTCCAGCAGCTCGATGCCCTGCATGTCCAGGAATACCTGAATGGCATTGGACATAGTCTTCTGATAAGAGTGGGGTACCTGAATCGTTCTGAGCCTGGGGCATCTTTGCATCAGGTTGAGGAAGTCAACGTTCGATGCTCTGAAGGCCATATGGACCATCTTTTCGTTGGGATTGAGATTGGGTATCTCAATTCTTTGACTGACTACTCTAAGTCTCATATTCTCTGGCATAACTACTCTTCTTTATATATTTATAGACACTTCCGGTGTACACTTCTGTACAAATCGCTTCCAGTCGCATATGCGTATAGTGAGTCCTTCGCCCATCATGCCGGTCTTCAGTCGGCAGTGACATGATCGTATTGGAAGCCGTTGCGAATATTCCAGCGTCGGGCGATGCAGGGGATGGCCGAGAGGACCAATGGCTTTATACAGCGGCGACAATCCTTCATCACGAACAACTTTGCATGTTCAGGAGCTCCATCGCCTAGCGAGTTTGTGAAGCATATGCAGTAGTAGATCCTGAAGACCCACGCCAGAACCGACCTCACCGTGTTGCAGTTACACCAAGTCTATTTTAATCTTAATAGAACCTATTACAACCGATCCCGGCGGTCATTGACACAGCGGGGGGGGTGGTCTGGTGGGAAGCTTCGTCCCAACCATCCTGAGCAAGTACGACCGCGGGTTGAAGAAATTCTTTTATGCAACAGCGGCGACTCAACAGGAGGATTCCATAATAACACATAACGATGCCCGAAACGATCCGAGTAATAGTCCGTGACGAAGAGTATTCCAACCAGTCTCTCTAAAAGAGGAACGCAAACGCTTATAACCATTCTCACTAATAAAAGAATGGTGAGTTAGTTGCCTAAAATTCATAGCACTATTATTCTCGTCCTTGCTGCCTTGGTTCTCTCAATCTCGATTTTTGCTTTGGCTGAAAGTTACACAGTAAAGACTTCCTCGGACAAGTTCCTAGGCAACTACCTGGTTAACCAGAGTGACTTTACGCTCTATTACTCCCAGAACGATTCAGCGGCCAACGGAGCCAGCACCTGTTATGGCGAATGTGCTGCCCTATGGACTCCCTTTTATGCATCGAACCTATCTTTGTCTGATAATTTGAGGCAGATCGACTTCGGTGTTATAACTCGGACAGACGGGCGAAAACAGACAACCTTCAAGAGCTGGCCATTATACCAATACCACAAGGACATTGGTCCTGGATTTACCAAAGGCAATGGTATTGATGGGATATGGCATGTAATCGATCCTGATAATCAGCCTCAATTAATCTGAACTTGGACTGACCTGGGTCGGATCGATGAGTCTGACTATGGTTGAGGGCAAACATAATCACCATTTTGCCCTCCTCCCTCGCTAGTCTTATCCTCTCGCCTATATGAGTAGCCTGAGTGATGCTGGCTCCATCCGAAGCCTTTGGGAAGAAGATAGCACGCGGATTTTGACTCTACTACAAGGCTACGTGGATTCTGGAACTGCGAAAGAGGATCTGTGGACGGAGAGGTTTTGCTCGAGTGAGTAGTTATTGGAAGGACCTTCAGTCCAAGACTTTAATTAGTTTCTGCCCCATAATTTAGATGTGAACCCTTCCCTTGCCCAATCGAATAACCAGAGAACCATGCGGTGGGAGGATAGAGGTATTTAATCATGAGAAGAGTTTTTGCAATTACAATAGCCCTTATGTTCGTGGCAATTGTGTTATCGCCGACAATGGGCTACTCAGTCCAGTCAGGTAACCATTCTTATAGCTTCAAATCTGCAAGGGTTAACTACACGATAGGCATTGAGGCGCCATCACATCAACCTGCTGTAGTGGTCACCAGGGAGCCCAACTCCCTGAAGTACGGAGCCTTATTCCAGCCCGAAGCAAAGGGAGTTGGAGAGACGGCAAAGAGCAACGTTATCGGCCTATCAACCCCATCTGATGTAGCAATACAGGCACGGACAAATACTCCTGCTGCCCCAAGGGCCGAGCCGAAGTTCTCCATACAGGGCATGGTCTATAGCGACCAAAACGGCAACGGGAAAATGGATTATAATGAGACTGGTCTAGCAAATTGGGTTGTCAATCTAGAGCAACCCGTGGGGAACGTCGTTTCCAAAGTCGTCACTGATAGAAATGGTGGATATAGCTTCTTTGGTCTGACTCCCGGAGAGTACGCAGTGGCCGAGGTCTTAGAGATGGGATGGTCATTGACTGCTCCACCGAACGGAAAATATGCAATCAATCTCACCAATAATGCAACCATGCTGAGTTTCGGCAACGAGATATTGCCCCCATCGATACAGAATGCAACAGCTCCTTCAAACGCAACATCTTCCTCCAATGTTACTTTGGCGGAGAACGCTTCCTTATCGAAGGTGACTTAAGAGCAGGCACAATTGCCTCTGCTTCAACGATCTCGTCAGAAAAAATAGGACAACTGCCCAAGGAGTGGTAATCAGGTATTGAAATACATGCAAAATGACGTACATGTAATGATGATCCTTGGTTCACCCTTCGATGCTGTGGGGGCATAAGAATGCTGATAATATATCCCTACTTTAAGAGCTGAAGAGTTCGATCAGTCGATGCGTGCTTCGTCCCCTCTTCGTCTCTTTACTCCCCAGGTCTTTCAAAGCCCTGGCCCCCAACGAGATGTTTGTCAGGGCTTCAGCTGAAACCTGAACCTCAGCGGTTTAAGGATTATAACGAGCATAATCTATTGGAGCCTTCGATGATGTTAGCTCCGGTCTTCTGGGAAACTATCACATGCGAGTTGCCGATTTGTTTCGAAGGCTCTATAAATCCTTTGCGCCTCTCGAAATCGCTGAATTTAATCCCTTATTCTGCTCTTTCAATCAACAGAATTCTCGCAACATCTGCTTTTGGTTTCCTGGTTTTGTCCAAACCTCCATTCTACCCACTTTTGGAGATGGCTACCTTTTCGCCCGTAATGAGACCGAATGACAGGGAGCTAACATCTTCGTTAATCCAGACTGTTAACTGGAATTACGTGCTAAACCGGGCCAATGAGTGAGTCCAACCTTTGCTACGGTCTTGAAGACTTTGCTGGCACCTTCGTTTGGGTTGGAATTTAAGAACTTGTTGATGCTCGAAGTATATATATCGCCAGATGACATGCCGTCTGGGTCCTTGCTGAACTCGGCATTCTGAAAAATATCGGTACTTAAACCGGAGAGATCAACTGCAAGCGGGTTGATCCAAATGTAATGTGGGTCCATCGGTTTCATCATAGACTCATTAGCAAGGTGCTCAACACCTTGATCCGTTTCTGCTCCATCTGGCGGTAATTCTGCAATAACAGGTGCTACCAAGGTTATCAGGATGGCTACAATTAGTATATCAGAAATTTTTTTCATACAACACCTCCACGATGCACCTTTCGCCTTCTTATTCAGTTATCGACGAAAAGAATGCTAAAGCTTGATCTTAATACATCGGTCCTCAAACACTCATCGCCGTTTATGTCAACGGCAAATGACGACATGAACTATTAAGCTTATAAACTTTGTGATTGTAATCGGCTGTCTCTATCAATACCTCTCGTCAGGCGTGATCCGTCTCAGTTCTATCAAATTCATGCCATTCATTTTGGTTTCTCCCTATCTTTTTCGGATATCGCTAATTCGATCGCTAAGGATGTTTTGCGTTCGTAATGGACCGAGGATTTTCAGCCAATCGCCTCCCTCATCTGCTATGAAGGATGATACCATCCGGAGACGAATTAAGATGCCAAGCGATAAAATGAAAGATGGAAATGGAGGCCGAACAATTCATTCAGCCTTGCGCATACTTTGTCCTCACCCTGCGTGGATAATACACAGTGAACATCAAAGCAATTATAATTACAAGTGACGATGCTATCTTAAATATAAAATCATGATTGATCGTTTGGTAGATCGCTATTCCAGCATTTGCAAGAAAAGCGATTCCCCAGAAAACGGTCATAACCTTGACTGCTCGGATGAATCTCGGATCTTGCCATCGGCTTTCATCGACTTCTTGGCGAGCATATTCCATAACGAAGGGGCGTCCGATTATTATCCCAATCCATGTAACAGCGGCAAGCGTTACGTAAATCAGAACATTCATCATCTCCAAAATCCACATGTTATTCATAAAAACAACTGTGATCACCAAAAATATGAAAAAAGTAAGTGTCGCCCAAGACAAGATTAACCCTGCCCGTAGATCCTTATATCCAAGAATAATGGCTATTGCCAGTGATACAATGATTGCAATCTTCACAGTATTCAAAGAGCTGCCAGCAAGCAGCGCAAATACGATCCATGGAGCAAAACCCATCAGCAATTTGATAAAATTCATAACTTTACATCCAACTCTAACGTTCCACACAAGATACTTGAATTTTTCCCAAGGATGAACCGGACTTTACAGTCCCGAATTCATTGATTTTGTGGACCGAGTAATTTCAGCCCCCGACCGCCTCCTCATCTGCCATGAAAGATGATACTAGGCCGGAGACGAATTTAAGATGCCAAGCGATAAAATGAAAAGATGGAAATGATAGCGACAATAAGTGCCGTGATCCTGGATCAGCAGTAGGATACATGCTGATGATCTCTACGATCCTAGCAGCAATTCCAAGTCGGGATTAATCATCTCGTTCTATCTCCTCTAAGATCTCAGCCGCCTTCTGATAGACAAAATTGTGATGATCGACATATAGAAATTGAACTCTATCTCCCCTGATTCGGTAAACCACGACGTAAGGATTTACGTGAGAGCCACGTGCGTGTTTAAGCCTATGACGTTTTGGAGCGCCGATTGTTGGGTTATCTAGAATCTCGCTGATTTTCTTAAGAAGACGTTCTTCCAGCCCCTTGTTCTTTCTGGTTAGCTTCAAAAACTGAGTATCGAACTCAGGCGTGGAATCATATTCCATAGGGCTTATTCAAGGTTCTTCAGGTGGTTCAAGAACTCTTCCTTAGTCTTGAAAGTCCTGACTAATCCAGCATCGGCCTGTTTGATGCTCCTTCGAACGCCCTCCTCAAATTCCTGCAGGGCTGCTTCGTTAGCATCCTGGATGACGGATTTCTTTGTGGCTCCAGCCATGATAGGTACTCTCCGCTGTTAAGCTATAAGGATTCCGAAAAGGCAGTGAACCTTCCCACAACGTTCCATCCGCCTCAGGGCAGCCTCATCCTTTTCGGGAAAGGACTTACGACAACACCAAGCCCGTGCATAGGCACCACGTGTTATCAGCCCCCCGACCGCCTCCCTCATCTGCTATGAAAGATGATACATGGCCGGAGACGAATTTAAGATGCCTAGCGATAAAATGAAAGATGGAAATGATAGCGATAATAAGTGCCGTGATCCTGGATCGGCAGTAGGTTACAAGCTGATGATCTATATGATCGTGGCAGTGATCCTGGTTGCAATAGGACTCACGATCGTGTTGAGCTGGATCTCGAAATAGATCCGTAAATATTATTGGGACTTCTTCATGGAGATTCGATAAGAAGCGGGAACAATACTGCCATCGGGGCTCCTGCGAGACTTCGATTGTATGGCCGTCCAGGACAGGTATATCTAGGCCTCTCTGCAATAGTATGTAACCAATCCTCTACAACGTCAATTCGTAACCTTCATCTGTAATAAAGAAGTCTTCTATTGGAGAGTAAGATCCATAAAAACGGCCAGACGATTGCGGAAAAAAATCTACATTTTGAAGCGTTTATAACCGCTTCCATGTGGACTTCTTATTATGAATCCTAGAGTATTCAATCTGATCAATGAATCTGGGACTCTCCAATCTCCCCGGAGTTTTGGATCGAACTCTGGGTGGGATTCGATGTTTTGTGGATTGATCCACTCCAATCCCTGATCGTCCCGGAGCTTTCGCATGATCCTAAGAATATTGCGGTCAAACTTTTCCATCCATTTATCCATGTATGAAGTTTGTACCAGGGGCACGGCGTAAGATTGTCTGTTTGTGTTCGGAATGTCTTTCTCAGTATCCAAGAAGGTAGTCATTAGGGCTTCAAATGCTTGATTTGAGCGATCGAATGTGTCTTCGTCGAGTCTTGGGGTGAGATGCAGCCTGCAATAAGCGTTAGCTAGTTTAGCGGATGACATCCTGTCTATATTCAGTTCTGCAAAATCCTCGTCCCATTTCGCTCTTTTGATGACCTTCTGGTAAGAATCTTCTATTTTCGTACTTGCTCAATATTACGTTGAATTCCCCAATCGAGTGAGTGCATGGACCAAAAATTATTAATACATATATCTAAAATATTTTGTTTGTGCCAGATATCATACACGAGGCCATAATCAACCTCGATGTAGACAAGATCAACTTCGACGATAAAGAAGCGATGAAAGAATTGATCCTCCAGCTTCTAAGCACAATAGAGCAATTAGCCCAGTCAAATCAAGAACTCCGCAAAGACAATCAACAGCTAAAGGATGAAATAAACCGGCTGAAAGGTGAGAAAGGCCGTCCTAAAATACTGCCGGACAATCCTGAATACCAGGCTAATGTGCCGAAGGAAAAACCCAAAAAATGGCATAAAGATAGCAAGAAACCAAAGATAAAAATCGACAGGACAGAATACATTAAAATTGATAAATCGATTCTTCCACATGATGCCAAGCATAACGGCTATAGACGGGTCATAAAGCAGAACATAAAATTTGAAACCGACAACGTGGAATATTGGTTGGAACGCTACTATTCGCCGTCCCTGAAAAAGACCTATGAAGCAGAACTTGCCGAGTCCCTTAAGAACACGGAATTTGGAAGTCATCTGAAAGCATTCATCGCTTACCTCTACTATGCGGGAAGGGTTACTGAGAATAGGATCCACAAGATCCTAGAAGAGATCGGCATAATAATCTCGGAAGGCGAGATCTCAAACATACTGACCAAGGAAAAGAGCAATGCATATGCGATAGAGAAGCAGGCCTTATTTGAAACTGGTGTGAATCGGGCTGATTATCTTAACATTGATGAGACAGGCGCGAGGCATAAAGGCAATAACCATTATTTGCACGTTGTCTGCAACAAGTTCTTTAGTGCTTTCTTTATCAGGCAAACCAAAGGAAGTGATACAATCAGACATTTCTTTGGGCTAAATGATGAGGAGCAGATAGATTTACCCATTATCTCGGATGATGCCGGGCAGTACATAGATGTATCGTCACACCATGCTCTGTGCTGGATACATGAAATACGACACTACAAAAAGATGAATCCTTTTCTAATTCATTAGGACTTACGCACTTGGCAGAATCTTCTTATATTGCATGGACTATATTAAGACCTACAAATAAATGGAATAGGGCTGAACTTGAATCCTTCCAAGTGCGATGATCTTGATTATATTCACTTTCTGATAGCATCAGTAGATGTTTTTACCTGTACCGAAGCCGCAAGGTGTCAGCCAGTCGGAGAAAATAGTTCATCGCATGATGCATTTACCCGTCTTCTACAAAGACAGCCTCCAGATACGGATACGTTGTGGAATGAAGTAAAGAATATTGTTCAGCCTCAAAATGGTTTCTTGGTAATTGACGATACGACGTTGGACAAGCCGTATGCCAAAAATATGAGCCTAGTTTATCATCAATGGAGTGGAAAACAGCATCGACTGGTGAATGGAATCAATATTTGTACGTTGCTGTGGACAGATGGAAACGCCATAATTCCCGTTGATTTCCGAATCTACGATATAGATGTTGACGGCAAGACAAAAAATGATCATTTTCGGGATATGCTTGCCAAAGCAAAAGAACGAAGTTTTCAGCCCCGTATTGTTCTCTTCGATAGCTGGTACGCCAGTGTAGATAATCTCAAAACCATACGGAAGTCTGGATGGCACTGGCTGACCCGATTGAAGAAAAATAGGCTGGTGAATCCAGATAACACAAAAAACATGCAAATCCAGGAGATAGAGATACCGCTGCAAGGCAGGGATGTGCATTTAAAAGCTTATGGTTTTATAAAAGTATTCAAGATAGTCTCTAATGACGGCGACATAGGATACTGGGCAACTGACGTGCTGGAGATGGACGAAGCTAAACGCGAAAAAATTGGTGGATATTCCTGGAAGATTGAGGAATATCACAGGGGAATAAAGCAATTCTGTGGAGTCGAAAGCTGTCAAGCAAGAAAAAGTCAGTCCCAGAGAGCACACATAATGTTCTCCCTGAGAGCGTTTCTCAGATTAGAAGTAGAAAGGCTTAGAATGGGAATGAGTTGGTTCGAATCTAAGCGAAGAATTATTCGTGAGGCAATTCGCGAGTATATAAAATATCCTATTTATTCATTGTCGAATGCTTCAACTGCGTAAGTCCTATTCATCATAAGTCGGTTCTTAATATGTTTTTAACTGAGCTTTGGAAGTTCTATGAATTGCTTACACAATATAAGGAGAATCCTAATAAAATTATGAGTAAGTATGTCCAGGAGAGGTTTGATTCGATATTCTCGACAGTAACTGGTTACGGGACGTTGGATGATCGCATTACAAAGACTAAGAAAAAGAAACAAGAGTTGTTGCTGGTGTTGGATTTTCCAAATGTTCCGCTTCATAACAATCTCGCAGAGATAGCTGTGCGAGAAGGTGTGATCAAGAGAAAAATCAGTTATGGAACAAGAAGTGAACTCGGCAAGCTTGCATGGGAAAACATGCTCTCTATAATCGATACTTGCAGGAAGCTCGGAATAAGCTTTTACAAATATCTTTATGATATATTCTCAGATAGTTATTCTATGCCAAAGTTATCCGATCTCATTCTCAGTGCTAGTAAAATCAACTGATTATTGAGCAAGTACCTATTTTCGATATCAAGTTGTCTTGGGTGGGTGGGTTGATCATTAATGCCGTGAGAAGATACTCAAGAATGTCCTGGTCTGCTTCCTGCAGTGCGCCTGTGTATACCGCATCCTTAATCAGAGTTGGTATCTGAATCTTGTTTGCTGTGGACTCTGGCGGCAGGTTGAGCAGGAGATTGTATGAAACTTCTGGAATATTGCTGCAGATACGGTATTTTTCAATTTTGTGGTTAGTAGTGGGTGAATCGATGAAATCGTACATGTACCGATTTGTTCCGTTTCTGAACTCGACAGGAAGTAGGTGCATGATAGTGTTTTTTAGGTCAACCAAGGGTCTTCTCGCTGTGCCTATATCCGCTAGTGACATTGACCCGATCCCTCCACGACCATAAATTCCTTCCGGGCAGGACAAAATCTGTAAAGCTAACGAGAGGTCGAGCTGATCTGCATCAGCATTTTTCCAATAATCACCAATTCGGGCTAGAAATGCGGGTGCGTCCAAGTAGGGTCGTTGCATCAACGCAATTTCGGTTGGATTAAGTTTTGAGACGGCTGCAACCTGGTATACGTCTTGACAACTAAAATAGAGAGAATTCTTTAAAGGCTTGCCGAATTTTTGTTCATGCCCATCGATTTCTAATGTCACCAATTCGTTTTCTAATGGTCGCAGCTCTAGGGGAATGACATATTTGACCTTTGACGGCTGCAACTTCCGAAACGGAGATTTTCGCAACTCCAGTTCGCCTGCATTGTTATAATGAACCCAGCCGGTATGGTCTAGACTAAATAGAGTCCTCTCAATAGCTGTAAATCCGGCGTAAAAGGAGTTTAAGGATTTACTTTTGCCAACCATGTTGACGTATATACCGCAGAGGATAAAAAGTTTAGCCTGGAAAGAATAAAAACGATCACAGTGGTCGGCACTGAGGGCGAGTGACGGTATTATGGTTTGGAGAGTTCTTGATGATCTATAGGCTCGGTAGATGCAATCGTGTAACTTAACCATGTGATAGAACCAATCGGTTACATAAGAAACATTGCAGACCCTCAAAAAGGTAATCGGAGCAATCAAGTTCATCGGCGAATTGTGGATTTCAAAAAGACAGTGTTTATTTGTGCAATAATCTCTTACAATGAGCATTTTTTTACAGGTAAATATATGCCCAAACCCGGACTCGAACCGGGGACATTCAGATCTTCAGTCTGACGCTCTCCCAACTGAGCTACTTGGGCAAAAGTGGGCTCGACGCGATTCGAACGCGTGATCTCCGCCATGTCAAGGCGACGTCATAACCACCTAGACCACGAGCCCGCGACCACGTTCTTTGTTCGCTTCTTTGAGATAAACCCTTCGGTCTGATCGGAGCTGGAGGAAGAACTCTCCTCCAGAGGTCAGAACTGTTGGGTTCATGTTCGATCTCCGCTTACCTTATTTCGACCTCAGCGGGGTCTGGCGCAGCCGGAAACCTCTTTGTGGTACTCGTCCAGGGCCTTGATGGTTATCCTGTCCTTCTCGGCCATGACGATGGCATCGGCCGAAGCCTGGGCCGCCTGGACAGTCGTGATGTACGGCACGTGGTAGTCCACAGCGCCGCGCCTGATCTGGGCACCGTCCTTGATGGACTGCTTTGTGGTGGGCGTGTTTATTATCAGTTTGACCTCGCCCCGTTTCATGTAGTCCAGGACGTTGGGGCTGCCGTTGAAGATCTTGTTCACCCGCTCGACTGCGATCCCCGACTTCTTCAGGTACTCGGCTGTTCCGTCGGTGGCGATTATCTTCAGGCCCGCGTCTGTAAGCTTCTTGGCGGCCACCGCTACAGCGGCCTTGTCCTCATCCCTCACGGATATGAAGACAATGCCCTCCAAGGGCAGGCTGTTGTCTGCTGACAGCTCCGCCTTGAAGAAGGCCAGGCCCAGGTTGTAGTCTATGCCCATGACCTCGCCTGTGGACCTCATCTCTGGCCCGAGAAGGACGTCGGCTCCCGGAAGCCTGTCGAAGGGCAGCAGCACCTCTTTGACTGAGACGTAAGGCACCTTTGGCTCCTCTGTGCGCCCCTGCTCGGCTAACGAGTGGCCTATCATTACCGCCGCCGCTATCTTGGCCAGCGGCAGGCCTACAGACTTGGATACGAAGGGAATCGTCCTGCTGGACCTCGGGTTAGCCTCCAGGACGTAGACAGTCCCGTCCTTGTACGCAAGCTGCATGTTCATTATACCTATGACTCCGAGGTTCAGGGCGATCTTGCGCACATAATCCCTGACCACCTCCAGGACGTACCCGGGCAGGGTCTGGGGCGGGATCATGCAGGCGCTGTCGCCCGAGTGGATTCCTGCCTCCTCGATGTGCTCCATGATGGCCCCAATCAGCACATCCTTGCCGTCGCACACGGCGTCCACATCTATCTCGACTGCATTCTGGAGGAAATCGTCTATGAGGATGGGGTGCTCGTGAGAGACCCGCAACGGCCTCCCGCATGTAGACCTCAAGCCCGGCCTCGTCGTAGACGATTTCCATGGCACGGCCCCCAAGGACGTAACTCGGCCTGACGATCACAGGATAGCCGATCCTCTTGGCAACGGCCTTTGCCTCCTCTGTTGAGTAGGCAATGCCAGCCTCAGGCTGGGGGATGTTCAGCTTCTTCATGAGCAGGTTGAACCTCTCCCTGTCCTCGGCCAGGTCTATGCTGTCTGGCGAGGTTCCCAGGATCTTTGTGGCTAGGCCCCGCCGGGCCAGCTCCTTCTCCAGCGGAATGGCGAGGTTGATGGCAGTCTGGCCTCCGAACTGCACCATGACGCCGTAGGGCCTCTCCTTCTCGATGATGTTCATTACGTCCTCGAGGGTTACAGGCTCGAAGAAGAGCTTGTCCGAGGTATCGTAGTCTGTCGAGACCGTCTCGGGGTTGTTGTTGACGATATGGGTCTCGATGCCGCGCTCCCGGAGTGCCATGACGGCGTGAACTGTGCAGTAGTCGAACTCAATCCCCTGGCCGATTCTTATAGGCCCGGACCCCAGGATCAGAACCTTCTTGTTCTTTGTGGGGACCAGCTCGCACTCTGTGTCGTAGGAAGAGTAGTAGTAAGGAGTGCTGGCAGCGAACTCCGCTGCACAGGTGTCCACCATCTTGTAGGTAGGAATGATTCCCTGTGCGATCCTGTAGTCGGTTATCTCCTCTCTGGCCTTTCCGGTGATTCCCGCGACGTACTCATCGGTGAACCCAAAGCGCTTGGCCCTTCGAAGGGTGTCTGGGTTTAGCTCATTCTTGACTTCGTCCTCAACGGCTATGATGTTCTGGATCCTGTAGAGGAAGTAGGGCTCGATCTTTGTGAGGCCCACGATCTCCTCGACGGACATCCCGCGCCTCAGGGCCTGGTAGATGGCAAATAGCCTCTCGTCCGTTGGATTCTTGAGGATATCCTTGACCTCGTCATCTGTCCAGATGGTGTACTTTCCGGCGTACCCGAACTCCTTGTCTATGTCCAGAGACCGGATGGCCTTCATCAGGGCCTCCTCGTAGCTCCTTCCAATGGCCATGACCTCGCCGGTTGACTTCATGGCTGTTGTCAGGACTTTGTTCGCCTTGACGAACTTGTCGAATGGCCAACGGGGGATTTTTATGACAACGTAGTCCACTGTGGGCTCGAAAGAGGCAGGGGTCTCCTTGGTTACATCGTTCCTGATCTCGTCCAGGGTCATGCCTATTGCGATCTTGGCGGTGACGCGGGCTATCGGGTAGCCTGTGGCTTTTGAGGCGAGGGCAGAGGATCTTGAGACCCTTGGGTTGACCTCTATCACCCTGTAATCGTCGTTCTTGACTGCAAACTGGATGTTGCAGCCGCCCTCAATTCGCAAGGCGCGGATTATGTTTATGGCGGCGCTCCGGAGCCTCTGGATCTGCCGGTCGGAGAGGGTCTGGATGGGGGTCACGACGATGGACTCGCCTGTGTGGATGCCCATCGGGTCCATGTTCTCCATGTTGCAGATGGTGATGCAGGTGTCTTTTGAATCCCTCATCACCTCGTACTCCAGCTCAGTCCACCCCTCGACGCTCTCCTCCAGCAGGACCTGGTGGATGCGCGAGCGTTTCAGCCCAAGCTCGCAGATCTTCGCCAGCTCGTCGCGAGTGTGAGCTATCCCTCCGCCCGAGCCGCCCAGAGTATAGGCCGGCCTCACAACCAGTGGCAATCCCAGCTCATCAATGGCGGCGAAAGCCTCATCCATCGAGTTTACAGCGACGCTAGCAGGAACGGGCTCTCCCACTCGCTGCATTGCCTTCTTGAACAGGTCTCTGTCCTCGGCCTCCTGGATGGACAGAACAGAGGTGCCCAGGACTTCGACCTTGTACTTCTCCAGGACTCCCATCTCTGCCAGCTCGCTCGTGAGGTTCAGGCCTGTCTGGCCGCCGATGCCGGCGATTATGCCGTCTGGCCTCTCCTTCTCTATGATCTTGGCCAGAATCTCAGGCACCAGGGGCTCGATATAGATCTTCTCCGCCATGTCCGGATCTGTCATAATGGTAGCCGGGTTGGAGTTGACCAGGACCACCTCTATCCCCTCCTCCCGGAGGGACTTGCATGCCTGGGACCCCGAGAAGTCGAACTCCGCTGCCTGGCCTATCTGGATTGGCCCCGATCCTATTAGCAGCACCTTGTGGATGTCAGAACGTTTTGGCATTAGGATCGCCTCCCTACCGCCGGGACCCTGCGCTTCATAGTGCGCTGGACTGTGCTGAAGAAGGGATCTTCCGTGCACAGCGGTCCGGGATGGGCCTCGGGATGGTACTGGACTGCCAGGATGTCGAGCTTGTCGCTCTTGATCCCCTCAACTGTCTCGTCGTTGGCGTTTAGCTGAGTTATCTCAAGGTCAGTTCCCTGCACCGAGTCTGCGACCGCCGCAAAGTTGTGGTTCTGGGATGTGATGTAGACAATTCCCTTGGCCAGGTCCTTGACCGGCTGGTTTCCGCCGTGGTGGCCGAACTTGAGCTTAAAGGTCTGAGCGCCCATGGCGAGGGAGATTATCTGGTGCCCTAGGCAGATCCCGAAGATCGGCATCTGGCCTGCGAAGTGCTTGACGGCGTCGATGGCCTCAAACGCCCTCTCTGGGTCTCCAGGTCCGTTGGACAGGAACAGAGCGTCAGGCTCGGCAGCCTCGATCTCCGACACGCTCGAGTGAGCAGGAAGGACGCTGACCTCAAAACCACGGGCTGACAGGCTGTGGAGGATGTGCCTCTTAATTCCCAGGTCCAGCATAGCGATTCTTGGTCCTTTGCCGTGAATTGTGTAGGGCCCCGGGCAGGTCACATCTCCCAGGAGGTCCTGTTCAGAGATCGAAGGCTGAGAGCGGGCCATCTCCACTACGTCTGTGTCGTAGACCTCGGACTTCTCGCCTACGGCCAATGCGGCTCGCATGCACCCCAGCTTTCTCACCTTGACGGTCAGCATCCTGGTGTCGAGATCGCATATTCCGGGCTTGCCCTCGTCTTCGAGGAACTTGGCAATAGTCCTTGAGGAACGGTAATGAGTAGGGCGGTCCCAGATCTCCCTTGCAACCATGGCCTTCGGCCACATGTGATCCGACTGAAAATCGTCTCCGGAGATGCCGTAGTTGCCCTCCAGAGGATATGTGAACATCAAAAACTGCCCGTGGTACGAAGGGTCCGTCAGCGCCTCCTCATAACCGGACATGATTGTGGTGAAAACAAGCTCCCCGGAGACCACGCCAGGGGCACCAAAACCGCGACCTATTAGACGCGTGCCGTCCTCTAACCCTAAGACCCCAATCATAGTATCGCCGACACAAGAAGCTAAGTCACCTAAATACGTTTCGATGCTGTTTTTGCGGAATTAATCATGATCAGGATCACCATCTTTTTTAATCTTGAGCTTAACCGTAAAGCATGGAAGTTTCAATGGAGATCACCAGGAGCCCTGATTTCAAGCAGGTCTACGCCATAGGGGCCATAGGCGGACACAGCCCTTACGACTTCAGGATTGCCTTCTACAACGACTCACCAAAGGTCTTAGTCGATTCCGGCAAGCAGATGACGGTTATGGAGAGGGAGATCAAGACAGAGATCATCCTATCTCCTTTGGCTGCAAAGGAGCTGGCTATCTGGTTGGACAGCCACGTAAAAGATTACGAGAAGCTCTTCGGCGAGATAAAGAAACCGGGAATGCCGGATTCGATCAAGCCAGAGGCGACCAAGTCCACCCAGATTCAGGGTTACATGTAAGGAGTTTCCTATGATCGTCAAAGAGAAGGTGCTTATTCACAAGGGAATGGACAAGGTTCGCCAGGGTCTCTACGATGAGGCGATCGAGATCTACGACCGCGTCCTGGCAATGAACCCTGAGAACACCCACGCCTGGAACAACCGAGGTGTGGCCTTGTTCAGTGCCGGCCGATCCGAGGAGGCCCTGGAGTGCTACGATCGGTCCATCGAGATAGATCCCGAAAACCTGGATGCTCTCAGGAACAGAGGGTATGTGTTGAGGTCCATGGGCCGGATGGATGAGGCCCTGCAGACTTACGAACAGGTCATGGGGGCAGGAGGAGACGAAACGGACCTGGAGTCCATGGCAACGGTTCTTGTGGGAGTAGGAATGCTCGCGGAAGCCCTAACCTGTTTGAACCAGGCCATGAGCATCAATCCAACGGATCGTATTGAGAAAGAGATCATAGCTCTCATGTCCACGATAGAACAAAGAGATAAAGAGGAAAAATAACCGGAGATCAGATATTTGTAGGTCAAAGAAAGCAGGAGGCTATAAGTCGGCCTGCTTAAATGACCATAAGGTCAATATACCGGCTGATTCAAAGCCGTTCTGTTGATGAAAGCTCGGGGTTAACAGACAGAAAGGAAAGGATATATCAGACGAAAGATAATTAATAAAGCTATCACGGAGGTGGTCTCGGGTGAAAGGGTTCGTCATGATAAACGTTGAGCCGGGCGCGGAAAAGTCGGTTTACGATGCACTTGCCAAAGTAAAAGGGGTCCGGGAGGTTGTTCCAGTCTACGGAGAGAGGGACTTCATCGCCATAGCCGACGTAGACGGCATATCCGACCTCAATAGGGCAGTCCTGAACATTCGGGAGATCAACGGCGTGACCTACACTCAGACCATCCTCGGCATGGAGCTGAAGTTCTAGGCTGATCTGATGCTGGTCTGATCAGATCTTGTTATGATGAAATGGATTTAAGAAACTCTGAGGGAAAAGCAGGCTCACTTTTTCCTCTCTACCTCTCGGTCTTCGTAGCAGTCCTTGGGTTCTCACTGGTTGCACCCATTTTTCCTTTGTACGCCATAGGTCTAGGTGCCTCCTTCACGCTGCTGGGTTTCATAATCTCTGTGTACGGAGCAGTCCAATTGATAACCCAGATTCCCATCGGAAGGCTGTCTGACAGAAGAGGCAGAAAGCCGCTGATCATTTTAGGGCTCTTGGCCTTCACCGTTCTGCCGCCTCTGTACATTTACGCCACTAACGCCTATCTTCTGATCCCCATCAGGATCCTGGGAGGCATCGGGGCCTCTGCGGTTTGGCCGTTGGCGATGGCCATGATAATCGACAAGGTCGGCAGCGAAAGTCGCGGAGCAGCCATGGGCAGGTACAACGCTGCCTTCTATTCTGCAGTGGCAGTAGGTCCGTTAATCGGAGGCTTCCTGTACGATCTTTACGGCCTGAGGGCCCCCTTCTATTTCTGGGCGGTTCTGGGACTGGTTTTCAATGATCATAGTTGCGATCAGAGTCAACGAACCTTCTAAGCACGAAGCTCTATCCACCGCACCCTCAGGCCATCCGAAGGAGGACCTGATTCTTCCCGGCTACTATTGGACCTTCCTGGCCTGTTGCGGAGTTGTCATGTGGACAGGAATCGTGGGCGGATTCAACCTGACTCTGCTTCCCAGTTATGCATCCCGCTTGGGCATATCCACCACCGAGATCGGGTTGCTCTACCTGGACTACGCTGGCTTCACAGCTCTTTCCAACATCTACTTCGGAAGGGTCTCCGATCGGGGCAGGCGCAAGTTGCTAGTGTTTGCTGGATGTTTGGCCGGCCTTGTTGCATTCATCTTTCTTCCCAAGGCTTACAGCCTCTCCCAGGTTCTAGTTCTTATGGCATTGATCGGTCTAGGCATGGGGGTGGGCAACCCGGCAGCTGCTGCCCTTATTGCAGACACAACTTGTGTAACTAGGGGGGCGAATCTTTTGGGATATTCAACACTGCCAGGATGTCCGGTGTGGTGGTTGGTCCGCTTATCGCCGGGCTTGTCGCAGACCTTTATGGTGTGAACGGAAGCCTCCTTGCTTTTGCCGGAATATCCGCAGCGATAACACTTGGAACGCTTGTAGTAAGGGAGCCAGGGATTGGCCAACCTGCACGGAAAAACAATTGAGAGTTTCGAAAAACTAATCAATCGAAATACTTATATACTATTAATACTATAATATAATGCATGAGGACTCTCATTGATTTTGCCATTCGAGCAGAATATGCTCGAGTAAAAGCCCTCGGAGATGATCTATCCGAGATCGGATCGTTGATCAATTGGGAGCGTTTCAGATTTTTGGAACCATTGATATACAAAAATAAAACTAGCCGCGGAGGTCGTCCGAACATTGACATCGTGATTATGGTGAAAGCTCTCGTAATTCAGCATTGGTTTGGTCTAACAGATCCAGAACTGGAGCGACAGGTTGCGGATAGGATCTCTTTTCGTATTTTCCTTGGCACCACTGAAGTAATTCCTGATTTCAGCACAGTTTGGCTATTCCGTGAACGTTTGATTAAGTGCGACGTATACGATGATCTTTGGAATGAGCTTCAAAGGCAGCTCGATGAGATGGGGTTTACTGTAAAGAATGGCACTATCCAGGATGCAACCTTCATAACTTCGGACCCAGGTCGGAAGAGGAACAAGAAAGACGAGCAAGGCGGGGACAAAAAGGAAGGTCAAGATTCCGAAGCCACCAGTACGAGCCTGAATCAGGAGTTTGATAAAGAGCTAATTGGTATTTCAAATAATATTATTGATGACAAGGCCAAACCACAGAGACTCGAAGAAGAGCCAATAAATGAGGGAAGTTGGGCAAAAAAGGGTGTCAAATCCTTTTTCGGATATAAAGGTCATATCTCAATCGATACCAATTACCACCTTATCAGATATTTTGAGACTACAACTGCTTCTGTACACGATAGTCAGGTAGATCTTGGAATTGAAGGGCTACCACGTTACGCCGATAAGGGATATGATGGTGCAAAAACTCGAGGATATGATGCAGCCATGAAAAAAGCTACAAGAGGTCACAAGCTTGGAATCATAGATCTTCTGAGGAATAAGAGAATCAGTAAAACGCGATCGCACATCGAAAGATGCTTCGCTGTTATGAAGCGGGGGCATAAGGGAGCACATGTTTATGTAACAACTGTCGCAAGAGCTGGAGTAAAATTCATGATGAATTCGGTCGTTTACAACCTGGAACAGTTGAAATATTTAGTGCATAAACAAACAGCCTAGCGGAAGCTCTCTAAAAAAGCGCAAAAATTAGAAACAACAAGGTAAATTGAAATCTAATAAGCCAATTTAGGGGTGAAATATGCTAAAAAACCACTATAAAGATTGAAAATATTAACGCAAGAATTTAAGGCTTCATTAACCAACACTAAATCGAAACCCTCAATTTTAAAACCCATAGGAATGCAACACTGCGGCAGCATTCGGACGATGCAGTTCAACACCCCACCAACTCATTGACAATTTCGTCAATCTAGGATGAATGCGCCAACAAGATAGAGCAGCTATGCTCAGATCCGCAGAGTAAGTGAATCGAGTTACGAGACAATCAGTTCTGTAGTTCAGCAAACTCGTGGACGGATCTACCGGAAGCAGTTCTTTTTGTACAGTTATGTAATCTACGGCGATTCAAGGATGGAGTCGGTATTCATAGATTCTGAGATTTGCCTGAAGTTCTACCCTGAAACAATGATTCCTCTGAGATTTAGGATCGGTCGAGTCGAATTTTTAGTCGCTTCATACGTCGATTGTCTTAACAGGAAAAATTTATATACGTTGAATGCCGTAATAGTAAATTACAATATTAAAAAGGTGATATGTCATGAAAATCAGAGTTATCAGTTACAGAGATGAGATAGGTTCGTTAATGACGAATGAGAAGATCGTCCACCTGGCATTCAGAGCATCCAACGTGGACTTCCTAAATCTGATGCAGAGATGCCCGAGGCTGAGAGCGGTTCAGATCCCTCCTTCATACCAGAAGACCATGTCCAATGCTATACGGGGATTCTTGAAAATGCAAGGCATAGAACTGCTTGAAGGAGACGTCTGGGGCCACAGGAAGGACATCAACGAGTACTTCACAGTTCCTGATGAGGCAGTGGACGCCATTAAGTCGATGAACGAAAGTGATAACAACCCTGAGGAGATAGAGAGGCAAGTTCAAAGGACTGGCAAGCTGGGATCAGACCTCGTAAGGTACATTGCCAAGGCAAAGACGATGGCTTGAACCGACTCCTCAACACTTTCCAATCCGCTTTTTATCCCATTCCAATAGGTATCTGGCTTATATCTCCGACCCCTGTCTGGATTCTATCCGCATCCTGGTGTACATCGTGGAACCTGGACTTTGGCTGAGATGCCTGCTGATATGTCTGATTTGTGGCCGATGGAGAGGAAACATTGGTTGAAGGAACGGGCATCTTTGGCTCTAGCTCGTTGACCTTTGCTGGAACATAGCTTGATAAATCTGGATTTATCCACACGGCGTTAAACTCGCCGCTGCCGGAGATCCTGCCCTCGTTCGTCTGGAAGAATTCGCCACTGATGGCTCCATCCGCGAGAATGCCATCCAACACGGTCGAGACTTTCTCCTTGCCTTTCATTGCAGCTATGGCAAGATGTACCCGATTTTCAGAGACGGACCCCGCAACAACACCGTTCCAAGGCTCGCCCTTCTCTGGCTCGTACTTGGCCTTGCCGAATAGGTCGTTGCCCTCCTGGTCCAGGGCCATTGTAATTTGATCTTTCTCGATGCCTGATACCGCCCAGATGTACTTCAAGTTCGCGGCAGTTGTATTAACAGTAGTGAAGTTCGCGGTAGAAGTCAAATCCTGATGGTTGGACATGTTCACATGAAAAGCCGCTGCAGGGCTCTCCTTGGTCGATCCATTGTTCTCGGGGCTGGAGGCTTCAAGACACAGGGACTGGCTCGTAGCGAAAAGGAATAAGAACAATATCAGGACAAACACACGTCTCTTGCTCAAGCATACCTCTTAATTCAATCTCTCTCGTGGAGTATCGTCGATTGCCTAATAGTTATCTCACCAATCTGTGCCTTTATAAACTTTTCACACGCGATCTACTGAAGTAGGTCATAATTGGCAGGATACAAACAGAATAATACTGCCGAAATTGGGAATATTTTGAGAAGATACGAGCGGTAAACACAAACGGAATGCTTAACCTTCTGAAAAGAAGGGAGGATAAGATGGATATTCTAAAAGTGCATTTCAGATACATGGAAGAGCTAATGAAGTGTTTGCTTGAGGGCATGAAGACATGACCAAAAATGAAGATAAGAGGCTCATTCCGCGTGAATCAGATAACCCTATGGTCGAAGAGTACAAAGAAGATCTCCTGCGGAAACCGTCATCTGCTGTGCGTGACGAGGAACGACTTATCTGTTTGGAGGGCCTGGTGAGCGATCTCATCGGCAAGGTCGATTCTCTGGAGCGGAGAGTCCGGACCCTTGAAGAGAAGAAATGATGAAGTCGAGGGTCGAATTGCGGATTTTGTAGTCAGATATTCTGACCGGTCAAAAGGTTGAACCAGTAGCTCAGTCACCGAAAATTGAAATAATGTTCTAACTGGATCGCTATCCTCTCAGAGCGCCCCTCACATACCGGAAAAAAGGATGTGTCAATGCTCAATGGTAGGACATCCCGCGATAGGATGGCCCCACGATATGACAGATCCTCACAAGAACCTGATACCCTTCGGCATCTCCCCAAACCTCTTCCTGAAAGCTTCAGGCCAATTCTCCATGTCCAGGCCCTTCTGGCTCAGGAAGGCGCTTGTCCAGCGTTCCAGGCCTACGCCGCTGCAGCCGCTCCACAATGGCTCTCCCGACTGTGCCTTCACGGTGAAGCCCTTTGGGTACTTCTCGCCATTTACAGAGAGGTTCTGGAACTCGATCCAGTTTCCGTTATATGGCAGCACGGCCTCGTAGTCCACCGTACCCGCGCCGGACATCTCCGCCAATCCGGTCTTGCCCTCCTGGGCCATGAACCAGGGAGTTACCCAGGCCATCCTCCAGCGCAGCTCCAGGATATCCTCAAAGATGTGCTTGTAGCATGCCTTCAGCTTCTCTGCCTCAGCTAGGGCCTGCTCACGGGTGCCCAGCCACACGATCTCGATTCGATGAAACTCGTCCACACGCTCTATGCCGTGGATTCCGCCCGATTCGTACCTGTGACTGGTGCCAGAGCGGTCAAAGACCCTGATTGGCAGCTCCTCATTGGCAAGTGTCATTCCCTGGAGGAATCCCCAGAACGTTGGGCACTGCGCGTAGCACATGCCTCCTATGGGTAAGTCGATCTTCTCCTTTACCAGCTCAAGGGGCACCTCGTGCGTGACCTTGTAGTAGTCCATGACCTCTTCCCAGAACGCAGGGTCGCGGGTCTTAGGCGGGCAGACAAAGTAGATCTCCGGATAGACACCCTGCGCGTGCCCTGACTTCTTCCAGACATCCCAGGTGTCCAGCTTGGGAAAGATCATCTCGCTGTAGCCCAAGGGTCCGATGATCTCATCGAGCACTATCTGCTCAAAGGTGCGGAAGATGTGCGTAGCCTCGGGCCCGTAGATCCACTGGCCCCGGCTGGAGCCGTGCTTGATCCAGCCGCTTTTCAGCATCTCCTCTGTGGGGTCGCGGTTGAACTTCGGCTCGCGTTCTGCGCTCTCCCAGAGCAGCTCCCAGTGCTCTCCTTTCCCACCGTATGATGACTGGAGCTTCTCCTCCAGGAGATTCACTATCCTGTCAGGTATGCGGTTCTCAATCTCGGATTGACCGAGGGTTCCTTCGGGACCAACGTCCAGATCGAGCTTGAGAAGGCAGTTCTCAAACTTGATCTCCCGGACGTAAGGAATCTTGTGCTCTATTGCCCGTTCGGATTCGACCTCTATCTCGAACTTGCTTATATCCAGGCCGCGCACGCCTATGTGGTACTTCTTACCCAAGATCTCCGCCAGGGGCTTCCGCAAACGTAGGACGGCATCATGGGCACGCACGTACCTGTCGCTCTCGATGGTCAGATCTATCCTGTTTCCGATCAGTTTCCACTGGGATATCTCAGCCCCGTGTCCCTCTGGAGCGCCCTTCTGCATGATGGGGCCGGCTTCTGCAAAGAATTGGGCGATCGCTTCCTGGGCCATAGATGCATCAGCGCTCAGCCGGAAGCTCGCCTCCAAATGAAATCTCATCTCTCCTCCCCGCATACCAAAGTTTCTTCAGCTATCTTTAAGTTCATCAATAAATCGTCAAGGGTGGCCAGCATGGTTCCTATCTTCTGGACTGAGAACTCGAACTTCAGGTGTTCCCCTTCAGCGTTCATGACCATCTCGGGAAGGTTGTCGGGACCTATTGCCCGTCCCAGAGCTTCTGAATCCTTCCCCTGGAAGGTCAGCGTTGCTCTCATCATGCTTTTGCCTCTCCGGCTGGCTCGCGCAACTGCTCCCCCACGATCCTGTCGACATAGGCAAGGAACTTCTCCTCTGAACCAGGGGGAATGGATGCACCGCTGGCTATTGTGTGGCCGCCACCAACTCCTCCCACCGATTCGGCTGCCTTTCGAAGAGCCATGGACAGGTCCAACCCTCGCGATATCAGAAGCTTGTTCCCACGGGCGGAGACCTTGACCACATCACCCTTGTGGTTTATCGTTATGAGAGGCATGTCAGCATACAGGTACCTTATCCCTAGACCAGCCACAACCGCTCCCGCTTCCATGTCCTTTACGACCAGGTACCTTATGCTCTTCATCTCCTTGTGCTGTTCCTGGAGGATCTTGATCTCAGCGAGGATGTTGTTCCTGTACTCGGCTGCCATCTTTTTGGCCTGGTCGAGGGCCGACCGGTCCCTTAGGCACAGTGTCAACCCAAGCCCAGGTAGATCTCTGTTTCCGCAGGCGTTCAGCAGCTGAACGAACTCCAAAGAGTTCTCTACCAACTCCTTTTTCAGACGGATCACCTCTCCGATGATGGAGTCAGCTGCAAAGCTGCCCTGCATCAACAGCTTTAGGGTCAGGGCCGTGGACAGCTTGTTTAGGTCGTCACGGTCGAGGCTCTGGATATCGCCCTTTATATGAAGCGCTTGGAGGAAGTCCCTGGTCTTCTCGGGATCTCCGGTAAAATCCAGCAGAGGTTCTATTGCCTGCTCGAAGACCTCTTCGATAGGTCCATCCGCAGACATCTTCAGCCCCGGCCAGGTTTGCACGGCACCAGAGGAAATCGCTTCCTCAAGGATGGAGTGGTTAGCGCCAATCATAGCCTGCCTGTCGCCTAGGGCCCCAGCGATCGCCAGCCCGGCCAGGTCTGAGTTATCCCCCATCCTCCGAACCACGGAGTACACCGTACCAGAGGCGCTCAGCTCGAAGGCTCCGTCTATTCCAAAGTTGTGGGGGTTAAGGTGCATACAATCCAGAGTTCCCACCGGCTTGTGATGATCCAGAACGAAAACATCCCCTTTTATCCTGGAGATCAGATCCGGCTTGCCGCTGCCCATATCGCAGAAGACCACAGGACCAATAATGGATTCTATGATCGTTTCGTCTAGCCTGTTTACAAGAGTGGCGTGAAAGGGTATTCCCGCCCTTTTAAGGGCGTTGCAGACCAGCCCTGCCGATGTGATCCCATCGGCATCGTTGTGGGAGATCACACGCATGCGGTCGCAACGCAAAATCGACCTTGATATGGATTCTGCGGCTTTGTCCAACCTTTTCATGTCACAAGCATCTCAACTGTCTCCGGCTTGTACTCCCAGCTCCGTGCCATCCTGCCCGAATCGTGGTAGTATTTGACAAGCCGTCTGATCTTGTTCTCCATGAGCTGGAGGGCCCTCTTGTTGTGCACATCCTTGGCGTTGGTCTTGAGGTGCTTCCTTACTTGAAGGGAATGCCTCATCAGGTTGCTCAAGTCTTCCGGTATCTCCGGGATGGAGGAGTTCTCCTTGAGGAACCTGTTCATGTTCTTGCCTAGTACCAGCCTTACACTGGGTACACCGTACTGATCTCTGAGCGTCAAACCAATCTTGGTTGACGGCAGACCACTTTCATGAAGCTTTATTACGAGCTTTTCAAGCTCTTCTTTGGATACATCCGACCAGTCCGGCACCTTTTCCACGGTAGGCGGCCTTGATCTGGATGCTCCCTTCTTTCTGCTGTGCATTCTGGCCATAACAAATCCTCGTTAAATTCATAAATGCGAAGGCATAAACCTCCTTGCTACATGGGATAAAAATCTTTCCCCGGCAGGAACCTCCCCCTGCATAGTTTAATAAGCGGTGATGCACAACTCCGACTATGCTCGTGGAGTACATGGACACGATCTTCTATCTCCTGGGAAAGGGGGTGGTGATCCTGGCCCTGATTATCCTTGCGGTATCTATTTTAGGGGCCGTCTTAATCCTATATTCCTTCAAAACCGGCCACTTCTTTGCAGCCAGGCTTATGCTCATCAGCATCAGCCTTCTGGAGAGCGTCATCAAGGCCTTGTTCTTGTTGGCCAGAGCAGATGGTTCCATTGTGGACGATGTAGGCGTTCGCCTCAGGAACTACATCAACCGCAAGAAGTTCCTGCGCATACCACACGACGGCCGCTTCATTTTCATACCCCAGTGTGTCCGCAGCGTCGATTGCCCTGCTAAGCTGACCCCCGAGGGGGTAAAGTGCGTTGGTTGTGGCCGCTGCAATGTGGGCGAAGCCAAGAAGTTCGCAGAAGGGCTAGGATATCGGTTTTTCGTAGTATCAGGTTCCAGCTTTATAAAGCGCATCATCAAGAAATACCGGCCAGAGGCTATAATCGGTGTGGGCTGCCAATTGGAGATAAAGGAGGGATTGGACCTGTGTCACAGCCATGACATACCAGCTATAGGCATACCTCTGACCCGTGCCGGGTGTGTCTCCACCACCCTGGATTGGAAAAAGCTCTACGATGAGATATCTGATCGTACATGAGCTACCATAAAATTGCATGCTAAATTAGAAATTGCAATCTCAATAAATAAAATTGCGCATTAATATAAAAAACGAACAACAAAAAATTTGGAAAAAGGCTACAGTAAGCTGTAGCTACTCGACGCTGATGGCCTCAGATGGGCAGGCCTCAACGCAGGTTTTGCACTCGGTACACTTCTCGGCGTTCACTGTAGCTATCTCTTGGTCGTCCAGAGTAATGGCTTCTTCTGGGCACTCCTCGACGCACGTTCCGCAGCTTACGCACTCTTCTCTGTTGACTACTGCTGGCATTATGAAATCCTCCAATATTGCCGCTCTCGGGCAAACTTAACCAGTCCGCAGGGACGATATATACCTTTCGTTTTTCCGGCTAAGCAAGATCGTTGTACCTCTTCCTGTCCTTGAGCTCCTGCCTCTTGGCGCTGTTCCAGCCACTAACGGCCTGGAGGTATCCTGTGATTCTGCTTATGTGCTCCACGTCGTCGGAATCGCATGCAGGGCACTTATCCTTAAGCCCAGAGGATACCTTGTAGCATCCTAGGCAGACAGTCATGTCCTTGGTGAATGTGAAGTACCCAATCTGAGTGCTCTTCGCCAGTCTCATCCCGAAGTCCATCAGGCCCTGAGGATCGGGCGTGGCTTCTCCCATGAAGACGTGGAATATGTTTCCACCGTCGACTATCGGGAAGAAGACGTGCTCCAGCTTGGCCCTCTCAAATATGGATACGTCTGCGCTCGGCGGAAGGTGAGTGCCATTGGTGTAGTAGACGGGCAGGTCGCGGGTCTTGATGCTGTTGGCCTTTGCAGCTTTTAGGTCTCCTTTTACCACTCTCTCGGCGCAATCCCTGAACTCCTCGTGGAGTAAGTCGGAGACGGCAAATCGCTGGGCTGTTGTCTCTGCGGGCGTCCTGGCGAGGGCTATGGTCATTCCATGGTGCCCGGACAGCTTTTTGGCGTACATCTCCATCTCTGTCATGGCCCGAACCGCCAGCTTCCACGCCTCCTTGGACTCGTGCATCTGCTTGCCGGTATGGAACTGGACCATCTCGTTCACCCCGACAACGCCTATGGTGTAGACAAGGCTCTCCAGGTCCACGGCCACCGTTCCTTTCTCGTCCGTGCCAGGATCGCGGGGCTGCTGAGTGGCAAAGGGCATACGGTGATTCCTGATTATCTGATTCATCCACTCCCGCTTGACCTTGAAGACCTCTACGGAGGTGTCCATGAGTTCTCTGAGGTACTCAAAGAGTAGGTCGTCATCCCCTCTGGCCAGGTAGGCGGCCCTAGGGCAGTTCAGCGACACCACCTGCCAGGAGCCCATGGAGAAGTGCTTTCCATCGATGAAGTGCAGCTTGTCTTCGAACTGGCTATCACTGTCGTAGGTAGCGGCAAACTGGTACGCACAGCACTGGTAACACGATATTCCCTTGCCAGAACCCCGGTAGGCTGGAAGCTGGTTATCGAAATAGGGCGTGCCGTACTCTGCGGCCAGCTTGAACGTTAGCAGGTACAGGTCATTATATGTAGGCAGATCGGGGTGTGCGGCGTTGAATTCATCATCTTCCGCCATGAAATCCGGCTCAATGCTAATCTCCGGCTTGGGGAAGTTGAAGGGCTTGCCCCAGTGGTCGCCGGCCAACATGACCTCCATCAGAGCCTTGAACGCCAGACGGACCTCTCTCTCGAACTGGCCGTAGGTGCGCTTGGTCGAGCCCTCGCTCTCACCGTTCCACACCTTGCCGGCGTAGACGGCCGGCTTGTCTCGCCAGAGAGTTGGCACTCCGGGCGTTAGCTGGACGGACGAGAACACGAGCTGCCCTCCTCTGGCTACCATCATCTGGGTCATCTCGTAGACGAACATCTGCATTAACTGCTTGATATTCTCGTACTCTAGGCCCTCAAAGTAGGGTGCAATGAACGTAAGGAAGTTGTAGAAGCCCTGGCCGCCTGCGAAGTTAGTTTGGGCGCTGCCCAGAGCCTTGACAGCGTGGAGGATGGCCACCTCTGGCTTCTTGGCAGGGCCTGCAACGCTTGCCTTGGTACCCAGTCCATCCGGCATCAGCCCGTAATAGAAGAAGTACCTCAGGTCCCAGTCCTGGCAGAATGGCCTTGTCCCGAAGTACTCAAGATCGTGGATGTGAAGGTCTCCGGCCAGGTGGTGATCGGCCAGATGAGGAGGAAGCAAGAGAAGGTATTGCTCCTTGCTGATCTTGTCCGCTTTCTTCTTGTGGCTTGTCTCGGCGTTCTCCTGCAGATTTGCATTTTCCTTGGCCTCGAAGCCTGTTCCGATGTCGATCAGGTGGGCGTCGTAGACAGGCGTGCCCACGCGGGTGCAGATGTTTCTCCACTCCGGATGGTGCCTTTCCAGAAGGATTACGTTCATTATTTCCCTTACAAGAGGGCCACTTAGGTAGTTCACATCCATCCATCTGATCCTGCGTTCCACCTCTCTGGCTACCTCGTTGGCTTCTTCCTCTGAGATGCCCGGTTTACCATAAAATTTTTCTGATAGTTTTGTTTCCTTCAGGAGCTGCTTGGCTATCGAGTCCCTATTCCAATCAAGCAAATGGCCATCGGTAGTTCTAACCTTTGGCATCGTTGATACTAAGACTCCGGTCAACGTTAGCTGTTTATCTTTTCCATTCAAAGCAGCCCACTCCTGAAGAAATGCATTATATTAATCCTCCAATCCAACGACCAATCTTAATTCCATTTCATGAACTCTGGAAAATATTTACTACATATAAGACGACAACCCAGTAATAAAGGATGCGCCTGTAGGGTGAATGTATTCAAATTCGTGATGCTAGCTTATAAATAAGATGGTACGATTGCGCGACGCTCGATGAATGTGGGATCATCTTCTAGTTTCATCTTATTTCTATTTCTTCACAGGGTGATCTCGCAAAGCACTTAAGAAAGTTAACTCAGATATGTATATTTTAAAATTACCATATATTATATAAACAAGCCCATGTGGCTATCTATACTTTGGAGAAACGCCGTCGCATGAGATCTGTTACGGCTAGATGGCATCCAGAGAAAAGTTGTCTTGCGAGACGCTGTAGTAACTAAATAATTATAAAGTGATAGTTGGGCTAAAAATGTTTTAGCCCGCATTCACAAAAATTTCTGTGGGCTGGAGCCCTTTCTACTTCTTCAGCAATATCTCCAGCCTTCTATCCACCTCGTCCCAGTTTACGATATTCCAGAAGGCCTCCACATACTTCGCCCTCTCGTTCTTGTAGTCCAGGTAGTATGCGTGCTCCCAGACGTCCAGGACCATTAGGATCTTTTCGTTGGGGGCGACGTTCACGTTATGCTTCTCGATCTGCATTATCAGGGGCCTGAGAGTCTGACCACACAGTCCAAGGACCGCCCAACCCGAGCCCTCGGTGCTGACGGCAGCCGTTGTGAACTCCTTTTTGAACCTCTCAAAGCTTCCGAACTCATTCTTCAGGGCATCGGCCAGGGTGCCTGCCAGCTCCTTGGTAGTCTTAGCCGCCGGAGCCATGTTCTTCCAGAAGAGGCCGTGCAGAGTGTGGCCGCCTACCTGGAAGGAGAGCTCCTTCAGGGTGGCCTTTATGTCCACGTCCGTGCCAGCCTGCCTGGCCTTGTCCAGCCTCTCAAGGATGGCGTTTGCACCGTTGACGTAGGCGGCGTGGTGCTTGTCGTGATGAATCTTCAACTGCGTCTCAGATATATACGGCTCAAGAGCGTTGTAGGCGTAGGGCAAATCCGGTAGGGAGTAAAATTTCTTATCAGCCAAATTTCTCACCTCTAAGAAAAACTAATACAAGGTTATCTAATGCAATCTATTTAGCTTTTTTTATGATGGATACGATTGTGCTGCCGCGAATGATGATGATAATAATACCGAATAACTGCGATGATTTTTCCTCGCCAAAAGATATTCAAGCCAGTCTGCGGTTATAAGCCAAAAAATTGTGAATCACCAACATCCGTCAAATCACGTTCTGTTAGCTTATAAAATACGTGCCCCCAGTTAGGGCCCACTTCGAATGTAAGGCTATTGTTCTCGATTTGCGGTTGCCAACTGCCGTTGTATCCGCTGAGCAGATCAGTCCATAGCCCATTTTCCGGGAAACCCACCGTTACCTGCTGGAGGGAGTCGGAGAAGTTGAGAACTATGCGATGAGGCTAGACTTGCCGCAATAAGGCGATCGAAATTGTTATGTTGTCTAGGTAGGCTTCTCCATAAGTTAGCGCTGAGTTGTGGCAAGGAGTTCTCTTGCTAGGGCAATATCGGAGGAGGTAAAATTAAATTAGATGATAGTAATACAATGACAACTATGGACTATAGGCTTGAACCCGTCTCTGTCGAGGACGGCGATCAAATAATCAATATCTTCAACTACTACGTGGCGAACAGTTTTGCCGCCTATCCTGAGAACAAGGTTCCCAACGAGTTCTTCCAATCCTTCTTGAATTTGACCCAGGGCTATCCTTTCCTCGTAGCCAAAGATATGCGCGGCAAAGTCGTCGGCTTTGGATGTCTGCGCCCTTACAGCCCATTTCCAACTTTTTCCGGGGCGGCGGAGATCACCAATTTCATCTCTCCAGAGCACACCGGAATAGGAATCGGCCAACAAATTCTGGACAGCCTCCTGGACCAGGCCAGGTGTATGGGAATTGTCACCATCCTGGCCAGTATATCCTCTCTCAACCCGGCCAGCCTGGGCTTCCACAAGAAGAACGGATTTGTGGAGTGCGGACGTTTTGTAGGGATCGGGCGAAATATGGGGCAGACGTTCGACGTGGTCTGGATGCATAGGACTGTATGATATCCGCCAGACCGCGAGGAGTATATTGGCGCAAAAGATGCTTACGGGTCTGATCGATGAACTCTGCTGGATTGAATCGGGCTGTAACCAACTACGCCAATTTTGGTTTCCGTATTTTAAGTCAAAGAAATTATATAAAAAATTAATAAAATTTACTCTATCTTCACACTGGTTGGATTTATCACCACTAACTTTGGCAGGCGAACCTCCAGTATACCGTTCTCGTAAGAGGCTTTGACCTGCTCGGGCTTGATCTCAGCTGGTAGCTTCAGATCTCTCTTGAACCCTAACGGGCTGGTTTCGCGTCTCAGGTACTTGCCCTCCACGGGAGTCGCTCTGGCATCCACAGAGATGCTGTCCTCGGTTACCCGCAGGTCTATCTTCTCTTTGGACACTCCTGGAAGAGCCACCCTGACTATGATCTCCTGGTTTGTTTCGATGAGATCGACTGCGGGAAGGTCGTAGCCCTTTGCTTCGGCCATGTCTCCCGTCATCTCGCTCAGTATCCTTTTGGCTGCTCGGCTGGCCTGTCCTGACATCCTGGCAGCCTCAACAACAGCCTTCCCGACCTTCCGCTCGACATCGCTTGGACCTTGAGATTCAGAATTCATAGTTGTATACAAGGCGCCTTTCTGATAAAGATTTTTCGTCACGGCCGTTATCACAACTTATCAAATTGATTATGTAGGGCGTTTTCGTGGCAGGCTGAAGTCCTGGCTAAGTTCGCTCGACTCCAGGGCTACAAAGAGTCTATTGGAAAACGATCGGGGCTACCAAATGAAAGGCTCCAAGCGATATTTTACCTTTTTTTGGTATTCCAAATAGCCGACAAGGTTCTTCGCGAGGAATTTTTCTTCATCCAGCAACCGCCAAACAACCGCTGCCACCATCGGAACCACCGCGAGCAACCCCCAACACGAACCCAGCGCCAACGGCACGCCGAGAAGCATGACAAAGGCACCAGCATACATGGGATGGCGCACGATCGCGTATGGCCCGGTAGAGATTACCTTTTGTGCCGCGCCAACTTCAATGGTCGCCGAGGTATAGCTGTTCTCTTTGAACACCAAAAAAACGGCAAACAGCCCAAGGACAACCAAGACATCTCCGGCGGCAACCGCGTAAATCGGGACCACCGACCACCCAAAACGATGATCTAGCGCTGAAACTATGAACAACGCGATAAACGCCAGCGACGCCAGTGATTGGATAACCTTTTGGCGTTTTTCCTTTTCGGCGCCCGGGCCGGCGTTAATTCGCGTTCTAAAAGCTCGGGATCGTTTTTCATCAAGTAAACGGTGATCACCAGTGTCGTCACAAAAAACACGCACAGAAAAACCCACGCCTGCCAATAATCGATGGCTCCTGTCGAAATGAACAACAGCGCCGCCAGAGCGGAGGTGAGAAAAATGAGCCCACCAAACGATTTTTTGTTCAGATCGTTCACGACTGATGATAGTACTTCGTCTGATTAAAAATCTATCTTTTTATCGAATTAAGAGGGCAATGCAGTCGTAAAGAAATCTAAATCGCCTGACGCTACCACCTCAAGGAAAAAGGTCGGCAATTGGCGAACCTGGCTAAGACCTTCAAAAAGATACGTAAATAGTGGGGGGGCCGACTAAACCTAGTCACGCCCTGGCCTGGAAGCGGCCATAGCCCGGCCGAACCTCGAGGTCTCCGTCAAAGACCACAGTCCCTCGAACTAGAGTTGCTTTGGGGAATATGGCCGCTCTTCCCTCGTAGGGCGTCCATTCCGCCCTGCTGTGAAGTCGATCTGCGTTTATCCTGGTTATTGCCTTAGTGTCCACCAGCACCAGGTCTGCGTCTTTTCCCGGCGCGATCTGGCCTTTAGACTGCAATCCGAAGATCTCGGCAGGCCTTGCCGCCATGGCGGACACAAGCCGGTCAAGGGTTAGGAGATTGGACCGGACGGCCATGAGCATCAATGGCAGCATGGTCTCTACGCCTGGGACCCCAGCAGGAGCCTCCCAGATTCCCTGTTTCTTCTCCTCTGGCAGGTGGGGTGCATGGTCGGAGGCAACTATGTCGATGGATCCGTCCCTCAGGCCGGCCCATAGTGCCTCGTTGTCGGATGGGTCGCGCAGTGGCGGGTTCATCTTAAGAAAAGACCCTTGTTTGCGGTAGTCGTTCCTGTTGAAGAGCAGGTGGTGAGGGCAAACCTCGCAGCTAACTTTCTTCCCAGCCTTCCTGGCACCTTTTACCAGATCCAGCCCTTGGAAGGTGCTGAGGTGACAGATGTGGGCTCTTTGGACCTTGGACAGTACTTTTTCCACCGCGGTGGCCTCAGCCATCTTGGGCCTAGCTGTGGAGTAGACCTCGGGATCGACTTCTGCCTGAAGCTTTTCGGTTTCTTCTTTGATGATCTGGCCATCCTCAGCATGGACGGTTGGAAGGGCCCTGGCTTCCTCCACCTCCTTCAGCAGCTTCTCAAGCTGAGTATCGGTATGCTCGTAGGTGAAGATCTCGCCGATGGCTGCCACGCCCAGCTTGACAAGCCCTTTGATCTTTCCGGGCCCCCCATTTATGCAGAAGTCTACCACAGAATGGTTCTTGGCCCGATCGAGCTTCAGCTCGAAGGATCGTGCGTCAAGGGTCCTGGGATCGGTGTTGGGCTGGTCGACGACTGTGGTTACGCCCCCCGCGGCCGCTGAGAGGGGGCCGCTCTCCCAGTCTTCCTTGTAGGTGGGTCCTGGGTCTCTGAAGTGGACGTGAGCGTCGATGACACCGGGCAGAACCAGCATGCTGCTGGCATCTATCTCCTCGTCCGCCCTATGGGGTCCTCCCAGAGCTGCCACCTTCCCATCCGTTATCCAGATGTCGAAGTCTTTTAGACCCCGGGGCGTGTACACGCGCCCGTTCTTCACCACCAGGTCAAAGTTTATACCCAAACCTCCTCAGCAAAGCGCGCCTCTCCACGACCTTTTCCTTCGTCTCCACCCCTTTGGGCGAGAAGCCGTCGATGACGCCAATTATGCCCCGCCCAAGCTCCGTCTCGGCCACAACGACCTCCAGGGGATTGGCAGTAGCGCAGAAGATGCCGCAGACCTCTTGAATTCCCTTTATGGAATTTAGAACGTTTATCGGAAAGGCACCCGTCATTAGCACCGCGAAAGTATGGCCGCATCCTAGAGCTAGAGAGTTCTGCTTTGCAGCCTCGATTAAGGCAGGATCGTTTCCCTCCAGTCGGACCAGACAGTCGCCGCTGGCCTCGGAGAAGGCTATACCGAACTTAGCTGCCGGAGCCGTTCCTGTCATGGCCTCATAGATATCCTCGGCGGTCTTGATGAAATGGCTTTGGCCAAGGATCAGGTTCGAGCCCTCCGGGATGTTCATTCTTACGACTCTCAGATTCATGTCAACCATCGGAAGCGAAAAGGGCGGATGAAGACTTATATTTTGGCCCGACCGCTTGGAAAAAATTTTCGTGAAAATGTGGTACAGCCGGAAAATGACCTACTTGCCCCTTAAACCCTTCTTCGGTCCCTTAGCTCGCGTTCCTGCCTGCATGTTCTTTCTCATGATGACGATGGTGGCAAAGTAGTAAACTACCATGAATATGATCGTATTGTACATCGACTCGCGGGCAGCCTCCAGCGGTTTCAGGCCCGCTACCAAAGAAGCGTACAGCTCATATACTACGAAGAGGATCAAACCCGCCACAACCGTCTGCTGGAAGGGGAGCATCTGCCTGAAACGAATCAACAGGTCACTTGGGTTCATCAAATCCATTCTCTGCACCTTCCTCGTATAGCCTCTTTCCGGTCCTGCTCATGTACAGCCTGGTCCACCAGACATTGGCCAGAGGCGCAATCACCAACACGTTCACCACTGATACAAGGATTGACAGTGCTCCCTGCACGGCCTCAGCTCCGGCCGCCGAGGCGGTACTCACCACCATCTGCAGCCCAAGGGATATCGCGACTACGATTAGCCATAATATGAAGACATCGAACTTGTTGTAGTTGAAGAAATTGATGCTGGCTTTGACGGCACCGATCGGACCCAGGACATCGACCACTAAGGCATATGGGACTGTGGCCAGCACCAGGGACATCACCAGCAGGTAAAGGACAAGGAAGATGGCACCCAGAGCAACCAAGCCTATTGCATTGGGATGCGCCTGTATATTCTTCAACTCGCCGAAGGAAAGCGATAGGAATCCTGGCAGCAGGAAGATCAATCCGGCTAACATGATAAGGCCCATGAGGATCGATGCGACAAACATGTCCCGAAAGTGCCTCTTTCCGGCCGACCACATGACTTTAGTGCTGGTTTTTCCCTCCATTACAGCCTGTTCGGCCATAGCAATGCCTCCTGCGGTGAAGTAGGAGTTGACTAGGTAGATCACAAGGATGAACAGCAGGAATGCTGCGGCGAAGCCGGGCAGCTCAGAACCAAATCTGGAGATGAACTCTTCCGGAGATGTGATGGATTCTATGTTTTGCGTCGATCCAAAAATGACTGCCGCGAGCGCAACTAGGGGGACTATCGCCAGCAGTGAGAATACAATGGCCAGCAGGAAAGGAACACACAGGTTCAGGTTTCTTCTCCAGATGCCAAAACCCTCGCCGATTAGCTTTCCTATGTCCTCGTACATCCGATGCTTATTTCCTCTCAGGCGTTAATAACTCTTCGGGCGTCTAATCGGTACATCTAAAGCCTTTCCGTGCCTACTCCAGTCCTTCCCAGATCAGATCTCCTACGTGATGAAGTGACTTGACGGCCTTCCCCTCTCCGTGCATCTCCTTGCCAGGGATCAAAGCCACGCCTACTGCCAGTGGTTTTTTGTGCCGCTCTTCGGCCACTATCACAAGGTCCCCAGCTTCAATCTCAGGATCCGCGGAGACTATACCTGGGTTCATAACATCAGCACCATTGACTATAAAGCGTACAGCACCCGAGTCCACTATCACAACTTTTTTCTGTGGATTTAGTTCAATTGCACCCAAAACAGTTAAGAAGGGGCGATCCTCCATCACCATGATCAGCGGACGGCCATCCACGAAAATGAGGTCTATCTCCTGGTCGGTCTCGGCCAACTCCAGAGAGGCTTTCCTCAGAGAGGATGGATCGCCCAGAAGGGGCTCGATGGCAGCGATTACCTTTCGGGCATCGCTCCCCTTGAGGTGGTGCCTGGATTTGATCTTCATGTTCAATAGGTATCCCGATAGGTTTAAATATGCAACGAGCAAGTTTGATTTTGAAGCCTTTTGCGGTTATATCGCTGGAGAGAGGATTAATGGGTCAGAGACCGCTTGATATTCTGAACGAATCATTAAATGGGCCTGTGATAGTCAAGCTCAAGGATGGAAGGGCCTTTAGAGGAGAGCTGCAGGGTTATGATATCCACATGAACCTGGTGCTCGATAGTACTGAGGAGATTGCAGAAGGAGCGGTCGCCCGCAAGATGGGAACCGTGATCGTGCGAGGAGACAACGTCGTATATATTTCGCCATGAGGGTGTTCTAGATGACTAAAGGTACTCCATCAATGGGCAAGCGCCATAAGGGGTCGCACATAAGGTGTAGAAGGTGCGGCAGCATTTCGTTTAACTTCAAGAGAAAAATTTGCGTTTCTTGTGGTTTCGGCAAGACTCCGAGGATTAGAAGCTACAAGTGGATGAGAAAGGCCGACTATTAAGGGAGGCCGGGTTTGCACGACGCCTGCGGCGTAGTCGGAATATCCCTCAAAGACGAATACTGCAATGTAGCTACATCGATTTACTTTGCCCTTTTTGCTCTGCAGCACCGGGGGCAGGAGGCGGCCGGGATCTCCGTCCACGACGGTCGGGCTACTCGTACCCACCGGGGTAGGGGATTGGTCTTCGAGGTCTTCGACGATGCCCAGATCTCTCTTCTGCGAGGATCTGTAGGCATAGGTCATGTGCGTTATCCGACAACCGGCGGAGCTTGCTTAGAGAACTGCCAGCCTTTCTTAGTTAAGTACAAAGATGGTGCCGTTGCTGTAGCTCACAACGGCAACCTGGTTAATTCCGCACAGCTCAGAGAGCAGCTGGAGCAGTCCGGAGATATATTTCACTCAACCTCGGACACCGAGGTGATCGCCCATCTGCTGGTTAGGGAGCTGCTTAAGAGCGACCTTCAGGAGGCGGTCAAGGCAGTCATGCGAAAGATCGTTGGCTCTTATTCTCTGGTGGTGCTGATAGGGGACACGGTTCTTGCAATCCGCGACCCCCTGGGCATTAAACCCCTTTGCATAGGCCAGCTAGAGACGGGATTGGTAGTTGCCTCGGAGAGCGCTGCAATAGATACCCTCAACGGCACGCTGATAAGGGACGTTCGGCCCGGAGAGATGGTGGTCCTTCGTCAGGGCGAGATGAAGAGCTATCAGTTGACAAGGCTACACAACCCATCCCACTGCGTATTCGAGTACATCTATTTTGCTCGGCCGGACAGCATAATGGACGGCAAGCTGATCTACGATGTCCGGGTCAACATCGGAGCCCAGCTGGCAGAAGAGCACCCGGCTGATGCCGATACTGTGTCTCCAGTGCCCGACTCCGGCATTACCTTGGCCGTCGGCTACCATCAGCGATCTGGCATAAACTACCTTGAGTGCCTGATGAAGAACAGGTACATCGGCCGGACCTTCATCATGCCCGACCAGACCATGAGGGAGACGGCCGTTCGACTGAAGATGAACCCCATTCGGCCGCACATCGAAGGACACGAGCTCGTCTTGGTGGACGACAGCATAGTTCGCGGCACCACAAGCAGAAGAATAGTGGATCTTGTCAGAAGAGCTGGAGCCAAAAAGGTTCACGTCAGGATAGGGAGCCCGCCCATCATCGCTCCTTGCTACCTGGGAATAGACATGGCCAGCAGGGAAGAGCTGATAGCAGCATACAAGACCATCCCTGGTGTGGAGGCCGTGATCAACGCCGATTCTCTGGGTTACGTTAGCCACGAGGGACTGATCAAGGCCATTGGCCTACCTGAAGAACACCTGTGTATGGGCTGTCTCACCGGCGTCTACCCCCTGGAGATACCGGGCGAGAAGTGCATCATGGCCCAGACGAAGCTGACCGAGTATTTAGCCCAGCCATCATAAGCATAGCTCTCATAAGCGTCTAATAGATACTTTATCGATATATTTCAAAAATTAATTTGATGTAATCTACATTCAAACAGTTCGATTGGTCCTCATCTCCCAATCATTTTCTCTGTCTCCAGAACCTTTAGTGTGATCTTCATCACCGAGTCCGGGTTAATGGATATGGAGTCTATTCCCTCCTTTACCAGGAACTCAGCAAACTCGGGGTAATCACTGGGTGCCTGGCCGCACAGTCCGCTATGTCTGTTGTTCCGTTTGGTTCCCTGGATGGCGAGGGAAACCATCTTCTTGACAGCTGGATCTCTTTCGTCGAACTCCTTGGCAAGCAGTTCGGAATCCCTGTCGATTCCCAGGGTTAGCTGGGTCAGATCGTTGGAGCCTATGGACATACCGTCTACCAGCTGACAGAACTCATCCACCATAATAACATTGCTGGGGATCTCGCACATGAGATACACTTTTAGTCCGTTATCGCCGCTCTTCAGGCCGTTCTTCTCCATCTCTGCCAATACTTTCTTGGCTTCATCCACTCGACGGCAGAATGGTATCATTACTATCACGTTGTCGAGACTCATAACTTCTCGGACACGTTTGAGGGCAGCACACTCCATGGCAAAACCCTCTCTGTACCGCTCATTGTAGTATCGAGAGGCTCCTCGGAACCCTAGCATCGGGTTATTTTCCTCTAGCTCGAAGTCCTTGCCACCGATTAGGTTGGCGTATTCGTTCGACTTGAAATCGCTGAGACGAACTACGACCGGTCGAGGGTAAAAGGCAGCGGCTAAGGTTCCTATTCCCTGGGAGAGCTTCTCCACGAAGTATTCCTTTTTGTCATCATAGCCAAAAGTCAGATCCTCGATTTCCTTCCTCGTGGCTTCGTCCTTGACCATTTCAGGATGGATCAACGCCATTGGATGGACTTTGATGTAGCTACTTATTATGAACTCCAGGCGAGCCAGACCAACGCCGTCATTAGGGATCATGGATGTGGAGAAGGCCACCTCGGGATTGCCCAGGTTTATCATAACCTCTGTCTTGGGCCGAGATAGGTTCTTTAAGTCGATCTTCTCAACATTAAAAGGCAATTTTCCCTCGAATACTACGCCCACATCGCCTTCTGCACAGCTTACCGTTACTTCTTGGCCAGTCTTGATCTTCTCAGTGGCCCCATCTGCTCCCACCACGGCAGGTATCCCGAACTCTCGGCTGACTATGGCCGCATGGCTGGTCCTTCCGCCCAAGTTGGTCACTACGGCAGCAGCTTTTTTCATAACCGGCTCCCAGTCTGGGGTAGTGGTATCGGAGATCAACACCTCTCCTGCCTGGAAAGAGGAAAGTTGAGACGGGTCAGCTATTATTCTGGCCTTGCCGCTGGCGATTTTCTCACCGATACTCCGGCCAGTGACAATTACCGGACCTTTCTCCTCTAATTGATAGGTCTCAAGAACGTCCTTGGCTCTTTGGGATTGCACAGTCTCTGGCCTTGCCTGGACTATGAAGAGTTCTCCAGTTTTCCCGTCCTTGGCCCATTCGATGTCCATGGGCCGTTCCTTTCCAAGCTTCTTCGAGTAATGATCCTCGATTATTATCGCATAGTTAGCCAGAGTCAGAACTTCCTCGTCGGATAAGCAGAACTTTTTGCGGTCTGTTTCAGACACATCCACATTATAAGTCAGGGCCTTTTCCTTGCCTGTGCCGTAGATCATTTTTATTTTCTTGTCCCCGAGGGTCTTTCGAATGATGGGTTTGAACCCCTTTTTAAAAGTGGTCTTGAAAACGTAGAATTCGTCAGGGTTAACAGCCCCCTGGACTATGTTCTCCCCCAAACCATAAGAACCGGTTATGAAGACAACGTCCCTAAAGCCCGATTCTGTATCCAGTGTGAAAATAACCCCGCTGGCGGCTAGGTCCGACCTAACCATCTTCATGATGCCTATCGAGAGGGCTACCTTGAATTGATCAAAATCATTGTCTATGCGGTAGGAGATTGCCCTGTCTGTGAAGAGTGACGCGTAGCATTTGATGCAGGCATCCTTCAACTCTTCGTATCCTCGCACGTTCAGGAAGGTCTCCTGCTGGCCGGCGAAGGACGCTGTTGGCAGATCCTCGGCTGTCGCAGAGCTGCGCACGGCCACGTCTGTGTCTTTCCCGTATTGTTCGCCTAAATTATCGTAGGAAGTCCTTATCTCTGCCCAGAGGTCTTCCGGGATCTTGGCTCCCAGTATAAGCTCACGAGCCCTTTTGCCTTTCGCTGCAAGCTCCTCCACGTTGCTCTTCTTATCGAGTCCTGCCAAAGCTTCCTTGAGCTTGTCTAAAATTCCCGCAGCCTCCAGCAGGTGCCAGTAGGCATCTGAAGTTGTGGCAAATCCGTTGGGAATCTTGACCCCTTTAGATGTGAGATCCTGGTACATTTCCCCTAAAGAGGCATTCTTTCCACCTACCGACGGCACATCCTCGATACGTATCTCATCAAACCAGAGCGTGAATTTACTTTCTTGTGACATAGTTCCTCAAATACAAAACAAAGTTGATCGAGAGTTCGATCAGGACAGTTTATCCGGCCACACTCCGTGGACCACTCCCAGTGCCCTGTCCACAGAACTGTGAACCCTGTCCACCGGAAATCCGCAGAACAGGAGGTAAGCCTCGGCGTAATTTGGCACGGGGAGGGACATCTGTTCTACGAGCATGACAGTCTGCATTATTGTATAATCGCCTAGCTTAAAGGGTATTATTGCATCCGAAAAAAGCAGCTCGAAGATCTCGGGGCTTATCGGCCGCTCAAATGCTGAGACAAAGGCCTCCAGGATCTCGCTCGTCCAGTCGTGCTTCCTTCCGGTGTCATTGTAGGGAACTACCACAACACGTCTGGTGTTGGAGAGACTCTCAAGCAGCATCTCGGGCTCTTGTTCTCCATCAAAAACGAGGTTCAGTTGATGTACGTGTGGCATGGTAATCGGAACTTTGCTGGCCCTGACCGAGAACTTAACGTCCTTAAAAACAGTCCCTGCATCCTTTCCCTGATGCCCCACACCGCTCCCGAACTGGATGGCGTTTGGAGATACCTTGACGATGTTGTGCGGGTCCCCGCTTCTGCGATCGAGGTTTCCGAGGACAGCCCGAAGGCCTAATGGTCTCACTGCCAGGACGGCCCTGCAGAGGGCTGTCGTGTTGCAGCTTGTGCATTGTATCAACTTTGGAGCAGCCTTCTGAAATCGTTCATAGTTCTCCAGGCCGAAGAAGAACTCTCTTCCCAGATCCTCTTTGATCTTATCGGATATCTCAACCTTTTTCTCATCGAGACCGTTAAGTATCTCGCCTCTGTGAGCCCCTCCCATCAACAAGGTATTGCATTCGTGGGCTATGCTCGCCTCGACATAAGGCAGTTCCTGGCCCTCTGGAGTCCCCACCACTATTAAATCAGATTCTTCGAAGAAATCATCGTTGTTGCCTTCAATCCTGGCCCCGACTCTCTCCCAACCGGCCCTGTCTTTCTCATCCGTCAAGAAGGCTCTTACACTGTACATCCTCGTGAATTTACTGAGCATGCTCTTAGCCCTGGCATGAGTGGTGCGAAGCAGCACGTTCAAATCACCTTCAAGTCCTTCAGCTTCCTTTACTTGGTGAATAGCAGGAATGGCCCTCTTGCTCTCCGTCCCATCAAAGCCTACAAAACCGACATTTAATTTCATAGAACAACCACTTAGAGTATCTTATACGTCAGGAAGATATTTCAAATTTTCTATAATAGT
>CAVWIG010000039.1:0-65089 GCA_963754945.1 Methanotrichaceae archaeon
TTCCATTCACCAATCGATGCTGTTTTCCACTCCATTGATGATAGACTAGGCTCATATTTTTAGCATATGGCTTGTCCAACGTCGTATCGTCAATAACCAAGAAACCATTTTGAGGCTGAACAATATCCTTTACCTCATTCCACAACGTATCCGTATCTGGAGGCTGTCTTTGTAGAAGACGGGTAAATGCATCATGCGATGGACTATTTTCTCCTACTGGCTGGCACCTTGCAGCCTCAGTACAGGTAAAAACATCTACTGATGCTATCAGAAAGTGAATATAATCAAGATCATCGCACTTGGAAGGATTCAAGTTCAGCCCTATCCCATTTATTTGTTGGTATTAATATAGCATATGCAATATAAGAAGATTCTGCCAAGTGCGTAAGTCCTAATTCCATTCACCAATCGATGCTGTTTTCCACTCCATTGATGATAGACTAGGATCATATTTTTAGCATATGGCTTGTCCAACGTCGTATCGTCAATAACCAAGAAACCATTTTGAGGCTGAACAATATCCTTTACCTCATTCCACAACGTATCCGTATCTGGAGGCTGTCTTTGTAGAAGACGGGTAAATGCATCATGCGATGGACTATTTTCTCCTACTGGCTGGCACCTTGCAGCCTCAGTACAGGTAAAAACATCTACTGATGCTATCAGAAAGTGAATATAATCAAGATCATCGCACTTGGAAGGATTCAAGTTCAGCCCTATCCCATTTATTTGTTGGTATTAATATAGCATATGCAATATAAGAAGATTCTGCCAAGTGCGTAAGTCCTAATCTTAAAAAACGATAATTATTTTAAGTGATATTTGCTAGGGTCCTTAGTGCTGATGTTTATAAATCGTTGATTAAGACCAATTCCGTTAGGAGCTAGTTAGGGTTTGAAGAGATAACGATCGTGATGCCGTACAGAAGGGTGGGATGGGAAATGAGTTTGATAAAAATTGGACTGGAAGCCACGAGAGAGGACCTACGCGAAGAGCTATTGGCGCATCCTTGTAGGTATTTCTTTATTCTGGTTACAGACAATCGAACAGCCCTTTGTATTCGTACATGCAACTGTAGAGGGGAGAACTTGCAGTCCCACGTGGTTGACGGCTTAACGCCCAATTCGGCCGGAAATCTGGTCTCCCTCTTTGAGGAGGATCTCAAGGTTGTCGTCGTGGATCGGAATAAATCCACCGAGATTATCAGATGGCGATGAGCTATTTTCAATCTCACCGGATATCGCCGAAAGGATCAGGATTCTGCCGGGTTTTGTAGACTGGATAATCTCTGCAGTCCTGACAGGAGACCGCAATATTATCATCAATCCCATCTCATGGGCTAAATAAAGGCCTATGTTCCCCGGGCATAGGTAAAATGATTTCCTTGCCATCTATCCAATATTGAATAGTTCCGAATGTCGCGAGGGATCTAAGTTCTATTTCCTTCATAGATTAGGCCGATAAATGTTGTTTTGGTACTTTTCAGGCTACTCAATATCCTTTTCCTGTCCGGACGAATCTGAGTAGCATGAGAGATTACGTCGTGGCCGTGGACTGTTGCTTTAATAGATTGGTCTCTAGCAGCCGGTTTATAATACAAGATCATTAATTATTTTATTTGATGATAATAATAAACGATGACTGATTTGCACGTCCATCGTCGTAAACCGCAAAATGTATATTCGTTTAATGTCGCAGTTATATATTGGCAAAAGTCGAAACTCATTTCGTTCCCACTTCCTAATACCCTTGACTTTTGCCACCCCTCCTAGTCGTCGTTTAAATTGCATGATCCGCTGTAATTCAGAATTAGGTATGTGTGAGCTTAACTTAGAAAAAATATATTAGCCGTCGCTTGGAAATGCATCAACCACTCTGTTTTTCTTTCAGCTCCTTTTTGATTCTCTCCAGTCCGTTGGTAGTCCGAGTCCTTTCCTGTGATCCCTGGAAAACGCCTCCCAATTTCTACAACAGAATCTCAAGCGATCGAATGGCATCCGCAAATTTGGAAATAGATAAAGCATCATGATCTAGTACGCTTGAAGAATGACTCAGAGTAGATCAACTTTATTGACGAGTAATACGTACTGAGATATCAATTCGATACCAGCTCTTTATAAAGGCGCAAATCTCTTACAACCATCTAATCAAGACGACGAAATGAAGAGGTGTTGCAGCATTACAAATGTGATTGAGCTGATGGATATAGAGAAAACTTACCGCATCGGCGATGTCGAGTATCCGGTCCTAAAAGGAATAAACTTGAACATCGAGCATGGCGAGTTCATAGCCCTCATGGGCCCCTCCGGCAGCGGCAAGTCCACGCTCATGAACATCGTAGGGTGCCTGGACAGGGCGACGAGGGGTAAATTTCTGCTTCTGGACAAAGATGTAAGTGAAGCCTCAGATGACGAACTCGCCCAGATAAGGAGAGAAGAGCTGGGGTTCATCTTTCAAACCTTCAATCTCATTGGCAGAATCTCCGTCTTGAAGAATGTTGAGATGCCCATGGTTCTAAGCGAGATCCCTCGAGAGCAAAGAAGGGTTCGGGCTTTGGAGCTTCTCAGGTCAGTAGGTCTGGAGCATCGGGTCGATTTCGGCCCTACCAACATCTCCGGCGGAGAACGCCAGAGGGTAGCTATAGCCCGGGCTCTGGCCAACGACCCCAAGATCATAATTGCAGATGAGCCAACTGGAAACCTCGACCTGAAAAGCAGCGATGAGGTCATGAATATTATGAAGAAACTACACGACGAAGGTCGGACCATCATTATGGTAACCCACAACCCAGAGATAACAGAGAATTGTGATAGAGTCATTAGGCTCAGAGACGGACGCATCCTGGGGGAAGCATCTTGAGGCCTATTCCGGTTCTAGTCTTCTTAGCACTATTTCTAGCGCCAGCTTCTGCTTCATACATCTACCACATTCCCGTCAACGTCCAGTCTTCGACCGAACCGACGGTATTAATGCCTGGAGATACGGCAGTCCTCTCAATCGACCTGCAAAATGGTGCTGCTCAGTACGGTGCAGGCGCTGAGACTCTGGCCGGAACTCTATCCACTCCCATAAATGGGACCACCTTGCGAGGAACGAGCGGGATATCTGTCGCCAGCCCTGATTACAAAGACATCGGAATGATTGGGCCGACCGATAAGATTACTCTTTATTACAAGATCAAGGCAGCAAATAACATCTCTAACGCTAACGGGACTTACTTCATGGATTTTGGAGTCTCAGGTGGATATGATTTGGTCCAGATAAACCGAGAGATCCCCGTTAAGGTTGATTCGTCCGCTGTGAGCATAGCGCGTGCCGATGTTCCTACCAAACCGAGCATAAACCTGAACGTGGCCAATCCCAGAGCGAACACGGTCAATGCGGTAACCATAGTTCCTTCCGCCTCCGGAATCAGGTTCTCGCCCGATCAATACTACATAGGAACCATGGACCCTGATGAGGTCTTTACCATAAGCTTCGGCATCGATTCTGATAATCCGGCCATGCCAATCAACAGGCCGGTAAATCTCAGCTTTGTTGCAAAGTTCAAGAACGGAGACACCTGGCATGAATCAGGAGCTTATGTTACCAGTTATACGCCTCCCAAAGACAACTCCAGACAGAACGGCTATTTGTTGCCAGCAGGAGTTGGTGCCCTTGTATTGATAGCAGTCGGGGCCTATCTGTACAGGCGCAAGAGGATGTCGAGCAAACCGGAGTAAAATTGTGGGAGTTTTCAAAATAATCCAGGAGGCCGTATGAAGTTACCTGATATGCTGGAGTACATTGCTGTCGGCTTTAAGGCTGACAGGTTCAAGACTCTTATGTCCTCCTTAGGAATAATCATCGGGGTTATGGCAATCGTTGTGATGCTGTCTGTTGGAGAGGGTCTGTACTCAGGGGTCTCATCCCAATTCAGCGCCCTCAACCTCGATGTGATCCGTGTTATACCTGGCACATTCAACTTCGGCCCGGCTGCCCAGCCAAGCTTTAGGACTCCTCAAGAGCCCGCCAAGTTCACAGATAAAGACACCAAAGCACTAGAGAACATCGTAGGAATAAAGACAGTTGCACCAGAAACTTCGTCCAACGTTGTAATCCACTTCAGAGACAAAAACGCTTCGGCTAGTATCACGGGAGTAGACCCAAAGAAAGAAGACGATGTGAAGAGTAAAATTGCGTTGGGACGATTCCTTACCGATTCGGATTACAAATCCATTGTGGTTGGCAGCGGGATTTCAAACGGGCTCTTCAGGATGGACATCACTCCCGGAAATAAGATAAGGCTGTACTATCAGGATCGCTACATGGACTTCAAGGTTGTGGGAGTCCTCCAGGAGCAGCAGCAGACGTCCTTTGGAGGTCCAGGCAACAATCAAAACACCCAGATGTACATAACTCACAAGGCCATGAAGGAATTGCTGGGCAGGGATAACTACTATTATGGAACCTTCAGGGTGACCGTCGAGGATCCTGCCCAAATAGATGACGTAATTGCCAGGATCAAACTCGACCTACAGAGGTACCATAAGAACGAGGCGTATGACGCCACAACCGCCCGGGATTTGCTCTCGTCACTGATGAGCATACTTACAATGGTCAAGTATGCTCTGGGTGGCATAGGTGCCATATCATTGGTCGTTGGGGGCATAGGGATCGCCAACGTCATGATGCTCACGGTGAAGGAACGAATTCGTGAGATAGGAGTCATGAAAGCCCTTGGCGCGACTATGCGGGATATCAGGGTTCAATACCTGCTTGAGGCGGGAGTTCTGGGAACAGTTAGCAGCCTCATCGGCATAGCTCTGGGAGTGACAGTTTCGACGGCAATAGGATCTTTGGCTGGATTACCTTCGGCTATAACGCTACAGTCTATAATGATAGGACTGCTTTTCGGAGCATTGACGACTGTCATAGCAGGCGTCTATCCAGCAAACAAGGCTGCAAAGCTGGATCCCATCGAAGCATTGCGGGCGGAATAAACTGTGGATAGGGACCAACTAGCGAAAACGTACTCAGTGGTCCCTTATTCCATCGGTTCTGATGATAGTTACGCCTATGCCTTCCTCGTAAAACGCTTGCCAGTATATTCCTCCAGGTAGCAAACAATAGGATACTATAAAAACATTAGAAAATAGTTACTCGGCATCGAGGCCAACGACCTCTATCCTTAGCACTTCGGTTACCTCCGTCCCCTTGCCTTCAAGAAGCGAAGGGTCACATTTACCATCTACCATGTCTTTCGTCCCTTCGCTCCTCCATTCATCGACTAAGCTTGCCACATAAGGAAGCCAGCATCAACGATATATCAGAGATACAAAATATTCAGACATTTTGATCTTTCTTCCTGGCCAGTTCCTCAAGATAGGATTGGTGCATACTTCATCTCTGTGCGTGCCCTCAATCTGCTACGCTCCATTTTGCCGTCGTTGTTGGCAAGGATTCCATAGTATACGATCATGCGGAGACTGTGAGGGGCCTGTCATTTCCAAACTGCCAACAATGAATTTTTTTAAGATTTGTACTATATAGGTTCTTGATTTGTGCCAAAAGAATTAAATGATATCAACCATATACTTATTGTAAAAATTGGAATTCGGAAGGAAATATGGCGACTTATGTAATTGAGTTACCGCATACCGATGCGGACTGTCTCAGGGCTTTGGATGAAATGGCGGGGAAGGGGTCTAAGCTGTTGCCCAAGGTACATTGGGGTTGCAAGGTAGGCGTTCATAATGGTTGGGCTATCGTCGATGCTGATAGCGAATCTGCGGTTCGAGAATTGATAGGCTCTCCGTTTATGCAGAGCAAGGCGCGCATAACCAAGGTGGAAACGTTTACCGAAAAGGATATCGAGGCGTTCCATAAGATGAAGAAGTAATTTTCTTTCTCATCTAGAAGAAAGCGTTCATGAAGGTGAATAGGATTGGAACATGAAGAAAATGTAGGCAAACTGGATTTCTTGGAGGAGATGCAGAAATCTTCCGATAATCTTACTATTGAGAGATCTATATTTAGTGTCTCATAGTACCAACCCTTTAAATATAAACAGAACCTAGGAGGTTAATTATGTCTCAGACAATCAGATGGTTTGCTTTAGGAATAGCTCTGTTAGTTCTGCTCACGCTGGTATCGGCCCAGTCTCCGAGCACTTTAGTTGCCAATCCGAGTTCCGGATTGGTTCAAAGCGATGCTTCGCAATATTCGCAGTTTTATCAAATGATCTCTGGACCAGCTCCAAGCAACAAAATCTCTGCACCTGAACAATATGACATCGCAGGTCACACTCCAAATACTGTCTACTTGACGATGCAGAATCAAGCAGTACCATACTCTCGATACCAAGCAAACACGAACAATTCAGGGAACACCCTATGGATTCAAGGGGCAACGGACTGGGCACAGTATGCAGTTGTACCACAAGGATCGACTGTGTCGCTCGTAGCGATCTCCCATGTAGAAGGGATTGGGAACCTCAACTTCAAGGATTATGACGGGCAGATGTACAATTACAACTTCTACTTCTACCCCGATAATAAGCTAACCTTCTATGCTGCAAATCCAGGAAGGTATGTTCTGTCCTTTGCCAGCGGGAATATGTCAAGTAATGCAGTCGTCATAGATGTAACGGGCGTATATACACCCGCCAGCAATAACCTGCCGACGCCGGTTACGTATTATTCCGCGTACAACAATCCTTACGTCTACAACCCTCAAGCAGCACTGGACCTTGCAGACATAGCAAGAGCAAACGAGAAATTGTATGGCAATAATATCAATAGCTGGTACTTCGGGCAATACTCATGGCTAAATGCACCCTATTAGTTGAATGAGTATGAAAATTAAATCCTTTTTTATTTTATAATATCATATTTTTTGCATAATAGGTTCATTCATTGTCCAAGATGGACCACGTCGGGAAGAGTTATACATGATAGAAATAGTTACTTCAAGGATTTCCGCCGTAGCCCTCCTCGCGTCCATCATGCTTTGGCCACCGGCTTCTTCGACCTCTCATTCACCTGCGCAATCTCTCACTTCATCTTGGATGTGATTACGGCTTCGATCCCGACTCAATTTTAGATTCTTCAGCTTTATGCGCTTTATTTTCCCAGAGAACTCCAATCATATCTGCTCAGTGCAGGTTGAAAGTCTGACTGCGATGGAGTCTCCATCCTTGACTCATTCACATCTGCTTGAAAAAACGATCTCTGGAGTCCAGAAACGTTCATTTGTGTTTGATTTGTGATGTTCATTTGCCTTGTTACATTCGTCAGATTGATGATATTCGTTTGATTCGTTATATTCTTGGCCGCTATACTACCAAGAATGATGACTTTGCCCTCAGGACGGCTTAGTTGTTCCACACTTGACGCCATGCCGATAACGAAAATGAGAAACACGACGCGAATTAGTAATCTCATAATTCTCACCAATATTCAGTGCGACTTGCGCTAAACCTTATTTCTAGGTCAACCCATTTAAGGATGTGGGCCCTGTCTCCAAAACGGTTTTGACGTGTCAATAGTCACAAATTCATTGATATTGCAAGCTACACTTAGCGTCATATGGCTGCACTTTTCAGTCACGGGCCTGGTCGTTCAGGAGCTAATATGATGAATCTTTGAGTGCGCTCTTTATTTCATTCGCGTTGCCATTGGATACGTTCTTGGTGTCTCTTTGCATCTCTTCGACCTGCTGAAGCACTTCAGATTCAATTTTCTTTCCTTCATTTGTCGTGTTATCAGTCACATTAATCGTGTTATTGGTTGTATTTTTTGGTTTAGTGGTTATATTTGTTAAATTCATGGTTACACTAGTTACGTTCTTGGTCTCATTTGTCGTGTTCTGCGGCATAGTTATGTTCTGGGCCATGCTGGTCATGTTCTTAGTTGTGTTCGTCATATTCACAGATTTGGTGACATTGATGTTCTCATTTCCGGCAAAAGCTACGCTCAAATAGAACGATAGCAGGATAGCCAAAATCGTTATCGTACCAACTTTTATGGAGTTTTTCATTTCATCCCTCAATGTTTTTTTATGATGGTAGCGGCTTAGATATAAGGGTTTCTTGATAGTGATTTAATCCTTAGTTAGCCCGCAAGGCTACTAAAGCATAGCGGCCACGGCTTATGCCCTGGTTGGACGATTATATTGCAAGCCAGTGCAGTGAGAGAGTTGGCTAAGGTGCTGAAGTGGTGTGCCCTGGAGCTCATGTTAGGAGAAGCAGACAGGCCATATTAGAGGCGCAAGTGACCTTCGGCCCGTCCAAGCGCACATGCTGTAAAATACCTTTCAGGCCGCATCTCTTGCCTTTTGCCGGACCTGGTGGACCTTATCCGGAGTTATTCGGAGTAGCCACTATTATTTCGATCCCAGTTGCTTGAGGTTCTCAAGGATTTAGTGTAGATTCTCACAAAAAACTTTTTAAAGTTTAGCAGCAGAATGAGGATCGATGTAGGAGGAAATCGATGCATAACATGTTAAGCAGATCAATGACGGGAAGCTTAATTGCAGTAGCAGGATTTGCGGTTTTGTTTGCGATGATAGTGCCAGTGGGAGCAAATGAGGTTCGTGGCCAGGTTACTAATCTCGGAGTTCCGGAATTCACTTGGAACAACGTCAGCTTCCCCGGTTTCTATTATGATTTGGACAACAACCTCGGAGCGGAGCAGCTTACATTTAGGCTGTCGAATGTTGGGGCGGACAGGGATGCTGCAACTCTCAGCGACCAACCCAAAGATAATGGCAGCAGGGGGATAACCTATACCACTCAAGCCCAAACATTAGGCTTCTCCTTCGCTCCTTGGGGTCTATATGATATTATTGGTTTCCTTGGCGATGATTACTTCGCCGCATACGATCCCACAGTAACTTCGGACGTTACTAACGCTAGCGAGTCTGTAGCCTTCTTATACGATATGTCCAAAAACACGAATCTAATGGCCGACGAGCAGATCAGTAAGGTCCTAATGGACGACGATACAGAACAGACCATCACAGCTACCAATCCACTTAAACTGGAAGAGGGCTATAGTTTAGCCATCAAATCTGTTGATGTCAAAGGAAACAAAGTCTCCCTGGAATTGTCTAAGAACGGGCAGGTCGTTGATGATAAAGTCGTTCAACCATCCATCACCAACTCCAAGTTGAAAGACCAGACCTATTACTACAAGACCAGCATCGGAGGCACCAAGGACATTATACAAATAGCAGTTCATTTCAAGAACGCATATGCAGGCTCTGATACCAACATTGCGACCGTCGACGGGGAGTTCCAGATGTCCGATAATGTGACCACACTAAAGCCTTCTCAGCGATATGGGAAGATGTCCATTAAGAAGGTCGACCCAACCAGCATGACCATCACCATGGACAACAAGGACAACCAGATTACCCTCGGGAATAACATGGATATACCGCTAATGGGCAAAATCCATATTAGGACTGCGAATCAGGACCCAATAGATGCCGCTAACCCGCTCAGGTACTACCTCTATTCAGAAGAGCCGTGTTCTTGATGAGGCGATTTTTCCTGATCCATTTTTAGAGAAGTGCAGACTTCTCTGGACAGGTACGTAAGGATCAAAATGATGCATGAGCTAGAAATAGTTGTTCTGACAATAGCCGAACAGTAATATTAACTGGAAAATAGAGAAAGCCGCAAGGCCTGACCAGCCTTAAAGCATATCACTCCTGCTCTTGCCCTCCTAATTTTGGCTGACGTTCTTAGCAATAGATGGATAACTCGGATGACAAGGCTTGTCCACGATTGAAGCTGAATAGAAATAAGGAGGGAGGCAAAAATCAAATGATGTAGGGAGGACAAAAGAGGTATATCGACTTTTGCCTCGACAACCCTAAGGTGCATTAAGCCATGGGTAGTTCGAATCGTACCAATTACGTCCACCCCAAAATCGAGGCCAATGCCTTCCAAACTCGTAGTACGAATATTGAGGCCCTGGATAATAGTAGCTCTGAAGGTAGTAGTTTGGTGTCAGGTAATTATATGGTCCATAATAATTATATGGTGTTGGATAACATTGTGGAGGCACGTAAGCTATCACATTTATTGTCACTTGGTTGCTTGCCTGGCCGTTTATATTGACAGATAGCGTGTGCTGCCCGATTGTGTCTGCATAGAAGGTTAGCATACTGTTGGGATAGAAGTAGAAGCTGGAGTTATACGCTGCTCCATTAAGGATCTCACTGAGGTAGCCACCAGCACCATTGGGAGAGACTGCTATGAGTGTTACCGTCGCACCCTGAGGAACTTCAACATACTGTGTCCAGCTCCCGGCTTCTTGTATCCACAGGGAGGGAACGACTGCATTATTGGCATTAGCCTGGTATTGCGAGTAGGGCACTGATTTCTGCTGGGTGCCGAGGTAGACAATCGTTGGTGTCTTGCCTATAATCGCTGTTTGTGCTGGAGCACTAATGTGGGTACTTAGAGCCGATACTGTTGGTATGGTATAGTACTGAGCTGCGCTCTCTGTTATGATGCGCCCAACTGATGGACTGTGCACGGATATACCCGATGCGAGGAAGAGATTAGACATCTCCTTGGCCTTGGCGAATGCGGCCTCAGATTCATTAGTGCGACCCAGAGCCTTTAGGGCAACGCCTTTGTTGTACCAGGCATTATCATAATTTGGTTTTAGCTGGATGGCTTGATCATATGCCTGAATGGCTTCAATGTATTTGCCCTGGCTAGTTAGAGAATCTCCTTTATTGAACCAGTCTGCGGCGGTCTGCTGACATTGGGCTGATGTCATCAGTACCAGCAGAATAATGAAAGCTGTGCAGATCGATCTCATAAGATTGAGAAGCGCTATGAGATGATATATATTTGTTTGTAGTTTTCGGCCAGCAACAGGGATGGGTGGCTGCCCACTGCAATCAATGATTTGTCCCGGACTACATCTCTATATAGGTTCCCGCAGCAACATACAATATCTAGGCAGGAGGGTTAGATGTGAGGAAAATTCATCGATTGTCTTTATTGCTGATATTAGTCCCGGCTTTGATGTTCATCGAATCAGCCATGCTTGCCGGGGTGAGATGCGATGATTGGCCAGGCGATCCTATCCAGGCCGCGTCGGATGAAGCCGGATGGAGATCTGACATCTATTATTTCATGAATTATGATAATTGCAATAATGTCAACTCGGTCTGTGTAGCCAACAACCCCACCTTCGTATCTAACCAAACAATTGGTAATGGCACTACGAATTATCCGCTTGCAAGCGCCAACAAGCTCTATTTGGCAGGTTCCTACGAACAGGCCGCAGAATCATATGCCAAAGCAGTTAACCTTGAACCATCTCTATCAGAGGGTTGGCTCAATCTGGGAAACTCCCTGTACTATCTGGGTAAATATCAGGCTTCACTGAATGCCTATGATGCTTTACTGAAGCTTAAACCCCAGAATACAGATGCTTTAGCTGGCAAGAGCCTGGCACTCTTGGCTCTGAACAAAACTAGTGGATCTAATATATCCGCCATTACGCCCAGCACGGTGCAAGGACCCTAACTTGCGAATCTTGGCTCACCAAAATACAAGTGAAGGAAAGATCGGCGAACCAGTGATAGTGGGAACTATCCTTCCTATGCATATGTTGAATCCTCTATCGAGGAAGAGGCATACACAATATGAGAGGTGTGGATGAAGATGAATGCTAAAGGTCTTGCAACAACTACACTGGCAGTATTGCTCCTATGGTGGATAGTCGCTTCAGCAGCAGATGTGGGTCCATCTACCGTTCCCGATAACACTATCTACGGCCATATCTTTGATGCCCAGACAAAGAAGCCTTTACCATCCGCATTATTATATTGTCTGACTTGCGCTCCGAGTATGACAGATAGCAAAGGTTACTATGAATTTGGGCGATTCTTCTCTGCATTGACAACTTATACTATCGATTGCCATAAGGAAGGATATCGAACATTTAGCAGAACAGTTACCACGGGCCTACAAGGCAAAGCCGAAGTCGACTTTTACCTTCAGCCTGAGACGAAACCCAACCCAGAGTAGCCTTCAGTACCTCTGGATTACTGATTTGGATTTATTATGGCGAGATCGTTAGCTAGAACAGTGCATCTTATAGAAGCTGTTAGTGGCAATACCTAAAAAATACTGAGCTTTGAGGGAAGCTGCCTAAAATACGGTCACCAATCAAAGCTCTTCAAGCGTCTCGATGCCGACCTTCTTGACAATGGGCTTCCAGATCTTTGCAGGCATTCTCGCCAACCTCTAACGGTCAGGATCGGCCGTGATTGGACCTCCCCGGCCTTCCAGCACTATCTATATACCTTCAGATTCCGATTCACAGTTGGTGATCCATTGAGACGAATACGCTTGGTAATAACGCTGCTATGTTGTGTGACTCTCTGTTTCGGTGTTACAGCTGTAAATACGCCGGTTAAAATAGGGATAAACGAGGTACAATCCGGTTTAGTGGGTGTCAATGCACCTATCGCAAATAATGCCCCGGCTGCAAATCCGCCAGCAAAAGCCGCAGTCGCTCCGTCACAAGTCCCGCAGGAAAACGTTATTGTATTGGAACAAGATAGCGGGACGAACCTGACAAAAATGAATATCACGTTTACAATTTCACCCACTTACGGTTCGGCACAGGCAGTAAGGTTCACTCCGCCAAAGTCCGGCTGGAATCTGGAAAATATCTTAGTAATGGCCACCGATAACTGGAATGCGACCAGCAAAGAGCAGCCTAAACCGTTGCCTTTTACAATCGAGATCCGCGATGCTAACCTTACGCTGCTTTACCATTATGAAGGGATTCAGTTGCCATACTTCACCAATAGCAACGGGGTAAGAATGGCGGCTATAGATGTGCCTCTCATGTCCATGAAGGGAGACTTCTTCGTTTGTTTCTATGGCTATGGGTCCATTTCACTCGCAGCCGAACTACAGAATGCTACGGGAAACTCCTATTACTACGATGAACGGGCAGCTCAGCTATATCGCGGTGTGGTGCCATTGAGAAACAATCAGACTACTACTGTGAACTGGCTCATAAGAGTCGCAGGACAATAAGCACCCTTGGAACATAAAAGATGTAGCCGTCACTAAGGCCGAAAACGCTATTGGTTGAAGCTCAAATTGCAGACCTAAGTAGTATGAGGTCGCAGCTTGGGCTTCCAAGTTTACACCGGCTGGGGTTTTCCCCAGGACCGTCCTGAGAAAGGCATGGATTTCTCCGAGTTGTTCGATGCGGGATAGTTGCCGCACACTATCCACGATATCCCAGCTCTTGTCCTTAGCGATGGCGTATCGTGTGCGTAGGTCCATCTTCGAGCATATTACGCAAAAAAGATTTGAGTATACTAAAATTCAGTGCAAAAAGTAAACTCGATAAGGTTATAGTTTCTGACTCTTAACTCCACCAAGCGAGACAGTTGCGCCACTCCTAACTCCGCCAAGGTTGACAATTGCACCACTGGTGACTTTGGCAGCATTATAAATCCCACAGGAGGATATCAAATTACACTGAAATTCCCATAGCGGCAGCGAAGTGTTAGCACCATTATTAACTGTGCCAACAGGATAAACGCTAGCTCCATATCCGCCAACAGAATAAGCTTTAGCACCATTATTGGTTGTGCCAACAGGATAAACGTTAGCACCATATTCACCAACAGGATAAACGCTAGCACCATTATTGATTATTCCAAGTGGAGCTGCCCCAATGTTTCCTTTAATTCCAATCCCGCTAGACGACTGCCCGATTGCATACGAACAACAAATCAATATCATGATCAAAACCATGAATATCGTTTTCGCCTGTTTCATGATTTCACTTCCCTCCTTCAAGAATTATTCTCTTAGATTCACTGACAATATAAAAGAGTTCTGGCGAGATCGATGCCAAATCCCTGATAAGTCTATGAAGCCAGAGGCACAATCCATTTGGTGGCCATTGTTTTCCTACTGGCTGTTCGCTTCAAAGATTCCGCCGTAGCCCCTCAGCGCCTCCATCATGCTCTTGGCCACAGGCTTCTTTTGGCCTCTCCTCTTTCACATCTAAGATGAAAGGAGAGGTTGCGCAGGTGAAATCAGGGCCTCTATCCTTTCCTTGTAGCCGTCATTATATTCTCTGAGGTCTAAGTCCTTCGTCATCTTGTCCGCAATCATGGTCATTTAGAGGATTATGAGTATCCTCCAAAGATCAATCTTTGGTCTTAATTTTCATATAAAACCCACATGATTCGGTGACTCATACATGGAGAATGAAAATCGATATCGTGCGTGACATTTTCATGGGAAAATGATATCAACAAACGCATTACCTTCGCCTCGCACCCAGATCGCCCTTTAATCCGTCGTTCATCCAGCTCATAATATGAACTTCGATCTACTCCCTTCCGTCTCCTCCGGCCCAGGTCCTTCAATGCCCTGATGATTCAAGTTCAGCCCTATCCTATTTATTTGTTGGTATTAATATAGCATATGCAATATAAGAAGATTCTGCCAAGTGCGTAAGTCCTACTACATTGAGTTTTGTTTCTTTCATTGCTGACCCTATTATCTTTGCGCGATCAAAAGAAGGTAACAATCCAGTAGGGTGACCGGCCAGCCTAAGCATTCTTAGGATTGGGCTTAAGGACCCAAACTATTGCGCTCTTCGGAATACGACTGTGGTTGGACTGTGGATGGTCTCTGTTGGGCTAAGGTGCAGCTCAGGAATTAACAAGGAATTGGGAAACCCTTATATGTTATCTCTGCATGAGTGGTTTCGCCTGGGGCCATAGGGTAGCCTGGTATCCTACGAGACTGGGGGTCTTGCTATCGGTGATTTGAACGCCGATACCGAATTCGCTAAGACCGCCACTTTCCAAAGGCTATGTTTTAACGATTACATATAAAAATCTTGTTGATAAGAAAACACAATCTTGTAGGGCTCATTCAAGTGTACGATAAGATGTCTTTCACTATTCGCCCAATCGGTGAGGTCGCCGTATAGTCTTCAATCGGAAAGTTGAGCTTGGGTTTAGCCGCATCTATACCTAGGTATTTGATGGCACCTCTGTCAACAGCTCGAGCTGCTTCCACTTGGTCATCGAAGTTTCCTAGATAAATCAAATGATAGTTGACTCTAATCCCAGCAATCCATTTTTTATCCCTACGGCTCCAAGATACATCATAGAACCGACTTGTTTTTTGCTTCATTTTGCGAAGCAATTTCTCCTCTGGTTTTACTTGTTGTGGAAGTTGGACAGTTGTTGCCGGAACAATGCCCCACGGAAAGTTTAGTCGAGCGAATTCTCCATCGTATTCTATCGAAGCACTATCATACGCGAAAGCAGCCTCTATCTCATCGTCGAAATACTCGGAATGAACACACTGCCCGTTGAACCATTTCTGCACTTTCCATTTTTGTTTTTCGCAACTCCATGCGACACCCTTGTACTCGCTCGACGATTGAATACCTTTGCGCACGCATTTCTTTTTTGAATTTACGCTCTGTTGCCGATCATCCGCGAGTCGTAGGCTCGACCTTCTGTTGTCTAACGTGTCGCCGTTGATGTGGTCAACCTCTTCGCCGGGTAATAGCTGACGACCGAGCTTGCGCTCTATGATGACCCTGTGCATTTGTATTACCCTATTCTTCTGCCCAACAAAGCGCACAGAGCGCTCTGCATAGCCCTCACCGTAGTACCACTTCCTCTCCGCTAGTTCGGCATCTTCGTCATCGATTAATGTGGTCTTCCCTTGGGTGAGCGTAACTTCGATTGCCATGTGAGATATCTATATATTACCGATCTATTTTTTAAAAAGGTTGTGACGGCGTGTTACGCACCTTTCGCCATGCCTTCTTGAAAAGCCTGCTGATCTTCGTCTCTTGCCCAAGCCGTGCGCTTCAGGTACTCCAGTTTTGTTATATGTCCTCTTTGGTACTCCGCGTTCCAGTAGCACCAACAGGCAGCGGCTGCACCATCAGTCAGCTTTTTTCCCTCAACCATCCTTCTTGATCTCCGCTGCCTTCTCTGCTGCATCGATCTTCGCTGTTTGTATATCGAACCAGCGCATCACCTCGTTGCAAAGTGCGTCGACGTTCAGCTCTCCCTCTCCGCCCACAAAGCTTGCGGAGTCGAGAGTAAGCTGGATCGGCTTCCTGCCTTTATAGTACAACTCGTTTTTTGCTATGTCCGACATTATGCTCATGATTGGTATCCTATTCTTTTTTCGCTTTGTCTTCTTTCATTAGTTGCGTTAATGCGTATACAATAGAGAGTTTCGAAAAACTAATCAATCGAAATACTTATATACTATTAATACTATAATATAATGCATGAGGACTCTCATTGATTTTGCCATTCGAGCAGAATATGCTCGAGTAAAAGCCCTCGGAGATGATCTATCCGAGATCGGATCGTTGATCAATTGGGAGCGTTTCAGATTTTTGGAACCATTGATATACAAAAATAAAACTAGCCGCGGAGGTCGTCCGAACATTGACATCGTGATTATGGTGAAAGCTCTCGTAATTCAGCATTGGTTTGGTCTAACAGATCCAGAACTGGAGCGACAGGTTGCGGATAGGATCTCTTTTCGTATTTTCCTTGGCACCACTGAAGTAATTCCTGATTTCAGCACAGTTTGGCTATTCCGTGAACGTTTGATTAAGTGCGACGTATACGATGATCTTTGGAATGAGCTTCAAAGGCAGCTCGATGAGATGGGGTTTACTGTAAAGAATGGCACTATCCAGGATGCAACCTTCATAACTTCGGACCCAGGTCGGAAGAGGAACAAGAAAGACGAGCAAGGCGGGGACAAAAAGGAAGGTCAAGATTCCGAAGCCACCAGTACGAGCCTGAATCAGGAGTTTGATAAAGAGCTAATTGGTATTTCAAATAATATTATTGATGACAAGGCCAAACCACAGAGACTCGAAGAAGAGCCAATAAATGAGGGAAGTTGGGCAAAAAAGGGTGTCAAATCCTTTTTCGGATATAAAGGTCATATCTCAATCGATACCAATTACCACCTTATCAGATATTTTGAGACTACAACTGCTTCTGTACACGATAGTCAGGTAGATCTTGGAATTGAAGGGCTACCACGTTACGCCGATAAGGGATATGATGGTGCAAAAACTCGAGGATATGATGCAGCCATGAAAAAAGCTACAAGAGGTCACAAGCTTGGAATCATAGATCTTCTGAGGAATAAGAGAATCAGTAAAACGCGATCGCACATCGAAAGATGCTTCGCTGTTATGAAGCGGGGGCATAAGGGAGCACATGTTTATGTAACAACTGTCGCAAGAGCTGGAGTAAAATTCATGATGAATTCGGTCGTTTACAACCTGGAACAGTTGAAATATTTAGTGCATAAACAAACAGCCTAGCGGAAGCTCTCTAAAAAAGCGCAAAAATTAGAAACAACAAGGTAAATTGAAATCTAATAAGCCAATTTAGGGGTGAAATATGCTAAAAAACCACTATAAAGATTGAAAATATTAACGCAAGAATTTAAGGCTTCATTAACCAACACTAAATCGAAACCCTCAATAGCGTGGCTGCGAGTGGCAAATCGATTGTCTGCTATTTCTTTGTCCATCCACGTTATCTGGTCATCATCAAGCGTCACCGACACTTGGATTTTCTTTTTCTGGCTCATTATTGCATCTCTTTGCAGCCTATAGCATATAAGCTTTACCTGTTACATATGTAATTATATGATAACATCATATAGGATGTTATGACAATGAAATACCCCGTAGAACACGAAGGCAAGACCACCTTCGTGACAGTTCCAGAAGATGATGAGCCAACAACGTGGGCAGGCGGCGGAAATGGTCCTGTTCTTCCCAGAGGACAAGCCGAAAAAAAGGAGTGATTAACATGGGCAGTCAGAACTTATTCTGATGGTATCAGCCGAGATGCACACGTATACGGCGATAACGTATACTTCAGCGACGGTCAGGGCTGCGACACGATCTGGTTCACGACCGTTCCAGAGGCTAGAAAATTCCTTAAAAGGATCGTCTACAGGTACAGATTCGGAGGTCATGAAAGTGGCTTGTGTGGGTGCTGCCAATGCCATTTTTCCTACTCCGATAAGGATAACTGGAACAAAACTAAACAGTATATGTGCGACTGTTGGAAGGAGAACATCAAGAAAGAAGTAGCGTTGGGCATGGCGGTGGTTTGAGAATGACAGTAGAATATATCAGTCCGGTTGAGACACGCTGGCATAAGCTTTTTTGATATACGATGCAAATAATTCTCTATGACCCACTCAGATGATGCAAGAATTGCATGGGACAGGAAGGAAGAGGGCGATGAACTTTTCGAGAAGGGAAATTTCGAAGGAGCCATCGAGTGCTATAGCAAAGCTCTAGGACTGTTTCCACGAGATCCGGATCTCTGGAATGTGAAGGGTATGGCTCTAAGTAAGCTAAAGAGGTATGATGAGGCTATCAAGTCTTATGATGTAGCTATCGAGCATTATCCCAAGGAGACAATTGTCTGGATCAACAAAGGTGTAGCTCTCAACAATGCGGGCAAGCAAATCGAAGCCATTAGATGTTTCGATATAGTGATAGATATCGATCCTCAAGACGCGGATGCATGGTGTCAGAAGGGCGTGTCTTTTGGTCTTTTAAAGTGGTTCGAAGAAGCATTAGAGTGTTTCGAGACTTCAATTGACATCAACTCTCACCACGCAAGTGCCTGGTACAACAAGGGCATCACTCTCTTGAAGCTTAAACGTGATAACGAGGCTGGTGATGCATTAGAAAGGGCCAGGGAATTGGGCTTCAGCAAGTGTTAGCTCGTGAGTGAATAGAGATATGGAGTCCAGCACCTTTGATGTAGTACCAAAACGTAAGCGCATCAATGTATTCAAGGTCGGCAAGCTTTGGCTTTTCAAGCAGTTCTTCGATAACCGTGCATTATTCGATGCGTTGCTGGACCATTACAACAAGGATCTGTACCGGTTCGAGTTCAAATCCACCGGCGCGAGAAACAACGCCCTCAAGCTCCTGGAACGGAACGACTTCGACTACGATCTGGTGGAGGACCTGAAGGGCTACGTGGTCAAGCTGCCCAAGTTCGCCAAGTATGCACAGATCCTGAAGAACTCCGTGGCTTTTAAGGAGACAGCAACCGAGCGGATATTCCTGATGAAGGACCAGGCTGCGGTCGAGGAGGCGGTGGACTTGGGCGCTAAAATATTTGAAGGCGATGTAGCCTTCTGAGGTTATGCAGAGCTTAACTCCTTCAGCCTCTGGATGGCCTGCATAGTCCTGGTGGCCTCGCTGTTTTTCTCCACTTCATAGTGCTGTATGATCTTCTCGATTGGTACTCGGAGCTTGTAGATTTTCATGGGCCGACCTTTTCCCTCGGCTTTAACTTCGCGTTCATCGATCCAGTTGTTTTGGCGTAGTGTACGCATTGCTATGCTCACTTCTGGCTGCCTCAGGTTGGTTCCCGTCTCGATCTCCCTGGAGGTTGCCTCGTTCGTGTTTGCGAGATAAGTTATCAGCCCGGCCACATTTCTTGGTACATTTAGGCTTCTAAGTGCATCGATGAATTCCAGATCCTTTTCGTCCAGCACCTAACAGTGGTTTGTCTTATTATAATCTCTCTCTCTTTATAGATATCTTAGTACCATATAAATATTTTCTTTAAAACAGGCTTATCTAAAAGCGAACTTGAGGCTCGACTTCAATTTGCTCGGTGTAGATCGTGTGACTCCCATATAACCAAAACCGATTTATTCGCCAATTGTCTATGCTGCATTGGGTAAAAGTCGATAATGAAGCCCCCTCCCACGATTTCCTACTTGGCCGAGTAACCTCAGCAGAATTTCGGGCTAATAGGAAAAAGCTGGCAGATAAGATAGAGCTTGCACACCTCGATCCAACGAAGAAGGTTTCGATGCCATCGAACTTGAAGGTTTAACAATCATGAGAACTAAGGTATTGATAATGTCGTCTTTGCTTCTGCTTGCTTTCTTTGCTAATAGATCCATCTCAATAGATTGGAACAATCCAGAATACTACCAATCAGTTGATGATTTGCTTTCAAGCGGCAATGGATATGGTCCCAGTTTAACTCAACAAGCCCAAGCTGCAAGGACAGCCGAGATGGGACAGCCTGGGGAGGACATTCTGAGCGTGCCTTTCGGTAATAATTCATCCTCTGGAGCAAGCACTCCCCAGCAATCCAGAATTCAGGAACAGAACCAAAATATCGCAACTCAGTCAGTTGCCTGTACTTTCCAACTTTTTCGTATATTTATAATATCATCAGATTAAATTAGAATATAAATTTAATAAAAAAAATAAAAAGTAAGGGTTTTATACTAGGATCAAATTCTCTCTTTTGGGAGTAGAATGATCAAAATAATAAAGGTACCATTACAATTAGAGCCGTTCTTGAATGAATTTCAGGATCTTTTTACGAAACCGAGTTATGGATCGTTTCGAGATTTGTGTGGAGCGTTAAGCGTGTGTGATAAATCCAAGACCGTTTCCAACCTTTGTGATACTATGGCCGAATGTAGGAAAGGAAAAAAAGCACGCTCTTCGTACAATTGGTTCTTTAGCGATGCGAATTGGGACGAGGATGAAGTTGCTCAACGCAAAGTGGACCTTTTTATTGAGAAATTATGTTTAAAAGAAAATGATAGAATGTTGTTAATAATTGATGACACATACAATGAGAAGGAAGGAACTCAAACGGAAGGTGTAGGAAAATTTTATGATCATAGTAAAGAAACCTACATTTGGGGTAACAATTTTGTTACCTCTGTTATCCAATCCAAAGGATTATTCATACCACATAAAGCTAAGATGTATATCAAGAATGATGACGAAAATGAGAATTTTAGAACAAAAATGGAGATTGCCTTGGACGAGATCATTGAACCATTAGAAGTACCAAAAAGCATGGACCTTTATATCGTTTTCGATAGCTGGTGGTTTTCTTCTGATCTCTTTAACAAGTGTCTCAAATTAGGGCATAATATAGTCTGCCAAATCAAATCTGATAAGAAAATCAGGATAAATAAGGACATGTGTTTTCAGGTTAGAGACTTAGCAAACCAAATTGAGGATAAGTATTTTATTAAGACAACTATTAGTGTTCGGGGCAAAAAGAAGACCTACTATGCATTTGAAAAGAAGGTAGTCATAGACAAGGTAGGCGAAGTTAAACTTGTAGTCTCAAAGAGAAAAAAGGAGAGCACTACAAAATATTTTATAAGCACTAATGAATCGCTTTCGTCGAAAGAAATACTCTCAATTTACGAGGATAGATGGGATATCGAGACGGCCCACAGAGAGACAAATCAAAAATTAGGATTCAAAGATTACCAATTAAGAGAAAAACAATCAATTGAAAGATTTATTCAGCTAGTCTTCTCAGTATGGACTGCGATTCTCTTATGGGAAATAGACAATCCGCCATCTGGGGACGGTTCAAATCCAAGAACTATGGGCGACATGATCGACCTAGTAAAAATGCAAGCATTAGGTGAAACATTTGAATATGTGCTGATGTATTTTAATATACCCGTACCGGAAGGCGGATTGCTTTATATACTCAGAAGCATGGGATTGAAAATATAATTTGATATAATTTAGAAAATATAAATAAAGGAGAAACTTGGAAAGTACAGTACTACTATGTAGTGATTGGGCTGGGATACAGTCTTACCCCTATACTCCCTTTTATGACTGACCCCGGCCATTCCTTCTAATCTTGCTTGGTTCGGTGGGCCAAGCTCAGCTAAGCTCTCTTCCTTCTTGTTGACGAAACCGATAGCATTGAAGACATATGCACGAAATCCTCCAAAAGCACGTATATATATATAAACGTGGTTTTGGAGAAAAAGCTGCATATGTCCTTATAGATAGCGATTTTTCTGGCAGAGCGGCGGTTGGTCAGGACTTTGGGCGCTATGATCAAAGGGGCTGGGTTGCCTGTGATGAGAGGCAGAAAGAGGAAGGCCATAAGTTCTGGTATAATGCATACTGGAAGACTGAACCCCACATTCCGCACTTTGACTTTCAAAATCGAGTAATTCCATTGCTAACGATTTTTGAATATAACTATAATTTTTATTATTTATATCTATCGATATTTAGTGCTGAACATCCTCACATTTTCGGCCAAAGGAATTCTGACAACATATGTCTGATTAAAAAATCAACGGAATGCAAAATACTAAAATTGAAAATTCTTAATAAATTTAAATAATTATATCAAACTAACTAAATCGATAGCTGCAAAAATATGAATTGGTGACTCGAAGTGCGGAATGTGGGCTGAACTAGCGAGAAATAATAATTCTAACGATTTATAGAACCTCTATCCATCTTAGTTAGTGATGAGCTGAGCAACTATTTCGGCAAATATAAAGATCCCTCAGTCTTACCGTACCACGTCTTTATATTCGCTCAAATTCAATACATGAATTAACTGAGAGGAAAAAACTCTCATGGAGGGACAATATGAGAAATCTAGTCCTATGCGGCTTAATCCTTTTGACATTAGCCTTGAATTGCGAAGCAATGGCTCCAGTACAGCTAGGTGGAAGCAACGGTCAGGCCATTTTAGACCAAGTATCGAGTCCAGGACAAATCCTTAATCTATCTACAAATACTGGTCTTTTGAATTTGGGGAACATTCCGAGTGGTTATGCGCTAAATCAATCCGGAATATTGGACCCCCTCGAGACCGCATTATATGATTGGACCCCTGGAATCTGAAAATCATTGCTGGAGGAGCAGGCAAAAATCGTGCGTCCATTTCTGCCCCCCAAAAATCAATTGACTTTTGTCTCCTTCTTTTCATCCGAAAGAAAACCCAAACGAAGGCTCATTAAAGTATTCATAGGTAGAAGCTTCGAAAAATCGTGAGATGGGGGTCAGGAAAGGCGCTCAACCACAATCAATATACCGTATCCATGAAATATAATGATTAGAGCACTATGGGGGTAAGGAGGGTTGGATGTGATGACAATTCATCGATTATCTTTTTTGGTGATCTTAGCCTTGACTTGCATATTTATGGAACCGGCTTGGGTCACGGGTCAAGGATGGAGCGGTTATGGCTACAATTGGCCGTATTGCTATCCACAAAGTCAGGCAGATTATGAGCAACACATGTGGGACATCCAAACATATTATTTCCTAAACCAGTATGATCCCTATGTCGGGCCTGCGTATAGTCAACCTCGATATAACACGCCTGCTTATAACATACCCACAAACAGGGCCGTACCCACATACACGGCCGCATATAGTTCGCCTTCTTCATACAATACGCCTGCCTATAACCAAAGTGTAGTCAATGGCAACGCTACTTACTGGCTCAACGAAGCAAATGTGTCCTACCTTACCGGTTCCTACGAACAAGCCGCTGAATCATACGCCAAAGCAGTCAACGCTGATCCATCTTTGTCAGAGGGCTGGCTCAACCTGGGTAACTCCCTATACTATCTGGGTAGATATCAGGCGTCACTGAATGCCTATAGTGCTTTGCTTAAGCTTGACCCACAGAATGTAGATGCTTTAGCTGACAAGAGCCAGGCACTCTTGGCCCTAAACAAAACTGGCGGATCCTGAGATTACCGCCAGCCTAGGCTCAAGTGGTCTAGCCCCTCGTTTCCACGGAAATTGATCCTGTCCAAGCCTCCAGTGTTCTCTGGCTCTTCTGCGCTTTTGGATAAGCTTTCGAAATAAGCTTCGTCGTAGCTCTGAAGCTCCACATTAAAGAGAATACCCAGTCTGCAATCTCTAGTCCGGTCCAGCCAGGTAATGAGCTGAGCAACTATCTCGGCAATATGAAGATCCTCTGTCTGCATACCACGTCTTTATATTCGCTCAAATTCATGCATGAAATTAAGTGATAGGATTAAACTCTCATGAGGGAAAATATGAGGAATCTAGTGCACCATAACATTAATTTTGCAAATTAATATAATGCCTGTTTAGCTTTAATCTTGCATCATTCTTCGTGAATTTCCATCTTACAGTAGTTTTTTTTGCGTTACGTTCTTGTGCCCACACCGAAGCCTCTTTGGTTAAAGTATCGATGTCTCCAATCCGACGATCGAGGCATTGCTTCGATAGGGCTGAGAGTTCTATCTCAGCCATGTTGAGCCAGCTACCTTTCTTTGGCGTATAATAATATTCGAACTCCTTAGCCAGCTCAAACGCCTCTTCAGGCGCAAAAGCATTATAAAATGAGCCTGAAGTATGCGTATTGAGATTATCCTGGACCAATCGAATGGATTCTACACCTGGATATTGCTGGGTAAGTTCTTTCATGAAATGGGCGTAGTCCACCCTTGTCCTGTGCTCCATGACACGAATCATTCTTTTTCCTGCATGAAGATCAAAAGCAATAAGGATGCAACATGTCCCGTTACGGACGTATTCATAATGCACCTTCTTCGGACTGCCTGGTTTCATGGGTATAGGCACTAAGACATCGCCTATCAGTTGGCATGGCCTCTCGTCGAAACAAACCACAGGATGCCTCGGATCATATGGTTGCTCGTACAGAGTTAATACATTTTCCATGTTCCAGATATATTCGCTCGTCATGCTCCCTATGCACCATCGCTGTTTGAGCCATGGCTTTATTTCATTTTTTTTAACGCTCTGCAAACGCTCATTCCTGAGATCGAGTCCACTTCCCCCAGCTCAACAAGCTTGTCGGCCAATAGATTCAGCGTCCATCTCGATCTGCCTTCAGGCGGATCTGAGCAAGCAATGCCGGTCAGTTTAGCCTCAACTCGTGCATCTATCTTCGGAGGCGCTCCACTGCGAGATCTTTCATTCAATGCAGATTCCAGGCCACCCTCGAAATATCTCTTTCTTATCCTCACTATTGTCGTTCTGCTCGCCTTCAATGCATCAATGATCTCCGCATCGGATTGCCCTCCATCGGCCAGGAGCAGTATTCTTGCGCGAGTTAAACTCCTTGCAGACGACTTCCCACGACGGATGTACTGGTTCAACTCTTCTCGTTCTTTCTCTTCCAGTTTCACACAGAATTTTGTTTTTCTTGCCACGATCTATATTCTAGACCTTTTATAAGATTTAAAACTTGCGTTATGGTGCACTAGATTTTGTGGATAAAAATGTTAAAATTATTGATACTCTGAAACACGAGAAATTCAATATTTATATACAATTGATAAAATTATCCTTTAAGAATTTCTACGATATATTGGATAAAATTGGGTTTTTTATAAATGATTACTTAAAATTAAACATTCCCGACAAAAATGTTGATTTTAGAAAAGTATGGTATTCAAATGTTAAAAAGAAAACGATAAATAATAAAATTCTAAATACCCATAATTATAGTCTTAATGCTCTATTCGATTTACATAAAGAACTCGAAGATGGCATTTACGTAGAACTAAGAACGATCAGGAATGCACTAACTCATAGGTTTATTAGTATTAGGTCGTTCAAAAACAAGGGTGATATTGAGTCTTTGACCGAAGAACAACTTTTTAATCGGACTTTAGAACTCGCAGAATTAACTAGAAACGCAATTATTTATCTATTAAGTTTCGTGGATGCAGAAGAAAATAAGAAGGAAAAGAATTCAGCAAAGAAATTACTGCTATTGCCTGCGTTTGAAGTCCCAGATCATTTAAAGAGATTCGGAGGATTCTAATAGACCAATTATTGGTGGCGCTACTTACTGGAATTAGAAAAGCGACTTCTAGGAGTACTTGATCAAAGCACAGCGAAAAGATACAACGCAGAATTCTTCAGCCTCGTTCAGCAAATTAATATAAATTGAACCAGAAGTATAGCAGGAAGTTGGTACTATGCCAGAGCTTGAGGACAAGATCAAAGAGCTGCCTCCGGATCTCCGCCAGGAGGTAGAGGATTTCGTTCAATTTTTGATAGAGAATCAGAGAATCGCATCAGAATGCCAAGACGCCCCTTGAAGTTGGACTGGAGAAGCGCGCTAGAAGACATGAAAGACGAATACACATCCGTTGAGCTGCAGCATAAGATCTCCGAATGTAGGACCGAGGAGGATGTATCTTCTTGATACCAATATCCTTTAGTGCTTCGATTGCCGATAATTTGCATATAACCAAAACTACGTCCTTGCCCTCTGACGTTCTCTCCACATGCATCCAGTCATTCGCCGTCCAAAACTTCGCAGAATTGATAGATATACTCTCGCCTGGCCACGCTTGGATAGGCCCAGCCAAGCTCGACAGCAGCTTCAGATCCGATGATCTTCTCTTTTAAACCAAAAGCTCGGTAACGGGCTGCATCGATGTATGTAGTTAAGCGTATCTAAAGAAGAGTTTATTTCTGGAACTTGACCAACGTCCGGTGAGAAAGACACACCGGCACTACACTATTGCCGCGTTCGCCAAATTGATATAATTGGAACCGGGTATATAGACCGAGTTGGTATTACGTCAGAGACGCATTTGGAGAAGTTCATTTCGCTAATTCCAGCCCCATATTATTTAGGATGGCTTCTCTTCGCAGCGATTTTCTTTTCGATCTCCTGTCTCGTTTTGATGCTATTTGAAAAATCACTCGCGTACGTCGATGGCTTTCTAATCATTTCAGCCATTATCGGCCTGCAGGGAACGGCCATTAATTGGGCACACAATAGAATAAAGTCTTTTTATGACATTCTCCCTAACATCGTGAATCTGCCGAGGGAAACGATAATATGGTCCTTCGAGAAGCAGGAGGACGATATATTCGACGATAAAAAAATGGTCATTTTCGCAAGCATCTTTATCATTTTCGTCCATATTTCCGGTATTGATTACCATGCTGTCTCATTTAGTTCAAGTATTTCAGATATCATTTTTAAATTGGGATATTATTTTGCCGTCTACATCGAAGGAGCTGGTTTGTATATCTTGATAATGACTGCCTGGACAGTACATAGAATAGGGAAGCTGCCATTGCAAGTCAACGCTCTGTTTTCAGATTTCCACGCTATCGGGATGCTGTACTCGAAGTTCACCATATATGCAGCAAGCGCCTACGTTATGTGGGGCATTTTCCATATGATTGTGCCCCCTCAGTTTTCTTCTTTGAAGATGATATTGTGGTTCTCAAGCTTTGCAATCTTGCTTTTTGCTTACTTCATCCTGCCTCAGGTCAGCATTCACAGGATGATGACCTCCACTAAAAAAGAAAAAATTGAGATGTTTTCATCCCAGATGAGCGCAGCTTTGGAGGAGCCCTTTAGAGTCCCAAATAAAGAAAACGCTTTGTATTTGAAAGACATGTTATCAGTCCAAAACCAATTGAATCAAATGTGCGATTGGCCTTTTGGTACCTATGAGCTATTACAAATAGCTTTGATCCTAATTATTCCATTGATTGTTGTCTTGCTAGAGATATTCTACGGAATTATAAAATAACAATGTTGATTTTATCGTAATACCCACAGCTCTGCTGTGGGGATGAAGTGCATAATCCAGCTTGGGAACTGATCAGCTAATATGTTTCCGTCTTCATGCGGCGGCGCCTCGCATGCCCCGTCAGCTCTGCTGCGGGGTGCGCCGCCGCTCGTTTGACTTAGATCATACGATAATAGTTGATAGTACTCGATAAACTCTTTTGTCGTCGTTTCTATTCATTGAGAATGAGGCTAATGGTTTTTTCGGGCATTATATAATCATAAACCTTGGAGGGCACTGCTGAATTATCGGTGAACTGTATTGGGAAAAACTGTTGAATCTGAGGTGCTGAATCGGTGGGTTTTTGCATGCGTTAATGTTACTACTCGGGATTCATTGGTAAGACTCAAGTTTTCTGTTTAGACTTCCATGCATACCAGACAATCAGCGCCGAAGCCACAACTGCAGAAAGCGTCATTAGTGCCCCTCCCCAATATGCAGACTGTGCCGCATCAACTACGCCAACGAACCAAAGGACGGCAAAGACTGCGCCCACAATGATGTTTACCCGGCGATTCATCGAATCCTTCAAGGTCAGGGACAGGAAAGCCATCACCAATGGAACCAACATTAGGGTTGCAAAGAGCAGTATCAGTTCAGGTCCTATTTTCTGTCCTTCTGCAACTCCTGCCATTAGCTGCGCTATTATACCTGGCTCCATAAGCACCAGTATCTGGTGAGCCAAAACGGCAATTGCTGCAAAGAGCCAAAGCACTGAAATCTTTATCTTCCAATCATCCAAAATCTTCCGTCCCCTTATAGCGGTGTCTCAATATCTGAGATTATCACGGTATATAAACTTCATGCCTACGGTGTTTTTCTGTTGCAAAAGTCGGCAGTCTGTTTGCAAAAGTAGTCGAGAAAATAAGGTCTTGAAACAAAGCCAGTTATATGACCTGTGGTAATTTTTAGATTATACTTCGAAGCTTGCAGCTTGCAACTTGGACTTGTTATCGCATATGGTCTAAATCTAAAGATAACATGCGGGGGGACGGATATCCGAACATTATTTCTAGTAAATCATTAATTTAGTATGACATTAGTATGATATTAGTACGATAATTCTTTGTTAAATTTTTTGGCCCTATAGTCAAGCTTTTTATCCATCATCCGAATGCCTATGAATAGAGGAATCCCCTTGGAAGAGTTTCATAAAAAGTCCTGCATCGAGCGTTGTCTTCGGTCTGATAAAAGAGATGACACAAACCTCCTTGAAGGGCTAGACATAGAGTACGATCTGACAGTTATCGGAGCAGGACCCTCCGGGCTTTTCTGTGCCATCAATTCCAGTCAAAAGGGAAAGAATACCCTCATCCTGGAAAAGAATGAATCACCGGGGCATAAATTGCTGATCTCAGGCCAAGGGCAGTGCAATATAACAAACGAGTCAGAAATTCAGACATTCCTCGAACACTACGGCGAACATGGCCGATTTTTGCGCCCCGCCATCCTGGGGTTCACAAACCTCGATCTAATCCGATTTTTCGAAGATAGAGGGCTGGCTATGATCCGGGATAAAAGAGGCAAGATCTTCCCGGAAACACATCGATCAAGGGATGTGCTGGAAGTCCTGATCAGGGAATGCGAGGCCAATGGTGTTCGTATATGCTACAATCAGGTCGTGAGATCGATAACTAAAGCAGAAGACAAATTCAATGTGCACTGCATAGATTGTACATATCTATCCTCTGACCTTGTCATCGCTACCGGAGGATGCTCTTATCCAGCAACGGGCTCAAATGGTGACGGATATAAATTTGCCAGAGACTTAGGCCATAGCATCGCCGAGGTCGGGCCGGCACTGACGCCTGTTTTCATAAAGGATTATCCTTTCAGAGATTTGGCCGGGCTCTCCTTCCTGGAAATGGATATATCCCTCTATCGCCATAAGAAGATCAGGGACCAGAGGGGAGATATTTTGTTCACGCATCAGGGACTTTCAGGACCGGGCATTCTCGACTTATCCAGGTATATCAGACCGGCAGATACTTTGAAGCTCTCCTTTGTGCCAGCGGAAAAAAGGGGCGAACTAGGGGAATGGTTACAGAATAGAGCTCGATCGGATGGTGGAGTTGGACTAAGATCAATACTATCGAGCCTGCCCAACACAGTGCCTCTTTCCCCTAAATTGATAAAGAAAATCCTGGAGATATCAGGTATTGCCGCAGACTTGAGCTTGGCTCATCTGACCCGGGAGATGCGAACGCACCTCATCGACAATTTGACCGGCTTACCACTGGTCGTTTCTGAACTAGGCGGATTTGATATATCCATGGTCACCAGGGGTGGAGTTGAATTGCATCAAGTCAATCCGAAGACGATGGAATCGAGGCTTGTCAAGAGATTATATCTGATTGGCGAAGTGCTGGACGTGGATGGAGATTCTGGTGGCTATAATCTGCAAGCAGCATTTTCAACAGGCATGCTATCTGCCAGAAGTATTAAAAATAATTGGACATAAATTTAATAATTGGAATTTGACTGCCATTGGGCGGGCAAATTCTCTGGATATCTGGAGATGATGGCGATCAGGGTATTGTTTTGAATACCCCGCTGCTCTGCTGCAGGATGCGCCTTTTTGACTTAGAGTTTTTATTTTAGATTATGATTTATTCTAATGTTACCGATATCCAGATCGAATTGTATCGATCATTCATAAGATTCGCTATTTAAGACCGCTTTCAGTTCCTCCATATTTATAGGCTTGCATAGATAACCGTCCATGCCGGCATCAAGACATTTCTCCCTATCACCTGCAATTGCATGGGCGGTTAAGGCCAAGATCCTGGGACTGCCTGACGGCCAGAGCCTGCGTATTTCTTTGGTGGCCTCCAGGCCATCCATTTCTGGCATCTGGACATCCATAAGGATCAGATCGTAGGATTGGCGTTCTAGTGCCTGGAGAACCTCCCGGCCGTTAGCCACTGAATCGGCATTATATCCCAGCTTCTTGAGCATTAGAACGGCCATCCTCCGGTTGACAGGGTTGTCCTCGGCAAGGAGAATGCGCAGATCCTTAGCTGCTTTGGATTTATCCTGGAGTGTCGAGGCTGGTAACGCCATCTCGGATGGACCTGCAAATGCATCAGCACGAACTGTGAAGTGAAAGGTGCTGCCCTTGCCTTCCTCACTCTCGAACCAGATCCTCCCGCCCATGAGCTCCACCAGCTTCTTGCTTATGGCCAGTCCTAGACCGGTTCCGCCATATTTTCTCGATGTGGAGGCGTCGGCCTGAGAAAAGGGCAGGAATAACTTTCCACTGGTTTCCCGAGATATGCCTATCCCAGTATCTCTGACTGAGAAGTGTATCTCATAGCCACCATCCGGAAGTTCAGACACCAATGCCCTAACCTCAATCTCGCCATCCTCGGTGAACTTCACGGCGTTGGAGAGCAAATTGACCAGTACCTGTCGAATCCTTGAAGCATCGCACACCATCGTTTCTGGGATGCAGCCTTCTGTTCTATAGTGAAGTTTCAGGCCTTTATCCGAGGCCTGGGAGGAGATTAGGTTCAGGCCTTCCTCGATGCAGGACTGTAAGCGAAAGGGCTGGCGTTCCAGCTCGATCTTTCCTTTCTCTATCTTTGAGAAGTCAAGGATATCGTTTATAATGGCTAGCAGGGCATGACCGCTGTTCCTAATGGTTTCGAGATATTCTTTTTGCTCCCCACTGAGGTCGGTCTCCAAAATGAGGCCGGTCATTCCTATAACGGCGTTCATGGGTGTTCGGATCTCATGGCTCATATTTGCCAGGAAATCGGATTTTGCCTTCGCCGCAGCCTCTGCTGCCTCCTTAGCCCGGACCAGGTCATCCTCGATGTGTTTGCGCTCTGTTATATCCAGAACGGTTCCCACAACGGCAGGCTTGGACTCGAATGCAGTCATCGATCCAAAAACCTCTATATCGACAAAATCCCCTTTCTTTGTCAGCCCTCTGATCTCATAGTAAAGGGAGTCAATTACGCCTGCGAGTTTCTTTTGAAGTCCTTCTTCAACCTTAGGCCAATCCTCAGGCAGAACTATGTCCTTTGGTCCCATTTTGAGGGTCATTTCCTCAACATTATATCCAAAAATCCCCGCGAACCTAGGATTGACGTATTTGAATTTCCAGTCCTGAACGATATATACACCGACCGGCGACTTCTCTGCCAGTCCCCTGAATTTGTTCTCGGATTCCTTCAATGATTGCTCGGTTCGTTTACGCTCGGAGATGTCAAGGAAGATTCCCCTAAGCCCAACAGTCTGACCTTCTTTGACTATGGGTATTGAGTAGGCTATAGCTGGAAATGTGCTGCCGTCTTTCTTTTGCAATCGGTACTCTCGCACTTGCGGGTTTCCTTGCAGTGCCAGATTGATATCGTTATTGACCAACTCTCTTTCTTCCTGGACAACGACATTTTGGATGTTCAAGCCTGCCGACAAATCATCAGGAATATACCCTAATAATTGGCGGCCAAAAGGGTTAATGAATACTACATTGCCAAAGGCGTCCAACTCGAATACGGTCTGAGGCAACTGGACTGTCAGCTCCCGATATTTCCGCTCGCTATCCTTTAGTCCTTTCTTTGTGCCGGATCGCTGTCTGATGTTCAAAGCAGAGATGATTATTAGACCAAGGACCATGGAGAGGAGCATGGTAGCTAGCGCAAGGATCAAGGGGCTATACTGTTCATCAAATTGAAGGCTGAACATCGCTCTCACACCAGCATATCTTAGAAAGGAACTGAAAGGCGGCTAGAACTTCTTGATGATAGGCCCCCATGCACTCTGTCCCGCCGTTCACTCGGGAGCTGTCTTGCGAGTAGCAGTTAAGGACAAGAACCCGGGTCCTCCCATCTCTTGTCCTTGCTGATGTCGCTCTCTCACTTCCCGAGACCAGGAAGCAACCGACCGTATAAAGGCCTCTGCAACCTGGAGAAGCCAGCATATTGCCATCTCCGGATTCTAACTGTGTGCACTGCCATCAAAATTGCATATCCCAAGCATCCATTCAGATTGGACTGACCGACTCGGCCGCGATTAGACTTTGGATAAGCCGGTCATATCGATATTTTAATCTAAGTTGTTGCGTGATCTGCAGTATGTTTCGCTACATCGTCTTATTGTTCACTTGCTCCTAAATAATGCCCTTTAGCAGCTCGGTAGGGTTTATCAGCCCCAAACGCTGCCAGATGATGTAGATCCCCAAGAAGGTTCCCGCCAGGGCCCCGACGTTTGCCATAGCTGCGACCAGTATGACCTTGAAGAACCGGTTCTTCATCATGTCGTCAAAGGACTCAACATCGGCCAGCTTCTTGATGTCCGAAACCGTGGGCTTGCGCTTCCAGGCTTCTACCATTCCGGCAAACCATCCCGCACCGGCAAATGGAACCAGGTTGGTCATCCAGGCCATCAACAGTGCAGTCAAAGCCGACAGCGGATGTCCGCGAGCAATAACTACTCCCAGACAGCTCAGCACTCCGTGGACTACAAACCATATCCCGAAGGCCAACAGTAGATTCTGGCTGGAGTAGCCTTTTGAAAGGATCAACCCGATGGTTGCTAACATGATAAGAACCATCGCTGCTCCGAAGACCCTCACAAAAGTGATCTTCTTTTTGGGCTTCTCGCTGAGCATTTCTATCGTCGGGATCGACTCCGGGTGGGCCAGGAGTTTCGTTATTCCCTCCTTGTGGCCCGCGCCTACAACAGCCAGAACCTTTCCTTCCTTTGAGAGCCGGTACAGGTTCTTGGCAATGTAAGCGTCTCTCTCGTCAACGAGAACATTGGCCGCTGCTGGAGAAACTTTGCGGAACTCCGAGATCATCTGGGATACTACGTCGTCCTGGGTGATGGTTTCTATATCGATTTCCTCCTTGTCCCCCATGCCCAGGGCAGCTGGCGCTAAGGCAAAGACAAGCTTGATCTTGTCTATTATTCCCATGGCCGACCAGAAGCGTTGGATGGTTATGCCTACATCTCGATCCACCAGGGCGACTTTTGCCCCTGTCCTCTGGGCAGTTTCGATGGCAGCCAGCATCTCAGAGCCGGGCTTGACTCCCATCTCTTCCCCGATCTTCTTCTGGATGTAGGCCAGGAACATCTGGACAAGCAGGAAGTAGAGCTTCTGACCGCTGAGAAGCTCGCTTATCTTTATTTCCCGCTCTTCCTCATGGCCTGTCAGGGCCCTGTACCGACCTGGACATAGCTCCACTGCTACTATGTCTGGCCTGAGTTCTTCTATGGCTTTAGTGACCTCTTGAACGCTCTTTTCCGATACGTGAGCGGTTCCCACGATCACTATCTCGTGGGGTTCGCCTGAAGGCTGACCCAGACCAACCATGGGCTGGCATATGGGTGCAACCGTCTCTTTCTTGTCCTCTGAATTCTCCAAATTGACTACCTCTCGGAGATTTCCCTATCAGCGCGGAATTTCAGGCTCTGACAAGGTCCTCCTGGAGACAAACTCCAACAGATTGCCGTGTTCGTCACTTAGCCTGATTTCAATCTCGTTCATCGCATTTATGAAGCAGTTAACATCTCCCCATGGGTTCGATTACATATAGCTTTTTGGTCAATGTTCCAACATCGTGCAATCCCAATACACCGGGATTCTGTTTGTTCCATCCTTTTGATCGATAGGAAATCTTGCTATCATCAATTACGCAAGTTCGCTGCACTGCCTAATCAAACCTGGATTCCTTCCCTCTTATGACCGACATAACTCCTGCTATGGCAAGCAGTATCAAGGATGCCCAAAGCGCAGAGTCCATTCCTGTTATGAACTCTTTTGAAAGCCCGCCGGCGAGGTTGGTTGTACCAATGAATATCTCGAAGGCATCGGACCTGGGAATTGACGCTGATGCTACCGAGATCGCCAGCACAAAACTACCCAAGATGCCGATGTTTTGCAGTGTTCTAAGGAGGCCGGATATGCTCCCATACGATCCTGTCCGCGCACTGGCCATCACGGCACTGTTGTTTGCCGGATAGAACATCGAGGTTCCAATACCGGAAATAGCTGAAGCTATAAGCACGACGTAAATTGAGGTGTTCTGTCCAAGCGTCAGATAAACCAGAATTGCAAACCCAAGCATCACTATTCCAGTGCTGGCTATTATTCTTGCACCATAGCGGTCTGATAACTTTCCCATCAAAGGACTGAGAATGCTACCCACTACATAGCCTGGTATCAGCAGGAGGGAGGCGTCTAGCGGAGATAGCCCTCTCACACCCTGGAGGTACATGATTATCAGGAATACAACTGAAAGAAACCCTAAGGACATAAAGAAGGCAGCTAGGATAGAGTACTTGAGAACCCTATCGCTGAACGCTCTGAGATCAAGCATAGGACTTGTCGACCTCATCTCATAGAATATGAATAGGGGAACGGTTATCGCTCCAAGTGTCATCATTACTAAATTGAAAGAGTTTAGGCCCTGCCCTGCATAGTCCACAGCTCCGAAAGATAAGAACGAAAGGGACCCAGCCAGCAGCGACATTCCAACCAAGTCCAGGCTTGTCTTGACCTGCTCGACGTCTTTCAGATAAATTATTCCTAGAATCACCGCAGCTATCCCGATGGGAATGTTGATGAAGAAGATGTACTCCCATCCAAGAAAGGTTGTGATCAATCCCCCTAACACGATGCCGATCATTGCCCCGGCGGTCCAGCCAAGGGAGTTGTAACCGAATGCAGTTCCTCTCTCGTTTCTGGGAAACACATCAGCAATTATTGCACCGCTATTCGATTGCAGAAGCGATCCACCGATGGCCTGCACGGCCCTGAATAGTATCAGCAACTGAATATTTGAGGCAATACCACAAAGAACTGATCCTATTGTGAATATTGCGAATCCTGCATTGAACATTTTGCTTCTTCCGTAAAGGTCTCCGATCCTACCGAAGGGGGTTGTGGTCACGGCAGTGACGAGAAGATAGATTAGAATTGTCCAGATCGTAGTAGCGATATCGGAGTGAAACCCTGCTGCTATTGCCGGGAATGCGAGTATTACAATAGTGCTGTCCAGGGCTCCCATTAGAGTACCCAATACTAAGACAAACAGCACTATGGTCTGCTTGGAGTTCACTAGAAGGACAATTCTGCCCAGAGGGTATTAAATTATCGCACGACTGCGAAAGGATTTAATGCATCATCGATGCTATTGCCAAAATGCAGGGATGACATAGATGAAGAAGCCTTTATTGGTGGGATTGCTCGTAGTTGTCGCCATCACTGCATTTGTTGGCCTTCAATCGCTTTCGGAAAACAAGCAAGATTGGCGTGTAACCAGCGATGGACTATTGGACTATTCACCATCCGTACCCGAATATCAGTTGAAACAGATTGTTACTTCAAACGACTCCACGCTGTACGAAGTCAGATTCACAAGCAGAGATACGCAGATAGCGGGCCTCCTGAGAATGCCTCCAATTAAGCAGGAGGACAAAGAAAAACAGAGTAACGGCATCCCCAGCATAGTACTGCTCCCCGGCGCAACGGTGACAAAAGAAAGAGAACAAGGCGTTGCAAAATATCTGTGTAGCCTCGGCTTTGCGATTATCACTCTTGATCAGCGCAACCTGGGCGCTACCGATATGCAGGGCGACCTACAGATGTTTCTGAAGGGCATCGAGCCTACAGAGCACAAAATGGTGCATGATGCTCTTGCAGCCGCCGAGGTCCTCAGGAATCAGCCCAGAATTGATCCCAATCGCATATTATACGTCGGGGAGAGCAATGGCGGACGCTTTGCGATTATTGCCTGTGCTCTTGACCCAAAGGCTTGCGGTGTGATTGCCATAAGCACTTCCGGCTATGGAATAGATGCTGCGATCACATCAGGAGTGCTGAAGGACCAGGACACGATTCGGTTCTACAAATCAATTGACCCGGAGACGTACCTTTCAAAAATTCCTCCCAGGAAGCTGGTGATGTTTCATTCGATCAACGATCCTGTTATTCCTTACGAGTACGCAAATAGTACTTACGAAAAGGCGCTCCCGCCTAAGGATTTCTACACAGTAAAATGTCAAATGCATGGCCACTGCACGGATATGGATGCGGCTCTCGAGAAAGAGCTCACGAACATGGTTAAGTGACTCTAATGGGATGAATGGATCGCGATATTTGAGACTATTCTTAAAGTGGATTATTTTAAAAGTGGAATATTCTTGATTGGAATATTCTTAATGTTGAATACCAAACGAACCGACTATATGGATTCCCGGAAGGGTTGGGACCAAAATTCCAACAGCACTTTGAAGAGCTGCATTTAAGTGCAACCCGGTCCAAGAATATACGTCGTTGATCTTATAACGAAACAGGGATGGCGGACACATGGGCGATGGGGACATAAGGATAGAGCTTGTGAATTTCTGGGAGGAAGAGCAGATAGTCGAGCTCTACCGGTCGGAAGGCTGGTGGAAGGACTTTATGGATAAATCAGGGATACCAGATTTGATCCGAGGGAGCTATCTGTTTGCCCTGGCGATCGATATCTCGACCGGCAAGCCCATTGGAATGGGCCGAGTGATCTCTGATGGGATCGCTGACGCCTATATTCAGGACCTGGTGGTCCTTCCTGAGTGGAGGAAGAAAAATGCCGGTGGTATGATCGTATCTGCGCTAATAGAACAATGCGTCTCCAATGGTATATCATGGATTGGCTTGATCGCACAGCCCGGCACAGATGCGTTCTACAGGTCCATTGGGTTCGAACCCATGGCAGGCCATGTGCCAATGCTTTACCACGGAGGAAGGGGAAATGTTGGAAGCAACTGATTTCAAACCCGTTTCGCTAAGCGACAGGGAGCGTTTTATAAAACACTATGAGCGTTTTCCGCAGGTTCATAGCGATAATACCTTCACCAATATGGTGTGTTGGAACCATTATGCGCATTACAGGTATGCTTACATCCGAGGCAGCATAGTTCTTTCCACAACCTTAGATGGAAGGACACGCTATCGTCCACCAATTGGGCCGCATAATCCCGATTTGCTTCTGGACATCATGAGGTTGGCAACCAAAAGCAACGACGACCTCCCGTTCTTGATCCTTGACCCGGAAACAAAAGAATGGATCTCAGAGTTGTATCCGGATTTAGAGCTATATCCTGAGCGAAAATATTTTGACTACGTATACCGTGCTTCTGACCTTGCCGAACTGCCCGGCAAGAGATACATCACCATCAGGCACCAATTGAATCAATTCCAGCGTACTTGTTCGCCTGTAGTTGAGCCAATTACAAGAGATAGTGTCGAAGATGTCTTGGATTTCCTGGACAAGTGGTGCGATTGGAAAGACTGCAATTCGGATCCCGTGCTCGCAAACGAAAAAGAAGCCGTACTTTTCGCGATAGCCAATTACGATGAGCTGAAGCTATCAGGCCTTGTTATTAGAGTGGAAGGCAAAGTTGGAGCAATGTCAATCTTTGAAGGTCTCAATAAAGACACTGCGTTGGTCCACTTCGAGAAGGGCCTCCCGGACTGCAAAGGGATTTATAGAGCCATCAACGCCGAGACCGCCCGAATCCTGGCTAGGCACTATGTTTACATCAACAGGGAGAGCGATATGGGAGTAGCCGGGATAAGAGAGGCCAAGATGAGGTATCATCCAGATCACATGGTTGAAGTGCATTTTGCAAAGAGGGAAGAGCTGGAGAGGGTGATCTGATTTCTCGTTCGTTGAGGCTAAGCGATTATAAAAGCGGCATCAGCCATGTCCCGTCACCTCGACTAGTATAGCGATTCCAAATTAACTTAGCAATGAATGGCCTTTGAAGCATGCTTTTTCATTGCACGTCAAATTTGGAAGCTATGCACTAGAATCACAAAAGAGGGCACAAGTTCACTCACCCTTGCCCTGACCGGCTTTGGCTTGCAAGTTCTGATAAGCTTCACGTGCTAGTGAGCTCACGTCTAAGCCCAGTTCCCTCCCAACTAGGAGCACCACAGCCTCCAGGTCAACAAGGCCTTTGAGGGAGTCCTGCTTATCGTTGGCCAAAGCTATAACCTCTTTCTTGCTCATCCCTGTCTTGGCGGTGATGAGCCTTATCCCCTTCTCCAAAATCCCCTCTTCGACTGAAGGCTTGAACCCCAGGGGGATCTCTACCGCGACAGTGTCGTGAGAGGCATGAACCATCTCTCCTTCCAAGCGGACCAATCCATCCGCCTCGGCTTCGCGTAGAAGGGCCCTCACCTTATCCGGCGGGCCCCATTTGAGGTCCAGAGACAGGGCAAAGATGAAGTCGCTTATCTTCAGGCTCTCCTTTCCGCGCTTCTTGAAAGGAGTGGCTACCAGATAGGCTTTTTCGCGATCCAAGAAACCACCAGCAAATATATGTCTTTAAATGCCATGACGGCACATATAGCTATCCATGGTACCTCCGGGTTCCGGTCATGCAAATTTATTTATCGCTTCAAGAATACTGTTTTATAGCTTGATAAATAACTCTAGAAAAATCTTAAATGCGAAAACGGCGTTTGTCATAGCGTGGTGTTAGATGAGGCTGAGCATTCCAATAATTATCCTGTTCCTACTGTCAGGGGCAGCCGCTGCACAGATATCCTCGGACAGAGAGAGGTTTGACATAGAGCTACACCCCGGCGAGGTCCAGGAAAAAATCCTTACACTGACCAACACTGGAGACTCACCAATATCGGAGATCTCAAAGACATCTATTGGGGGTGATGCCAAGGACCTCATATATCTGGACATGCCCGATCCCAAGATCCTGGCCCCACAAGACAAAGAAGAGATAAAGATCTTCTTCGCCATTCCCCCAGAGACTGAACCAGGGACTTACACCGGGTTCATGTATTTGATCGACAGCTCGCCGCCATCCATGCCATTGGTGGTAGAATTTCATATCGATGTAATAAAACAGGAAAGCTACGGCCTCAGTCTGTCCATCAACGACGCTAAGATGGCTTCAACCACTGCCAAGGCCGACGAATCTGCGAAGCTAGACCTTGTGATCAGGAACACGGGCCAGTTCAGGGATGTGGCATCCATAAATTCGTCTTCACTCCCTTCGGGTTGGATGGTCAGCCTCATGGAAGGAGACAACGAGGTCACCCTTCCATACGACGTGCCCCTTGCGCCAGGCACAAGCCACGGTATGAAGCTGAAGATTATTTCTGCTAACCCCGGCCAGATGGGTCTCGTGAACATCACTGCCATGTCAATGGGGAATAGGTCCAAAATCTCTACGGCCCAGGCTTCTGTCCAATTTGGCATAGCTATAAGGGCGTACAAAGCCAATATCGATGTACCTGAGAAGTTGGTGGTCAACAGGACATACGATGGCGCTTTCAGCATAGAGCTCGGCGTAAAGGAAACTATTAAGGTGGGAGTGTTCACCCCGCCAAACCTGATGGTAATACCTTTGACCCAGGTTATCTCGGTTAGCCCGGATGCGGCTGGAGTGGCGAACTTCACGTTGCTAGCAAACCAACCCGGAAATTATCCAGTTCTGTTCAAGGCTGTGGACTCGAATGGAATACCCCTGCCGGATGAAATGACCACGGTAACGACAATAGAGCCTTCTGGCACAGCAATGCTCACCGCGGACTCTTTCCTTTACAGGACTCTAGCGTCTCTAGCCAGGTTGGATAACCGGTCAATACCGGAAATACTGATCTCCCCCACGGGGCTTAACGAGAAGGATAGAGAGAGCCTGTTATCGTACACTCAAGTGTTAATTCTGGGCAATGAGTCCATAGTCCCCTCGGAGGCGGAGAGGTCCCTGGCAGACGTGCCAAATGTCACTAGGATAGGAGGGACGAACATCGGCGAGATGTCCTGGCGCTTCATTTCGGAGATGTGGAAGAACGGGGCAACCGGTGTAATCGTCTCCACACCAAAGGACAATGATGTCTTCAAAGCATACCAGGAGGCCAGAATGCAAGACTTCCCGCTAGTGATCTGCGATTCTCCCATGACAAATACAACAAGATCGATAATCCAGGACTTTGCCAAGCGCAGAACACGCCTTTCCCAGGCTCTAATAGTGGGCAGGGTCCCAGAAGATACCTTGAAGGCCCTAAAGGATTTGGGTATTTCCGTTAAAGAGGTGGCACAGTGAAGCTGCTAATTGTTTTCCTAATAGCTGCCCTTCTAGTAACATCGTCAGAAGCTCAACTGGAGAGAGGCGTCAAAGGAAGCATAGAGGATGCTGTCCTGGTAGGTGCAGACGACTGGCACGGCCCCGTCGCTGCAACTCCGCTTGCAATATGGTCGCAGGATAATGGAACAGTAAAAAAGCCGCTATTGATCCTGCCTAAAGACGTTCGCTCTGGTGACCGGCTTGGTTGGGTTGAGCAGAGTGACCTGGACAGGTACGGAGCTGTGCCGGTCCTCCGCACGCTGGAGGCAGGGAATGTAACAGCCATCATAGTTCATGGAAGCGGAGATCTTGCCAAGAGCCTTGTTGAGACTGCTCATAAGGACGGAATCAAGGTCTACATCACAGCTACCCTGGAGCTACCCGACAATCCCGGTCTAAAGGCTGATGATATAAGGCACCTAACTGTGGCCAGCAATGTCACTTCCGCTGCGCAATCGTCGTTCCTGAGTGAAATAGGCCTCTCGGTTCCTTTACAGAGCCAATCCAATGTTGATCCGAAGAGGCTTCAGAAACAATCGGACCAGGAAAACGGCAGCTACTTCTGTCCTGTGAACCCGGACGTTAGAGATGAGCTATACAACAATATCGAGAAGCTCATAGAGGACTACAAGGTGGATGGAGTAGTCCTTTACAACTTCGGGTTCCAGGATGAGAACTACTGCTTCTGCGATTTCTGCAAAGAGAAGTTCTACAAAGATACAGGCATAGACCTAACTAAGATCTACTCCAGCAGCTACAACCTAGAGCGCTGGAAGCAGTGGAAGCAAGAGCAGGTTCTGGACTTGGTCCGAGAGGCCAAGAACATAACCACTGACCTTGGACCAGTGAAACTGGGGGTAGCTATCGGCAACCCCTTCGACAGAAGCCAGGGTTACAACTACGCAGACATATCTAAGATAGCCGACTTCACCGTCATCTCACCAGTATCTGCGGCCGATGTGAAGCTGGCCTCTGGCATGACCGATAAGCAGGTTTACGTCAGGCTGAGCAATGACTATGTAGAGTACACCCTGTCTGCCCAGAATGTGGAAGGCGCAGTTAAGTACATAGAAGACGTGACTTCTGCGGGGGCTACAGGACTCGCTTACGAGTACAACGTCGTTTATACACCCCTGTGGTCTGAGCTCGAGCCGCCCTCAAACTCCGCCAAGTGGCTGCTCGAACAGCTCGGTGGAAGGACTCTGGGCCTGGGCAACGTATCCTGGAAGTGCGACTCCAATATAAATGCGAATAACCCTTACGAGCTGGCACAAAAGATAAGCGAGAAATGGAAAAGCTCTCCTGGAGCTGTAATCGTTGGAGATAATTACACCACAGGGTTAAGGGCTTCGACTCTTGCCTCATACCTAAACTGGCCTGTTCTATTCACGGGAAAGGACCTGCCCAAGGAGACAGGCTCTGCTCTCAAGAATCTGGGCGCAAAAGAGGTTGTTATAGAGGGGGAGATATCCGGTAACGCAAGGTCCAACTTGAGCCAGATGAATCTCTCCCTGATTGATGATCGCGGAGACCTCCTGCTGAGGGAGATGAAGGCCAGAGGATTCAGCCCTAACTCAGTCGTTCTGACCAACTCCCATGATCTATCACTTCTTCCACCCATTCCAAAGCCTGAGTTCAAGAGGGCAAAGGTCGGTGACATCCTTGTCGATATTGACATTAACCCGGCAAAGATACCCGCTGAGAGAGCCGGTGAGATTGTCCGGCTGAACATAACCTTAACCAACGCCAATACCGATGTTGCCAAGGATGTCCAGTTAGTCGACCTATTCCCCAGCGGCAAACTCCTACGCTGGCCTAAAGCGAGTACAGGCAAGGTAAATATCACAGATCCATACACGAGAGAAGAGTCCAAGCCGCTCAATGCGTTCACGGATGGCTCTCTTCTCGTCTGGAACCTGGATAAGCTCGAGTCGGATAAAACTGCAAGCTTGGCCCTGGAGGTAGAGGTACTCTATCCCATGGATGCAGGCTGGATACAGCGGTTGGACAGCGGAATCTCCGTCACGTACAGCAACTTGGAACAGAATGTCACTGCAGAGAGGAAGGACGACTGGCCAATTACCAACATCACTTATCCGAGTGCCATGCCGGTAGGTGTGGCCAATGTTTCTTGGAATGTGGAAAAAGACTCCAGTTTCACGGCACTCAACATCTATACACCAGAGGGAAGAGCCGGGTCGAAGATGATCACCGATACAGCTTCGGGAAAGAGGTATCACGCACATTTGCCTCTTCTGGAGCCAGGGACGTGGAAGTTCAACATCGAATCTGGGGACGGTTATACTCACAAAACCGAGAACTATACCATCGATGTTATGTCTAACGTTCCTGTGTTGAACGTGACCGCCTTTCCCCATACCAAGGTTCCCAGGCTGTCTATGGTGGCAGCCATGGCTGCTGCTTCAAGGCAGGGAATACTCTATGACGTGGCCAAGGACCCTCAGGAAGTAGAGCCTCTGAAAGAGGAGAGACTCCTAAAGGACGCAGTGGAGAAGATGAAGATCTCGCCACAATATCTGACAGTGGTTGGTGATCCGGGTTCTCTTCCTTTCATATCCACGGGAATGAAGCAGAACCTCACCGATATGATCAGCTATGACGTCTACAGGGACTACCAGCTAAAGATGGACGATGAAAACTACAGTGAAGTTGCCGTTGGAAGGATTGTGGCTCTGAGCGTCTACGATGCCTCTCAGCTCCTGGCCAGGACCATGGCCTACGACAGGCTCGTGGGTCAGTGGAAGAATAAGGCGCTGGTCATATCCTCGCCGCCTCTGGATTTCCCGCAGAGCCCGACGGGCATCAGCGTAGCAGGCTACTTGAATGACGCAGGCGAGTTGGTAAAGAGTCTGCGCTGGGAGGAGGCTACCTATCAGGAGGTAACATCTCAGATGAACAACGGCCAGAACATAGTGTATTTCTACCATCACGGTGCAGAGAATGCCTGGCAGCTCTCCTACTGGTCGATGATGGACTCTGCTATGGATGAAGCCCAGGTAAAACAGCTCACCTTATCACCCCAGACGACAACGACAGAAGCCTGCATAACCGCGCGCCTGAAGGGGTTCACCATAAACATCAGCGGAACGCAGATGTATGTGCCCATGAGGCTTGATGATTCCATCGCCCTTGCCTTCATAAGGGCCGGGGCAGTAAACTACATCGGGCCGTCATCGTTATCCTGGATCTTCCTTTCAGAAGATCAATCCAAGAGGTTTTATCAGGCACTAACCTACGAGAACGCCACAGTAGGGCAGGCTCAGGTCAAAGCCAACAACCTCTACCGCTTGAAGCTCGACGGTGCGGATAACATCAAGGATATAAATGCTTACGATGAGCAGCTACCCAGTTGGGACACCTCCATTCAGGGAATATTCAACGAGACGTCTAACATGAACGTAATAATCGGTGACCCTGCTTTCAGGCCTGCCCTGCCAAACACACCGCCTCTGCCCTATACTACACACGTGACGACTTCTAACCAGTCTAATCAAAGCATTGGGAATAAAACAAATATTCAGACATCCACTGTTCAGGCATCGATTAAGCCTACCTCCGACGGTGCTACCAACTGGGTTTATTGGGTCCAGACCGAGACCACTGACGGTAAGCTCCAGCTAAACGCGCCCCCGGCACTCATTGGAGAGGTCCTTCTCCCCAAGGATGCTGAGAAGATAGTAGTAAAGGAGAACGGCCAAGCTGTCTGGCACGATGAAGAGATCCTCGGATTGAAAAAGCGAGTCTCCTGGCCAGTAGTAAGGCCCAGGCTTAACGAGACCAGGACCTTCTCGGTCGAGTACAGGGTCGTGCCTGGCCAGGTCCAGTTCATAAATGTCACCCCAGGATGGAATGCAGTTTCACTCTACCTGAAACCAAAGGATTCATCGCTCTACAAATACCTAGAAGACAAGCCATATCGGGGAGTCTTTGTTCCTTCTGGCGAAGGCTGGACGTTCAACATGAAAGACTCCAGTGCAAAGAACATCAGCAGCCTAGAGCCGGGAAGAGGCTATCTTATAGACAGCTCCGGCAACTTCACCATCGAGATCCACGGAAAGTCGGTGGAGTTCCCTTATCGTCTGGCTCTCAACAAAGGTTGGAACATGATAGGTGTTCCCTTCAATGCGACCATCGGCACAAATAATTTAACAGTGAGCGCCGAACACAAGAGATACAGCTATTCTCAAGCCGTAGATAAGGGAATAATTTCCGCCTTCTTGTGGAGCTATGACGGCACGGAATGGAGCTATCTGGCCAAGAACGATACCTTAGTTCCTGGAAAAGCTTACATGATCGAGGCAACCAGCGATTGCAAATTGGAGTTCAGCAGCGGATGAGGCGGGCCTGCCTCATTTTCCCGTTTTGGCATTTCAGGCTGTTTCTGCCCTTTTTTATTTTTTCTTTTGCCTTATTGTCCTGTGAAGTTCCATCATCGTCTCTCGGTGGAGGGATGCCATGACGTCTCCCAGAATTCCTATCAAGAAGAGCTGGAAGCCCACGATGATCAGAATCGCGGTCAGAATGGTTAGAGGAATGTGATTTATGCGCCCGTTGACCCAGTCCATGAGTACATATAAGCCAATCAGAAATCCGGCAGCGCCAAAGATTGAACCAATCAGCCCGAAGTAGAAAATGGGGTTCTGGGTCTTTGCCATCCTGTAGATTGTAAGTATTATCTTAAGCCCATCCCGAAAAGGGTTCAGCTTGGTCTTGGTCCCTTTTGGCCTGGTACGATAGGTTATGGGCAGCTCTACTATACGCAGGCCTTTCTTGACGCTTTCGATGGTCATCTCCGACTCGATCTCGAATCCGGGCATGTTGAGATCCAAGGATCGCAATCCTTCGGTTGTAAAAGCCCGGTAGCCGGATAGGATGTCGGCCAGGCGAACACCGTATATGATTCCGAAGAAGTGGTTGATGATCCTGTTACCGAACATGTTCAGCCGCTTGAGAGCCCCACCCTCCAGGTTACCGAACCTGTTTCCTATAACGTGATCCGCTCTACCATTTATAACCGGATTGAGGAGCAGGTTTACCTCGGAAGGGAGGTATGTTCCATCCCCGTCTATTAGCACAACGTAGTCCTCATCGATCAGGTCGAAGGCCTCTTTCAAGGCCCGGCCTTTTCCGGTTCCGCTCTGCACTTTAACCCTCGCTCCTGTCAGTCTCGCCTTCTCCACAGTACCATCGGTGCTGTGGCCGTCTATGACCAGGATCTTCTCAAATCCGAGGGCTTGGAAGTCTTTTATTACTGACTCGATGGACTCCTCTTCGTTGAGGGTTGGGATCAGAATGCACACGTCTTCGTAGCTCAATGCCGTTCAGCTCTGCACAATGGATCGCGAATAATGTGATAGAAGAAGGATTCTGATGCGATAAATAGGTTCCTTAGACACAAAAGATTTGCCTAACCCTGCTCATCATAGGGCTGGATTCTTTGCAGCCTGTCTTATGATCTTCTCATACTTTTCCACCAGTTCCTTCAGGTCGTCGCCTTCAGTTTCAACGGACAAGCGTATCAGCGGTTCCGTGTTGGATGGCCGGATCAGGATGCTGTAGGTATCTGTGGTTATCTTCAGTCCGTCTGTGTTGTCAGGATTCATTGAAGCTAGCTTTTCTCCAAGAACCTTCATAACTGCTGAAGGATCAACCTTGTCCATCCTCATGCTCAACTGACGGTATGGGTAGTCTGGTATCAGGTCTGCCAGCTCGGAGAGCTTCTGGCCTTCGGATATAATCTCTCCCAGTGCGAGGCTCATGGCGAAGGGATCGTCGGAGTATTGGAACTCTGGCATGAAGAAGTGGCCACTCCTCTCCACGCCTAGGACCGCGCCGGAGTTCTTGACGGTGTTGGCCACATAGACGTCTCCAACTCGTTCTCTCTGGACTCTTATGCCCTCTGGGATCAGCTCTCGCTCCAGGATCATTGAGCAGTCGAAGCCGGAGATGACCAGATCGCCAGGGCTGTGCCTCCGGAGGGCCAGGATTATGGCTACCTTTTCTGGCGGCAACACCCGGCCTTTATCATCGATGACTATGCCCCTGTCGGCATCGGGATCAAAGCCAACCCCGTAATCAGCTCCCTGATCTACGACAGCTTTGCACGCACCTTGAAGGGTTTCTTCCGTGGGACTGGGCCCTCTTCCCGGAAAGCTGCCGTCCATCTTACCGTTGATCATGACAGGGTCGAAGCCGAGCTTTTCGTACAGAGGTCCGATGATGCAGGCAGAGCCGTTTCCTGTGTCCAGAACGACTCTGAGCTGATGCCTCAATTCCAGCTTCTCTCCAACGTACTCAGCATATCTTTCGACTGCGGCTGCAGGGTTATAATCGGCAACCTGGCCGCTGCCGGAGAGGAAGTTGCCATCAGTGTAGAACCTCATTATGTCAGTTTCTCGATAGAGAAGACCGTAGCCGTCTTCGGTCCGAAAGCGGACTCCGTTGTACTCAGGTGGATTGTGCGACGCGGAAATGTAAGCCGCAGCATTTCGAACGTTGGCCCAGGTTACATAGCTGAGGATGGATATGGGAATAATACCGTAGCTGTCCACGGAGCATCCCGTGGATAGAACACCTTCCAAGAACGATTTCTGTAAAGAAGGACCTGAGACACGGGTGTCTCTTCCTAAAGAGATCCTTCCGCCGTCGATGTAAGATCCAAATGCCTGGCCGACTCGTCTGACGCTCCCTTCTGTGAGTTCGTCCCCGTAAACACCCCTGACATCGTACGCCCTGAAGATGGTCACAGCTATTCGGTACTTCGACAAGGTATAAAATAGTTTTCCGAAAAAAGACCGGAAAAACCCTAACGACCTTCAGGGCTGGTTGGTGAGGGTTATCTCCATGGAGGATATGTTGATGCTCTTGCCCTGCTCGTCAACAACGCTCTCCGTTCCTATGGTAATGTCTTTGATCTTAAGGTTCGGCATGAACTTGTTCCTGGAGATCTCGGCTGTGTCAACAGCCCTGGAAATGGCTCTTCCCCTGGCCTTCAGGGTGACGTCAGCGACTTGTTTGTTGAATTGTGTCATCAGTGCCAGAACATAGTTCATTACTGGCTTGGAACCAATGAAAATCGTAGTGTTCTCGGTCATAATGTAATCCTGCCATTTTATACATGCTTGGTTATTAATGCTTTCCATCCATTGACTTTCCGAAGGCGAAGTTATGCCTGACTGCTTCTATCTTGACTCGGACTTTTTCACCCAACTTCGCACCCTTGACGAATACAGCAAAGCCGTCTATCAGCGCTATTCCGTCCCCGGATCTTCCAAGGGATTCGATTTGCAGCTCGTATACATCCCCAATCTTAACAGGGCCGCAAATAAGCTTCTTTCCTATGATGTAGGTCTCCGCACTCTCCTTTCTGGACGCAGCCGGGGAGTGGGCCTGGGACTTTTCGAACTCCCTCTTGGCCTCGGCTAGGTAATCGAGGAAAGTGTCCCCCTGAAAGACCTTCACCAGGAAGTTGCCACCGGGTTTTAGCACCGATCTAGCAACTCTCAGGGCAGATCTGGCCAGGTCTATCGATCTGGAGTGATCCACGTCCCAGGCTCCGGACAGGTTCGGCGCTGCGTCACAGATAACAACATCAGCGCGCTCACCTATGGCTCCTTTTATCAGATCCAGGGTTTCGTCCTTTGTTATGTCGGCCTTGAAGGTAAGTACTCCTGGAATAGGGGCGATCTTCTCCAGGTCAACTCCCACGACCGTTCCGCCAGACAGCTCCTTGGCCACCTGGAGCCACCCTCCCGGGGCTGCCCCTAGATCAACCACAGAGTCACCTTTTTTGATGAGGTGGAACTTCTCGTTTATCTGGAGGAGCTTGTATGCCGAGCGCGCACGGTAACCCTCCTCCTTCGCTAATCTGTAGTAGTGATCCTTCTGGTTCCTGGCCATCTACCGGAACACCACCGCGAGAAAAGATATATCTTTGCATTCCTTTCCTGCCTTTACGAGGACGTCATCAACTTAAGCAGTTGGGTAGGGTAAAGGTTAAATCATTTCAAAGGATTATTCTACCCTAATGATGCGAAAGATATTATATTTATCTGCCAGTATCTTGATATTGGGGATCTTCATAGGTATCAGTATGGCAGAAAATACTACGGGGACAGGGACGACCAAAGTATTGTTGAACACAAATATGGGGAATATCACCATTCAGCTTTACGACGACATGCCCATCACAACTGGCAACTTCAAGACGCTGGTCGAGAAGAGGTTCTACGATGGGACGATCTTCCACAGGGTGATCGATGGGTTCATGATCCAGGGAGGAGACCCCACTGGAACTGGAACCGGCGGTCCAGGCTACAATATAAAGGACGAGTTCACCGACCACAACAAGAACGATCGCGGAACGATTGCCATGGCGAATGCCGGACCGAACACGGGCGGAAGCCAGTTCTTCATCAACCTCGTAGACAACAACTATCTGGACAAGATGCATCCCGCCTTTGGGAAAGTTGTGGATGGCATGAACGTCGTCGACGCGATCGGAAGGATAAAGACCGACGCGCAGGATAGGCCAGTGTCGGTGGTTAAGATAATCACCGCCAAAGTGGTCTCTTAAATCTTTTTTTGCACTGAAGACGGTCGCCAGTTTGGACTGGGGATTTGGATTATAACGACAGACGATGTTCACTTCCATTATCCTCGCGACTGCAAGCGAGCTTCTTTGTAGTCCTCAATCAACACAGTTCATTAAACTTGTAGATCAAGGACTCCAAAACCATATATATCTGTGCATACATACACAGATACATGGCGTCCAAGACAATTTCCATAAGGGATGACGTATATAAATCGCTCAGAGATGCTAGACGGGAAGAGGAGAGCTTCAGCGATGTCATAGGAAGATTGCTTAAGAAAGACAAAACAGACTTATCTGAGTACTTCGGTTCCCTCAAGGATAACCCATTGTTGGACGATCTTGAAAAAGATTCGCGAAAGATAAGACAGATGGCGAGGCCTAGAACTTGATAGTCTTAGATACCAGCGCTCTGATCGACCTGTTTAGAGGCGGGGAGGAGATTCAGAAAGCATTGGGAGGCGATGTTGCGTCGACAGTCGTCAACTATCACGAGATCTTCGCGGGAATAAAGCATCATAAAGCAAAGGCCGAAGATAAATTCTTCAGGAGATTCTTTTCGGATATCAAGATTTTAGACTTGAATCTCATTGCTGCCGAAAGGTCGAGTGAGATTGCCGGAAGGCTTCTTAGCCTTGGGACTGCTGTCAATTCAGTCGACGTTCTGATAGCTGGAATCGCTGTGGCGAACGGTGCCGAGACTCTGATTACAAGGGATAGAGATTTCGAGTCTATTGCTAAAGTGACTGAACTAGATATAAACGTATATTGATTGTTTTATAATTAGCAAAACGAGGATCGTCTCTCAAGCTTGTTTTTGGTCTACATCTTCGCTTCGCTCTTTATCAGCTCAGCATTCAATATGATCCCCTTCCAGGTGTGCATGCTCAGGGAGAGCAGCATGCCCACGACTTTGCCGTTCTGGACCACGGGCGTTCCGCTGTCGCCGGGCCCCGGAGGGTTTCCGGGCTGAAGCGCCACGTAGGCAATGGACCAGGACACGTCTGATATCCTGCAGCCCATCCTTGTGCGGGCATTCACAAGCTCCGCGTCGCCAAGCTGTGGCTTGCCGAGGTCGGTAGGTTCGCAGGAGGAAAAGACCGGAAATATCGCCATGTCGATTCCAGCGCCGTAGCGGATTACCTTGCTCTGCTGGTTGCCAATCCGAAGAGTATCAGTCCCAGCATAGTGGAAGATATGTGTGGGGGCGACTCCAGCATAGGCTTTGCCCCAGGGCACGAAAGCGGCCACTACGCCGCCTGTATTGCCTGCCAGGAAGAAATCGCCTGCTTTAAGCATGGCCTATGGGTTTGCGCTTTAAATGTAATTAGGTTTTGGGCCAATCCTTTTATTCTTTCTTTGCATTTTCCGTCCATGCCATCCCTTTCCGTCGATGTCGGCGGTCTTACCCTGCATAATCCAGTTATGCTTGCCGCTGGCATCCTGGGCACTACAGGCGCATCTCTTCGTCGTGCAGCACAGGCAGGCGCGGGCGGTGTTGTCACCAAATCCATTGGAAGCGTTCCTCGCCCAGGCCACCCCGGGCCGAACATCGTTTCTGTGGACTGCGGCCTTCTGAACGCAATGGGCCTTCCCAATCCCGGTTACAAAGACTTCCAGGAGGAGATCGACATCGCTAGGGTTGACGGCGTGCCTGTCGTGGCCAGCATCTTCGGCTCCAGCGCTGCTGAGTTCGCAAGAATTGCTCGCGGCCTTAAAGCAGACGCCTTTGAGCTGAACCTGTCCTGCCCTCATGCCGAAAAATACGGCTCGGAGCTTGGCCGCTATCCGGATCTGGTGGAGAGCGTGACGGGAGCTGTGAAGGCCAACGCTGACGTTCCTGTGTGGGTCAAGCTCACGCCCAACACTGCAGACATCGTTGAGCTGGGCAGAGCAGCACAAGCCGGCGGAGCCGATGCAGTGGTTGCAATAAATACCCTGAAGGCCATGGCGATAGACATCGAAACTGGGTACCCCATCCTTGGTAACCGATTCGGCGGTCTGTCCGGCCAGGCGGTCAAGCCCGTAGCCGTTCGGTGTGTCTACGAGCTTTCTTCAAACCTGGATATCCCAGTTGTAGGCGTTGGAGGGGTCTCGTCCTGGGAAGATGCCGTCGAGATGATCATGGCTGGTGCAAAGGCTGTCCAGGTTGGCACCGCACTCCACAAGGGATACGACGTCTTCAGGGAGATCACTGAAGGGCTGTCCGGATACCTGGAAAGGAAATCGCTAACTTTTGACGAACTGTGCGAAATGGCGGTGAGACGATCATGAGGCCCCTTAATGCAGTCATCCAGGAGGTCCGATCAGAAGCAACGGCTATCAGGACATTTTGTTTCGATCTCGACCTGGACCCAGCCCCCGGCCAGTATGCCATGCTATGGGTAAGAGGCGTGGACGAGATCCCCATGAGCTTCTCGGGAGAGAACACTATAACAGTGAATGCCGTCGGTGATGCCACAAACGCCCTCTTCGGGCTAGGGGCAGGCAGCAGCGTCGGCCTGCGGGGACCTCTGGGCAATGGCTTTGTCCTGCGTGGCAAAAAGATATTGCTCATCGGCGGCGGTGTAGGGGTTGCGCCTCTGTCGTTCCTGGGCGAGCAGGCAAAGAACGCGGGGATAAGTGTTACCTCCCTCGTAGGCTTCCGGTCGTCGGAGGACATGATCTTCCGTTCCCGCTTCCAGAACCTGGGAGATGTCATCCTCACGACCGACGACGGTTCCTCGGGCATTCATGGCCGGGTTGCGGTCGGATTGAAAGATCTGGACCTGTCCGAGTTCAGCCAGATTTATCTGTGTGGGCCCGAGCTGATGATGTGGGACATAATTTCCAGAGCGCAGGACCATGCGGGCAGGATCCAGGCATGCATCAACAGGTACTTCAAATGCGCCATAGGAATCTGCGGTTCCTGCTGCCTGGACCCAGACGGCACAAGGGTCTGCGTGGAGGGGCCTGTTGTAATGGCCGACCGATTGTTGAACCGCGAGTTTGGCAGGTACAGGAGAGGGCAGTCGGGTAGCAAGGGACAGTGCAGGAGTTAAGATGATAGTCAGATTTAGATTGGACGGCAGAGTTCGAGGCGGCTCGCTCAGCCTTGAGGACAGTCGTATCGTTTCCGGTGGCGAGGTGCTGGCTATAGAGGATGTCGAGTTGCTTGCTCCGTGCTGCCCAAGCAAGATAGTCTGCGTCGGCCTGAACTATGTGGAGCACGCCAAAGAGCTAAAGATGAAGCTTCCAGAGGAGCCCATACTCTTCTTTAAGCCGCCATCTGCCGTCATCGGCCCGGGAGCGGAGATAGTCGCGCCCAAATCGAGCGAGAGGGTTGACTATGAAGGCGAGCTTGGAGTCGTGATAGGCAAACGCTGCAAGGCCATAGCCGCTGATGAGGCCAAGAAATACGTTCTGGGTTATACCTGCTTCAACGACGTCACAGCTCGCGACCTCCAGCAGAAGGACGGCCAGTGGACGCGCGCCAAGAGCTTCGACACCTTCGCTCCCTTTGGGCCTTGGATTGCAAACATCGATCCATCCGACGCTGATATCAAGACCCGTGTCAATGGCGAGGTCAAGCAAAGTTCCAATACCTCTGACCTGATATTCGGCGTTCCAAAGCTGATCGAATTCATCAGCAACGTCATGACCCTTGAGCCGGGGGACGTTATCGCCACGGGAACACCGCCAGGGGTGGGCCGTCTGGAGAAGGGAGACGTGGTGGAGGTAGAGATAGAGGGGATAGGTGTGCTGAAAAATCGGGTAGCACTCTAAAGAATTTGTTGCTCGCGAATATGGCCAACTTGAAGACTGTAGACAGGTTTAAAGATCTCTCTTGGGGACCTTTTCAAAACCTCATTAGAATGTCTTCTCCAGTCAACAATGCGCCCAAAAGGTCGCCTTATTCGCCCTATCATTGCTTGATATGAGTTCAACCCTTTTCAGAAGGATCAATAGAATCAAGGAAGCCAACAAATTGTCCGTGATCGGTCTGGATATCATTCGACCTTCCTGTTCGGGCAATCCTGCCTTTGACCAGAACGGCAAACCTATTCGCCAGCCTCTGGCACTCTGGCATGTTGTGGCTGGCAATAATCACCGTCATTCCGCTATGAGCCAGACGCCCAATAAGATCGTCTATAGCGGAAGCGCTCTTGGGGTCTAGGTTAGCGGTAGGCTCATCCAGCAGCAAGACCTCGGGCTTAATTACCATGGCTCTGGCCAGAGCAATCCGCTGCATCTCTCCTCCTGAAAGAGTGGTAGCACTCCTGGATTCGTACCCCGAGAGGCCTACATCCTCTATAGTATGGAGAACATCATCTCTGGAATTTCCTTTGCCTCTTACCTTTAACCCATATGCGACATTTTCGTAAACGCTTCTGCTGAACATGACCGGCTTCTGGAAGACCATGGCCATTCTCCTGCGGACCAGGAGCTTTTCCCTTGAAGAAAGTCGACAGATATCTTCGTCATGGAAAAATATGCTACCCCTCGTAGGCTGATCTAGCATATCGATATGTCGCAGCAAAGTTGTCTTTCCAGAACCAGTTGGACCGATCAGGGCAAGGACTTTTCCTTTCTCTACATCCAGGTTTATATTATTCAAGATCTCCGACCTTCCAAAGCACTTGTAAAGCCCCTTTATCTCTATCAGAGCCATTTCTATCTCCCTTGAATCCGGTTCAATAGAAGGTTAACCGCCAGAGAGATGGATATGAGTATTATCCCCAAGGCCATGGACAGCTCCAGGTCTCCCATGGATGTCTCCAGGGAGATGGCGGTGGTCAGCACTCTTGTATATCCACGAATGTTTCCGCCGATCATCATAGCCACGCCTACCTCTGACAGGGCTCGTCCGAATCCCAAGAGGATGGCCGCAATGACGGCTACCTTTGCCTCCTTCATGATCGTGAATATGACCTGTAGATCGGTTGCTCCCAGGGATACGGCCGTCTCCCTTATCTGCACGCTTACGCCGCCCAGGGCGGAGATGGTGAGGCCGATCATAATGGGAGTTATGAGTATCGTCTGGCCGATGATCATCCCTCCTGGACTGAAGAGAAGGCCCAGGCTGCCAAGTGGTCCTGACCTGGATAGAAGCAGAAATACCAACAGGCCTACTGTCACTGTGGGGAGGCTATAGAAGGTTTGTATTAAATTTATAAGCGCTCTTTTTCCCCGAAAATTGTGAAACTGAATGATTCCGCCGATGGGTATGTCGATCAGGGAGGCAATAAGAACGGATGTCAGGGAGATGGTAAGAGATCTGGCGGTGATCTCCACAACCTGTGGATCGAGGGCCAATATTAGCTGTATGGCCCTGATGAAGCCCGCCGAGATCTCATCCAACCCATTTCACCCTAATTCAAGCTGCTGCACAGGAGGCATTGGTAGGAACAGCGCACTCAGCCGAGGAGCATCCTATCTTATCGCAATTTCCAGCCGCTGGGAAGAACAATGGTTGGCCATATTTATCCTTTCCAAAGTCAGCTATTAACTTCTGCCCTTCTGCTGAGACGAGGTAATTTATAAACTGGTTCGCCGCCTCACAATTAACTCCCGGATGTTTTTTGGGGTTAATTGCCATCGCCACGTAGACGTTCAAAAGGTCATTCCCTCCTTCGATCAAGGGCACAAGACTCAGATTGCCACGGTATGCCATATATGTGCCTGTATCGCTGAGCGTATAGGCTGACTTCTCATTTGTCAGCATGAGTGTTGCACCCATTCCACTTCCTGCATCTATATACCAGGGGCCTGAGTTGTTGACCTTCGAGTAGTTGTAACCTGCATTCTTCCAGAGTAGCTGCTCCCTCGCCTGGGTGCCGGAGTTGTCTCCTCGTGAGACGAACTTGACATTCTTTGGATCCGCTTTACCCTTCGCCATTATGACCTTCAGAGCCTGTGTTGCATTCATCCCCTTTATGCCAGCGGGATCATTCTTAGGCCCGACAATGACAAAATAGTTGTATGCTATACACCTTCTCTGCAATCCATCTCCGTCCTGGATGAATTTTAGTTCACGAGCCTTGTCGTGGATCATTAAAAGGTCGACATCTCCACGCTGTCCGTATTGAATGGCAATCCCAGTTCCGCCTGAGACTATACTCACGGATGCGTTGTACTTATCTTCGTACTTTCCTTGCAGGAAATCAAGTAGACCAGTATCATAAAGACTGGTTGTAGTTGCTATTTTGAGCCTGCTAGTATCTGCTGCCCCGACTGCTGTACAGAGCACTGCCAGCGCCAAGAGCAACATCGATATCTTGAGGACTTTTCCCTCCATATCAAATCACGAGGTTAACACTGTAGCTTACCATAAAAAGGTTATGTCAACACAGTTGAATAGAAAACGAAGCAAATAGCGTGAACAAAACTGGCGCGCCCACCAAGTTGAAAAAATGTTACATCATACTCCATTGCTTCGATCACTCTAGGATCGGATTGCATCTGAGACTGGTGATCGAATAGGGAGCGATGTATTACGCATACTAGGTCCTTCTGGCGGATAATAGTGACAGCCTGGCCGGAAATGTTGAACAAGGCGGTAGATACCGCCATATTCTTGAGGATCAGAATACTAACTGACCGGTGCCGTAAAGCTCTTCAGCCACTTTCCCTAGCGACTCGCCCTTTATTTCGCCACCGTAATCCGGAAGAGTGGCTATTCGCTTGCTGCTGTACATCCTCTGAAGCTCCTCGATGTATCCAGTTTGCGACGACTTCTTCTGATGACAGTAGTCGCAGTCGCAGCCCCGAATGACGTGATTGATCACAATAGAATCCACGTGCACGCCATGAGACTCCACAGTCTGGATCAGTCGCTCAGTCTCCATTACCGCTGCCTTTTCAGGGATTGTTACAACGGTGATGGTGGCAATCTCGGGGTCTAACAGAGCGTTTCTCATAGTCTCAGCTTTGATCCTCATGGACCTGACCTCGTTCAGGATAGCATCCCCAAAACCAGGCTCAAGCATATTAAGAACGCTCATCCACTTGTTCCTGACGCCCAAGACCCTGGTGACAAAACTTGTAGTTATGGAGGGCAGCTGGAGCAGGGGGAGCACCATGGCAGTGGGGGCCGAATCGATCACTACGACATCGTACTTCTTTTCCACGTAAACGTCGTTCAGCTTGTCCATGAAGATGAGCTCGCTTACCCCCGGCATGGAGCCAAAGTCATCGGGCTTGATCTCTACCTCGAAGAGGCCGAAGAGAGCAGTCAGCATGTTCTTGTATCTTCTGAAGAAGTTCTTCGACTCCTCCTTCAGGTCGGGCTCGTAGGCGTGTAGGTGCTCGCCTATCTCCTTGGGCTGGCTTCCCAGTTCGACGTCGAAGATATCGGATAACGAGTGGGCAGGGTCCATGGAGAATGCCAACGTCTCTTTTCCATGACGCGATGCCCAGATCCCTGTTGAGGCGGAGCAGACGCTCTTGCCCACGCCACCTTTTCCTGCCACGTAGATAAGTCTCATAGAGTACAGTCACCGGAAACAGATTTACAATTTTCGCCCGTCCTTCCCGTCCTTCCTCATCTACTCCACCTCCACCACTGCCTTACGAGCATCTTGGCTTGTCCCATTGGCCAACTAAGTGGGCAGTTATTGTATTGCCAGGAGCAGATTGCCTAGTGCAAAGCATTAATATGGCTTCGGATGATCCTGCTAAAAAATCATGTTTACTGGATTTGCAGTTGAGGAAGGGTCATGAAGAGAAATATCAAGGTTGAACGCCTTAATCAAAAGCCGATAGAGCAGCAGGAGATAGAGCTGGTAGAACGCAAGGGGATAGGCCATCCAGACAGCGTCGCCGATGGCCTGGCTGAGTCCATCAGCCGCGCTCTTTGCCAGGAGTACCTTGATAGGTTCGGGGCCGTGCTCCACCACAACACGGACAAGACCCAGATAGTTGCCGGTAGGTCTCATCCGGCTTTTGGAGGCGGCGAGGTTATCTGTCCGCTCTATATTCTGCTCACCGGAAGGGCTACAAGGGTATTCAATGGAGTGGAGATACCTGTAGACACGATAGCCATCAAGGCTGCAAGAAAACTTCTGACCGAATCCCTCTCCAACCTGGACATCAACAACCAGCTAATCCTTGACGCCAAGATAGGCATGGGCTCATCGGACCTGCGCGATGTCTTCAGCAGGGATGTCCCATCCGCCAACGATACGTCCTTCGGCGTAGGCTACGCGCCCCTCTCGGAGACGGAGACCATAGTCTACAACACCGAACGAGAGCTTATGAACCTCAAGAAGAGGATTCCTGCCATTGGTGAGGACATCAAGGTCATGGGAATGCGAGAAGGAGACACGATCAACCTCACAATAGCCTGTGCCATGGTGGACAGGCACCTTGCGGACATCAACCAGTACTTGGAGACCAAGAACGAGATAGTCCAGCACATCACCGATTATGCCGCTCAGTTTACATCACGGAAGATCAACGCCCAGATGAATGTGGCGGACAACGTTGAGGCAGGATCTGTTTACATCACAGTCACAGGAACCTCGGCGGAGATGGGCGACGACGGCGCAGTTGGGCGTGGGAATAGGGCAAACGGTCTCATCACTCCCAACCGGCCCATGAGCCTCGAAGCCACCTGCGGCAAGAACCCCATCAACCACGTTGGTAAGCTCTACAACCTGCTTGCTATGGCAGCAGCAAAACAGATAGCGGAAGAGGTAAAGGGCATAGACGAGGCCTACATCAAGATCCTATCCCAGATCGGCAAGCCCGTGGACCAGCCGCACATAGCGAGCATTCAGGTTGTTCCAAAGGAAGGTGCAGACTTCGCAAAGGTCCAGTCAGGGGCTACTGAGATCCTGGACGATTGGCTTGCAAACATACCCAAGCTGCAGCAGATGCTGTTCAAGGGAGAGCTCAGCACCTACTGAGCTTATTATTAATATTATCCTTAATTCATATTTTTAGATATTAAATCGAAACTTCGCTAATTTATGAGCAAAACAGGTAATCCGATTTTTGTAATTCGATGATCAAGCCAAGGTCCGGAGTCGAACCGGATTGGTATTGCTCTGCAGGCAATTGCGTGGCCGTTCCGCCACCTTGGCAAACTCCAACTTTGAGCAGCACTCTTAAGCTGACTGTTCAGCAGGCACCTCAGCCCTATCGTCCAAGCACGCTATAAAGGTTTGGGTTAATGCAATTTATGGAGTGGCAAGAACACCAGCTGAAGAAGCCGCAGAGGACGGCAGCGTCACCACGGATGAGCCGCCACCATAATCCTTTTCTATTTCGTTGTTTGAAAGCACATTAATGCTCAAGCGGGCCAGGATCATAGCCGACTTCCAGTTCGGCAGGGGCGCAGGAGATGCGCTATTTCCGGAGGATACAACCTATAAGCTCTCCAACACTCGCCGGCTCAGGTATCTTTACGCAGGAGACGAGCGCATTGCCACTGTCCGGGCGAATGACGGGTTGCTGACGCTGAGCATGCTTGGTGCCGGGCGTCTGCATGCCCTTTTTGCATCACCGAGGCTGAGGGTCACAGTCTCCGAAGATGCCGCGCCCTTCGTGGTCAAAGGCGGCAATGTCTTTGCCAAACACGTACTGAGCATGGACCCAACAATTCGAGCTGAAGAAGAAGTCCTTGTAGTGGACGCGCAGGATAATCTGTTGGCCACCGGCAAGGCAATCCTGGCTCCGGAGGAGATGCAGCAGATCAAGCGCGGAACTGCAGTCGAGACCAGGAAGGCAGCCGAGCACTGATCTGATTCCATCCTTGCATATTCGTTATCCAATTTCATCCATATTCATCTAATATATATTATTCACATATTTATCTGCCAAGAGCTGAGATGCTTCTGAAGCGCTCTACTGCCTCGGTTATGGATCTGGCAACGTAGTCCACGTCTTCTTCAGTGTTGGATCTTCCCATGGTTATCCGCAGAGATCCGTGACACTCCTCAGGCTTCAGGCCCAGAGACATCAGGACGTGGCTGGGCTCCAGCTTTTTGGATGAACAGGCCGATCCGGTGGAAACTGCTATGCCCTTGGAGTCCAGGAAGAGCAGGAGAGATTCGCCCTCGACGTACCGAAATCCGAAGTTGAGGTTGCCGGGAAGGCGCTTTTCCATCGTACCATTTATCCAGGCGTCTTTTACGCTATCAAGGACCATCTTGGCCAGTTTATCCCGGAGATCTGTCAGCCTCTTGGCCTCGGATGCCATCTCTTGACTTGCCAGGTCAGCCGCACGGGCCAGGCCCACTATTCCCGCAACGTTCTCCGTTCCGGACCTCAGGCCGCGCTCGTGTCCTCCTCCCTGAACGATGCTGTCCAACCTGGTGCCTTTCCGTACATAAAGAGCGCCAACACCTTTGGGCCCGTAAAGCTTGTGGGCGGAGACGGAAAGAAGGTCCAGGCCCATATCATTGACATCGATTGGAAGCTTGCCGGCTGTCTGAACGGCATCTGTGTGGAAGAAGACATCCTTCTGCTGCGGCGATCTCTCCTATCTCCTTCAGAGGCTGGATTGTGCCGATCTCGTTGTTGGCGTGCATGACGGAGATCAGAACTGTCTCCTTCTTTATGGCCGACTCCACGGTTCCTGGATCGACCAGGCCGTCTTTGGTGACTGGAAGATATGTCACCTCGAACCCCTGGGTTTCCAGCTTCCTACAGGTTTCAAGGATTGCAGGATGCTCTACAGAGGAGGTTATGATGTGGTTCCCTAATCCTTTCTCTTTGCTCCGGGGGACGATGCCCTTCAGGGCGAGATTGTCCGACTCAGTCCCGCCGCTGGTGAAGATGATCTCCTCCGGCTGCGCACCTAGCAGGGACGCCACCTTCGCTCTGCTCTCCTCAAGCGCTTCCTTTGCCTCCAGGCCGAAGCTGTGCAGGCTGGAGGCGTTGCCGAACTTCTCTCCGAAGTAGGGCAGCATCGCCTCCAGAACTTCGGGTGCCACAGGCGTAGTGGCCGAATGGTCCATGTAGATCCGTTTCATCCCAGGTTATTACTGCATAAGGATGGTAAATAACTGGCGAATAAGACAACCTCAAGAATCAAAGAATTGGTTGCAGTGGATGCGTTACGAGCTAAGAAGAAACTATAAGTATTCTACAGCCAGACGCTGTGTCCATGAATATATCCATCCCACTTTTTTCCATCCCGCTATTGGCCTCGGCTGTTCTAATTTTACTAGGCTTCCTGGTGACGCCCTTCTTGGTTAGGTTAGGCGTGATCGGCATCGGTGCAGGAAGCGTAATCCTCGGATTAGTGGCCATAAAAGACTTTCCCAATGGCTTAGAGCTCCAAACTATTGTGCTTTTCGGAATAACGACTGTGGTTGGGTTGTGGATGATCTCTGTAGGGCTGAAAGAGCAGCACAGGAATTAGCAGGGAATTCAGCAAGTGCTATTAATCACGTAAGTTAGATCAGTTGCCTAGGATTTTGGTGTCTTCTGTCTCTATAAGGTTCGCGAACCTTACATCTCTGGTCCCGTTCTCTTTCTACAGGTCCCGCAGTATTTGTGCTCTCTTCTGCACTTTAGCCAATCTTTAGCGGCATTTAGTAATTGTGGATCATAGTTTTCTCTGCAAAAATTATACGTGAAAAAAGGATAACTAAATATTCAATACTAAAGTGTAGCTACTGGATTTCATGTTTATGAGCATTCAGCCATTGCATCATTAAGGATAGGGGTTCTTAACCTTGAGAATTGCAAGGGCATCCACCACTCGAATTATCTGCTTTAGATGACTTTGGCGCGTCTGAAGTTGCGCTATTCGGGTCCAATAGCATGGTTGAGGCTGTAGTCGAATCGGTCATTTCTTTGGTTTCGTTCATGAGCCGGCTTAGGTTTACGTTTATGGATACGTTTCTTACATCGGCTTTATTAGTTGGGATGGTTAAGCTTGCATTGGTTATGTTCAAACGGTTGGTTGCATTGACTTTTGCAATTGCTTCTTTCTCTCCAACGACTATACCAAACCAAATAGTCGCAAAGAGTAAGATTAACATTCCAAATTTTATGAACTTATCCATTTCAACACCAGTAATTCGATTAACGATTTATAAGAATTTAGCTTTTTCCTTTTCCTAAAGAAAGGACATGGGTTAATCAGGCAGAATATGAAGGACGATTCCAAACGGAACTGTTTCGCCGATCTTCCTTCCAATGTATTCTGGTGATTTTGGTGATCCAAGATCTTGGACCCCGCACTGCACTTCCTAAGACAAATAAAGAAAAGAGGCAGGTTTCAGCCTCTTCAAGAGCCCTATTTCTTATGCCAAAAAAAGCATTGGGATAGGTTCTAAAGTTTCAGTATATTCTAAGACATCGTTGTATTCAGAGGTTGAGTTGTATTAACTGGATTGGTCGCGTTCTGAGGTTTAGTCCCATTAAAAGGTGCAGTTACGACCTCTGGCTCAGCTCTATTCAGGGGTTTGGTTATAACCAATGGTATAGTCCGATTTAATGGATTATTCACCACAGTGGGAGTATTTAGTTCTTGAGGTATGATTGAGACTGATGGCTTGGTTTGATCTAGCTGTATGGTTGTTCTTTCAGCGTTCAAACTACCAAGTGCAGTTGGGGTAGGGAGCTGTCCGCTGAAAAGCCCTTTTCCTTGATTAGTCCCCTCAGATGGCAACACTCCCGAGAATAGGGCGATTGGTTGCCCTACAGAAGGTATCACACCTGAAAATGAACCTATGGGCTGCACTACGGGCGTTGTTCCTGTTGCCATGATTCCTGGCATAGAGAACAGCATGGCAACTGCGATTAGTAGTATGCATTCAAGAATAGATGGTATCTTTATCAATCCACTCACCTCTTCGTGCCATTATTTCTCAGGATATTAATCTTTCTCTAGGCGGTGCGGGATCCGTCACCAGAAGTCACAGAAGATCTAAAAATCTAAAAAAAACGCCCTGCGGAGGTGCTAATTGTCGTTACAGGTCTACCTGTGAGCTCTGCCAACACCCATGGGTCTTGGTACATGTTGCTTAAGCGGTACCATTGGTGATTATAGAGATAAAACCAATTCCTATCGGGGGTCCTTGATGAAACGTTCATTGATTCTAATTGCGATCCTGACATTATGTTCCATTGTCCAGTCAGATTCGCTAGATTTTCAGAATTTTGGAGACGATTTTGGCAACTATCTTCCCATTATTTCCGGCTATCTTGTATGAATTTGGATTACCGCACCGTTGAAGGATCAATTGTGGAATTATTCGGTTCCCTGGTATTGTTCAGGAACACAACGCATGGGGCCCTTTCCTGTCAGAGCAATTTGCATTTTTGTGGGTCAAATTTGTGAGTCAAATCTCAATACAGGTCATAGGCGTTTAGTGATGCCTGATATCAACCTAAGAATGGACTCACTACTTTTGCCTGACTACCCGTTGAGCTTAGTAGTGATTTTCAGATACCAGGGGTCCAATTCCCATAATCATTTGATAAATCGGTCAATAATCCTGATTTATTTAGCGAATATCCCATCGGAATGTTACCCCAATTCCAAAGGCCAGTATTTGTTGATGTGTTATTGGTTTGTATCGACCCTGCTATTTGGCTCAAAATGGCTTGGCCGTTGCTTCCACTTAGCTGAACTGGCGTAGTTGCTTCGCAATTCAAGGCTAGTGCCATAAGGATTAAGAAGCATATTACAAGATTTCTCATATCTTGTCCCACATGAGAGTTTTAATCCTCTCAGTTAATTTCATGGATAGAATTTGAACGAATATAAAGATGTGGTGCGGCATAGCTGAGGGATATGCTGCACAAAGGATGATCAATTATACCATTTAGAACATATCAAGGTAATTTTAATTGTTAAAAACATTTAAATAACATCGGATACATTAGATTGTTGTTCAGGTTATTTGATATCCAAAAAGAAGTGATATGACATCTGCCACGGAGAAGAAATGGAGGAATCTAAAATGGAAGGCATGAAAAATTTGTGGGAGCATCTCAGCGAAGATAAGAAGAAAGCGTTGATGAAAGCGAAATTGGATATGAAGATGAAGAAGGTGCAAGCCAAGCTGGATTTCCTGAAGGAATTGCAGAAACTCTTAGGGTAAGGATGGAATCAAGAAGCTTCGAGCATAGAGATGTTTCGAAACTTTTTATTACATCGGGAGCGCGGAGGGTCACGTATACCCCGACCTTCAGGTCGGGGATGAAGTGAACCCTCGCCCCTTTTGGGGGTGGAAATCTATTATGTTCAAATGGCAAATTCCTTCGATCCGTTGGAAATGTGACTGCTGACGCAATCAGCACAACAATAAGGATTCTCAGGGGAAACCGAAGCAAAGTATCAATCGTGCAGACCAAGGAGATCAGGGCAACGAAGACTCGACGATTTCTGGATTCCATAAAACCGGGCGTGAGGGCGTGCGGCCCGAAGCATACCCCATCCTTTAGGGTGGGGTGGCCGCACGCAGTTTGATTAAGTAATTCCTAATTTAGTCTGTCACAATCAGCTATACACTTATAATTATATTAAATAAAATGAAAGCCCTTTGGATTTCCGAAATCATGCCATCGGTTGAAGATGCTCTCACGAGTTTCCTTTCCCTGGCCATACTCAGAGACTATCTATGAAAGCATCTAGCTCTTCGTCGCTTGTAATTCGCCTTCCTTTGCCCAGTTTGTACTGCTCCCAAGCTTCATCAACACCCTTAAGGCAGTCCTCTTCTGGGCGGTTTGCTGAATCCTTTCTTATTACAGCGGCCATTCTGATCAACCCATTAAAATACGCGGCAACATTATAAATGTTGCTGACTAGCTTGTATCGCTAGCTTTTAAGTATATAAAGCAATCCGCCATCCGGTACGGGCAAATTAAAATACGCCATTACATATTCAACTGTTTCTCCTAATGCTTGCATTTTTACTCGGTCGATCATGTCGCCCATTGTTCTCGAATTTCAACCATCTTCAGACGGAGGATTGTCTATTTCCCATAAGAGAATCGCAGTCCATACTGAAGAGATTAGCTGAATAAATCTCTCAATTAGTTGTTGCTCAATTCTCTTAGTTGGTAATCCTTGAATCCTAATTTTTGATTTGTTTCTCTGTGTGCTGTCTCGATATCCGATCTGTCCTCGTAAATTGAGAGAATTTCTTTCGACGAAAGCGATTCATTAGTACTTATAAAATATTTTGTAGTGCTATCCTTTTTTCTCTTGGAGACTACAAGCTTAACTTCGCCTACCTTGTCTACGACTACCTTCTTTTCAAATGCATAGTAAGTCTTCTTTTTTCCCCGAACACTAATAGTTGTCTTAATAAAATATTTATCCTCAATTTGATTCGCTAGTTCTCTAACCTGGAAATACATATCCTTATTTATCCCAATTTTCTTACACTAGATTTGATTTGGCAGACTAGATGATGCCCTAATTTGGGTCGTGAATTGTTAATAGGTTTTAATTTTGATATAGGAGAAGGTCAATAGTTCATGCAAGCTCCAGATGTGATCAATTAAGCCGGCTTGCTTCGCAGGACAATTGAGCCTTGTAATCCCTTGCTCGTCCCTGTATTTCAGAGAGCGATGCTTTCTGCAGTAATTGAAGTTTGCGAAATAGAGGGTCATTTGATGATCTAATTCCACATTTTTCTTAGAGAAGCCTATTGTTTTCCTGGATATGCGGTTATTATCTTGTATGCATGTTAGATTATGTGTTCTATATAGCTAGTAGATATCATCTTGGGTTTTATATTCACCCCAAATATGATCCTTTTAACAACTTTTTTAAGTCTGCCTTCTGCCCGAATCTTAATAACCTGCGCGTAGTTTAATAGTTCGTCTACTATCAATTTAGGACTTCGATGCTGTTCTCGTTTGAGTGTTGGTGAAAATAGTTGTAACTTTCCGTATTGCTTTCGGAGAGCTATTGTATAATAATTTTAATCGATCAGTTACAAATAATGGTATTGATCTCAGCATTTTCGCGGTAT
>CAVWIG010000040.1:0-5630 GCA_963754945.1 Methanotrichaceae archaeon
CCCTCTACCAATATAGCGCCTGGTTAGTCTGGCAGCCTCCAACGTTATTCGCATCGGGACCAAATGGCATGCCGTTGGACGATGTTATACTGACTATATTTGGCATTGGCATGTTACTTCTCTTGCCCATGTTTTTACCAATCATGACGGAAAAGACGACAAAAGCGATTGTACCATATGAACCGTCTATACGGACAGCTTTGGCGTTCCTGTTCATCACATTTCTCGTCTCAATTGTGAGCCTCGGAATATACATCGAGTTTCACGAGGGATTTTTCGGCGGCGGAGAAGGCAATGCTCCTGGAGCGGTGAACGATTTAGCCTTTATTCGTGGTCATCTGCTGTTTGGCTTTATGATCCTACCAGCACTATTCGTAGGTCTGCTCTGTTTGAAAGGGCAGGAGGTCCCAAAAAAAGTAAGCAACCTGGCTTCATTGATCGCCATCTTCACGGCTCTATTGGGAAGCGCAGGGATGTATTTCTGGACATTCCACCTGGACGCTACACTGATGAAATGGTGCTATAGTGCCGCTCTACTAGCGTTAGTAGTGATGGTATACGAGTTGTGGCGTTCAAGTCGTTCTGGGTTTAAGCTAGTTCGTTAAGGATTTGACGGATAAAGCTCCAAAGTTCTGAGCAGGTATGTACAACCGTTCATTTTCTATCTTCTTTTTCTCGACATTCAGGCAGGCGCCCCGAGCTTGCCAAGAGCGGCAATTTAGTCCGCAGGATATTGAAACGCTCCCGGAGACTGTTCACCCGACCCGAGTAAGCTCTCCGAGAATGAAACATCCAGACCTTGACAACCTCTGCGATGTCCTGTGAGATATGGTCCTTGACTTTGTAGCGCTGTAAGGTACATTTACATATACATACAATTGATTATATAATGCAGTGATGTGGCATCAACGAGTTTGCAAGGCGATACTCTGATTTAGTGGCTTATATCAATTGATTGTGATAATTAGTCGATATCACAATCCTACCAACAGATTTAAATTCGTTGATTGACGTAATCAATTGATCAAGTATGAGAGCTGAGCCACATATCCAAGATCCTTCCTCGACTTTTTGTTCTAGTCTGGGACTCTCAGCTCTCTTTGGGAGTGAGGGGTTGACCACGAAGGAACGAAAGGGAAAAAAAAGAACCAGAGAAGAGATAATTTATCAAATTCTTGAATCATGCCGCGAAGGCATCAATAAGACCGCTGTTGCCAATAAGGCTGCTTTGAATGCCAATGTTGCGAGTTCATACCTGGAAATGTTGATCAGAATTGGAATGATCGAGAAAAAAGATAGTTTGTACATAACCACGCGCAAGGGGATAAAGATTTTGCCGGTTATGAAGAATGTCCAGGATGCTCTTACTAATTCGACGAGCGTTCACAACGAATGACCAATTGAAGCTTGAAGCAAGAAGGTGATTGGCCTCATCGCCGTATTCAGCTTACACTGCACTATTTTGGTAGCTAAATGGTGGGACACTGGGCTCGTGAAGGGACTGCTGATGCACAGAGATATCCGAACAACTCTAAAGTACGCCCATGTGGCAGGTAGAGATCGCCAAAAAAGCGAAAGATGGATATAGTTTATTCTTTAGCTCTATTTTAGGATTTAACAGGTTAATTGATGATTCAAGGATGTTTTAGAAGATGCAGTATTTAGTACCAGATACAAGTGTGGTCATCGACGGCAGAATCTCCGCCAGGGTCAAGTCGGGAGAGTTCGCAGGCAAGAGAATTGTCATCCCCGAGGCCGTTGTCGCAGAGCTGGAAGCCCAGGCCAACCACGGCCGAGATACCGGTGTAAAGGGTCTTGAGGAGCTTCGCAGGCTCTCTGAGCTTGCCAAGAGCGGCAAGATCGAGCTGGAGTACGTGGGCGTCCGGCCGGACCTGGACCAGATCAAGCTGGCAGGCGGTGGAGAGATAGACGCCATGATCAGGGACGTAGCCCTTGAGGTCGGAGCCTCCTTCATCACCAGCGATGGAGTACAGTTCAAGGTGGCCCAGGCCATAGGCATAGACGTTGAGTACGTCCGGCCTCAGCGAGATCCCATCAAGCAGCTATCTTTGGAGAAGTACTTTACCGACGACACGCTGTCCATCCACCTCAAAGAAGGAACCATTCCTATGGCCAAACGGGGCAAGGTGGGAGATTTCAGCCTTGTGCGTATAGCTGACAAACCATTGTCAGAAAGGGATCTGCGAGACATATCCCGAGAGATCTTCGATCGGGTGAAGGTTGACCCAGAGGGTTACATAGAGCTGGAGAAGATAGGTGCAACAGTGATCCAATTGGGGCCCATGCGGATCGCCATAGCCAAGCCACCCTTCTCAGACGGCCTGGAGATAACGGCCGTCAGACCAGTTGCCAAGGTTGATTTTGACTCCTATAAACACAGCGCCATGCTGAAGGATAGGCTGAAAGAGGGCCAGAGAGGTTTGCTGATAGCTGGCCCACCAGGATCAGGGAAGTCGACCTTCGCGGCGGGCATTGCCGAGTACCTCTTCAAATGCAACTACGTGGTCAAAACCCTGGAGTCTCCGCGTGACCTCCAGGTTCCTCCGGAGATAACCCAGTACGGCCCCCTTGAGGGAAGCATGGAGGCATCGGCGGACATCCTACTATTGGTCAGACCGGATTACACCATCTACGACGAGGTCAGAAAGACAAAGGACTTCATGGTCTTCGCGGATATGAGGCTGGCTGGCGTAGGCATGATCGGAGTGGTCCACGCTAACAAGCCCATCGATGCCCTCCAGAGGCTTCTTGGACGGGTGGAGATGGGCATGATACCCCAGGTTGTGGATACTGTCGTCTTCATAGAAAAGGGCGAGGTCTCCCGAGTCCACGACGTGGAGTTCGTTGTCAAGGTTCCATCAGGAATGGTCGAGGCAGACCTGGCCAGGCCGGTCATTGTAGTAAGAGACTTTGAGACGGGTGTCGTCGAGTACGAGATGTACACCTACGGCGAGGAGATAGTAGTCATGCCCGTGACCAAAGCCGTCAAGAAGCCTTCATGGAAGCTTGCCTCCCGTGAAATAGAGAAAGAGATGTCCCATCATGTGCGTGGTCCAGTGGATGTTGAAATGCTGACAGACTCGAGCGCAGTCATAAGGGTTCCTCATGACGAGGCTGCCCGGGTCATAGGCAAGTCGGGCAAGAACATCGAGCAGATAGAGAAGACTCTCGGGATGCATATAGACGTGAGGACCAGGGACGAAGCCAGTTCTCTAACACCCAGGATCGAAGAGACCGCCAAGCACCTGATCCTATGGCTGGATGCGTGTGCCGGAGAGTCGGTCGATATATACATAGGCGGGGACATGATCTTCACTGCCACCGTGAGCAGGAAGGGTGACCTGAAGATTGCCAAGGCCTCAGAGATGGCCAAGCACATCTTGAAAATGCTAAAACGCGGGGAGAGAATCGAGGTTAGAAGGGCTGGCCAGGACTAAATCACCGGCAGCCATTCCGTCTAATCCCTTGATTCTCCCTTTCATATTCTGCTCTACGCCAGATAGGACAAGTATTGCGCTAGATCACTAGCCACTTACCTTGTCTCGTTCTGTCTTTCCGGTTCAGTCCTTAATTATCCCATCACCGCTGAACACTCGCTTGGCCTCCTCGAAAGATAGGTCCTCGGGAGGGAATATGAGGTCGGATTGGACGATCTCCACCGGGTCCAGCGGTTCGCCAATGTCTTTTACAGTAGAGATGAGCTTGTCCAGATCCTTCCGAAAAGCGGTCTGATCGCCTTTGTTCACATGATCCACTATTCGGTTGTCGATCTTGTTCAGGTCGTTTATGTGCTTATCGTCCAGCCTGAACTGACCCTCGCCCAGAATCCTGATGATCATTTCTTCACCTCGGATTTCATCCTGGCCAGCTCATCGTCGACTGTGCTCTTGGCCTTGACCTTGGCCAGCTCCTTCTCAATCTCGTCGCCACCAGAGTAGTCTTCGAGGGTTCCTGACTCAAGGAGTTCATCCAGGGCTGCCGATCGGGCCTTCATGTTCTCCGTCTTCTCTTCTGCCCGCTGGACTGCTAAACCGACATCCGCCATCTCCTCGCTAATGCCAGTTACAGACTCGGTGATCTTGACCTGGGCCTCCGCTGCGGAGTACTCGGCCTTGATGGTTTCCTTTTTGGTCCTGAAGGACTCCACCTTTGTGGCCAGGCGGCTCTCGGCTGCCATCAGCTTCTGCTGCTGATTTTCGAGGTCAACTATCTGCTGGTCCAGGGTGGCTGACTGTGCTTGCAGGGCGGCCTTGTTCTCCAGAGCCTTTCGCGCCAGGTCTTCTCGGTTGGCCGCGAGTGCCTCTTTGGCTTGTGCATCCAGCTTGTCGATGCTCATCTGCAGCTTGGCTTTCTGAAGCTCAATCCTCTTCTTGGAGGTGGTAACCTCCGCTACGCCTCGTTTGACGTTCTGAAGCAGCTCTAGCTGCTTCTCATAGGACAGGTCAAGAGTCTCCCTGGGATCCTCGATCTTGTCCATTATCTTGTTCATCTTGGCTTGAACTACAGTGCTCATGCGATCCAACAAACCCATAATTTATCTCCTATAGCTATGTCCGATTAGGCCACAATTAGATTCGACATCGTATAGAGGCTATCAAAAGTATTTATATGCTGTTGAGATTGAAAGACGAAAATGCAACTCAACGCGAACCTAGATAGCTGGTTAGAGTAAACATCATCATTGAAAGCTTCAGGCTATATGAGGATATTCTACTGCTCGAACGAAAGCAAAACTGCCCGAAGCGAAATCTTTATACTTCGGTAATTGTCGTAATACGTATAGGCAAAAGTTCGATACACCTCTTTTATCTCCCTCCTACATTCCTGACTTTTGCCTCCCTCCTTTTTATGAGTTTTTGGTCATGTTATCGACCCTTCCAACGAACAGTATCCAGAGGACCGCTTAGCTCATGCTTTACGTATCTACCACCTGCGGTAATATTTGGGTATACGTTCGTGATGTACAGGGTTAGCGGTTTGATATCCACAAGAACTTTATATTTCCGGGTCGTATCTAATTGCAAGCCAGCAAGGAGATGACGTTCAAACTATGGTCAAGCTATCAAAACTTCCGGTTGTGAATGTCTGTGTATTCATTCTATTCTTAGTACAGGCCGTTACTGGCGGATGGATCTGGATTGATATACTGGGAGGATTTCGGCCTCCTCTTGCTTTATTGCGGTTTCATCCCATTAGCGGCATTGTCCTGACAGTTTTCATACTATTGCATATATTCTTGAACTGGAAATGGATAAAAGTGCAGCTTCTAAATCAAAAATTATACGAAACGGGGGGATCTTCTAAGTGAATAAATAAGTTCATTTATCTCGATCTTTCTTTCATTGGACTCTATCACGGATTATATAATTGCTTTTCTGATTAAATTGATGATTGAAGTAATTCACTAGTTGTTAAGTAATAGAGCGGTTTAAGTTGTCGATTTTTGTTCTTTGAGGTATCTTTATATCCTAGTAATAGGTATAATTTATTGGCATGTTTCGAATGTGGCAACTCTACGGAGTACATAAAACAGAAAGATGCCTTGACGGTGAGAATAAATGAAAAAAATGCACGTTAGTTGTATAATTTTGTCTGTTCTGACATTGTTG
>CAVWIG010000041.1:0-16158 GCA_963754945.1 Methanotrichaceae archaeon
CGCAAATCGACATATGCAAACTGAGCGATAATGTCTGGCAGAGTGCAATCCTCGATGAGAAGAGGGATAAAACGACGCTGTTTGTTAGTAGGATCGCGAAAGAGAAGAGTCTGGTGTTCTAGCTTTGCCCATTCGGAATCGAAGTAGGCTGAAGACATGCACATAATTAAAATCCGAGATTTTTCCAACCCATGTTGGATCTCTAAGCCGATCAAATCACCCGGCTTGATTGCCCACTCATCAAGCCATAAGCGCAGCCCATCGTTCTTCAGGCGCTCGGCCAAAGCATGGACTGTCTCCTTGTCCTTGGAGCTGTAGCTCAGAAAAACGTCGTACTCGAACGTTTTGCTCATCGACTCTCCGCTATCCCTTTGGGTGTCGGTGTAGTTACAGTTCGATTGTAATAAATCTAATCCTTTCTTTTCTGACCAAGGATAAGGAACACAGCCCTCTTGAGGACCAGCTCATTATCTCCGTTCATGTATAGAAAACGTGATATATCTCTGTCCTGCAATCCTTTCTCTAACATATCTCTAATCTTCTCAAGGCTGCCTTCCGATTGATGCGCATGGCCCAGATACTCGACGAAGTTCAGCTCTATTTCCACAGTAAACGATCGAATCACCTTAACCTAGTTTCGGTCGAAGAGATCGACGAACTCCTGTCTGTGCAGCGTCGCATTGTGGCTGACATCGACTTCCTTCTCCAGAGCCTCGAAGAACGAATTGACCTTCTGATCCTCATAAGCCATTATGTCCTGAACAGCCAGTCGTCCACCGCGCTCGCAGCCCCGCAGCATCTCCTTGAACACAGTGGGGTAGATCTCCATGTGGTGAAACGCCGACCTGCACTGCACGACCGAGAACGAATTGTCGGCGCAAGGGATGCGCTCAACATCATGGCATTCAAAAGCGACATTGGCGAGACCACTGTTTTGGGCTAACTTATGCGCCAGCTCGATCATCCCTCAGAGATGTCGATTCCGTTGACGCGCTTGATCCTTCTTGCACAGAAAACAGAGAACTCTCCTGTTCCGCAGGCGACGTCCAGCAGCTCGTCAACTTTGCTCAGATCGATGAACTCGAAGTAGGCCTGCATGTATACTTCATTCGTGGTGACTGACCAGTTTCTGAAGTTCTTGGCCTGTATGTCGAACTGTCTTTTTACGATCTCTTTGCGGTCCAACTTTTCAGCTCCGGGAAGTGCCTTTCAAAATTGTCCGGCTGCGTGGATTAATATATAAAATCTGTAGCAAAATACTTATTCGAAAATCCTCTAAAGGAGGGTTATCCAGGAATGTGCAATGCGCTTAGCGCTGGCCACAGCGCTGAGCGTGTCTTTGCAACTGAGGCCTCATAATTTTCCAATATGAACTCTCTATCGTCTTTTGCGATTATGTATTATGCATGTATTATGCATTATGAATTAACTCTCATTCCATGGAAGGCGTTCTTTAGCTCCTCCAAATTGAAGGGCTTGATGATGTAGTCGTTCATCCCTGCATGAAGGCACATATCAACACTGTACAGATGAGCGTAGGCTGTGATGGCAATAATATAAGGCTGCTCAGCGGGTGGCAAACGAGCGCGGATGGCCTCTGTAGCCTGCAGGCCGTCCATCACCGGCATCTGGATGTCCATCAGTACAACATCGTACTTTTTGTTTTCCAGGGCTTGTAGCCCCTCCAGACCATTCACAGCCAAATCAGCCGTATAACCCATACGTTTGAGCATCGCCTGAACTATTCTCTGATTTACTTCGTTATCCTCTACAAGAAGCACACTCAGATGCCTTTGATCTTCACCGGTCACTGGAAAACCTCCTGGGCTACTATCTCTAAGCTGCATCTTTAATATGCTGCATTCTAATATAGTTGTCCTTCAAGTTTCAAAGAAGCACCTTGGCAATTGGCAGTTCCAGCCACTACAAAAGCCAGATGACCAAAGGACGAACAAAAGGATGAAGAAAAGGACTAACAAAAGGACGACGACATCGTTGCTCCAACAGATCAGATCATCAGAAATTCGTCGGGAACGAGGCTGGTTGCGAGCATCACCATGTTGATACATAATGAATACATGTACGCAATCGCTATCTATCAGGTCATTAGAACAAGTTGTCATCCATTTTCTATTAATGGTTCATGGGCTGAAGACTGTGATGCTCTACTGACCTGCAGTAGGAACCTGGAGGGACTGAGGGACGATTTAACCACGATAATCCACTGAACTTAAGAGAAGGATTCAGGTGATTCGATTCATGTCTTGCTGATGGAGGATGGCTGTGCAGGGTGGCCGTTATTCGATTTTCGTTCATCTATCAAGTTTATATATACTATGTATCAAATCTATATATACGTTAAATGTCAAATTCTATCCGATGTTTGAATTCATTGCCAAATCGGAAGCTGATCATGTAGTATTAATGATGATGACTATATGGGCAATGATCATAGGATATATTGAGATGTTCCAAGCAACGCTGCATTCGACCGGCGCTGATTGGATTGTATGGCCAGGTCTCCTCATTGTTGCATGGTGGGTATTAGTTGGGAAAACGTGGGCCGTTTTAAAGCTAGTTTCCTTACCAGTAATCGCAGTGGCAACCTACTTTGTATTATTTATATCGTATCATGCTATAATTTAACCTGTCATAAGAAGGCGTTATGACCCTTGTGACAAAATCCTTGAACCTGTGTACATTTGCGCCCCAGGTCCGTCGTCATCTTGTCCATATCTTCGTCATCAGCGCCAGCTCCTCCTCGCCAGCCTCGAGCTGATCCTTTGGCTCCACAAATGCAATCGTGAAATTTTATAATATCAATGGGAGGAGGATTCCTATAACCTCTATCCCAAAACATAGTATGGAAAAATTTATATACTAACAATACTATCGTATAATATGGATTCGGTTACTACGTGGATGCTTCGAGGTCTTTATGCAAAACAAGAGAAGTCTCGACTATCGCAGATATCGGATAGGATAGTTAGTTACTACAGTCCAAAGGGTTCACATAAAAATGATGGTTACCGCATTCGCTTTCACTTCTATCAACTCTGTACATTGAAAAATGCCGGAATCATTTGACTTAGCGGAAGCTGTCAAAAATCGACCGAAAAAGAGGGTAATTCAAGGAAATTAGACATCTGGAGAACGAAAATAGCGCGGACCTTTGAGAACAACCTCTGGAGGAGCAAGTAAATAGGAATCCTCATATGAAGATTTCATAGATACGATTGGTGATATTTCCTTTACTGTACTTTCCAACTTTTTCGTATATTTATAATATCATCAGATTAAATTAGAATATAAATTTAATAAAAAAAGTCAAACGGCGGCGGCGCACCCCGCTGCAAGCAGGCGGGGCATGCGAGGCGCCGCCGCATGAAGTTGATACTAAATCGATCTGATCAATTCCTAAGTCGGACACGGATGCCCTTTATCCCCGATGCAAGCATCGGGGTATTACGATAAAAATAAAAAGTAAGGGTTTTATACTAGGATCAAATTCTCTCTTTTGGGAGTAGAATGATCAAAATAATAAAGGTACCATTACAATTAGAGCCGTTCTTGAATGAATTTCAGGATCTTTTTACGAAACCGAGTTATGGATCGTTTCGAGATTTGTGTGGAGCGTTAAGCGTGTGTGATAAATCCAAGACCGTTTCCAACCTTTGTGATACTATGGCCGAATGTAGGAAAGGAAAAAAAGCACGCTCTTCGTACAATTGGTTCTTTAGCGATGCGAATTGGGACGAGGATGAAGTTGCTCAACGCAAAGTGGACCTTTTTATTGAGAAATTATGTTTAAAAGAAAATGATAGAATGTTGTTAATAATTGATGACACATACAATGAGAAGGAAGGAACTCAAACGGAAGGTGTAGGAAAATTTTATGATCATAGTAAAGAAACCTACATTTGGGGTAACAATTTTGTTACCTCTGTTATCCAATCCAAAGGATTATTCATACCACATAAAGCTAAGATGTATATCAAGAATGATGACGAAAATGAGAATTTTAGAACAAAAATGGAGATTGCCTTGGACGAGATCATTGAACCATTAGAAGTACCAAAAAGCATGGACCTTTATATCGTTTTCGATAGCTGGTGGTTTTCTTCTGATCTCTTTAACAAGTGTCTCAAATTAGGGCATAATATAGTCTGCCAAATCAAATCTGATAAGAAAATCAGGATAAATAAGGACATGTGTTTTCAGGTTAGAGACTTAGCAAACCAAATTGAGGATAAGTATTTTATTAAGACAACTATTAGTGTTCGGGGCAAAAAGAAGACCTACTATGCATTTGAAAAGAAGGTAGTCATAGACAAGGTAGGCGAAGTTAAACTTGTAGTCTCAAAGAGAAAAAAGGAGAGCACTACAAAATATTTTATAAGCACTAATGAATCGCTTTCGTCGAAAGAAATACTCTCAATTTACGAGGATAGATGGGATATCGAGACGGCCCACAGAGAGACAAATCAAAAATTAGGATTCAAAGATTACCAATTAAGAGAAAAACAATCAATTGAAAGATTTATTCAGCTAGTCTTCTCAGTATGGACTGCGATTCTCTTATGGGAAATAGACAATCCGCCATCTGGGGACGGTTCAAATCCAAGAACTATGGGCGACATGATCGACCTAGTAAAAATGCAAGCATTAGGTGAAACATTTGAATATGTGCTGATGTATTTTAATATACCCGTACCGGAAGGCGGATTGCTTTATATACTCAGAAGCATGGGATTGAAAATATAATTTGATATAATTTAGAAAATATAAATAAAGGAGAAACTTGGAAAGTACAGCTCCTTTAGTAGATTACTATCATTTTTCAATAATTTCTTCAAATCATCTTCTATTTCTTTAAAACTTGGTCTAAATCTTATTATGTAATGGTATTTATCTGATCTTGTTCTTTTTTTATTTACTGTATCAAGTAACCGCCTTAGATTGGGATCTGTTAGGGACAATCCTACAAGAAGACAAGTATTATTTTTAAATTTATTTATTTGTACTTTATTGTTCCAAATGCTTAATTTATTGTACAGGATATGGTATGTTTCTTCGCCTAAAATAATTCTATTCTTACTTGATAAATTACCGCTACGAGGCAAGAATCCGTGAACATGGTATATGGGCAAGCTCTTGTCGTTCTTTATTCCGGAAAAATAAATCGGCTTGAAAGAAGAATTTTCCCCATATATATTTAGGTAATATTCTAAAATATCATCATAATTGTAGGTTATAACACTATCAAGTACTTTTTTATCTTTATAAAATGAGCACAATCTAATGATTTCTTTGAGTAATTGCGTATATTTCAAGCGTGTTCCTCTATAAATTGCACATCTAACAAACCTTTCAAAAATGATACTTTCATCCATATTAGGACCCAATCGGCAGCGTTGTTGTATATTTCTCGCTATAATTAGCTCACTTTTTATATCGAATAAATTCAAAAAAAATTTTATCCATAATTAATGATTGATTTTCATTGTCATTTTGGGCGTAGCGCAAATTTCTACTCAATTTCTTCAGTAGACCGCTCCAATCTGGCAAACCGCTACCTATCGAAACACCTGAGCCGAGTACAAGGACTAATTCTCCGTTATTGTAGGCACGATTAATATCACACAATGAAGTGGATTCTTGGACTACTTCAAAAGGATATTTCTGTTTAAATATATTAATTAAATTACTAATATTCAATTCTTCCAGGCTTAGACCGCTCAAGTCATTAAGGGTTAAACTTTTCAAATCGTTAAGTGTGACAGATCTACAGATTTCATCAGTTAAATCAGGACTCTCAATCACAAAACACCACCTTTAACTTAACAATATCTAATAAAACGCAAAATTAGTATTTATACAGCCCCCGAAACGCAGCCACATAGGCCGCGCTTCTGGGACTTCCCCTCCTCGTCTAATAGTTGTTGATGTACCGATAATCGTGAATCGCGTTTCAAGCCAGGCGTTGCGCCCAAACCTCGAACCGACAGTCCGACCAACTATCGCACATCATCCCATATGAACTTTTACTTCTTCAGCCAGGGCATCATGGCCCGGAGCTCTGCGCCCACCTGTTCGATGAGGTGCTCGGACTCGATCTTCTCCAGCGACTTCTTCACAGGGAGCCCGGCCTGGCCCTCCAGGATCCACTCGTTGGCAAATGCGCCGGTCTGGATGTCGTTGAGGATATCCCTCATTGCTTCGCGTGACTCATCGTTTATGATCATGCCGCCGCGAGTCATGCCGCCGTACTCTGCAGTGTTGGAAACGTTGTTCCACATGCGCATCAAGCCGCCCTCATGGATCAGGTCCACGATCAGCTTCAGCTCGTGGCATGTCTCGAAGTAGGCGATCTCAGGCTGGTAGCCAGCCTCTATGAGAGTCTCGAAGGATGCCTTGATCATCTCTGTTACGCCGCCGCACAGGTCCACCTGCTCGCCGAACAGATCAGTCTCCGTTTCCTCTGTGAAGGTGGTCTCAAGAACGCCCGCCTTTGTCCCGCCGATGCCCTTGGCGTATGCCAGAGCTCTCTTCAGGGCTGCACCTGAGGCGTCCTGCTCCACTGCAACGAGGCAAGGCACTCCTATGCCCTCCTGGAATGTCCTTCTGACCAAGTCGCCCGGCCCCTTGGGAGCCACCATGACAACGTCCACGTTCTTCGGTGGAACTATCTGGAAGTAGCGGATGTTGAAGCCGTGGGAGAACCCGAGGATCTTTCCCTCCTCAAGATTTGGCTCGATCTGTTCCCTGTAGATCTTTCCCTGATACTCGTCCGGCAAGAGGATCTGAATGTAGTCAGCGGCCTTTGCGGCATCGGCCACGCTCATTACTTTCACGCCGTCCTTCTCTGCTCTCTTCCAGGCTGCAGAGCCCGGCAGGTCGGCCGCAATGACGTTCAAGCCGGAGTCCTTCAGGTTCTCTCCCTGGGCGTGACCCTGGTTTCCCCATCCCACTATTGCGATTGTCTTGTCCTTCAATACCTTCAGATCTGCATCCTTGTCATGGTATATAGTTGCCATTTTGTTCCTCCTATTCCCGATTAAGTTGAACTAAGCTTGATTAGTTGATCAAGCTTGAATTAACTCGATTACGTTTACTCAAGTCTGAATTAAGCTTGAGATTAAGCTTGAAGTTGTAAAGTGAAGAGCAAAGCTTTGGTTTAAGGCTTTGCTATCAGATCGGACCACTAAGCCATTACGTAGGCTTTGTTGGCTTTGGCTTTATTTACTCAGGCTTTTATCACCCGGGTCCCCCGGATCATTGAAACCTTGCCTGTCCTGGCCAGCTCTTTTATCCCGAACTGGCGGAGCAACAGCACGAGAGCGTCCACCTTCTGCTCGTCCCCAGTGACCTCGATTATCATCGTCCTTGCTGAGACGTCTATGATCTTGGCCCGGAAAACGCTCACAAGCTGCATTATCTCAGATCGGTTGTCCTTGTCGGCGCCCACCTTGATTATGGCCAGCTCTCGCTCTACTGAATCTTGGGGCTCCAACTCGGAGACGCGGATTACGTTGATCAGCTTGGAGAGCTGCTTTATGACCTGCTCCAGGACCACCTCGTCCCCCTGGACGGACAGTGTCATTCGGGAGTACTCTGGATTGTCGGTGGCTCCGACGGAGAGGCTCTCTATGTTGAAGCTTCTGCGGCTGAAGAGGCCAGCAATCCTCGTCAGGACTCCGGACTTGTTCTCCACGACTACGGCGATTGTGTGCTTCATCTAGCACTCCTCCTGTGAAGAGACGCTGCTTCGAGTCTTGGCGATGATCTCATGTAGGGAGCTTGCGTCCGACTCCTCGCACCACTCCAGCTCCAGGATCTCGCTGATCGCTGCCCCTGCGGGGACCATGGGAGACACCTTCTCCAATGGACTGACTATGAAGTCCATCAGCGTAGGTCGGTCGGAAGCCATGGCAGCCTTGATCACCGGTTCTACCTCCGAGGGCTTTGTGGCTCGCAGGCCAACTGCTCCGTAGGCCTCAGCCAGCTTGACAAAATCCGGGCTGGTCCGTCCGAGTATAGTTGCCGAATACCTCTTCTCGAAGAACAGCTCCTGCCACTGCCTGACCATTCCCAGGCAGCCGTTGTTTATTATGGCCACCTTTACAGGTATGTCGTTGACCACAGCAGTCGCCAGTTCCTGGCTGTTCATCAAGAAGCTGCCGTCCCCGGCTATATCTATAACCTCGCAATCCGGCATTCCCATCTTGGCTCCTATGGCCGCCGGGAAACCGTAGCCCATTGTCCCCAAGCCGCCGGAGGAGATGAACTTGCGCGGGTCCTTGTGCACAAAGAACTGGGCGGCCCACATCTGGTTTTGACCCACTTCAGTGGTTATGATTGCATCAGGTGCAAGCTCGCAGAGCTTCTCTATGACGTACTGGGGCTTGATGATGTTCATGTCAGGCACGTACTTCAGCGGGTAGTCGCTCTTCCACGAATCGACCTTGTCGTTCCAGGCAGATCTAGGCTTAGGCTGAACTTCTTTTATCAGGCCTGCCAGGGCGTTTTTAGCGTCTCCGACGAGCGGGATGTCCACGCGGACGTTCTTGCCTATCTCGGCAGGATCGACGTCAACGTGAATTATCTTGGCCCTGGGAGCAAAGCTGGACACCTTGCCGGTGACACGATCGTCGAACCTGGCGCCCACTGCCAGAATCAGGTCTGACTCCTGGATTGTGTAGTTGGCGTACTTGGTCCCGTGCATCCCCAACATGCCCAGAGACAGCGCATGGTCCTCCGGGAAGCATCCTATGCCCATGAGGGTAGTAGTAACGGGCGCATTGAGCTTGACCGCCAGATCGAAGAGTTCCCGATGCGCATCGGCGAACTTGACGCCTCCACCAGCGTATATGACCGGCCGCTCAGCCTCCATCAACGCCTTGGCTGCCTTCTTGATCTGCATCTCGTGGGCCTTGATGGATGGATGGTATCCTGGAAGGCTCACCTCTGGCCAGCAAAACTCCATCTCTTCCACAGTGACGTCTCTGGGAAGGTCGATCAGAACTGGGCCCGGTCGACCGCTCCTGGCGATGTAGAAGGCCTCCCGAAATACGCGTGGTATGTCCTTGGCGCTCCGAAGCAGATAATTGTGCTTGGTGATGGGTAGGGTAATGCCTGTTATATCCGCCTCTTGAAAGGCGTCCTTGCCTATGAGGAAGGTGTTGACCTGGCCTGTTATGGCGACCATTGGCACCGAGTCCATGTAAGCAGTGGCGATACCTGTTACAAGGTTGGTCGCACCTGGGCCCGAGGTGGCTATGCACACGCCTACCTTGCCCGTAGCTCTGGCATACCCGTCCGCCATGTGCGCAGCACCCTGCTCATGGCGTACAAGGATGTGCCTTATGTCCGCGTTGTAGATTGCATCGTAAAGTGGCAGCAGTACTCCGCCGGGAAGGCCGAAAACTACGTCAACCCCTTCTCTCTTCAGGCACTCCAGTACCGCCTGAGCACCAGTCATTCTGTTAGGCAAGTCCTTAGGCAAGTTTTTTTTCCTCCTCGAGCTGCATCAGCCTATTGATCCCTTCGAGCACGGCTTCCACAGAGGCCATGATTATGTCTGCTCCTGCACCTCTTGCAGTTATCTTCCTGTCCGCTAGCGCCATTGTAACCCAAACCTCAACCAGCGCACTTGTTCCGCCCGTAATTGCGTCCACGTGGTACTCCTCTAGGCGTACATCGGCTACGCCGCATAGCGCCCTCTTAACAGCGTTTACGGCTGCATCCACTGGACCTACGCCCGTCCCCGCTTCCAGCTTCTCCAGGCCGTTCAGCAGCAGCTTAACAGAAGCCGTCGGAGTCACAGTGTTGCCTGCCACAACCGTCAGTTCCTGCAGCCTCACTTTCGGCTCCTTCTGGATAGAGAGCACGAACTCTGCTATCGTCTGCAGGTCGGCGTCAGAAACCCGCTTGCCCTTATCTCCCAGCTCTTTGACCCGTCCTACTATCTGGGCTAGCTGTTCGTCTGTCACGCCCACGCCGAACTCCTTAAGCGCCAGCTCCACCGAAGCGCGGCCGGCGTGCTTTCCAAGGACGATGCGGCGCTTTCTGCCCACCTGCTCCGGGTGCAGCGGCTCATAGGTCGAGGTGTCAGCCAGAAGGCCGTGAACGTGTATCCCTGCTTCATGAGTGAAGGCGTTCTCCCCTACTAAGGACTTATTGGGAGCCACTGGTATACCGGTCATGCGTGAAACCGTCCTGGACAACTGGTAAAGATCTTCGCATTTAATACCCGTTTTTATCTTGTACAAGGATTCCAGGGTCATGACGACCTCTTCCAGGCTTGCATTTCCCGCCCGTTCCCCGATGCCGTTAACTGTCACGTGCGCCTGGGAGGCACCCGATCGGAGGGCAGCCACTGTATTCGCAGTGGCCATACCGAAGTCGTTGTGGCAATGTATGCTGATTGGTGCTCCCAGGGTTGAAAGCTTGCGAAAAATTGCAGAAGTGGCCTCCGGGACCAGAACCCCTACGGTGTCACAGAAGCAGAGCCTGTCAGCTCCCGCCTCAATGCCCGCTTGATAGATGCTGGTAAGGAAGTCCAGGTCAGCGCGACTGGCATCCTCTCCGCTCAACTCTACAATTAGACCGTGATCCTTAGCATACTCAGTGACATCGATGGCGTTCTGAACAACCGTTTTTCTGTCGGACTTGAGCTTGCGTTCGATGTGCAGGTCTGAGACGGGAACGACCAGATGGACAGAGTCGACGTCGCACTGAAGGGCCAGATCGACATCGGATTTCAGAGTCCGGACAAAGCTGCAGATCTCGGCGTTTAAACCAGAATCTGCAACAGCCTTCATTGATTTGCGCTCTCCCTCAGAAGTTATAGCCGAACCAGCCTCGATGACCTGGACGCCGAGAGCGTCGAGGCTTCGTGCAATGGCCAGCTTCTCATCCATGTCCAGGGAGACCCCTGGGGTCTGTTCGCCGTCGCGTAGCGTTGTATCGAGAAAACGAACTTTACCTGATAAAGCGATCCCACGCATTCATATCCATCACCGTAGGCTTATTATAAAGCCGGTTCAGGGTTGTAGACCTTAATGATTGATAAAGCTAACGACGTTGTTGGCGGCCGACTGATCTTTAAGTCGATCGCTAAAGCACTGCTTTTTGGCGACGCATGGCATGGGAAAGCTTTATCTCATTTTATAGGCCATCAGTTAAGTCCAGTTTCATGGAGAACAAATGATGGGTTCGGAGAAATCTGAGGCGATCGAGGTCGCGGAGCTTCTGCTCACAGCGGATATCTACAACAGATCGGAGAAGCTGACCGAGGATGACCTGCCCCCGGAGATCAGAAAACATTACTTCGACCAGGCTACGAAGAGCGTCAAGCGGCCGATCTATGTCAACAGCTCGGATGTACAGAAGATCTACGGGATCGAGAACATCAAGAGCATTCTAAAGAGTATGCCTTTCGTCGACCTCGAAGAGTTCGGATCGCAGCTCAAGCTTACGGTCTTCGAATTGGGGGCCAAATGGTTCGCCAACCAGGACACCCTAGATAGGATGAAATTCAACCCGACCCTGGCTTACTTTTTCGAGAACTACGACTCCATCAAGGTCAGCTACGCGGATGCTAAGAAGCAAAACTGTCCTCTCCGAGCCGACAGAGAATGGATCGAGGCCAAGATCAAGGAATTGTGCAAAGATGTGAAAGAGGCAGAGGACCTCTTGAGGCTGGTCCAGATCAAGGCACCCGAGGACGTCAGGGACAGCCTCGATGAACTGGTGCTCAACGATGAGCAGAAGGCGGAGATAGAGAAGACTGCCAAGGCCATAGCATACAAGAGCTACCTCAAAGAGATTGCACTCTACGAAATAGGCAAGCTCCTGTTTATCGGAGCACCGGGCACCGGCAAGACCTCGACGGCTCGGGCAATCTCAAAGTGGCTTTGCCTTCCCATCATAGAAGTGAAGCTCTCGATGATAACCAGCCAGTACCTGGGCGAAACCTCCAAGAACATAGACAAGGCCTTTGACCTGGCAAAGAAGCTCAGCCCGTGTATCCTCTTCATAGACGAGTTCGACTTCGTGGCCAGAACCAGGACCTCCGAGGACCACGGAGCTATAAAGCGTGCCGTAAATACCCTGCTCAAGGCCATTGACGAGATCAGCCTGGTTGAGCATGGAGTTCTTCTGATAGCTGCCACCAACCACCCGCAGCTTCTGGATTACGCGGCATGGAGGAGGTTCGACAAAGTCCTCAACTTCCCTCTTCCTGACGCCGAGATGAGAAGGTGCATCCTGGACAAAGTCCTGTTCAGGATTGACGCCGATGTGGACACCTATGAGTTGGCCGAGCTTACCGATGGTTACTCCGGATCGGATCTCCGTCTGATCATCCGGGAGGCCGTGCTCGACGCTCTCCTGGAGGACAGGAAGAAGATCACCCAGGACGATCTCTTGAAATCAATAGAGGACTTTGGCAGGAGGATCTCTGACTACAAACGGAGCATAGCGGCATGAAACTAACCCTCCTGGGAACAGGCGACGCCATAGGCACGCCAAAGATTGGTTGCAAGTGTCCCGCCTGTATGGATGCGCTTGCGGGCGGCCCATCCAGGAGGATGAGGTTCTCCGTACTTGTAGAGTACGAGGGTAGCAGAGTTCTGATCGATTCGAGTCCTGATCTTCGATGGCAGTTGCTGAAGAAGGGCATAAGCAAAGTCGACGCAGTGATCTGGACTCATGCCCACTACGATCACTATGCTGGTTTTGGCGATTTCTATAGGGTTCAGAGCCATGTCGATGTCTACGCCCTGAAGAATACCATGGATTACATCCTGAACTACCTTTACTTCCTCAAGCCCTTGCGGCATGATGCAAGGGCTTATGAGCCGTTCGAACTCGCTGGACTGGAGTTCACTCTTTTTAAAGTCAACCATCCTCCCACGGAGACCATGGGAGTGCTGATTAGAGAGGGACACAAAAGGGCGGTCATAACGAGCGACACAAACCTTCAGATTCCCCAAGAAAGCCTGGACCTGATGAAAAACGCAGATCTAATGCTTGCGGACGCCATAATGCCTCCCGGCTACAACATAAACAAGCACATGAATGCAGAAGAGGCGATCGGCCTGGCCAGGAACCTTGGGGCCAGGGACGTGAAGCTGACCCACTTAAGCCACCTCTATCCGCCTCACCAGGCTGCCTTGAAGAAGTGGCCGCTGGGCCACGACATGATGGAGATCGCGCTGTGAATAGGCGACGTCCTTCTGGACTTTTGTATCCCTCAGTTCTGGTGTTTCCGTTTCTGTTTCTCGTCTTTCTGCTGCTGACCACAACATCCATCTCATCGGCAGCCGATGGGCTTTCGGAATACAGTGGTATGGGATTAACTTTCCAGTATCCATCCGATTGGGCAATTTCAGTCTCGGGCAACCAGGTTTCAGGGAACATCAGCATTATGGACTCATGCGGCAGCATAGCCGTAGCTTGGATGAGAGATCCCGGATTGACGCCTGTAAATATATTGGATCAGGTCGTCAAGACCTACAACCAGGGTGAGGTGGAAATCCTCTCCAAAGATCAAGGCAAGATCTCGGTTCAGGGCCGAGAAGCCGAAACTCTGGATCTGTCCTACAAGTTCAAAGACCACAATGCAAAAAAACGCCTTGCAGCATGGACGTCGGAAGGATCCGACAGGCTGTTCTTTGCCTCAATGTCGAGTTGTAGCGTTGATTATTCCAGGAACGAAGAAGTATTCAATCGCGTCCTGGGCTCTTTTCAGGATCTGGTGTCCAAGGAAATCTCTTTAGAGGCCAGATCGGTCCGGGACGACGCATGGGCCATCGTCCTGGGAGATCTTCTGGCAAGCTACCACTACATAAACCAGAGCGCCCTTTCATCCACAGCAGTGTATGCAGAAGCGGCTCATTCGCTGATCCCGGTAAATGACTCCTATAGGCTTTCATCCTCGGAGAAAATCCGGTCTGAGATGTCCTCAGGAGCGATCGCCAGGGTGGCTGTTGTCCAGAAGATCCTGCAATCCAGAGGTTACAACGCCGCGCTAATTCAAAAAGGCGGCCAGATTTGGGTGGTAGCCGAGGACCCTTCAGGCAGATGGCAATCTGTGTCCATAAATCCAAAAGAACCCTGGCGAATGGTGGGAGCTTTGGTTGTCAGCCAAGATAGGTACCGTGGGCTGATGTACAAGAACGTAACGGCACTGGCAGAAGACAACTCGCTGACATTGAACGGTCCTATTGATTCCAGCGATTTCGTGCAGAAGGATTGCGATCCTCCAAGTTACGAAGAGCTGAAGGGTCCAGCTCAGGAAAATATTACCTGGACGAATGAACTACAGAGCGTCCTGGACAACTACAGTTATCCAAAGAAATATCAGGAAAACGTCTTTGACTGCTCAAACACGTCTCAAATCTGCTGGGCCTTGCTGAAGGGCAAAGGTTACAACGACAGTCTCATGTTCAGCTACAGAGACCATCCGCTGGGACGGCACATGTGGGTCGTAGTTCGTTATCCATACGAGGACGATAAGTACGTGGCCGTAGAGGCTACAAACACCAACGGTAGCGGAGATCTGTTGCACCTGGGAAGAGTGGTTTTGAAGGACGACTACTTCAAGGGTATAATGTTCAACACGAGCATGCAGTTCTCCTGGCTTCACCCAGAGGAAGGAATGTGGCTGAAGCCAAATGATGGACCGTAGCCGCAAACCGTGATCCAATCCGAAAGAAAAATTCGATGTTCCCGGTGAGAAACAGATAAGTAGAACCCATCTTTGTTGTACCGAAGGATATATAATATTAAGAACACAAATATATCAATTGGACCCTTCGGGTTTGTATTGCCCAACCCCCCAAAAAACGGAGAATCTAGATGCACGATTTTTCTACCCTCATCGGCGGAATAGCTGGCGACGGCATAAATGAGGCAGGCGTGACCATAAGCCGCCTCTTTAACTTGCTAGGTTATCGCATTTACATGTACTACGACTACCCCTCTCTCATCCGGGGCGGGCACAACTTCTCAGTGGTTCGGGCGTCGGATCACAAAATCGGCACCCATATGAGCGCTGTGGATGTTATAATCGCCTGAACCAGGAGACTGTAGAGCTGCACCATGGAAAGCTGAAGAAAGACTCTTTCGTGATCTACGATCTAGACAAGGTTAAGATCGAGAATCTGACCCAGAGAGGATGCGGACTTCCTGTATCCAATATCCTGAAGGAGGAACAGGCCCCCATGATAATGCGCAACACCTGATCATAGGTGGGTTCTGCAAGGTGGTTGGCATCGAATGGGACAATTTCTTAGAAGGTCCTCAGAAAACACATTCCAAAGCAGCTTGATCTGAACTTGAAGGTGGCTAGAAAGGGATACGACGCCGCTGTAGAGTTCTCCAGGATCGAAAGAGTTGATCAGCCCAGCCTTCCTATCCTGACAGGCAACCAGGCGATAGGCTTAGGCCTGATAAAGGCCGGCCTTCAGCCACTGTAGCCTATCCATGACCCTCGTCCAGCCTGCTCGATTTTATGGCCCGGTCTGCTGCCGACTTCGGGCTGAAGGTTGTTCATCCCGAGAGCGAAATTGCCGTCATCCTAATGGCCCAGGGCTTTGCCTATGAAGGAGTCAAGGCTGCCGTAGGCACCTCAGGAGGCGGTTTCTGTCTTATGACTGAGGGCCTAAGCCGGCAGGGATGGCAGAGATGCCCGTAGTAATAATGCTCGGGCAGAGGACAGGGCCGTCTACCGGCCTACCAACCTACACAGCCCAGGCAGACCTGCACTTCGCTCTAAACGCAGGCCAGGGCGAGTTCCCCAGGTTCATCGTTTCTCCTGGAGACGCCGAGGAGGCCTATTACTGGTCAGGAGTTGCATTGAACATGGCATGGAAGTACCAGGTACCTGCATTCATACTTTCAGACAAAACAGTTTCTGAAGGGCTTTACAGCTTCGATACTTCTGTGATCGGGGACGTGAAAGAGGAGGCGCCTGTCGTGGGAAGGAAAGGGCGATTATAACCGCTACAAGTACACTGAAACCGGTGCTTCCTGCCTTTGGCCTTCCCGCCTCTTAAAAGCCAGATAGTAAAGGTTGACGGATATACCCACGACGAGCTGGGAATAACCACCGAAGACCCAACAACAACCGCCAAAACGAACGACAAACGG
>CAVWIG010000042.1:0-59609 GCA_963754945.1 Methanotrichaceae archaeon
GCTGGCGCGACCATGAGAGTGTTCATGTGATCGGTCTGGACATGATATTTCAGTCAATCATAAAGGAGATACATAATCGCACACCTATTCCTGTAATCGCGACACGCTTTCACAATACTATCGCTCGTATGATATCTTCTTTATGCCTGACCATCTCAAAAGAAACCGGGATTACTCAAGTAGCTTTGTCCGGCGGAGTTTTTCAGAATCGACTGTTGCTTAGACAAGCGATGAAACTACTTAAAGCCGACGGACTTTCGGTAATTCTACACCGTCAGGTACCATGTAACGATGGTGGGATATCATTAGGACAAGCAGTGATCGGTGGAACGTTATCAGCGATATAAAATGTTTTTATACATATCTATCATGGTATAAGATATGAAAATAACCTGTAGACAATCGGGAGGGTAAAATGTGTCTTGCCGTACCAGCGTTGGTTGAGTCAATTGATGGGGGGGAAGCAGTTGTCAGCATCGAAGGAGTCAGGCGAGAGATAAGCATTCAACTCACCCCAGAGGCTGAGGCAGGAGATTATGTGCTTCTACACGCCGGATTTGCCATTGGTATTCTTGATGAAACCGAAGCCCTCCAAACACTTGAGCTGTTGAGGCAAGTTCTTGAAGTTCGTTGATGAGTTTCGTGACGCCGAACTGGCGAAACAAGTAATCGAGTATATTCACAACACTTCCCGCCGGCCAACAAGGCTTATGGAGTTTTGCGGGGGTCATACTGTCAGCATAATAAAAAACGGTATTCGGCAGCTGCTACCCAAAAATATAGAGATGCTCTCCGGTCCAGGATGCCCGGTATGTGTTACCTCGACCACGGATATTGATAAAGCAATAGCTTTGGCCGACCTTCCTGATGTGATCGTTACGAGCTTCGGAGACATGATAAGAGTACCGGGAACTCAATCAACACTACAGATAGCAAAGGCAAAAGGGTCTGATATCAGGGTAGTATATTCAGTTCTCGACGCGCTTAGGATAGCTCGCGAAAATCCCAAGAAAAGAGTGGTTTTCATTGGTATTGGCTTTGAGACTACGGCTCCAACTGTCGCGGCCGCCCTTATACAGGCTGAAAGGGATAATATTCAAAATTTCTTTGTCCTGAGTTTACATAAAGTCTGTCCCCCAATCATGAAAGCCATCCTCGAACGCGGTGAAGTACGCTTGAATGGCATCATCTGTCCGGGGCATGTAAGCGCTGTTATTGGCTCCCGGCCCTATGAATTCATTACGCATGACTATAATATCGCCTGCGTAGTATCCGGATTTGAACCTCTGGATATACTCCAGACCGTTGCAATGCTGGTCAATCAGATCGAAAAAGAAAATTACTCTGTTGAAATCGCCTACCGTCGCGGGGTAAAGGTCGATGGAAATCCGCAGGCTTTAAAGCTGATGGATCAGGTATTTGAGATCAGCGATACTGATTGGCGAGGTATCGGCATCGTGCCCGCTAGTGGATTAAGAATTAACCGGAATTACCAGCTGTTTGACGCAGCGACTAACTTCGACATCAAAATTTATCCAGCAAATGAACCTTCGGGATGTCAATGCGGCAGAATATTACGGGGTGTTTCAACTCCCGTGGATTGTAGACTCTTCGGATTTTCCTGTACGCCTGAACACCCAATCGGTCCTTGTATGGTATCAACCGAGGGAACTTGTGCAGCGTATTACCAGTACGGAGAGAAAATTGAGCACTAATTCCGAACGCATCCTTTTGGCTCATGGAAGCGGTGGTAAGCTTAGCCAGGAATTAGTCAACAAGATCATTGTTGACGTCATCGGTAATCCTATACTTACTCGAATGGATGACTCTGCGGTTATTGATCTACCTGGGAAGACCGCTTTCACGACTGATAGTTATGTTGTCAGCCCGATCTTTTTTCCTGGCGGAGATATTGGCCGACTGGCAATTTGCGGAACAGTGAACGATCTTGCTACTGCCGGGGCAACACCAGTTTATCTCAGTCTCTCTTTTATTATCGAGGAAGGGTTGTTGTTATCCGAATTCAAGCAAATCTTGAGGTCGATCAAGGAAACCGCAGAAGAAGCGGGAGTATTAATCGTAACCGGTGACACGAAGGTCGTTAATAAAAACGGTGCCGATAAACTATTTATCAATACCTCTGGTCTGGGCAAGATACCGGACGGGTTAAATATCTCCGGGCATAACGCCCGGATTGGGGACAAGATAATTCTAAGTGGGACTATCGGAGATCATGGAATAGCTATTATGAGTAAGCGTGAAGGTCTCCAATTCGAAGCATCGGTTATCAGTGACTGCGCCCCATTAAATCACCTCGTTGCTCAGATCCTACAAGGTTCGCCTAATGTTCATTGCCTGCGGGACCCAACCCGGGGCGGGTTGGCAACGACCCTCAATGAAATCGCTCAACAATCATCGGTTGGTATTGAAATAGAAGAGGCGACCATACCAGTCAGTAGAACCGTGCGCGGCGCATGTGAAATGCTTGGCCTGGACCCGTTATACATCGCTAATGAAGGCAAAATGGTAATTATTGTAGCTCCAGAAGACGCACCAACAGTGTTAGACGGGATACGGATGAATCGTTATGGCCAACAATCAGCGCTTATCGGTGAAGTAGTTGCAGGGCATCCTGGACGTGTGGTGATGAAAACCAATCTCGGAGCCTCGCGTTTTGTGGACGTTCCTATGGGTGAATTATTACCAAGAATTTGTTAAACATAGTTTTGGCAAGAAAAAATGAAAGCGGTCTTGGCCGGCATCGAAGTGAGTGCTTTGTACCGGGCGGAAGATGAATTAAAGGCGATAATGTTGAAATATTATCAAATCCAACAGATGTATATAAGGTCAAAGATGTCCAGGCCTCTTCAAGGGGTTCCGCGGTTCGCCGCCGACGGATAACGGAGCCGTTCAGGACCTTCTGCTCAGACTTTCTGCCATGGTTGAAGGCATACCGCAAATAGCGGAATTGGGCTTCGACACAATAAAAGTCATGCCTGAAGGCAACGGTTACCGGATTGTAGACGCCAGAATCATGCTCAGGCTAAATAATGGGGAGGTAATGAAATGAAACCAATAAATCTTATTTGGCTGCACGGACAGAGTTGCGGCGGGGATACTGTATCTCTAATCGGGGCGGGTGAGCCTTCACTAATCGACGTGCTGACCGGCGTGCTCCCTGAAGTAGGCGATATTAAACTTGCATTTCATCCCATGATTATGGCGTCGTGGGGAGAAAGAGCAATGGGCGTTCTGGCTGACGCTCGGGAAGGTAAGCTGGACCCTTATCTCCTTATTTTTGAGGGCTCTATTCCTGATGAAGAGCAGGCGTCCCGGCAGGGAGGATTCTTCTGCTCGGTTGGTGACAGAGCAGGCAAGCTGGTCACCGCCAACGAGTTACTACTCGAACTAAAGGGTAGAGCAGCTGCTACTGTAGCAGTAGGTACCTGTGCTGCCTTTGGCGGCATTGTTGCCGGGAAGCCCAATCCCACTGGGGCTAAAGGACTAATGGATTTCCTGGGGAAGAACTACCGGAGTGCTCTTGGCCTCCCAGTGATAAACGTGTCTGGCTGTCCCGCTTCGGGAGATAATTACATCAAAGCTCTGGCTTATATTGCGTTAATGGCCAGAGGTGTCGTTACAGTGCCGCCGGAGCTTGATGAGCACAACCGGCTCACGTTTCTTCATGGAGAGCTAGCCCACCATATTTGCCCCCGCGGTGGTTACTTCGCGGTCGGAAAATATTCGTATCAGTTCGGTGATCCTTATTGCATGGTATGGCTCGGCTGCAAGGGACCTATCAGTTATTGTCAGGTGCCACGAGATAAGTTTGCCGGGCACTTCGGCGGCTGTACCACGGTTGGGTCTCCATGTATAGGCTGCACGGAACCGGGTTTTCCTGATGAGCCCTTTTCTCCATTCTTTGAAATGGCTCCAGCGAAATCTCTGGCAACAGGCACCACTCCAGGAAGTCCGCACCAAATAAAAGAATGCGCCACTGCCCAGGAGCATCTGTTCCATTTAATTTCAAGGAGGATATAACTGCTATGGTCACGCAGAAAGTTGAGGTTGACATTGAGCCTTTAACCCGGATAGAAGGACACCTTGGCATTCATGCCGAGGCTGACATGGAGCAAAGAAAATACGTGGATGCCTATTGCTACGCCACCATGTTCCGGGGAATTGAAGTTATCCTCAAGGATCGTGAACCGGCAGACGCTATCTGGCTCACACAGCGGGTGTGCGGCGTCTGCCCGACCCCTCATGGCACAGCATCCGCACTCGCTGTTGACATGTGCTACCAGGCACCGCCACCACCCTTTGCCGTTGCTATAAGAAATATGATCGAGCTATCCGAAGAAGTGTACGACGGTGCGTTGGGGTGCGGAATACTGGAAGGCCCTGATTATTCCGAGGTTATCATGTCCAGGCTCAATCCCGATATTATGGCGCAGGCTAACAGGACCAAGTCTCCCAGGGTTGACTCCCATGGGTACGAGACTATAGGGGACATTATGCGCGGTTTGAACCCCATTACAGGAAGCCTGTGGCGGAAATGCCTCAACGGTTCAAAGGTAGGTATAGAGATGGCCTCTTTGATGGGCGGCAAGCATCCTCACGTTCAGACCCTGATACCGGGAGGAGTGGCTAAGACAACAAATGTTAAGGATTTGGAGACCTTCTATGCTCTGGTAGCACGCGAGATAGCCTTTACCAAAGAACTGGTCTGTGTATTTGACGATTTGCTGGACTTCTGCTCAGCAGTCGGACTCGATAAAACCGGGGTAACATCTCCCAATCTTCTGAGTCATGGGATGTACGACGACCCGTTTGCCTACGATGCGGAATATGGTCATATGTCTGCCTGGGGTGAAAAAAGGGCTTTAACACCTGGTATAGTTCTCGATGGCAAGCTGATAACCACCGACCTGGTAGAAATACAGGTAGGAACTAATGAGTTCGTTACTCATTCCTATTACGAGGAGACGCCAGCAGCGGAGATAGAAAACGATCCACTGGGCAACAAGTTGAGCAAAGACCACCCCTGGAACGAGGAAAGCCCGGCTAGGCCTGGGAAAGAAAAGGACTGGCAAAACAAATATAGCTGGGCGAAGAGTCCACGCTGGCAGGATTGGAAGCGTAGGATAGATGGCCAGACCTACGCGCTTGAGGCGGGGCCTCTGGCGCGGATGTGGGTTGCGGCCCTTGCCAGGAAAGTCCCCGAGGCTACCGGTACTTCATTCAAATTTACCCTACCTGCTGGCGCGGTCGAAGGATTCCGGGTGCCGCAGGAGCTTACACTGGAATGGAAAATACCGAAGACCATCAATGCCCTAGAGCGTATAAGAGCGCGAGCCTACTTCCATGCGTTTTCAGCGTATCTTGCCTATCACACCTTTACTCAGGCTATGGACCTTATCAACAAAGGGCAGGCAAATACATGGACTCGCTATACCAAACCTGAAGATGGGATAGGTGTCGGTATGACCGAGGCTATGAGAGGTGCCCTGGCACACTGGTGCGTTATGCGTAATGGGAAAATTCACCGTTATCAGATAATAACACCAACTGCCTGGAACTGCGGTCCCCGCGACCAGCAGGGTCGGCTTGGACCTTATGAGAATGCGATTATAGGAACTCCCATTACCGAAAATCCATCCGATGGTAAACTCGATGGCATCGACGTGGTTCGGACCGTGAGGAGCTTTGACCCATGTCTGGCGTGCTGTGTGGGTGTTTACACGCCTGATGGTCAAATTATCGCTACTAAAGACCTAGAACACATTCACTAAACGGAGACAAATATTGGAACCAAAGACCCTGATATGTGGATTCGGCAACAGCCTGAGAAGAGATGACGGGCTGGGAGCATACGTCATTGACCAACTGGCGGAACGGGAGCTGCCGGATTACATTACCTTGAGAGATTTCGGTACTTCAGGTTTTCGAGCCGCCCTTGAGATTGGCAATTATGACAGGGCTATTGTAATAGATGCTATCAGGGCGGGGGGAAAGCCGGGTACTCTGTATCGGATGGTTCTTGGCTACGAAAATATGGTCAGTAACAATCTACCCGGTTCCTTCGTGATCAGCCTGCATGAAGTCGGACTCGAGAAAGCTCTGGCAACGGCTTTCTTCACTGGCCGCTTTCCTAACGAAGTAGTTATTCTGGGTTGTGAACCTGAGGATGTCTCATTTGGTTTAACACCATCAAAAATAGTTACGGGGGCAGTAAAGCGGCTCCTGGAACTTGTTGTCAGTGAAATTGAGGAGAGAAAACATACCTAAAAGTCAATATTTAATCCCAATAACCCAAGGGACATCTTATGGATACAGAAGCATTACATGATATCGGGTACGGTATGTATGTTATTGGTTCTAAGGAGGATAGCAAATTTGATGCTCTTGTTGCTAACGCAGTATTTCAAATAACAAATAACCTCTAAGCCGCCGACCATTGCCATTAGCATTACCAAGAGTAACATCAGCTATGAGTTCATCAAAGGGAGTAAGATATTTACCGTGTCCATTCTCAGCCAGGATGCGCCCCTTTCTTTTATCGGGCAGCTCGGTTTTAAATCGGGCAGGGACACTGATAAGCTTAAAAGCATCCATTACAGGACAGGTCAGACCGGAGCTCCAATTATTACCGATTACGTCGTCTCTTATCTTGAAGCGTGGGTTCTTAATGAAATTGATATCAGTAATCATGCCATCTTCATCGGTGAAGTAGTGAATGCTGAGGTTCTCAGCAACAAAACGCCTTTGACCTATGCCTACTATTACCGGGAGAAACGTGGCACCACTCCTGAGACAGCGCCCAGCTACGTGGCAGAAAAGAAAGAGAAGGTTACCGGTGCTGCAAAATATAGATGTGTTGTGTGTGGCTACACATATGACCTGGCATACGGCGATAACAGAAAGCGGCGTAAAGCCCAGGACACCTTTTGAGAAGCTGCCCGATAGCTGGGTATGTCCCATTTGCGGGGTGGGGAAGGATCAATTCGAAAAGGTAGCAGAGTGAAGCCGTAGTTCTCCTGTATAGCTTTAACATCCTACAAAAAGTAAAAATTAGAGGAAAATATGGATAAATATGTATGCCTGATATGCGGATGGATATACGACCCTACAAATGGCTGACCCCGATGGCGATATTAAACCCGGTATACCTTTTGAGAAGCTGCCCGATAGCTGGGTATGTCCCATTTGTGGGGTGGGGAAGGATCAATTCGAAAAGGTAGCAGAGTAAAGCCGTAGTCTCCTGTATAGCTTTACATCCGACAAAGTAAAAATTGGAGATGCTGAGTTTGATGCAGTCATGGCCAAGCTCAAAGAACTCTGTTCATCCCGGTTTCATTTGGACGCCTATGGTCGAGAACTTCCTCAAAGAGCAGTGCCAGAAATCAGGTCTCAGCTGTGAAGACCTTAAAAAGGAGCTGGATGGAATGCATCCAATCGGTCACATGGGAGAGCCAGACGATATAGCCTACGGAATCCTGTATCTGGTGTCGGATGAGGCAAAGTTCGTAAGCGGAACGAATTAATCATAGATGGAGGTTATGCTAGCAAGTGATAGGTATCGTAATTCCTTGAAGTGTAGCCTTATGATCTTATTGGAGACAGATTTTCCCTGGATACGAACTTCATGATTTTGATAGAGATTCAAAAATAAAGGAAGTACTTGAAAAGTTGATCTAATTCGGGGTTATATAAGATGGGTGAATAAATAGAGAAGTACATCTGTACAGTTTGTGGATACATTTACGATCCCGAGAAGGGAGATGTAGACTCTGGTATCAATCCAGGGATGGCATTTGAAGATCTTCCCGATGATTGGTTCTGCCCACAGTGTGGAGCGCCCAAAACGAATTTTGAGAAGCTGAAATGAATTTGAAAAGGTGAGGATAAATGAGTCTAATTAGGGTCATAAAACCTGGGGTTCAGTGGATAGGAGCAATTGATTGGGACCGCAGGCTCTTCGATGCACTTATACCTCTGCCAAATGGGACAAGCTACAATTCTTATCTGATCAAGGGCAGCGAGAAGACGGCATTGATAGATGCTGTCGATATCTCTATGCTCGGTGTACTGTTGGGAAACTTGAAGGCATTGGACATCAGGAAAATTGACTATATGTATGTGTTTAGCTGGTTAGCTTTGCCGTTAGCATTTGGAGACAATCCAGATCTTTCTGTCCCCAGGTTGCCAGCACCGTCATGATTCGCTCGTGAATCGATGTCCCTTTTTCATTGCGCAGCGTGCCCAAGATCTTTCTCAAAACGACATGGGGTCGCAGCGCTCTCTCTGCTCTATTATTGGTCGGCTCTACGCCCGGATTAATGATAAACGTGAACAAGTAATTGAATCCGTTTCTAATTTTACTGATGAATTTTTGGATTATTTCGAGCGGATACTCTTTCATGATCCATTGTTTTAGCGCTTCTCGTGCCAAATGCCATAAATTCGCTCGGATTTCTGGTGGAGGATCACTTTCCAGAGCTTTAGTCACTGATTCATAAAGTGCTTTGAGCGCTTCATGCAACGGAATCGCTTCCTCGAACTTCTCCGCAAGGTCTTTCGATTCTCGAAGTAGATGGGCCCAACATCGTTGCAAGCGATTTGTGAATTTAGCATAAGGTTTCCACCCATCGCATACGATTATTCCCTTAAATCTCCGCGTCAGAACTTCCGTCAGAACCTTCATGCCTCGGCTCTTTCGAATCACGAAAAATGTCTCCGATTGTGTGGTAAATGTCCAGATCCAGTGTTTTTCTCCCTGGACGTGGATTGACGTTTCGTCTACGTAGAGGATCGGAGCGTCTCGAATTTTGTTTAAAATCGCATCGTATTCAGATCTAACGGCATCAGCAGCGCGCCGGGTTAAATCAAGTATCGTAGCAGGACTTATATTCAGACCATGCAATCGCTTTAGAGTGACTTGGATCTTTCTATGAGGCAACCTATCCTCATATTTTAGTAGTGTCGTCTGGGCAATTGTGTTGTTTCCGAATATGCCTCACTTGGGCAACCTGGATCGTTTGCAGCAACTTCTTTCTGACAGTATGGACACCTGTAATGCGCAATTTTGTATTCAATGACGGTGATAGGTTGTGGCTCAGGAATTTCCTCGATAATCTTCGACTCTATTCTGAATGGATCACCAAGCACTGTTCCGCAATCGGGACAAAGATCTGCGGTGACTTCAACTTGCTTATCGGGCTTGGCTGGAGGTCTCGTTACGCCTTTATGCCCAATTTTCTGGCCGGGCGTTCCATTGCTATCTTTATTCTGATCTTTTTTGCGATTGAGACCACGTTTCAGACTTGGTGGAGTATGTGCATTCTTATATTTGGCTAATCGGGCTTCGAGTTCCCTTATACGTTCCTTAAGCAACTCATTCTCGAGTTTCAATTGTTCAATCAAGTCTAGAAGCTGCTTTATGGTTTCGTCTTTGTCCATATTCCCTGTGAAAGATTATCGACATTATATTATATAATTTTTCTGGTCGAATGGATTCTAGGTCGATCCACCTGAATTGACCAGGGCTAAACACATACAAAAAATGTTATGAAACGATTGCATTAGGTAGCACTCTTTCATGGACTGGTTCGGCTGCAGAGCAGGGGAAGCTCTCTGCTTGGATCACGCCACCCGTGAATATCGAAGAGAGCGTAGAGCCACGAGGTTGAGGCCGGGAAGCTGAAGGCTGAGACTCTAGGGTTACGCAACCCTTCTTAACTACTATCGAACCGGAGCTGCAAGCTTGGCCAGCCTTCAAGCCCATCACTCCGACTTTTGCCTCCTCCTCATGGCTGGCGTTCTTAATATTATTACATTGATAAAGGAGTTGATAAGGCTGTCCATAAGCGGAAGTTATGAGATCAAGACTGGCTGAGGATCTTAGAGTATTAGCGGAGAATGTATATGGATTCCAGACGATTACATAGAGGCAGCAGAGAGGATGGCTAAAGCTTCTGAGAGAACCAAGAAGGCTGGGAAGTGAGGATAAATGCAGAAAAATGAACAAACAGCGGATGAGAGTGAAGTAGCTTCCATGAAGAAAGATATCAATGATGCTTTGGGAGCAGACTATTACGATTGCATGCAGGCACTTGACAGCAGGTTTACCGAGCTAAGGTTAGGCACTCCTGAGCGGGAAAACTATGCGCTCATGCAGGATGCTATAGTCAGGTTGCAGGAGGAGATACGGGATAGCAATGACCTGGAGTACACGGACGGTGACTACGAGGAAGTGACCAAGGAGTTCTATGAAGAGCTGCTCGATGAGGAGGCAGGTATAGATCTGCGTGGCCGGGCGGTCATTGACTTCGTGATCAATAGGCTGAAAGGCATCCTCGAAGGCATTGAGAAAGAAAAGAGTGAAAAAGAGAAGGACGAGGTGGAGGAAGAGAGCGGATGATCAGACGTTCTAAGATGGCAGGCCGTTTCACGCTTTGAAGCGAAAAATTGGGTTTGTCAAATCGAATTGCAGCTATAGCATTAAGCTACTGCCACATCAGATTGCATGATAATGTCTAAATCACATTAATAAATTTGAAATATAGGACGAGGGGGAAAGCACTCCTAAACGTAACGTGTCTAGCCAGTGCTAAAACGTTTCTTGACGGTAAAACCTAATAGATCTTGCAGCCGTACGAAAAGAGCAAAAAAACAGCATGTACTGTAAGCTATATGAAGGCAATAAATGACAGAAAATAGTGCGCAAAATGTTCAGTGGTTAGAGGATTTGGTGAACTATCAAGATGGTTCGGTTGTAAGCCGAGAGATAATTTGCAAGAGCACAGGGACCGTAACACTCTTTCGCCTTTGATGAAAGTCAGGGGCTAAGTGAGCACACTGCTCCATTCGATGCACTCGTAAATATTGTGGACGGAGAAGCAGAGGTTATTATTTCTGGCAAAGCTTACCACCTGAATCAAGGCGAGATCGTGATCTTGCCAGCCAATGAGCCTCATGCCTTAAGAGCGTTAAGTAAATTCAAGATGCTGTTAGTGATGATAAAATCCTGAGCTTCATCTCGGAGGATGCAACGAGACTGCTGATCTAATATGTCCTTATTGATTTGGCTGTAGCCTGTATGGATCTGCCAGCTTTCTTATGTAACTCAGCCATAAGAATGGGAGCAATCTGGTTACATAAGAACTGAGCTACTGCTATGTTCATAAATTCGATAGAATTAATTTTTTAAATGCCCTAGGATCAACGATCTTCCTAGCTGATGGATTACCCGGACCCGACTGGAGCTGATTAAGGAGTAGAACGGTAGCGGCTAGGTGGCCCGGCTAAATATATAGGAGGACAGCCTATATTTCTTTCTGTGGCCGGGCTGGGGTAAATGTTGACCTCTGCATAACTCATCCTCCTCCGGTCCGGCCTAACTCTCTGAGTGAAAATGTCCAAAAAAGCATCGAAATATCTGTATAGAGCGGCCAGGACCATGAACGACCAGAAGAGGGAAAATGAGCAGCTATGGAGAAACTGTCTAGGCTCCTGTACTACTTCGTCTTATGCTGCATTCTGTTGGTACTGATCGTCTACGCAGCAGTGATGTTTGGTGGCCCAGGCGTAGTGGGCGTTATCGTTCTGGTGCTACTAATTTGTGATTTCAGGAGATATCTAAGAGCGAGGGGATGAGCATGTCCAAAAAGCATCAAGCGGCTTGTACAATATAGACAAAGTTCATTACGAGAACCAGCGACCTGGAGTTAATCGGAATCTTCACTTATACATCCTCCGGGGAGCTAGGACGGATCGGTATACCACATCTCCCTAGCCTTGGAGAATGCAGCGTCGGCCTCTCTATCTCGATGTAATGCCCAAAGAGCTTTGCCTTTGTTGTTCCAGGCCATGGCAAAATTTGGATCAAGCTCGATAGCCCTGTCAAAAGCTTTTAAGGCCTCCTCGTGCTTGCCCTGGTTATCGAGAGCAAGACCTTTGCCATTCCAAGCGTATGCGTATTCCGGATTGATGTTGATAGCCTCATCGCAAATCTCGATGACCTCGTACCTGCCCTGCATATAGAGAGCCTTGCCTTTGATCCACCGGAAACCATAGGATTTTGGATCGATCCTGATAGCCTCGTTATAACATTTGATGGCTTCGTCGTACTTGCCCTGTGCATAGAGTGCATTGCCTTTAAACATAGACAAATTGAGATCCATCATAATCCTCTTCACCCTTGACTAATATGCTGGAAAGTACGCTAGATAGTTCATTGTTCTCTTTTCGCGACTTCTTTGGAGACACCTGTAAGACTTGCCACTGCGTTGGTACCGACCTCTCCGGCTTGTGTGATTACTATGAGGTTTTTCTCCCTGGCAATCTCTGCTAGAGTCTGCAGCTCTCTGAGCTTGATGGCCACTGGAGCCTCCCCGTAGAGCTTGGCCGCCTCGGTCATTAGCTTGGAAGCCTGGAACTCTCCATCGGCCAGGATTATTCTGGACCTCTTCTCCCTCTCTGCCTCGGCCTGCTTAGCTATGGCCCTCATCATCGACTCAGGCAAGCTCACATCACGCAGGGTGACAGCCACGACCTTGATCCCCCAGGGATCGGTGTGCTGGTCAAGAATCTCCTGAAGCTTCTTGTTCAGCTCATCACGTTTGGACAGCAAGTCGTCCAGCTCAATCTGACCCAGGACGTCCCGAAGGGTGGTCTGAGCCAAGAGACTGGTGGCCATCTTGTAGTTCTCGACCTGGATGACAGCCTTGGCCGGGTCAACGACTCTGTAGTAGATAACCGCATCCACATTTACGCTTACGTTATCCCTGGTTATGACCACCTGCTTGGCTACATCGATGGTAACAACCCTCAAGTCCAACTGCCTGACGCGGTCTATGGACGGGATAATGAAGAATATCCCTGGACCCTTCACACCACTGAAGCGTCCCAGCCGGAAGATAACTACTCGTTCGTACTCTCGAACTATCCTGATAGCCTGGGACAAGATGATGACCACAACCAGCAGGCCGATCAGAGAACTGATATCAAATTGAGCCAAAGGGACACCCAAACTTGTTTGTGCTTGTTATATTAAATAGCTACTGGAAAAAACCAAGTCCATGAACGAGATCGCCCAGGCGAAGGACCTGGATATCTCCACTTATATCGATTGGGTACGTGTAGAGAGGCGATTAGCTAGTTCTTTGAGTTCTCTTACAAGATGGGGCTGGGGGTGGCTCGTTGATCGAAGACCGAAAGAAGAAGTCGCAAGTTCTGGTATAATGCCTACTGGAAGACTGAGCTGGCAAAATAAAAGGTCAGAAAAGGATTGACGAAGTCCAAGGCTAAGCGCTGGCGACACAGGTTTTGCAGAAGCTATCTCTTTTTTGTCGAAGACCAGGCACTCGTGCCTTTCAGCTTGTAACCGTTGGCTATCTCGCTCTTGGGAACCTCATCCCCTTCCTCGCAGAAAGCCTCTAAGAAATGGGTACATTGCACTTCTGATGCAGCATTCGAAAGCTGATCTTTCTATCGAAGGTGATGGGGAGGGCCCTTACGGGATTGTTGACCAGTCCCATGCTGATGCTGAAAAATGACTTCCGGCACAGGAGGATGATCTCCCACCGTTATTGGTTTGGCGATTCTTTACATAAGAAACAGGCTTCCTTTGTTATCCCTAAAGTTTTTGGAAAATGTCTGTCTAAGTTTTTCATGTTTATATTTATATTCTAATTGAAAATATGATGCAAAAGCAGTATAAATAGCTTAAAGTTAAATGTCTTGGTTGCGTAAAGGACTTTGAAAGTTATGAAGGTCCTTCAGATCTCTCCCTATTTTCCACCCCACGTTGGCGGGATAGAGTATCATGTCAAAGGACTCTCAGATGGGCTCATCGAGAGGGGATACGAGGTCGAGGTGGCCGCATCGTGTGGGAACAGCCACGCAAAGTTAGTCCGCATCCCCTGCATTGACTTTCTTTACTTTCCTGTGCCTTTGAGGTCTCCCCGGCTCGAAGCGGATATCTACCACAGCCATGTTCCAAGCCCCACCTTCGCCTTATGGTTCAAAGATGCCGCTCCTCACGTAGTGACTTACCATAACGACGTCGTTGTTCCTTGCAGGGTCAATGGCCATTGTCTTCCCAGGTCTCTGGGAGGTTCCCTGGAATGGATAAACAGGAAATTAGTGAGGCCCGTTCTGGATAGGGCGGAAATCATAATCGCCACCACGAAGAGCTATGCTGAGACGTCCCCGGTTCTGAGAGACTACTTTCATAAGATCGAGATCGTTCCCAATGCCGTAGATACAACTATATTTCAACCCGGTCTGAGCAGGGACCACTACGTCCTGTACGTCGGAAGGCTGGTGGATTACAAAGGGATCGAGATGCTGCTTTTAGCCATGAGACAGGTCCAAAACAAGGAGAATCTGCCGCTGATGATGGTCGGAGACGGCTATGACAGGTCCCGCTTTGAGAGGATCGCTAGTCTAATGGGGCTCAAAATCGAGTTCACCGGAAGAGTAAGTCGAAATAAGCTCATAGATCTTCTCTCCCGGGCGGAGATGCTCGTCTTGCCCTCTACCAACAGGTTGGAAGCCTTCGGAATAGTTCTGCTGGAGGCAATGGCCTGCCAGACCCCCGTCCTGGCCTATGATACTCCCGGCGTGAACGAAGTGGCCAGAGATGGCGGGATAATCTTCTCCGAAACCACTGAGCTGGCCGAGCAGATCCTGGAGTTGCATAGGGATGAATCCAGAAGGGCCGCCTTGGGTGAACGGGGAAGAAGGGCTGTAAGGGAGAAGTACTCGTGGGAAAAGGTGCTGGATAAGGTCGAGTCCATCTATGACGAAGTAACTCAATGCACCGTGTAATCCTAAAAAGTAGAATCTCATCAGATCAAATGTGAGATCTCTATAAGACTGATATTCTGGAAGATGTGTGCGATTCGGATTCATTTGTACAAGAAACATTCATGCCCGAAAGGGCACCTATGAGTATGAAAATTGGTCACTAAGTATATTTTCAGGATCAACGTTTTCTCAATTGTGCGACAAGCAATCAGGGCGAATTTTTTCTGGAGGATTTTGATGTCCTCGAACAAGGAACTGCCAAAGCAACTCTTAGAAACCCATGAATGTCGCCTTATTAGGCAAGTGTATCAAACAATTACAAGTGCTTCACGATCATAGGTCACCGCAATCACGGTCTATTTCTACCCGAAAAATCTAAACCACACCATGTTCCCGGCATATGGTATAAGGTTCTTCAGAGACATTAGGTGAGAAGTTTCAGCATGGCAATAAATCAGGCAATGTTTTTGGCACTTTAGCATCTTCTGCCCGGCTTCTTTGGCTTCGCTGGACCTCATCAGCTCACATAGATCGCTCTCGAGGAGATTTCCTAGCTTAGTGCCAATTTCCATGCAGGGATACATTATATCGCCGTTTGGCTCAACCATAATCGATAGAGTCCTGCAAGCATAAGGTTTGTCGAAGCTGTCGATATATGCTTGACTGGTAGTCAAGACGTTCCCGTATTCCTCCTTCAACCGCAAGAGTATTTCACGAAGCTTGAACAGATCAGGCGTTAAGTCCTCGGTTCCTTGGAAGGCAAAGGCAGGCATGATGAGGATCTTGTGGTCGAACTTGCTTGCCTTCTCCACCTTTTCGTCGATCTTGTCCAGGTCGTACCTAGTCACTACTGTCTGGATGGTGGTTTTAATTCCCAAATCCTTAAAGTAGCCCAGTCTGTCAAAAAGGTGCACGTTCTGATGGCCTTCGTCTATCGAGAGCTCCAGGAAATCGAAATATTTGGCGTATTCCTCGAAAGGACTCTTGTCAATGAGAAGGCCGTTTGTGGTGAACAAAATATAGTTGGAAAGATCGTGAGCATGTTTTAGGATCTTTCCCATATCTTTTCTTAGGAGAGGTTCTCCTCCTTCGAAGCTAATGGTAAAGATACTTGACCGAGATAAGTTGTCAATTATCTTGTTGACCTGCTCAGTTTTCAGGTCCGGAATCTTATTATCCCATACATTGCAAAAACCGCAACGCAGGTTACAGCGGTGAGTTACTTTAAAAGATGCATAAAAAGGATTGTCGAAATCGTTTCTTATGTAATTCGACAGGAAACTCCTAAATGCCCTCAAGTTCCTGTTCATTACTTATGATGGTGTTCGTGAATATTAAAGAGTTTTCTGCCGCGAGGATAACAGCGTCAAGGCCTATGTTGGTCTGTGGAGTAGATAAAGGAAAATCTCAAGAACCAAAAAACAACCCAAATTGCGAAAATAATGAAACCCGATGATTCTCCCCTGTGTGTCCTGCGCCTGATCTCTCAAATCAGTCAGCCCCAGGGAATAAGGCCCCAGGGCCACAGGATCTACGCCAGCAGAAAAGTGGCCGAGAAGATCGAGATACAAACCCGCCACGCTGCCGAGCTTTACAACGTGGATGTCAGGCAGGATCAACGATATCTGGGTTCACCGGTATGCAATCATCGAACGGACTTGTTCATCTTCGAATCTTGAAGATTTAAAGCAACTATAATGCTGCCACTAATCCGCAATTGCATTGATTTCAGGAAATCAAGACCTCCTCAACAAGTCTCCTGGGGGTATGTTTGGCTGGCTCAGCATACCCCATGCGAATAAGTATTTGGGGATATTTTACGTTCAATATCTCTGCTATCTCCTGCCTGAGTTCTGGGATACCTATTGGTTGGCTGAAAAGGTCGAACATGACATTCAACCTAGTCGCGGTCAGAAACAGAATCTCAAATAGAACCCCTGTCTTGATCCAGGTCAATTTATCATCGCTTTCAGTGGATAACACGGCTACAACAGGAGAAGCTTTCATGAAGGAGGTCTCTATTCTGGCCCTGGACGAGGACATATCAAAGGTCCCAAATATAAATGAACCAAAGAGGATTTCTATTTACTAACAGATTTCTTCGAAATGAGTAGTTTTCGCCGAAATTCATACCTTTTTTGCTTTGAAGACATCGATTCTCCTTGAATTACACTCTTTTTCGATCATTTTTCGACAGCTTCCGCTCGGCCTAGATGACTTTGGCATTTTTCAGTGTGCAGAGTTGATATAAGTTGAAAGCAAATGCCGCCACCATCATCTTAGTGTGAACCCTCTGAACAGTTGTAACCAGCACTCTACCAGAATCGAACACTCTTTTAATAACTGCGTGAGGCCGTTCGCCTGGTGCTCTGAGCTTGCTGATCAATCGATTTCTCTCCTTATCGAGCTCACCTAGAGGCTTATCGGTGGTCCTGCGTTTCATTGTGAAATCCACGCCCTTAGCCTCCGCCCCAAAGTATCCTCTATCTCTGAGCACCACTTCATTCTCGACAGATAGATCAACCTGACTATCATGCAGCGATGCCGTGGTAGTCTCGATTTCGCGTATCAGACCATAATCGATATCGCTTTTCTGATGGAGCTTATAGCCGAAATGTGTTTCATTTCCTTTCTTAGCCCATGTGCCATCTTTACTGCGACGAGTTCTGGCCTCGTTGCCGCGTGGCTTCTTGGAAGAACCAGGATCAGCTTCAATGAATGTAGCATCTTGAATCGTTCCCATGATGACAACTAATCCCATAGCAACAAGCTGTCTTTGAAGTTCCGCCCAAACAATCTTGTTCTTCCCGGTTTTTTCCATGCGATCTCTGAATAACCATATTGTGCTGGAATCGGGGAATGGCTCAGGATACCCAAGAAATTCCATGAACGATAGGCGATCTGCTATCTGTCTTTCTGCTTCAAGATCACTCAAGCCAAACCACTGCTGAAGAATTAGAATCTTGAACATGAGAATAACGTCGCTGTTCGGCCTTCCCCCTTTCTCACTCTTGTTATTGTACATTTCATCGAGATGACCGCGAATCGGAACCCAATCGATCTTATCCGATATCTCCAATAGCCTATTTCCAGTCTTGTTGTTCTTCTTTTTGACTTGTTGCAACGCCCAGATGATAAAAGAATTCATAATATCTACTAGTATTGTTATTATATAAACATTTCGATAGTTATAGAATAAATGGTAAGTTCATTGGAACCCTCTGAATGGTAGGTTTATAAGAGTCCTCCAAAGAAGGATGCGAAATCTGAATAGCCAAAAGCGTATCCTGGAAGCCCGTCCTTGGCATCGGAGGTATTCGGCCTCACCCAAGATGCCAGCTCCTTCCGAAAGGCTTTGTTTCCAAGCTGTATCCTGTGAGCTCTGCTCAGGATGTCGGCCATCTTGTTCTTACCTTCATTGTTCGTTATTATGTCCAACCTGAAACCTTCTTTATTAACGCAATACCTTAAGGTCTCGAGCTTCTCGTCCTCGATAGCTTTCTCCTCATATCTCTTCCTATTTGTGTGGCGTTTTGTTATTTCCTGGAAAAGATCGGGAAACCTAGGTTCTGTGGCTCTGTCAGAGAATTGCACAACGGCTGTCCTATCCCCGGATATGCCGTCAGGCAGACAATTCACGTCATATCCAAAGCCGAAATGCTCAGCTCCTAATAGAATATTGGCAAGGAGACACCCATGGCTTATGTATAGCGTCCTATTGTTGGGATCAACATTTGGCAGGGACCTGGCGAGGTCGGCGATTAAAGATACCTCATTGCCTTTGACGGATAACTTCCAGGGCTGGGTGTTAGGCCCGGATGGGGCTAGAACACCGTACCTTAAAAGAAACTTCAATTGATCGAATAAGGTTCCTTTAGTAGGAAAATCTGATTCTTGAACATCCCAAGCCGCTAATTTACCGCTCACTTTGAACCATCCCATCGTAACGAACAAATATGAATAACCATCCATACCTTTAAATCTTTTCAAATGATACAGCATATCCTTCTAGGAGGGTGAGGAAATGGCTGGAACTTTGGATGAATATAAGAGGCTCTTTCGAGAGGCGACTATTGCAGACCAAATGAAGCTCTTCAAACTTCACATCGCCATATATTTGGTAGTGAACATCATTTGGCTGGCACTGAACTCCACTGGGTCGATAAAGATAGATCCGATGTGGGCAGTCTATTATTCTCCGGTTGGCTGGGGTTTGCTTGTAATTGTTCACTACTGGTTCTTCGTTCGCGGTGCTGAAAATCTATGCAAGCTTAGAGAAGAGATGGCTGAAGCAAAGATCACGTAAGTCTATTGTCAATCTAGGCCATCACCTCATTTAGGGCTGATGTACCTCAATGATGGCAGGCTTAAACTGGCAAGACGAAGATCCGGGGCGTGGTGGCCCGCAAGGGCGACACTCCCGAGTACGTGAATAAGATGTAACAGGAGGTCTTCGAGGTCCTGGCCGAAGCAAGGAGCCTGGAGGATCTCAGACGAATAGAGCCCAAAGCTCGGGAGGTCTACAGGAGATACATGGACGAGCTGGACGGTGCCGACATCAAGGAGCTGGCCATTCACAGAAGAGTAAGCCGGCGGACTATTCTAGGAGATGTGCCGAGGCTTCGGCTGTGCAGGCTCATATGAAGCAAGGTATCCACTGGCTCCGGGGATGGAGATAAGCTATGTGATTAGAGATGCCCGCAAGTGGGAGGTAGACCCGAAAAGGATGGCCTTAGAGTTCGATGCTGCGTACTATCGAGGGCTCCTGGAGAAGGCTTGGGGAGAAGCGGCGTTTGTGTTTCGACAATACTTCAAAAAGTGTCGCCTTAAACACAACAAGTTTGGAAGCTCAACTGGAAAAATAGTTAAATCCCTACCTGAGATTTTGATTGACCAGGCCAGGACCGGTTGATCTTCTAACTCAGCTGTGTCAGTTCGTCTTCCAGCTCCTTGATATATTTGTCGAGCTGTCTGATTTTATTCTGCAAGATCTTGTTTTTTTCATCAGATATCCTGAGCTCGCGATCAAATGACGCCTTTAGCGTATCATTACAAGTCCCTAGCCTCTCCTTAAGCTCTTTGACCCTTTCCTCAAGAATCTGAACTTGCTCTCCAGGTGTCGCCATGTCATAACCTCTTAACTTCGAGACTTTCCTTTATTTTTTCCTTCAAACAATTAATAACTATCTGAAGGAGTCCCAGGATCGCGTATTCTAAGTTAACTTCGCTTGAAGTTACTGCCCTTGGACGAGACGATTAAAAGCATACCGGAGGACGACCTCTGAGTTCGATGCTGTGTATAGGGGGCTGCTGGAGAAAGCTCGGGGTGAGGTTGTGTTCAGTTTAAATATCAACCGGAAGGATTCTGGAGTCATTCAAGATTCCTCAATACTGTCTCAACATGTCCTTTGACCTTGACGGATCGCCACATATGAGCAATGAGTCCATCAGGACCGATCAAGAAGGTAGATCTCACAACGCATATTTCTCTTGGCAGTACATCTTCTTTAGAGCCTAGACTCCATTGGCTTCCAAGACTTTGTGATCTGGATCGCTAAGCAGTTTTACTTCAACCCATGCTTCTCAGCAAATTTCCTATGGCTTGCTAGAGAATCGCGACTGATTCCCAAGGCATCTGCTCCTAGAGCATGAAGGGCATCTAACGCAGTAGTCATCTAGCGCAGTAGTGGAATCCACTGCTTCCTGGGTGCATCCGCTTGTATTGTCTTAGGATAGAAATGGAGTACAATCCATTTTTTCTCTACTAGCTTGTCAGACCAGCCTGAGCAAACCCTCAGACTCCACAAGGGCTTCGGCTTTCCTAAGCCAACCAAGGATCTCGCCGAACTTCTCCTTGCCGACGCCAATTTCTTCCGCTCTTTTCCTCACCATTTCTTTTTGGGCCGGGCCTTGGACCTCTTCTGAGACAATCCTGATGGCATCCATGATCGACATTATCTGAACTCTGGTCATCTCGCTAATTCCCAGGGTTATCTGTTCAGAATCGACCTTGTCCAGAAGCGCCTCCTCCCGAGACATTTCGGACCTAACCAATCCCTCATCCCTTATAACCGGGATGTCCCCTTCAAAGAGAGAATCAAAGAGCGATTTCAACCGCTTGATATCCTTCACTGCCCCCGAGATTGTCTTCTGCGCCTCTATTTGACTGCTCTCCAGATTCTTCAAGCCGCTTTCCAGATTGTCTATGCGATCTCTCAGCCTGACCAAGTTGCGCCTGGAAACGTTCAAGCAAGCAATGCTGTTTATACTGATGGCACATCTATCGATATTCTCATTCTCTTTATCCATAAGACGCTCCCCGATCTAATTCAAATTCCTAGTTCATTTTATATTGTGCTAGCGAGGGATTTTAAAGATGTTGGTTTCATCAGGGTCCACGATCCCGACGTTATCCTCCTTCCTATGCCGATACCTGGGTTCCTACCATAATCAAGAAGGCCAGACGCTACGGCCTGGTGCCAACATTCAGCCGCAGCGGCTGGTTCAACCCACATTTCGCACTTTGACTTTCAAAATCGAGTAATTCTATTGCTAGCGATTTTGAGATATAACTATAATTTTTATTATTTATACAAGTTAATATTTAGTGCAGAACATCCTCGCATTTTCGGCCAAAGGAATTCTGACACATTTTTTCCGCTTAAAAATCAACGAAATGCAAAATACTAAAATTGAAAATTCTTAATTATTTTAAATAATTATATCAAACTAGCCAAATCAATAGCTGCAAAAATGTGAATTGGTGACTCGAAGTGCGGAATGTGGGGTTCAAGTTAACGGCCTCAAAGTCCTACTGGAACTATGGCAAGGTTAACCACAAAGACGGAGCGATGATCCCTGAAGACCGGGTACTGATAGACACGGCCAAGAGCTTCGTCTACACCGAGGGCAGATTGCTAGTGCCGTAACCGAAGCTGAGTCAGAACTCAGGCCCTGAGTTATGGTAGGCATCAAGACAGGAATTTTTCTTTTCAAACAAAATCCTTAATCCCAAATCGATTGTGATGGGCCAATTCAATGACATCCCGCCGCACCCTCAAGAATTTGGACGGCTTAGAGATGGGATATCCCAGACGGACAGCATAGGCTATTCTCATAAATTCGGGGATATCGAGAATTCTCTTCACTTCTTGTTCCACGGAGTTTCCGCTAAAGACGCTCATTATTTGAAACGCAATTCCCAGGGCCTGGGCCGTAATCCACATGTTCTCCATTATACAGCCAAGGCTTATGAATCCTAGAACATCGCATTCAGAGGCTGGAGCTCTCTTTCTGGCGTCATAGATCACGATCAGCAGCGTTGGACTACCTTTAATGGTTTGATCCAAGGGAGATGGCTCACTTTCACGTGCAACCTTGCTCCAATCATCAGGAGTTATCCACGATAGTGGAAACATTGTGCCTAGGATTCCGACTTTCTTTTGGATCAGCTCCTCTTCGGAGAACGAAAGCTGATGATAGTTCTCCCTGAGGAAATCTTCGGAAATCCTGAACTTAATATTCCCTAACTTCCTAAGCTGGTTCTCATCATCAACGACTATTACCTCAAAGTTCTGCATATTGTGTGGAGTGGGTGCCCAGCGCGCCGCCTCAAGGATCTGCAATAAGTCCTGTTTGGCTGGTGGATGCTCCCGATCAAAAGGAGCCCTCGACGAGTGCCTCTCCCGGATAATCTTCAGAATTTCGCTCATGATTACCTTCCTACCATTTCTAGAATCTAACGGAGATGAACCTTTCCAGACGTCATTTCTCTAGTCCAGAAAAGCCTGCACCAAAAGAAGCATGAGGAACATAAAAAGTCAAGTTCGGCCAGATCTAGGTCAAAGAAAGGATCACTGAAACCTCCCGGGAGCGGCTACAGATCAGAAGCTTACCAGGGAGATGGGTTTGTGAGTTCTTCTATGAACACTGCGACATAGTATTGGTTATTGCCGAGCCGAGACCAAAGTTCAAGGAGGCCGTGAAGAGGGAGACCGGGATTTTAACAGAGGTAGACACTTACGACTGGATCACCTTCCTGCCCATGAGCGACGGAGGAGGTGCCTATAACCGCTACTTTGGCAGGCTTAACACTGGCAAGATGAAGATCCGGGGAGTGATGGCCCGCAAAGGAGACACTCCTGAGTATGTCAATAAGATGCAGCAGGAAGTATTCAAGGTACTAGCAGCGGCAAAGAGCCTGGAGGACCTCAGACGGATAGAGCCCAGAGCTCGGGAGGTCTACAGGAGATACATGGACGAGCTGGACGGAGCCGATGTCAAAGAGCTGGCCATCCACAGAAGAGTAAGCAGGCTGAACTATTCCCGGAGATGTGCTGAGGCCTCAGCTGTGCAGGCTCACATGAAGCAGGGAATTCCCTTGGCTCCAGGGATGGAGATAGGCTACGTGATCAGGGATGCCCGCAAGTGGGAGGTGGATCCAGAGAGAACTGCATCTAAGTTCGATGCGGTGTACTATCGAGGGCTGCTGGAGAAGGCTTGGGGAGAGGTAGCGTTTGTGTTTCGAAATTCACCTAAGTGCGAAAGGTCTTGACCTAGACTTTACCTGTAAATACTATGCAGTTCTTCCACAGAGTCTCCAGTGGATCGCCAAAGATCTTTCGCTCCCGCTCTGGCGCAGTATTAGACGTATTGAAGACAAGGGCAGCTTTGGCCTGCAGCAAACCTCGCGGAACCCCCTCGCTGCTGTCGCCCTCCAAAAATTCATAGGCCACTCCGGGCCTATTACCCGGTCGATCCAGCCTTTCAAGATGGCCGGAGGCTGACCCCACCAGTTGGGATGGACAATTATTATTCCTTCAGCATGGGCGATCTCATGGCAATGCTTTTGGATAACGGGATCTAAAGAAGCAACTTTCGGAATCTCCTGGTAGGGCAAAACGGGATCAAAGCCCTCCTGGCAGAGGTCGTGAAAAGAGACATGGTGGCCGTTCTGCCTCAAGGTTTGTAAAGCCGCTTCGGCTATGGCATGGTTGAAGCTTCCCGGCTTGGGGTTGGCGAGAATCAGAGATACTCTCATTGATTAGACATTGAACTCCCGGCGTCTAAAGTTTACCGGTTTCGTTCAGTACCGAAGGATCAGAATTTGATCCTCGGCACCTCCCCCTCCCTCATGTTGTCCGCCATTGTCCAGAAGTAGGCAACGCCATGCGGTATTCGAAATATTGTCAGCAACGGATCGTCAGGCCCTTTCACAATGGCTTTCAGGAATGGCCTCTCCTCGATAAGCCTCAATCGCAACGCCGGATCGTCCAGGAACTCGGCCTCTCCGGCCACGCGCATCATCCGGTCGAACTTCGGAGTGCAGACGCAGACCTCTAACTTTGGGTTGGCCTTGAGCTGTCGGGACACGCTCTTGGAAGAGCCGGTATGGAAATAGAACCCGCTTTCGTCAGCCAACCACATCAGAAAGGCCCTGACCCTTGGCTGGTCGCCATCACAGGTTGCCACATACGATACCCTGTTCTCGTTGGCGAAATTGATGCAGTCTTTGAAGTCCATGCAAATCCTCACTACCTCATTGTTCGACAGGCTCTAAATATTTAATGGCCCGCCGTTTAGAAGGATATGAAGAGGATCTGGAATCTAGGGTAATGATCGAGATCGATGATCAAGATGCGGTTGGGCCCGGCCACGGAAGAGTTATATCACCCTCGGTCAAACTTTCGGGCATGACCGACGTCCCTGAGATACCTCTCGATCAGATCCAGCAGCGCGTGGTGGCCATGTGGATGGGAAGCTTCTACGGAACCAGCGGCTACATAGCCCGCAGGCTGGGAAAGAAAGGCCTCCGGGAATTCCAGGAGCTTGGAGCCCGACAGATGGCAGCGATCTTCAAACGAATCGGACTGGCCTCGCCCTTGGACATCGCTCTCGCTATAGCCACCAACGAGAAGAACCTCTTCGGAAGCAATGTGGAGGTGGCGGAAGGCGTTGGCCACGCAGAGATAAGGCGCAGCAGATGTGCTCTGCTTGAGGGGGCCAGTACATTCTCAAGGCTAGGCGCAACTCTGATCGCCAAGGAACACTGCAAGACCTGCCGTGAGAGCCATTGGCGAAAAGTATTCTCCGAGCTGGGATTGACCATGGAGTCGGAAGATATCGATGGCGGATGCGTGATGAAGATATTCAGACAATAGGCTTGCAAGAATAGGCCTGCAAACAGCCCGCGGCTTTTCTTGATGCGAAAGCTTAAATCCTCCGCTGATACGAAACTACAATACCATGATAAAGATAAAATACCTAATCACAATCGCCATTCTCTGTGCAATTGCAACGACGGTTAGCGCAACCATGTGGGAGAACCAGATGCCTGATTTCCTGCAGATAGGGTCCCAGTACCAATTTACTGCTCCGATCTTCAAGCCAACAGAGCTGTCTTCCTTTGAGATAATTAACGCTCCGTACTTCCCGCTTCTCGGGGAGGGATTCTACACTAGCGCTGCCCCATTGCAGCCCACAACCCAGAATCCGACTGTAACGGTCAATAGCACCGGGAAAGTAGATGCCATCCCGCCCTTGATGGATTTCAGTGGAAACTTCGAGAACAACCTGAAGTACGCGGAGTCCAAATCGTCTCTTAGGATCGGTCAAGGCAGCAGTTCGGCCACACTGAACACTCCCTGGATGATAAAATAAATAACTCGGTTCTCAACAACAGAGATCCGGACAATCAATCCGGACCTTCTGCTTTTATCTACCGCTCCTGATCCTCTGAGCATGTCTGAACATGACTGAGATGGCATCGGCACACTGCTCAGGGGTTGAGTACACGGGGATGCCTGCTTTCTCCATCTTTATCACATCCTCCATGGCAAACTCCTTTCCGGCCACGCAGGCCATTATCGGTTTGCCCTTGTAGTCTATGCTCTTCAACGAATCGACATAAGATCCAAGGATCTCAGCCTGGAGGACAACTATGAAGCTGCCGACATCAGCGCTCTCCACGCCTATTTCGATGGTCTTCTTGACGGTCTCTCCGTCCATGCTGAAGGTGTAGTCAACTGGGTTTAATCCGCCCACGTACTCCGGCAGCAGGCCTCTCAGCCTCTCCTTCAGAGCAGGCTCAAGGTCCGACAACCTCATCCCGTTGTCGGTTACAGCATCTGCCGAAATGACTCCTAGAGAGCCTGCGTAGGTGATGATGAACACTCCGTCCCTTTCGGGCATAGGCTGCTTGGAAACAGCCTTGGCTAGGTTGAACATGTGTTCGTAGTCACTGGCCCTGATTATCCCGCCCTGCCGGAACACTCCAGAAAAGACCTGATCGTTTCCTGCAAGCGAGGCCGTGTGAGAGGTAACCGCCTTCTTTCCTGCATCGGTTCGCCCTGACTTCAGTACAATCACAGGCTTGGTCATTGAAACTTGTTTGGCCACGTCTACGAAGCGTCTCCCGCCCTTGACCGACTCCAGGTACATGCAGATGACGTTTATGTTCTTGTCTTGGCTTACCTCGCTCAGCATGTCCGTCTCGTTGATGTCCAGCTTGTTCCCAATTGTGGCAACTATTCCGAAGTCCATGATCTGGCGAAGCCCCCACAGCATCCCTGCTGCGCACACTCCCGCCTGGGAAACGAGGCCTATGCTGCCCTTGCCTAGGGCGTCAACGATCCCAATGGACTGAACCATGCTGCAGTGAGTGTTGATGATTCCAGAGCAGTTGGGGCCCAGGAGCCTTACACCGTAGCTGTCTGCTATGGCCTTCATCTCTTGCTCCAGTCGTCTGCCCTTCTCGCCCATCTCAGCGAACCCCGCCGACTCAACGACTATGTACTTTATCCCGCAGTCGCAGCACTCCTTCACAACGTCAGGGGTAACGCTTGCCGAGACAAGAATTATGGCTACGTCTACCGGCTCGGGGACATCGCTTATTTTCGGGTAGGCCTTGATTCCGTGGATCTCCTCGGCCTTGGGATTTATCGGGTAGAGCTTTCCTTCGAAGTTGTGACGGACCAGATTTGTGAAGACGTTCCAGCCCAGTTTTCCACGTGTTCCTGAAGCTCCTATCACGGCGATGGACTTCGGGTAGAAGAGGTCGTGGAGGTCCTGCTTTGGCAGAGCCCTGCTGGCTTTTTCCATCGGCTCCCCAAGGATGATCCTTGCGTCCACCACCTTGTAGCCCTGAGGATAAACGAAGACAGGGTTTAAGTCCATCTCCTTTATCTCCGGGTTTTCCATGACCAGATCGGATAGTTTCACCAAGAGGTCTCTCAGAGCCGGAACATCGGCTGTGGGGCCACGGTACCCCTTTAGGAGAGCGTAGCCTTTGATCTCCTCGATCATATCCTCTGCATCGTAATCGGACAGGGGGATCGATCTGAATGAGACATCTTTTAGAACCTCAACGAAAATCCCGCCCAAGCCGAACATCATCACCGGTCCGAAGGTTGAGTCAAAGGTCACGCCTATGATCACTTCCACCCCTGGCTTTGCCATCTCCTGGACAGAGATTCCAGTCACCGTCCAGTCCCTGAAGGAATCCATTATCTGGCGGTATGCCTCCCTGACCTGGTCTTCGTTCTGGAGGTTCAGCTTAACCCCACCGGCATCCGATTTGTGTATCACTTCAGGAGACAGGATCTTCAAGGCCACTGGAGAGCCTATGGATCGGAATAGCTTCACAGCCTCGTCTTCCGACCTCGCGACCAGAGATCCGGTAGTCGAAATACCTTGACCTTCAAGGATAGCTTTGGCTTCGTGCTCCATTAGGTAAACTCTGCCTTCCTGTTTAGCCTGATCCACCATTTGTCTAAATGAATTTGTCATCTTAATCCCAATTATATTTCAATTACTGCTTACTTAATACTGATCCGACTTTGGTATCTATGCCACTCAGCCAGTTTGCGCCAATTGCCCGATTTCCCGCTCTGACCTTCTTCCAGGGACAGGAGATAATTTCCTACGACCAATCTCATCGAACAGATCAGCGTTCAATGGGCCTAATATTAAACTTTACGAACAGGATAATGGGCGGATAAGGGCGATTTGCTTAAAATATTCTGCCCGAGAGCGATGCACTTATCTCTGGAAAAGCCCTATAACTTCTTATGGATCAAGACAATGTTCAGGTCATCCTGGAGAACGAGCCGACAGTAAAGAACCCTGTCCTCATCGAGGGCTTTCCCGGAATAGGCCTCGTGGGCAATATAGCCAGCCAGTACATTGTAAACGAGCTGAACATGACCTACCTGGGGGCCATGAGCTCAAAGTTCTTTCCACCGCTGGCAGTCCTTCTTGGCGGAATTGTGAACATGCCTGTGAGGATTTACGAGCAGGCTGAAAAGCAGCTTGTGGTTATAACTGCAGACATACCGATACATCCTCTGGCCTCCTACGACATAGGAAAAGAAATAGTCTCTTGGGCCGAGTCCATAAAGGTAAAGGAGATGGTCTGTCTGGCCGGCATAACAGTGATGAGCGAACAGCACAGGGTTTTTGGGGCCGTAAGCACCAAGGACCTGTTGGAACGGATAAAGGAAAAGACGGAGATTTTCGAGCTGGGAACGATAACGGGCATAACCGGAAGCATAATGAACGAGTGCCGGATTAGAAAGATGCCAGCCATTTGCCTGCTGGGAGAGACGGCATCCGTTGAGCCGGATCCCAGGGCGGCCATTGCCGCAGTGGAGACGCTGAACAAGATCTACGACCTTGGTGTGAGCACAGCCAAGCTGGCAGAGCAGGCCGACCAGATTGAGGTCCAGATGCACCAGCTCGCTCAGCAGCTCAAGGCAGCATCCCCTGAGGAGCAGCAGTTGCCCAAAGAATTCCCAATGTACGGGTGATGCAAATGATCTACGTCGCGCTAACGGGAATTGCCAGACACGTGATGAAGGAGCTCCTGGCCGCCAGGGTCAGAACGGTTGAGATAAGAAGCCCCAACAACTTCGTAGTTCTGCTCAATGCCAAACCTGGGGATAAGATATTCTTGACCGAGTCCAGCGCCCCGGACATTCTCCTGGGCACCAATGGTCTGATAGCCAGCGTAATGGGAATCCAGATGATAACTCACAGGGTAATCCAGTCCAGCGAAGACTACTACGAGGAGAGAGAAGCCCAGGCTGCCCGGGTCCAGCTCCAGTTTGCTGGAGTGGGACGGGTCCGAAGGGTGGCCTCCTTCGAGGCGGGAGAGCCTCTTGAGCTGGAGGTTGATCAGATGAAGTACTGGGATGCCGGATGAGGATCGCAGCACTATTCACTTTTTCGGAATACATGCAGGAGAACGGACTGCAGCTATAGGTTATCCTCGAACTGGAAAGATCCTACACGTCTTTCCTTGCTAACAGGATGAACTGCTAATTATAATTGCGTATTGTATCAAAAGTTCCGATGACTATTTTCAGGCATTAAAAGGATTGGTCGTGTATGCCATTTATTGAATTGGCACTCTGAAAGTCAACAATTCTCTCAGGCTCCATATGTGATCAGTTAGACCTTCAGCCATTGCCGGAGTTCGCTGCATCCACCTTTTTCTTCCCTCATTGATCTCTGTTCTCAGAGATTTGTGTGGTTTGACGAGGTTGTACCAAGCCTGGAAAAAGTCAATTGCTTGAAAATGCATATGGAGATCTTTGCTGCAGTTCATACCTCTGCGCACGAACCTTGCCAAAGTGTTGCGGATAGTGAGATTAAGCGTTCTATGTATGCCGTGTTGATCTTGCCCCCAATCAACACCAAGGGATTTCATAACTTCATCCGGATCTCCAAATACGACACGTTGGAGAATTTCTACAACTCTACCCTTCTCTTTCTGCTTGCATACCTGTGCGTATTTCAAGCTCGGATAAGGAATGAGTATCGGTAGTGGTTTTCGTCCAATTCCATTGTAATGAGGCGTCTCCAGGTAGCCATAGACATTTACGAGTCCTTCTTCAAAGGGGTCCCAGTTATCGGATGTGAACACAGGAATAGGAGAATGAATGGACCTTCTTCGTTCCCCATCTTGAAAAGCTTGATGGCAGCTCCGGTTGATCGATCTCCTTCATGGTGACAGATGGATAATCGTGTCTCTGTTTTAATTGCCGTAAGAGTGTAAACATCGCCACAATCTTCAGGGTCGCTTTGGTAACGTTCTTTTCTTTTTTTGTATGTGTTTAGCTCCCTCGTGAAATTAATCCAAATTTGCCTAAACCATTTTAACCAGAAAAATTAAATAATCTAATGATAATAATCCTCAATTGAGAGTATGGACGAAGAGAGACCAACAAGCAACTTCAGGAACAGAATGAGCTTTTTAAAGCGTGAGAATGAGTTAAGGATCTAACCTATATAACTGAGCAGTTTCCGCCTACAACTATCGGGTGGATGACAAGCTGCAAGGCATCTCGATAGATCTGCTCGAAAAGGCTTGGGAGAAAATGGGCCTAAATCTGAGCAGTAACGTCATCAAGCTTCTACCCTGGACAGAGGGTTATCAAAGGACGCTGGATGAAAAGAATACGGTTCTCTTTTCGACCGCTCGTCTGCCGCAAAGAGAGCAGCTCTTCAAATGGGCAGGACCAATTGGGCCTATAAGGAATGTGCTATTGGCAAGAAAGGATAAGAATATTAGCATTGCAACCACAGAAGACTTGAAAAAATTCAGGATAGGGGCCATCAATGAGGATAGCGCTGTGCAAATGCTTCTGGATAAAGGTGTGAGAAGGAGGATCTGATGCTTGAGAATAAGTCTAAGCCGATTATAGAGATGCTGCAGAATGGGAGCATTGATGCCTGGGCGTATGGCGATGCAGCTGGCATTTGGCTGATTCAGGAGTCAGGAGCAAACGCTAGCGATTACGAAATAGCTTTCGTACTTGGGCAGACCGATTATTACTATGCCTTCAACAAAGAAACTCCAGATTATATAGTGCAGTCGTTTCAGCAAGCCATAGATTACGTAAAGAGCAACAAAGACTTTGCCTATGACTACGAAGGACGTACCTTAGCCCTTCCTTACCAGCCCAAACTGGTAGATACAAACCGTATTGATGCCCAAGATCCCAACGGGGTCAAGTTCATCCAGCAAGCTATCGATACGGCCAGGATGGGTAATGGTTTCATCTATTACATCTATCCCGATTCATCCAGAAACATGACTCAAGCGCTGAAGCAGTTACGTGAACGTCGATGATACCTGGTTCCTGGGCTCTGGGATCTACGCTAAGGGTGAGAAGCAGACAGATTAATTTCAGTTCTTTGAAAGGTGAGGCATATAGGATGATCTTATAAAGTATGGAGTGAAGACAAATGAATACAAAGAAAAATCCAAAAGGGAGCGTATTCGGCTTTGCATCGATGGCGATTGTAGTCACTCTGTTTTTTTGTGCCATCGCTGCTTCAGGCCAGAATGTATCAAACGGCAATTTATCTGCCGCAGAATCCGAGGCCGATATGCTCTTTACGTTACTCCAGATTCAGGCTAATGTGCAGGGTAACCTGAATGATTTGGATTCAGATGTGGCAAATGCCGCTCAAAATCTCTCAACAACGGGGTTGGAAGGAACTGCTGCCCGTGGAGTTCTGCGCAAGCTGTTAGAGACTAACTCAAACCTGGTCGAAGCAGTTACTTTCAGTAAGGATGGGACGATTATTGTAGCCGAATGCAAAGGATGCAAGGGCGGCGAAGGGGCTGATATAAGCAGCCAGGAGCATATTGCTCATGTCTTGAAGACAAAGACTCCTACGTTCAGCAAACAGTTCCTGTTGGTAGAAGGATACAACGGCACGGCCCTGGCATATCCGGTATTCTCACCACAAGGTGAGTTCCTGGGAGGCATCAGTACAATCATTGAACCTGATAAGTTGCTGAATGCCGTGGTAGCTCCCCAACTCCACTTTGATATCTCTAATAGAAGCAACATTACAGACTACAGCTTCTGGTTAATGCACTTAGATGGCCTAGTTGCCTACGATCGGGATGCAAGCCAGATAGGGAAGTACCTATTCGAAGACCCGCTTTACAAGCCTTACCCTAGTCTTCTGGACTTGGGACATAGGATTGTGGCCGAGAGGTCGGGCCATGGGTACTATAGCTTCCAAGTCACTGAAGGCAATAAAAGGGTAGTGACCAAGGAGAGCTACTGGACAACGTCTGGACTTCATGGTAGGGAATGGAGGCTTGTCGTAACCAAGATAATGCAGTGAGGGACTTTCTGTACTATTTTTTCATAATCGAGGATTTTAGAGCAGAAAATGGCATCGGATATCATTCAGTGTCTATTGATACTATAAGGAGCACTAGCACAGGAGACAGATGCCCTTAATTTACGTTCGGAGATGAGATTTAAATGCGTGTGGATTCTAACTTCTACAAAATATAGCAAACAAAAAAATATTGCTACTACTACGATCCGTTTCAAGCTCTCATCGCATTTCGAGAGTTCTTCGGCTATGGCTTCACGCAAAGATCAAAGCCTTGAGTGGTTTTATAGCTCATATTCATCTCAGCAGAAGCTTTTCTGGCAGAAACGGATAGCTCAAAGAGCTGATCAATATAAGCCATCTGGAGGAAGATATCTTGATCTCGGAGAATTTTGTAGATTTCAAAGGATTAAAATCCATGCCGCAGATCTTCCATCACAGTCTCTGTCTCGTCATAAAGTAGTAAACTTGCTACTTACAATTCGGTCACGATAGATCTTTTATTTTATTTTCCCATGAAAATGTCACGTGCGATATCGATTTTCATTCTCCATGTATGAGTCACCGAATCATGTGGGTTTAAAACGTAATACCCTGTAGCTTGCTGTGGCTGGGATAAAGGGCATATAAGTCCAACTTAAGGATGCTTCAGCTTCGTAGAGCATTTTTATGCGTCGGCGGGAACATGCCCCGCTGTTGCAGCGGGTCCGCCGACGCAACGTTTGACTTATTATTTTGAAATAGCCTGGCTCTGTTGAGGAGTATGACGGCTGCAGTTTGGCTTGGATTAACTCTGCAACGCAGGAATATTTGAAATGATAAATCTTCTTTCCTTCGACATGATGAACCTATTGATCCATTGTGGTGCTAACTGGTATTAGCATACTTATGAATCTATTTTAGATTATTAAATTAATTATGTTTTCCCTCTATCTAGCATTATCTATATAAGGAGAGGCTTTATTATCTGATTGAGGTGATCATTTGAAAAAGATGGTCTTGTTAATAGCTGCAGTATGTTTTGCAGCACTATGCTTCAATGGATTGGGTGCCTCGACACCAGCGACGGCTACAAAAGCTCCGTCAAACGCTTCGGCACTAACGAAAACAACATCCACAGCAAATCTCTTGATTGAGGACAGTGGAACAAATCTCTCAATAATCAATGCTACCTTCACATCCCCTGGAGTCTTTGGAATAGCGCAAGCTGTTAAGTTTACGCCTCCAAAGCCCGGTTGGAAACTGGAAGAAGTCGCGATGGTTGGCACGGATGGATGGAATTCCTCTAACAAGGCATACCCTGTTCAGGGCATCTTCGGCCTTGAAATTCGTGATGCAAATTTGAAGTTGCTATACCAGTATGCTGATACACAACTGGAGTATTTCACTTCGCCAACAGGATACAGAGCAGCAAAGATAGAAGTTCCCGCTATACCAATGAACGGTGATTTCTATATATGCTTCTACGGCCGTGACATAGTGAGAACTCTCACAGAGCTCCAGAACGCTACTGGAAACTCCTATTACTATCTAAGGGATACTGGACAGCTCCTCAAGGGAGGAATTAATCTTAAGAACAACACCACCTTGCCGGTGAACTGGATCATAAGGGCTGTTGGAGAGTAAACATCGCTATAAATCGAGGTTGGCGAAAAGATGTTATAGGTGTACGCCAACCTCTTTCTAATGTTTAGCTCCGGTATCATCTGCATTGGAGGCCTTCCAGGCGTTGGAAGCGTGGGCAAGATAGCCGCTGACTATTTGGTAACCTCCCTCGAATGCAGCACTTTTAAGGCGTTTTATTCCAATGGATTCCCTGCTCAAGTTATGGTCAACGATGGCCTGGCAGAATTGTTTCGGGCTGAACTGAAGGTGCCCAAGGGCAGAGGCGACATGTACATCCTCTCCGGAGATGCACAGCCTTTAGAGATTAAGGAGATGTACTCCTTGGCAGGGGACATACTGGAAGCTGCCAAATCCCTAAAAGTGACGGACATGATAACGCTTGCAGCTTATGTAGGCGACTCGAAGGAAAATGTAGTGGGAGCCGCCAGTGACCCTGCTCTGGTCCAAGAGCTCGAGAAGAATCACATTCCTATACTGCGCAGTGGTGCCATTGGCGGCATCAACGGTCTGCTGGCCGGTATGTCACCTCTTTACGGCATACGAGGCTATTGCATCCTGGGAACCACTTCCGGAGAGGAGCTTGTAGACCTTAAGGCATCCAAGAATCTTCTAGGAGCAACATGTAGCTTGCTAGGCCTGGACATATCGCTCGATGGTCTGAGAACCGAAGAACCCGAGGATGTCTCCTGCTATCAGGACACCGACATGTACTATCGCTGATCGTTGCTAATGCACTTCTTTCAGCATTTTCCCTTGTCGTTTGAACTCATCAAACGGTCTTTGCCACCAGGGTTCCCTTTGGTACGCCCAGTGCCCTGGCAACTGGTTCGCACTTGGCCCTAAGGATATAGATAAGCCTGCCTCTGAGCTGCGCATCGAACTCCGATAATGTCTCGAAGTTGCCCATCCCTTTGGATATCACCAGCCAATCTTTGCTGGATAACAGGGAAAGCGCTTCCTGGCTGATATTTTCCATAGTCGTGCCAACCACAGGCCCAGTGGTGATAACCTCGTTATCGGTCATGGAGCATAGCTCCTCCGCCGTAACATCGTTTAGTACCGGCTCCGACTTGGATGCCATTACCACTCTCTTCCCCATATCTTTCAACTTTTCGATCACAAAGAGGTCGAAGATCACCTCTCCGGCGTTGTCGGTCAGGTAAAGAACATTATCAAAGGATGAAAGTCGGCTCTTTACTTCACCTAGGTCTCCGTGGAGGTTCTCGGCAAGCGTATCTCCGAAGACCTGGCCAAAGGTGGAGTTGTCAAAGTCGTGCCCTTTAACCCCGAACTCCATGGAGTTGGCTGCAGCAGCGATCCTCACGAGGGCCTCCAGCTTGTTCTCCGAATCTTTGTAGAACTGCCTGGCCACGGGCAGAAGGCTCCTGGCTAACTTGTTCTCTTCAGACTTGAGCTGACAGTACGGGTCGGGATTGTCGCTGCGTCGCTTTATGATCACCTCGCGCTCTGTCCCTACCAACGCAGGCACTCCTCCTTTATGGCAGGCCATGAAGTCCAGCAACTCTTCTACTGCCTTCGTTTTTTCACCTTCCGTTTTGAAGACCAGATCACACTCGAAATTGGCCCGGTCAAGGATACAAGAATAGCAAGTGCATGCCATCCTCAAGACGGCCACCTTCCAGCTAGGACCCTTACAACGTCAGGTATGACCTGCTTTGCAACATGGGCGCATGAACCACCACTGAGGACATAGACCAACCCCCTATTCCCCACAGTCCGCTTTATCATCTGCGTCATTCTGGGATAGGCATCGAAGGTCAGGTTGAAACCGCCGTAGTCGTCCTGGTGGGAGTCGTGGCCGAAGATCACTAAGGCGATCTGAAAATCGAAGTCCTTCGCCAGCTCAAGAGAGCTCTTGAGGGCGCTGAGGAATTGCTCGTTGCTGGCTCCAAAGCCCAAACCTATGTCGTAGTTGTTCTTTGCAGGATCGTGCTTTTCTCCTGTGCCTGAATGAAAGTTAATGTGGAACACGTCGGGATCCTCTCCGAAAAAGTCTCGTGTGCCGTCGCCGAAGTGCGGATCAACATCAACGATCAGGAACCTCTCGAGGCCAATCTCTCTCAGCCGTAGAATTGTTATGGCTACATCGTTGAAGTAGCAAAACCCCCAAGCGCTACCACGTGAGGCGTGGTGGCCAGCAGTTCCGGTATAAGCGAAGGCTGATTCTGCTTGGCCGGTGGCTACAAGCTCCGTGGCCATCAAGACGCTTCCTGCTGACAGAATTGCCACGTCCCTGTAAGGGTCTGTTTCCATGCTCTCCATGTGAGAGGAAGTGTGTGCCATTCTGACCAATTCGATAGGCGCAGGACAGGGCTTGAGTACCTGTACATCAACGCCGTCTACGACCCCCGACTCCATGAGCGCCTCAAAGGACGGCCTTATCCTCTCCTTGAGAACGCTGAAACCGCCTCTTCCGAAGTCCTCGTGATAGGTTATCGCTACTTTCATGCTTTTTCCTTTGCGTGTTAGAATTCGTTAAATTTCTTTTTGTATTAATTCGTTTAAATCTCAGTTATCCTGGGATACCGCTCAAGGAGCATCCCCTCAACTACTATTGGCATCATCCTCTTGGCATCCTTGACAGCAGCATTGAGATCCCATTCAGAACTGGAGCAGATGGTCAGCAGCGGCTCATCTTTCTTGACCTGTTGTCCCATCTTCTTGTGGATGATAACTCCTGCCTTCTTGTCCGCCGGAGCACCGGCAAGCCTTGCCACTTCGATAATCCTCTTGTTGAAGAAAGCCACTATGTAGCCACTGATCGGCGAGAGCACATCCTCCTTGTTTTCCCCAATCTGGATATCCTCGCTCTTAACTTTCGGGTCGCCTCCCTGGGCCTCAATGATCTCCAGCATCTTTTTATGAGCTCTTCCGCTGACGAGGATCTCTTCTGCAATCCTTGGGCCATCACCCTTACCAGCAACTCCTCCCATCTCCAGCAGTATTCCGGCCAGGGCCATGCTCTTCTCTTTGAGGCTGTTGGGCCCACCTTTTCCTTCCAGGAGGGCAAGGGCCTCTCTTACCTCAAGAGCAGGACCTATTGTTCTTCCCACCGGAGATCCTCCAAAGGTCATGGCGCACTCCATCCTTATTCCAAGCCGCTCTCCGAGGTCTATGAGGTCCTTTGCCAGAGATCTGCCAGCTTCAGAGGTAGCAAGTTTAGTGCCTGGTCCCACAGGCATGTCCACTACAACAGCGTCAGCGCCGACTGCCCCTTTCTTGGCCATGATAGATGCCAACATCTGGCTGTAGGGGTCGATGGACAAAGCGTACTCTGCCTTGATCAGCTTGTCATCCGCCGGCGCAATGTTGGTGGCACCTCCCCAGGCTATGATACCACCTACGCTCTCAGTTATCTCCTTGATCTCGTCCGCGCTGAACTCAACGGGGGCAAGGATCTCCATCAGGTCTGCCGTGCCTCCGGCTCCTGTGATGGCTCTAGAGCTTGTCTTGGGGATGAGGAGCCCAGCTGCAGCGACCACGGGAACAATCACCAAAGATACTTTGTTGCCTGGAACCCCACCGATGCTGTGCTTGTCTACGACCGGGTGGGTATCGAAGCGTATTCTATCGCCGGTGTCGATCATCGCCCTTGTGAGCCACTCGGTCTCCTGGGAGTCCATGTTGTGGATGTATGAGGCGGTGATGTAAGCAGAAAGCTCGACATCGCTCAGGTGGTTATCAACTATGTCTCTGACGATGGCTTTTATCTGGTCTTCGTTGAGCTTCTGCTTGTCCATCATCATCTTGATGTAGCAGAGAGAGGCGGGCTTTGGTGCCGGCAAGACATCCACCATCTTTGCTTCCTTCAGCTCCCTCATGGCCTCGGTGAAAATACCGATCTGTCCTTGCTTTATCATCTGGGTGGTAGTGTCCAGGATGGCAGTAACGGCGGCTCCTTTTGCTCTCACTCGGACCCTGTCGCCCGGGTTCAGACCCATCGTTCTTGCATCTGCCAGGTTGAGCATCACCTTGTACTGTCCAATCTCTATGTCAAAGGGATAGACTTCCAACATCAAAAGACCTCTTCTGTTTGAGAATGAATTTTGTGGCTATTTTAACTTCCGGCTTCCAGGAGAGTTAGAGACCTTATCCATTCGCCTTTGGCTTCCCTGGTGGTTCCCACCACCAACCTCTGCCCGTTAGGGGTTTTCTCAACCACTCCATTGGCCTCTACCGTTTCGCCGGGAAGTGCCTGTCCAGCATAGGTGTGAGAGTAGCAGAATATCTCGCCTACCTCATGATTGAGCTTGAATATGGCCGGGCTGTCAAAGGAGAACTCGGCATCCAGGACCTCTGCCACGATTTTGCGCCTGCCTATAACCTGTCCAGGCAGTCTTGGACTGATCTGAGACCAATCGCGGGCAAAGAGGAGATCAAAATAGGTGCCTCCAATCATACCTCGATTACCTTTCCGCATCTCGTGAAGTACGAACTCATCGAAGCCTATCTCGGGTTTCCGCTTGGAATATATCCGCCTCCACATGGTTTCGTCCAGTTCTTGGATGCTGCCCTCTGCTTTTGCCTTTGCCAGGACTGTTCTGGCCTTCCACCAGGACTTTCCGTAGGCTACAAGATCGATGTCCGAAGACGGACCCTGCAGACCAATGAGCATGGACCCGGTGATGCCCACGCACTCTTCTGGCACTCCGCCCTCTGCAAGCAGGGTCGATATTCTCTTCAACCTGGAATCCGCCTTCGCGACGCGCTGCAGCTCGTCGGCCGGACTGTAAATCCTGATAACATCCTTTTCGGGAACAACGTGCAGGTCGCGAACATAATCAGGGCGCTCTCTCTTGAGGAAAGCAAAGGCTTCATCGAAGTCCAGTTTTCTGTACTTTATCCCACGAGCTTCGCGACTGCCCTCCGGATCAGGCACATACCTGAGAAGACATCGAAAGCCATCCTGATGGGCGTAATCGGCTACGGCGAATATCCAGCCGTCCACGGTCTCTATGAAGTCTCTAATTCTGGTCTTCAAGAGATCGCCCTTTTCACCTTTTCAAGCTCTGCTCCAGGACGGACTATCTTCCTGTTTGTAAGATCCAGCAGGGTGGATGGCTGGCCGAACTTGCATTTTCCTCCGTCCAAAACCATCTCCACTCTATCTGCTATCTCCGGGGAGACCTCTTCTGCGCATGCAGGAGACGGCGAGCCGGTCCGGTTGGCGCTTGTAGAGGTTATGGGGCCGGCGGCATCTATAATCCTCAGGGCAACCTCGTGATCGGGGAACCTTATTCCCACCAGAGGTGCGCCTGCAGTCAGCACATCCGGGACAACGCTCTTTCTCCTCACTAGAACCGACACCGGCCCCGGCATGAGTCGCTCCAGAATTTCTCGGTCGCCTTCGTTGAGTTCAGCAACCCTATCCAGCATCTCTAGGCTTGAAACTGCAAGGAAGATGGGCATGGACATGGGCCTTTTCTTAATCTGGAAAACCCTCAGGATAGCTTGTTCGTCCAGCGCGCTAGCCCCTATGCCGTAGACGGTCTCTGTCGGATATACTATTACTCCGCCACTGATTATCGTCTTTGAAGCTTCTCGGATCGATTCGGATCTCTTCATTTTCGTTTGATATCCGCGATGTCTCCAAGAGTTAGCCCTTTGGCTCCTCCGCGGTACTTCACCTTTTCCTCTGTTGCCTGATCTGTAAGCTTGATGTTCAGCTCTTTCTCAAGTTTTTTTCTGACCCTGTCCTCTGGGATCAGTTCCTGTCGTTCTATCTTCTTGATTAGGGTAGCCTTCTCTTTAATTGTGGATGCCAGCTCGTCTGGAGTGAGGCCCAGCCCCTCCCTAGCCTCCCTTATCACCCGTCCATATTCGGGGACGATCTCTACCAAGTCCTTGAACTGGTCGCGACTTTGAGGCCTTCTCGCAGTAAACGCGCGCTCGATCGGAACGACCTTTCTTGGTACGGGCGTCCATTTATCCTCAGCTTTTCCAAATCGTGCACAGCTCTTGCACACATCCAGCGTTGAGCGATCGATCACTATCCTGTTTGGAGTTCCTGGTATCTCAGCGCCACATATCTCGCATTGCATCTCGCTCATCTCGGAAACATTTATAGGGATCAGAGTTTAATAAGCTTTTAGTTATGGATAGCGGAGATGGGATGAACGAGTCACAGGCCGGCGCGGATTTCTCGCGTTACATCCTGGACCGCATGCGCCAGCTCGAAGAACGAAATCTGGCGCTGCGTGAGCAGAAGGACCGCGTTGAAGGAGAGAAGCGGCTCATCGAGAATCAAAAGCTCAAGTTCGAACGAGAGGCAAGAAAACTCAGAAGCGAGCTGGAGCGCCTGCGTGTAGGTCCGATGATAGTAGGTACAGTTGTGGATGTGCTGGATGAGAGCAGGGTAATGGTCAAGAGCAGCACAGGTCCCAGGTTTGTCGTCAACTTATCTCAGTTCATCGAGGAAGAGCTCAAGCCAGGAACGCAAGTGGGATTGAACCAACAGTCTTTTGCTGTAATGTGTGTTCTGCCATCGCCACGAGATCCAGCGGTCTTTGGCATGGAAGTCGAGGAAGCTCCTGATGTTGCCTTCTCCCAGATCGGAGGGCTTGACAGCCAGATATCCGAGATAAGGGAGATAGTGGAACTGCCGTTGAAACGACCAGATCTGTTCGTCCATGTGGGCATTGAGCCTCCCAAGGGAGTTATGCTCTACGGTCCACCGGGCACGGGAAAGACCATCCTGGCCAAGGCGGTTGCGAACAGCACCGACGCGACGTTTCTGCGGGTCGTGGGCTCGGAGTTTGTGCAGAAGTACATAGGCGAAGGTGCCCGATTGGTTCGCGAGCTGTTCGAGATGGCCAAGAATAAGGCCCCTGCGATAATTTTCATAGATGAGCTTGATGCAATCGGCGCGAGAAGGCTGGATGGTGCCACCAGCGGAGATCGGGAAGTTCAGAGGACTCTGATGCAGCTCCTGGCTGAGATGGACGGGTTTGATCCCAGAGGAGAAGTCAAGCTAATCGCGGCTACCAACCGCCTGGACATGCTCGATCCGGCACTGCTCAGGCCAGGGCGGTTTGACAGAGTCATCGAGATACCCATGCCCAATAAAGACGCAATCGAGTCTATACTCAAGATACACACACAGGGCATGAGCCTCGACGAAGAAGTGAACCTAAGAAAGGTCGCAGATCTAGTAGAGGAAGCCAGCGGTGCGGATCTCAGGGCGCTGGCAACCGAGGCCGGAATGTACGCCATCAGAGAAGAGAGAACCACCATCTACCAAACAGACTTCGAGAACGCCGCTGCCAAGATCCTGCGAAAGGATAAAATAAACGAACCAGCCGACCTGGTTCAGCAGTACATCTGAATTGCCAAATACGACTGGGTCCGAACTTGCGAGTTCTGGACCCGAAGGCTTTTACAAGACTATTTTTCCGGCATACCACAAAAACCAGCGAAACAAAGAATCCCGAATATTATTTTATCGTAATACCCCACAGCTCTGCTGTGGGGATGAAGTGCATAATCCAGCTTGGGAACTGATCAGCTAATATGTTTCCGTCTTCATGCGGCGGCGCCACGCATGCCCCGTCAGCTCTGCTGCGGGGTGCGCCGCCGCTCGTTTGACTCCTGATGAGACAAGTTTTTCCTTAGCTATCGGTCAAAGTTAGCTATCGATTAAAGAAGTGATTTAATATCAGTAAAGATGACTTGGAAGAGATGAGGGAGCAAGACGAAATCTATCGCCTTCTGTCTACGGACTACTACGAGCTGACCATGGCCAAAGGCTATCTCGACAGCCGTATAGAGAATAAAACTGCCACCTTTGATCTCTTTGTAAGAAGCCTCCCCGAAAACTGGGGATTTTTGATCGCCAACGGGATAGAGGACGCAATAGATTTTTTGACCCAAGACTTTTTCTTCCGGCCTGAGGAGCTCAGTTACCTCAAAGATCAGGGATTTCCCGAATATTTTCTTGACTGCTGTAAGGATATCAAGTTCAGTGGAGATGTCTGGGCAGTTCCTGAGGGAACTCCAGTAGCGCCCAACACTCCTATCCTCAGGGTCACCTCTACGCTGATCCAGGCCCAACTGTCGGAGACCGCCCTATTGAACCTGGTCAACTTCCAGACAATGATCGCAACAAAGGCCAACAGGATAGCCAGGGCCGCAGCAGGTGCTCAAGTTGTGGACTTCGGACTGCGGCGCGCCCAAGGTCCGAATGCCGGTCTCAAGGGAGCCAGAGCCGCTTTCATAGGAGGTTGTCGCGGAACGTCAAATGTGGAGGCAGGAAGGAGGTATGGAATACCTGTTAGTGGCACCCAGGCCCACTCCTGGGTGATGGTTTTTCCGAACGAGCTTGATGCCTTCCGCGCTTATGCAGCCTCTTTCCCTGAGAATGTGACTATCCTCATAGACACTTACGACGTTCTGCAGGGAGCAAGAAACGCTGCTGTTGTCGCCAAAGAGATGGAAGCGGCGGGTCACCGGCTGGATGCTGTCAGGATAGACTCCGGAGACCTGGCAGATCTTTCTAAAGACGTGAAGGCTATTCTGGACAGCGAAGGGCTTGGTTACGTGAAAATCATCGCCACCAGCGACCTGAATGAGTACAAGATCGCCGAGCTGGTGGCCAAAAAAGCCAGAATAGATAGCTATGGCGTCGGAACAGAGCTGATTACAGGTAAGCCAGTGGCTGCGCTTCCAGGCGTTTACAAGCTAGTGCAAATCGATGATAGACCGGTGATCAAGCTTTCCAGCGACAAAGTGACTTACCCGGGAATTAAGCAAACGTACAGGCTCACGGATGACCAGGGCAACTACAAAGAAGATCTTCTGGCTTTGGAGGACGAAAGGGTTCAAGATTATTCAGGAGGCGAATCGAAGGACAGGGCGTTAAGCAATGATCTTAACGCCGTTCCCTTGTTGGGTCGTGTGATCTCCCGGGGTAAGCGCGTTATGGCCAGGAAAAACATTCACGAGACTAAGAGCTATGTTGAAGAATGCGTTTCCAAAATGCCCCGCTCATCGTTGAAAATCGTTGTTCCAACTCCTTATGTAGCGAGGCCATCCACAAAACTGTGTGGGCTGATGAGAGACCTGAGATACAAATATGAGACTTCGGGAGCCGCTTGAGCTTGCCTGACATCTAAGACTTCTGGAATAAAGCAAGCGATCCGGGAAATATGAAACTAGATCCCGCTCTATGAAATAACTTCGATTTTCGATCCGGCAATAAATTCAGAGATGCATATCGTAACCCTGCATTCATGGGTCGGGCAAGAGTGGCGTAAACCTTCACTTGTGTACGAGAATAACCTTACAGAATAAATTAACGGTGGCTTGATAGTTTATATATGATGCTTGGGATCTTGATTAGGGATCCGGTTTGTCTTGATAAGGTTATCTGGACTAAATTCTCGGTGCTTTATGAGAGACATAAAAACCATGATCAGAATTATCCATACTCACGTTAAAGGGGTTGTTGCATGCCCAAACACAAAGAGCTTGAAGGCATAAAAGGCGTAATCTTCGACTGCTATAACACTCTGATCGACATCAAAACCGACGACGAGAGCATAGATACTTACAGGCAGGTAAGTAACTGGCTGATCTATCAGGGCGTTAAAATCGATCCTGAAGAGCTTATGGCCGAATACAAAAAGACGTCAAAGGAAGAGCTGGAAAGCAGGTGGGAAAAAAATCCAGAGATCAAAGTCGAGCTGGTGTTTAGCAAGATCTGCAAGCAGCATGCCTTGTGGGGTATCAACGAATCCGTTGTTGGAGTGGAGGCAGCACGCGCTTTCAGGGCGGCATCTCTTAGACATTTCAGTGCATTTCATCAGAGTGTGGAGCTTCTGAAAGAGCTGGAAGGATATCCTATGGGAATAGTGTCCAACGCTCAAGCAGTCTTCTCTCTGTCAGAGTTGAAGTACCTGGATCTGAGCAAGCACTTTCAATTCGTGATCCTCTCATCAGAATTCGGGCACAGGAAGCCTGACCCCAGAATTATCCTGGAGGGGGCTAGAAAGCTGGGCCTAAAACCCGAAGAGATCTTGTCCATTGGCGACAGCATGGAGCATGACATCGTGCCATCAGAAAAGCTAGGCATGAAGGCCATGCTCATCGAGGAAGCCTGGAAGCTCTTAAAGTAACCAAAATAGCATTTATCACTTTAGGAGCCGAAATACCAAAGGTTACTCTGATACTAACGACAATTTTTTAGGCACATTTAAGCACATCGGCCGAAGTAAAACCTGTGGAAGCCAACAGTTTTATCTCGGCCATACATAATTCCCTCATCTCATCATTATCGTGGAGTTATTATGATTGAGCGCGAAGGGTTGCAGGGAATAAAGGGCGTATTATTCGATTGCTATAAAACTTTGATAGATATAGTAACCGACGAAGACGACCAGAAGACCTATGAATGCGTCAGCAACTGGCTGATTTATCAGGGTGTCAGGATAACTCCTGATCAGTTGAAGAAGGAGTACAAAGGAAGTTGCCTGCTGGGGACTCAAAGCTCCGGGCAAGAGCATCCCGAGGTTAGGGTAGAGAAAATGTTCGAAGGCATTTGCAAACAACATTCGCTTTGGGATATAGACAAGACAACCCTGGGTGAAGAGACAGCCAGAGCCTTCCGGTCGGCCTCGCTTAGAAGGCTGCAGGTTTTTCCACAAAGCATGAGGCTCTTAGAGGAGCTGAGGGAGTATCCTTTAGGCGTAGTCTCCAACGGCCAGAGGGTTTTTTCAGAGATCGAGCTGAGGTATCTGGATCTATTCGATCACTTCAAGTCCGTTATCTTCTCCTCGGATCTTGGTTTTAAAAAGCCCGACCCGAGGATCTTCCTGGCGGGAGCTAGAGCGCTGGGGTTGAACGAAGAAGAGGTACTCTACATAGGCGACAATTTCGAAAATGACATAATACCTTCGGTTAAGCTGGGGATGAAAGCCATGCACATCGAGGAAGCCTGGAGGTTCTTCAAGGTGATTTGAAGAGGAGCCTACAGATAATTGTCCTAGGTAGGCTTGTCTAGATAATGCCATTATGAGGGATGAACTGAACTTATCTGTTGTCCGTTAGACAACGCAAGTATGCTTGACTGTGGATCGGGAAATATAGGTATATAGAAAATAAAATCAGAATGATGTTAAGCATGGGAGTTGCAATGGTGACACACCGACGATATGAGATCGTCTCTTCCTTATTGTCTCCTACAGTCCTGGTAATTACCTGAATATTTTGTCAAAGAATCGTACCATCGAATATCTATATAGATTAATTACATGAATTATTGGTAAATAGTTAATTGAGATAAAGTATATAATGGCTTATCATAGAGAACCCTGCTATTGTGAAAACGATTCCTGGGGAGACCCTGGCTAAGATTGCGCTTGAGGAGGACACAAGTTCCCAAGGAGCTTGTTCTCGAGGGGCTCCACAAATGGGTAATATGGAAAATTTGGACAGCAACCTCCTGCACATTTCCTTTTCTGACAAGTCGGTATTGAGTTCAATATTCCCGACCTTTTCTCCGAGATTGCCAAAATCAAGAAATGTCAAAACTGGGCAAAAGCATCCAGGCGAACACTATTTAGGCGAATTCGTTTTTTCCTTGAAAGTGCTGACAGAAGCCCGGAACCAACGTGAGGTGAAGAACGATGAGTGAAGCTGCAAACCTTGGATATATCCCGCTAGGCTGCGATCTTCTTGGACAGGTTGATTATTACGGAGCAATTCTGGGAAAGAAGGACCTGATAACCAGGGAAGGAGAATTTAGGATCAGCAAGCTTGGCCTTATCGTCGATCTGATCAAAGCGATAGATGTACCGTACGACATGATAAGCAAGTTGACTACAGCGATCATTGAAGCCTGGCGTCTTGATGCCCCCGAAAGATCCCTCGATGAGAGGGCAGAGGAGATGAGCTATATCATGCAAAGCATCGAAGCCGTCAGAAGCACTATTCAATGGTGTAAAAGGCATCAAGGACCTGATACCGTCAGGAGGCTGGACATCGCCGTACTGTTTGCTTTACCTCTAATGCCTTCAGACCTGTGCTCCTCAGAAGTTGGCCGGGTCCATGACCTCCTTGGCCAAATCGTGGATTATCTGTCAAAGACAGATGAAAACAATGTGAAACATTGATGGTCGAATGAAAGTCTACTATTTATATCTTAGTTAAAATATAAGAATAATCGTAGATGCAGCTTTGCAAGAGTAGGTTCACTTTTCGGGGTATTTGACCCAGTGCGTCTATTCGGTCATATCAAGCCCTTTTTGAAGAAGAAGAACCCCTCTCAAACCAATTGTTCTCCAAATTGTCATGAACCGCTAGAAGACGGGAGAACAATATTGTAACAAGGTTAAATAGTTCGATCCATAAACAGTTCAATTAACATAGTTGTTCAACCAATAGAAAGCTGGGATTCGATGATACCAGTATTAGCATCTAAGAAGTACATAACTACGCTCACCATATTAGCGATTGTTTCGTCAGTGCTTGTGTGCCAAGGAGGAGTCGAAAAAATGAAAAATCTGGAAGTTAGGCTTGGGTTCAACCAGGTTCCCGTGGACTACACCTGCGACGGCAGGGACATCTCACCGAAGATTGAGTTTCACGGGCTGAATGCGACATCGGTTGCAATAATATTGGAGGATACTGATGCGCCAATGGGCACGTTCACTCATTGGGTCATCTGGAACGTCGAGCCTACAGATTTTGTGCCCGCAGACATACCAAACAATCTAACCCTGGTAAAGCCCTTCAAGGCTGTGCAGGGTTCGAACAGCGCTGGGATGATAGGGTACATGGGTCCATGCCCACCAAAGGGAAAGCCCCACCGCTACTACTTCAGAGTCTATGGATTGGACAGGATGCTGGATCTGGATCCTGGCGCTACCAAGAGCGACCTAGAGAATGCCATGAAAGGACACATCCTGCAGCAGGGCCAAGCCATGGCAACCTATCAAAGATAAAGCGCAAAATGGATTAGGCACAGGAAGATCAGTTGCACTAAGAAGCCGAAACCAAAAAGGGCCCGCTATGATATAGGCTGGTTAGACAACTTGTTATCCGCCAAATACGAGGTCTCATGCACAGCTCGAAGATGTTGATCGATGGAAAGCTAGTGAACTCCGTCGCAAGCGAAGTTGCTACAATTTACAATCCTGCCACCAAGGAGCCTGTAGCCGAGGTTTCCGTGGGGGTCCGCATAGATGCCCAGCTAGCCCTGGACGCTGCCAGGATCGCTTTTCCCATATGGTCAGAGACTCACAGTCAGCAACGAGGTGAAATCCTACACGAAGCAGCCAGACTTGTGCGCCAGCGCGTTCTGGAGATGGCCACTCTTCTAACCTGTGAGCAAGGTAAGCCATTGAAGGATTCCAGAAGAGAAGTGCTGTCCTCAGCAGATGTCCTCGACTACTACGCCGAGGAGGGCAAACGTAACTTCGGCCAATGGGTTCCAACAGCATCCCGAGGCAGCAGAAGCCTAGTAGTGAAGCAGCCCATCGGGGTGGCGGCTATCATCACTCCATGGAACTTGCCAGTGGATCTCATGGCCTGGAAGGTCGGGCCTGCGCTTGCTGCGGGTTGCACCGTTGTGGCAAAGCCGCCGAGCCTTGCACCGCTGGCGGCAACAGCTTTTATTCAGGCTGTAAATGATGCGGGAATGCCTCCCGGGGTGGTAAACGTTGTCCATGGATCGGGCAGCGTTGTCGGCGCTGAGCTGGTGGAAAACCCGATCTCGAGAAAAATCGCCTTCACCGGCGAGACTGCGACTGGCAGATGGATCATGGAGAGGGCCGCTAGATACATCAAGCGCGTCTCCCTAGAGCTGGGCGGCCAATCTCCCTTCATCGTCTGCAGTGACGCCTCAATAGACAAGGCCGTGTCGGCCTGTGCTCAGAGGGCCTTCTCCAACATGGGGCAGATATGCATCAGCGCTAACAGGATCTATGTAGCGGAAGAGGTGGCGGAGGAGTTCACCTCGAAGCTGGTCGATCGCACCATGATGCTCAAAGTTGGGAACGGCCTTGAACCCGGAATTGACCTCGGTCCCATGTTCAGCGAGCCTGTGCGCCAGAAGACCGAGGAGCACATCGCTGACGCAGTACAAAAAGGAGCCAGGGTATTGTGCGGCGGTCACAAGCCTGAAGGAAAAGAATACGAAAATGGTTTCTTTTTCTTGCCCACTGTCCTTGAAAATGTCGATCACAGCATGCGGATGATGCGCGAGGAGACCTTTGGACCTGTCGCTCCCATAATGCATTTCGAGGATCTGGATGAGGCCATTAGCCTTGCCAACGATACCGAGTATGGCTTGGCAGCATACATTTTCACCAATGACCTGACCACGGCCATAAAGGCAGCTGAAAGGTTAGAAGCTGGTGGCATTGGCGTCAACGTGAATAACGTAGCAGAGATTCAGGCACCGTTTGGAGGGTGGAAGCAGAGCGGTTTAGGTAGAGAGCTTGGTCACTACGGCCTGGACGAGTATCTGGAGATCAAGCACATCCGTTTTGGTTTATAATTGTACAATCAATACCAGCAAAATACATCAACGTCATGTTACTTATTTTGTGTAGCAATGATGAATAGGAACTATGCAGTCAACTGCTGCAAGCGCACTGCAGTCAAGTTCTGTATTCCAACTTTTTCTGCTATATCATTATCGTTAAATCTAAATGAATTTAAGTAGTAACGAGCAAGAATAAGTAGTGTAAGCAGTAGTAACAAGGAGTCATTCAATAGTAGAACAAGAGATATACTCCGATGTTAAGGATTGATAGATCATGCCTGGGAAACGTTCATCTTTGAATTTGCTAAGGGTGATATTGTCAATATCGATCATTTCATCCCTATATCCCATTGTCTTATTAGATACTGCTACTGCGCACAACCCGTCTGAAGAAGCTAGCAATGCTCATGCACAAAGTCATCAATTGCCTTTGCCCTGGCCTTTTCATTTGATCTTTGTTTCAGTTCGGAAGTGTTGCCCTGACTGGAGGGGTTCTTGCTGCAAGATATCGAAAGAATAAGAGAGATTGGATCTCGCTCCATAAAAAAATGGTTCTTTTCGGTGCTGCTTCTGTTTTAGCTGGACTGTCCGTTGCATCATACATGGTCTCTAGGTACATGGAGACATACTTTGTACAAGAGCCACACGCGTATCTCGGAGCCAGTACATTCGTTTTTATCGTAGCTACTCCAATACTAGGAATAGCCCAATTCAGGATAAAGGACAAGAGAATACGAATCATACACCGATGGTCAGGCCGTATTACAATGCTGCTCATCGTAGCGACTATTATTGCCGGAATCCAGATGGTACTGATGGTGTTGAGTTAGTGTACATCAAATCAAAGGGCATTAGCTAACTTCGGATATTGATTTTAGCCTTTTTCCAATCTACTTACAATCGACTTCCAATCTACTTACAATCGACTTCTAATCTAATTCTAATCTAATTCTTCACCATCAATTTGGGTGAGTGAAACTGTACGGATGGGATAGGATTGCAGAAAAATTGGTTTATAGATCTAACCAATTAACGTTCAGTCAGAATCGTTATTTAGTTAAACCAAGAACCACTTTGTTGCTGGTCCAAAGTGAGAAAAGATGAACAAAGTCACTATCGGTCTGATTCAGACATCCGTCACGGAGAACACCAACCTTAACCTGCATAGAGCTTTGGCTAAAGCCAAAGAAGCGATTGCCAAAGGGGCGCAGATAATATGTCTCCAGGAGTTGTACAGGACGATATATTTCCCTCAAGCGGAGCGCACCGACGCGACGTGCTTTGCTGAGACTATCCCGGGAGAATCGACCGATGCCTTCGCGGTCCTCGCCAAAAAATACGGCGTAGTGATCGTTGTTCCCTTGTTTGAAAAAGATGATAAAGGCAGTTACTACAACTCCGTAGCAGTCATCGATGCTGGTGGAAGGCTGTTGCCCACCTACCGTAAAGTGCATATCCCGCACGATCCCCTGTTTTATGAGAAGAATTACTTCAAAGACGGCCTGGATTTCCAGGTCTACGACACACGCTATGCCCGCCTGTCCGTTCTCATCTGCTACGACCAGTGGTTCCCTGAAGCAGCCAGGATCGTTGCTCTAAAAGGCGCAGATATCATATTCTACCCCACGGCCATCGGCTGGATCAAGGGAGAAGGGATGCCGCCCGAAGGAGACTGGCACGATGCCTGGGAGACTGTTCAGCGGGGACACGCCATAGCTAACGGAGTCCACGTTGCTTCAGTGAACAGAGTAGGCCCGGAGGGAGACCTGATCTTCTGGGGCAGTTCCTTTGTCTGTGACTCCTTTGGACAGGTCATCAAGCGGGCAAGCGACAAGGACGAAGAGGTCTTGGTCGTGGAGATCGACCTGGACAAGAACAGTGAGGTCCAGGAGGGTTGGGGCTTTCTCAGGAACAGGCGGCCTGAGACCTATGGCTCGCTGATTGAGGCAAAAAGGCCAGAGCATTGTCAAGCCGCAACGGACCAACTCAATCTGGCCAGTCGGCTATGCCTTCGAGGAACTCCCCTGAGGCTCGGCTACCATATGCCTGCCGAGTGGGAGCGGCATGATGCCATCTGGCTCTCCTGGCCATACGATCTGGACAGCTTCCCGGAGATCGATCGAGTGGAGAAGGCCTATATTTCCTTAATTAAGGCTATCCACAATAGTGAGACTGTCAACTTGTTGGTCACCAACGAGAAGATGATGACAAAAGTTGTATATCTTCTCAAGAATGCTGGAATAAATCTGCAACTTCTCCGGCTACACCAGATCGACTATGCCGACGTTTGGTTCAGGGACTATGGCCCTACCTTCGTTGTCAACCGGGCCAGTAATAAGCTGGCAATGGTTGCTTGGATCTTCAACGCTTGGGGCGAAAAGTACACGTTGCTGATGAAAGACTCCAGAATACCGTGTCTGATAAATGAGGAGCTGAAGCTGGAATGTTTCCAGCCCGGCATAGTTCTCGAAGGCGGATCAATCGACGTCAACGGCCAAGGGACTGTCTTGACTACAGAGCAGTGCCTACTGAACAGGAACAGAAACCCACAGCTTTCGAGAGTAGAGATCGAAAGCTACCTCCATGAGTACCTGGGCACAAACAAGGTCATCTGGCTGAAAGAGGGCATCGCCGGTGACGATACCGACGGCCACGTAGACGACGTGGCCAGGTTTGTGGGACCTAACACTGTTTTATGCGCATACGAGGAGGACGATGCGGATGAAAATTACGGAGCACTCAAGGAGAACTACGAGATCCTCTGCGCCTCTTCGGATCAGGATGGAAATGAACTTCGGGTGATCAAGCTCCCCATGCCCGGCTTTGTGGGCGATGATGAACGCCTGCCCGCCAGCTACGCCAACTTCTATATCGGTAACAGCGTTGTTCTAGTGCCCAATTTCGGCCATAAAAACGACCAGAGAGCGATGAGGATAATTCAAGAGGCGATCCCTGAGAGAAGAGTGGTTGGGATAAATTGCAGGGAGCTGGTGTATGGCCTCGGAACCATCCACTGCATAAGTCAGCAACAACCAGCTCTTAGGTAGGAACTTGTAATCACAGTCGAATTTGGGGGGGTAAGTTCACCTCCAAAATCGATTGTCAGCCTAAGTCGTTGAATCCCGGTTATCCAGGAAGGAATTTAGATTTTCACTGTTTTTCGATGATTGTCGGAGTTACCTAGAGAGTTTTAATAACGCGCATCTTCTCTCCTCACCTGTGGTACGGCTCGTGGCGCATTATCCTGAAGCTGCGGTAGATCTGTTCTAGTAGGATCAAGCGCATCATCTGGTGAGGGAAGGTCAGTTTAGAGAAGGATAGGACTAAATCGGCATGTTCTATCACAGAAGGTGCAAGTCCCAACGGGCCACCGATGATCCAGGTAATCTCCTTGCGCCCTTCTAGGATCTGCACCTCCAAAAACTTTGCTAGCTCCTCGGAGTCGATAGATTTGCCCTTTCTGTCGAGGGCGATCGTCAGGGTTTCGGTTTTGTTCAGCCTCTCCAAAATCGTCTCAGCCTCCTGTTCCATCACCCCTTCTTTCTCAGCCTGCGAAGCTCCTTCGGGCGTTCTCGCTTCGAGAACCTCTACAAGCTCTAGACGAACATAAGGCCGGAGCCTATTGGCATACTCTTCTACTCCATTCTGCCAATATTTTTCCTTAAGTTTGCCAACAGCGATTATCCTTAGGATCATAGTGGGTGAACGACAAAACGACGCTGACGTATATATTCATAGTGATAACTGCTCCCCTGCTGCAGGATGCACTGCTGAGTTTTAATTTGCTGGTAGAGGGGGTGCTCTTGTACTACGACTAAGTACTGGGACGAAAATACTAAATTGAAAATGCGCGGCCACGTATGGCCGCTCTAACACACTAAACTAAACAGCTCCGTTCAGATCTCCTTACCCAAAAGGCTGGTTGATGAATATGGCTTAGCCACAACAGCCGTTTCGCTCATCTGAGCATGCATATTGCCTTTGGCTGTCGGATCAGCAGGGCCAGGCTCTCGGATATTGAGAACTCCAGGTCCTCACTCGCTGGGCCTATGTACCCTACAGACATGTCCTGGCCCAGAGCTATGGCAGCGAACTGTCGTCCGGATGCGAGCAGTAGCCCGCCGCTGTCAAGGATAGGTGCCTTGAATACACCATCCGTCATAGATCTGATCTGGTCCATCTCAGTGCCACCCTGCGGATAGCGGCGGAGCAGGAGGTTGTAGCGGCCCGGCGACAAAGCTAGGCTGTAAGGACCGTGGAATCCGGCACTATCAAGCATGGTCAAAGCATTTATGATCTCATCAGCAGCCTTTCCTACCTCTTTCCAGGTGGAAAGCTTGAGCTCAGCCGCTCCCGAAGCTGTCAGTAGGCCTTGCGATCCCTGGGCGCCCTGGAAGATTATCTTGTCCTCAAGCAGGGCGCAATCTAATGCAGCAGCCGCCACAGGAGCGGTGTTGAAGGGCAGCCCTTCCTGCTCGCTTGCAGCAAGATCGCGCTTGCTCAGGACAAAGCTCTTCTGGATCAAACTGACAGGCACAAAGGAGCTGGTTATAATGCCGCTCTCTCCCTTGACGTCCTGTAAAGGCACACCTTTAAGCCCTAAGCCAAACGGTCCTTCCACGTGAAGCAGACGGCGGCCAGCCAGAACGCTCTTGGCAGCTTCAGTCATCGTTGCGTCCAGGACCTTCCAGATCTCTTCCCCAACGGGTGCATCTTCCCGTCCTAAGTATTTGTTATCCATAACTACCACCAAACTACTCTTTCAGCGATCCTATTGTTGATTCTTTGTTCACGGTTGCTGGAGCATCTACAGTCTTGGAAAGATCGCTTGCCATCTGGTCAACTTCTTGGGCTCCTTCTGCCAGGAAAGCATCCTCGTCTCCGGTCAGGATGCTTATAAGGCGTGCGAACTCACCAGCATGGACCCGCTCCTCGTCTGCGATATCCATTAGCACTTTCTTCGCAAGAGGATGATCTGTGGACTCGGCGTGGGCCAGATAAAGGTGGACTGCTTCATGCTCTGCGGCGAGGTCCAAGCGCAGGGCTCGGACCAGTTCTCCTAGTGTGAGCTGGCGGTCTGCCACCTTGCCGCTAAAGGGGTTTACAAACTCCGGCATTTTTTATCTCCTCAATTTAGATATCAAAATTAAGATTCGCATCTAACCGAATATTTCCTTTAACCTATAAATCTATTCTAACCTAAATATCCTTTTCGGTCTTTGATTCCAGTTCTTCCTGAATGTTTCTGTCAAATTGAGACCGAAAGCTCTCGGATCAATAAGAGTTGAGGGGAACGGCTGTGTGAAACATTTATCTGCTAGAGGAACCATCTAGATCGGCGGATTGAAGATGAAAGGTCTTAAAGAATTGTTGGGTTTTGGTTTGAGAAAGCCTTCCCGCGGCTATGAGGATCCCAGCGACCCGAAGACTTGGTACAACAAAGGTGTTGCACTTATGGTCGAGGGCAGCTTTGAGGAAGCCATCGATTGTCTCGAAAAGGCAGTCGAACTTGACCCTATGAACGTAAAAGCCTGGAATAACAAAGGCATATCTCTTCTCTCCTTATGTCGCTATGAAGATGCCATAAAATGCATAGATGAGGCTATAAAGATTGATCCTAACCACGCCTTCTACTGGTACAACAAAGGCATCTGCCAGGATCGCCTAGGTCTTTGGGATGAAGCGATAGAGTCCTTTGATGAAGCCATTAAGCAATATCCCAAGTACGCTGAGGCATGGTTCAACAAAGCAGTGGCTGAAGGGTCGAGAGGCGATAAGAAAGAAGCCATCGATTCTTGGCGGAGATATTTGAAGGTAGCAGCGAACAACAAAACGCAGAAAGAGTGGATGCCTAGAGCACTGGAAAAGCTGGCAGAGCTGGAGAAGACATAGACTCTATCCCGGAAAATTCAGTTCTCCTGCGCTAAAAACACCCAATAATAAACAGATCCAGACTTCAACGCAAGGTTACATTTGCGAGATGTTATTCAAATAATAATATAGATAAGATCTTAGGAGGACTCCTAAAAACTCACTCAAATGATTCCCTTGTTTATAAACCATTAATATAGGCCTGCACTGAATCGGGGGTTAATAGGAGTCCTCTTAGATTCGAACGTCTTAGATCCAGATGTTTGTACCTTAATCTATGTGCACAGAATTTACCAGGCGATCGGTAGATTCCTGGTCATAAGTTGAAAGTATTATTGCTAATGTGCTTGGCACTATAGCAGGGCTTGAGCCATCAACGCAATAAACCGCAACATGCAATATACTGTCGCTCTTGCAACCCAAACCATTGCCGAATACTCCAGTTTTTCCGTTAATTTCTCCGGTATTAACCCGAATATCCTTGCACGAACCAGATTTAATCAGCGTGCTGTTGGCCAGATTCATCAAATTAGATAGTTTTGCAATGCTTGAATTCCATTTTGCGTACTTCATAATGCTTATCTTAATCGTCTTCAGGGGATCTTCATCTGATTTAAGCGTCAACGTATCGGTGTAGATCTTTACTTTGTTATCTTCGTTATCAGCCTGCGAAACGCTCTTCGAGTAGCCATCAGCATCTGACCAGTCGAAGCTTACTGTCCATCTGCCGCACTGCTCTGAGACGTGCGACACGGAAGCCTCCACTGCTCCCGTCAGCACCACCAGAACCACCAGCGCTGTTAAGAGACAAATTCGGTCCATTGTTCTTCCTCCATCATGATCGCAGACATGATCACAAACGATTGCTGAACGATATATAAGAAGTATCGGTATCTTTAAGAATATCTGAAACGATCCAAATTTAAACCATAATAATGGGCTATTCTAGGCTATCACGCTTCTTAATGCTTTGCAGTAACGACTTACCTACAGCCAGGCGGGCATGCGCGTCTGATAGCAGGCCTGTGAAAATATCCCGCCTCGATGCTTTGACTATCGTGGATACGTTCGTCATATCTCCTTGGAACTTTTCATCGAACTTGACGGCAAACGGCTCGTAGTCCGAGTATTTTTTATTAAAGGCCCCGAGCGATGTGTTCAGCACCTCATACTGACTAATGGATTCATTCCTTAGATCCTGCTCGGTGCTTAGAAGAGCGAGGTTGTAGGGCTCTTCGATGGACGCCAGGTCCCCTTTCAGGATGTTCTTGGTCATTATAATGCTGGCGTAGCTTCCAGCTCCTGCTACGAGGACCATAAGCAATGCTGTGACAACTACCAGTTTTTTGTCCTTTCGCTTGATCCTCTCGCAGGTATTACGCCCGATAAGGTTGTAGAACCCGCATACTCCAGTGGCTGCCTGGAAGACCATGACAACCGCCAGAAGGTAGAGCACCATCTGCCATGCTTTTCCCATCCAGAAAAAGGCAATCATAATGCAAAGCTCTGCTAAGAATGCCCTGACTAGCTTGTCCATGGTGCCGAGGTTTTTCACGAGGGTTGAATTCGATAAGGGCTATTTAGAGTTTGTCTATTGACCAGAGAACATAATGACAGGATCGCTATGTTGTTCAAACTCTTATCTACAACCTTACCTAAGTCTCAAAGCTAGGTTCTTATTTTACCCATAGTTTAACTGCGCATGGTTACCTTCGCCACTCGTAACCCTTGGCTTCATCCAGGTAGGCTCGGCATCTTGGAGTCAATCTGTAGCAGTCCTCCTCTTGCTCAACAAGCAGAGCCTTCTCCAAAAGAGATAGGTGGTCTTCAAGCTCTTTGTCATCCAGTCCCAACCCCACTCCAATCTCTCTCATCCTTTTCAGCTCGAAACCGATGAAATCGAGGGTCTCCCTTCGGATATCCAACTCGAGGCCACAAGCTCCTCTCGATGAAGAGCGCCCTGCTCGATGTATCTTTGTTCCATAACATCTCCAAAAGTCTTTGTAGGATTCTGTATTATCGGCTCGATTCCATATATTTTTTCTCGGAACTTCTAACTGCAGAAACATATGCAGGAGTCAGAAGATCACGTCCTAAGACCTATTTTCGATTGGCTGTATCTTAAAGAAATTGAAAGCCCAATATCAAGATCCAAGTTCTTCGTGGTCAAAAGCTTATTAACCGGCAGATCCGACAAGTACATGTCGAGAAGGATACAGTGCTAACTGACAATATCATTGAGGTTATGAAATGAGGATACTCATCGTTCTATTAGCTTTAACATTGTTTGCCGGGTCTTCCCTATGCCAAAACACCGGTAAAGAAGCCGGGCAGAATGACAGCTCTCCGTCACAGAATCCTGCCTTGTTGAGTTCTGCAATGTCCGATTCAGCCCCGATGGGGCCATTATCGGCAGGAAAAGCAGCAGAGATCCAAGGAATATGGTCGATCAATCTGAAGGGCACCGATCAGGTCACAATGGTCCTGCACCAGATTGGCGAGGATCTGTTCGGCTCATGCAAATCAGAGTCTTCCGGCTGGAATGCAGTTGTTCTGGGCTCAGTCTACATGGCACGCTTGGAGCTTATCACAACAGCGATTGAAAACAACTCCCTGACTTCTACCAGGTTTACTGGCACATTTCAGAACGAATCCATCTCAGGTTCTTTTGTGAAGTCGAATGATATTGGGAACGTCGATAGCGGCCTGTTCAAAGCAGTGCTTATTAACAGAGACCTGTCCGGTTATTCGCCAGCAAAACCAATCAACATGGCACACCCGTCGATCAGTGCATCCGTTTCAGCGCCAGCTCCTTCAGACGTTTCTCCATCTTCCGGCCAGACCCAGCCTAAGCAGCTAGGGAATCCAAAGTACGTTGACGTTCATTCCATGTCAGGATACGTGCCGGAGTCGTTGGGAGTTGGTTTTGTTGGAGACGGGACAATGGGAGCAGGCGGATCGAGCATGGGCTGAAAGCCAGTACGATCATCTCGGTTTATGAATAGACAGTGCTCCCCTTAATCCTGCATCTCGACTATTTGTATCTCGAAGTTGGTTGAAGGGACTGAGAAGATTGATTGGATAACATGAGATTCAAGAGATTATACGATATAAGCGTCCTCCTGGGATCGGAGAATGCCGATTACCCAGGGGATCATCCTTATACTAGAGTGGAAGCCTCATCGATATCATACGGAGCAGCCTACAACCTTTCTACCCTGACGCTCAGTGCACACTCTGGAACCCACATAGATGCACCAGCTCATTATCTGGAAATGGCAAAGACTATTGACCTGTATCCTCCTGAGAACTTTGTACTTCCTGCCCATGTGATCCATGTCGAAGACGTAGAATCGATCAAGCCCGATTCTCTGGACGGATTGAAGACGGAAAGGGGCGACGCCTTGCTCTTCAAGACGACAAACTCCAAGAGCGGTTTGTCCAGAAGCGGTATATTCTCGGAGAAGTTTGTGTACCTGTCGGAAGAGGCTGCCGACGCGTGCGTGAATCTTGGGGCTGGGTTAGTTGGAATCGACTACATATCTATCGATCGCTACGGAGACGAAATGGCTCCTGTGCACTACAAGCTGTTGAAGGAAGGAATTTTGATCCTCGAAGGAATCAACCTGATGGATGTGCCTTCCGGAGATTACACCCTCCTATGCCCTCCACTGAAGATGAAAGGTGCAGAAGCTTCCCCAGTCAGGGCTTTGCTCTTGGGGTGAGGTTTGGTACTCTCGATGGGTGCTCGGTGGAGCTTACCGGAAAGGGCAAAGCGAGTATGGACAGGACAAGCTGCAAACACTACTTGTCCTTTGCGCTCCTTTCTTGTTTTTATAATACTTAATTTCTATTTTTGAATCTAATTTCTCTCCATTTAGACCTTTTAATATTTCCGCCAAATTTCTCCCTTTTATTTTGCTTTCAACAAGGTTGCATCCTTTGTTTAGGCCTAAAATCACTGGATTGGCATTTGATTTCATTCTAGATACAAAGTAGCCTCCATTGTTCTGAATTTTAGAAAATAATGCATATTTATAAAAACCCAGGTCAACTAAAATAATTCGATCCCGTATCCATGATCCAATCCTTAATGTCTTTATATCATTCATACGCTCTGGAATAATCGAAATGCTCTTTGGGCCATTAGCTTTGGCACTAACCAGCACGCTGACTTTCACACCTGCGGCAACTGTTTTAGATCGTGCGGCTGGCCATTTATCCGCAAGTATCTTATTTAAGCGTATTATCGTGCTATCTTGAATAAAAACATCTGAAAAACAATTCAGATGTGGGTCTAGGGACGAATGATCTTCTCGGATATCTTTAATAGCTTGTACTATCTAATGATTCTACAGGTATTGTAAAAGGGAGGATGGAAATGTCTACAGATCGGATCTCAATGTGTCTTGCTATACTTCTGATATTGCCTCTTCTTGGCACAGTCTCCATGGTCGCTGCAGATTCTGGTAACTTCACCCGTATTTCGGAGTTGAACGACAGCACTGTCAATAACGTGCTGAAAGAATTTCCTCTGTTTGTCCTTGATTGTTATGTTCCAATGTGCGGACCATGCACGGTTGCGAATTCGACCCTTCTCGAGCTTTCCGGCGAACTGAATGCTCAGGTGGCTATCGGTCGGATTAATGTTCAAGAGAATAATGTGACGAAGAATAAGTACAGAATTTTTGGGTATCCAACGCTCTTGATATTCAAGAATGGAACCCTTGTTGACAAGCAGGTAGGGTTCCGGTCGAAGTTGGAGCTTGTGGATTTACTTAAGAAATCCAAACCCGGTCTGGACGTCAGCCACGTTAATCTGGTCGTTCAGCCTCAAATAATAGCTCCGCCAGGGGAGATCGCACTGGCCGGGCTCGGCCAAGCTAAACCGGTTTTGCCGATGCTCGTAAACGACAGCAACCTACAGTCCGCTCTTAATAAATATTCCTTCTTCGTCTTAATGAGTTATGCAGATTGGTGCGGCTACTGCAAGAGGATGAACGGCACAGTCTCAGGGCTTTCGGCTGATCTGAAAGGCCAGGTGGCATTCGGCCTGGTCAATGCAGAAAAGAATAACGAAACCAGAAATAAGTATAATATCACGGCCTATCCAACCCTGATGATCTTCAAGAATGGAACCCTAGCTGAAACTCAAATAGGCTACAAATCAGAGTCTGAATTTGCATTAATCCTTAAAAAAGTGGAGCCCAACCTTGACATCAGCAGCATTAAACTCACAGTCCAACCTCAGGCGCCAGTCGCTCCATCGGTGCCAAGCTCCAAACAGGCGATGATAGGTGCTGGTTCGGAGACTGATGCCACGCTAAGATACCTTGATAGAATTTTGAATATGACGCAGAGCAACCGCACTTCCGGGGTTACGATCAATGTCTTCATCATAAATGGTTGCCCTAGCAATAGATAGAAAGTTCAGAAGAGCCGAGGGATATCAACTGTTTCAGCTCCCTCGGCTTAATGCATTTATAGTCGAGCACCAAAAGATTGAACTATAGTGTTTAACCCAAAATTTGAATCTAATGATCGCTATGCATCGCTTGGTCCAATCACATGTTAAGTGTAACTCATTGGATTAAGCACTATCATAATCGCAATAGACAGCTTCATCGATTAGTATAGATCCTTTGGTTTTGACGGC
>CAVWIG010000043.1:0-13230 GCA_963754945.1 Methanotrichaceae archaeon
GAAATCGGCTTTAATTTTAATTATTTCTAATCTATTTAAATAGCTCGTAGGAGATGGGTGTCTTGCATTTCTGGTGCAGCATACGAAAGCTAATCTCCTCTCTAATATGATGGGGATTGCCCCTTACTGGAATGTTGAACAGGCCGGTGCTGATGCTGCCTGACCAGGTTAGATGGCTTGGAATTGGTTCGAGGGACTCTTCTTCTTCGGCAGGCGCTATCTCAAGTTTGGGAGACTTTAACTTGGGCATATACTGATAAAAGGAGTTTGAAGGGATAAATATTAATGGTTCTGGATTTGCTGATCTGGCATCGATAAGCAACCTCAGGATCTTTCTTCATAAACCTTATCCTGTATTGTTGCGACGAAGGGGCAGTCTTAGGAGAATACTAGCGGCCCCTATAATAATAGCAGAGCTTGAAGAGATTCGATCGCTACCAGGATACCTACAAATTGCACCAGTACAACGACCAGGTCGGCAAGAGTTCGTTGCGTCGGCAAAAATTCTGCTGAGCAAATCCAGAAGATACATTTAAACTTCCGGCGGGCAATCTTGTAAAAGTAACGATTGATGGCTCGAAATAGAGACTGTTTCAGGCTGTAGCCGCCGATTGAGTTCCACCCGCAAAATGGGCTTTCTGCTACTCAAATTGGGAAGGCATAGGCGAATCGCTACCAAGGTCGTGGACAATCGGGAATCGATTGAATGAAGGTTCAGGAAGTGGATTGATGGCGCACATATCCGTTGATAAAGAGAGCATCGCAGCCTTTTGCCGGAAACATCATATCCGGCGACTGGCGCTTTTCGGGTCCGTGCTAAGAGAGGATTTCACCCCAGATAGCGATATCGACGTACTGGCAGATTTCGAGCCCGGACATTTTCCTGGACTTTTCGGTATTTCTCGAATGGAGCGGGAGCTGTCCATCATCTTCGAAGGTCGCAGGATTGATCTGCGGACCGCTGAGGATCTGAGCCGCTATTTCCGCGATGATGTGTTGAAAGAGGCAGAGGTTCAGTATGCACAAGGATGACCAAGTCCGCCTGCGACATATGCTCGATGCTGCGCATGAGGCGATGGCGTTCACCAAGAGTCGTACCCGTACAAGCCTGGATATAGATAGGATGCTTGTGCTGTCGCTGGTGAAAGAGATTGAGATCATCGGCGAGGCAGCTAACCAGGTATCAGAAACAACCAGAGAGCTAACGTCTACAATTCCGTGGGTGGATATCATCTCCATGCGAAACCGTCTGGTCCACGCCTATTTTGACATCAACCTGGAAATTCTCTGGAAAACTGTGCAAGACGATCTACCGCCACTGATTGTGGCTCTTGAAGATGTGCTGGAAAGATAATGCTCCAAGCGCATCCCCCTTCATCCATCCGACCTTCAGCAGCGCAGCCTCTGCATTCATCTTCCTGATGCTCTCCAGGTAGACATTGCGTGTCTTGTCGCCCTCTCTCCTGGAAGACATTCATTGGGTATAGGTTCTTGATCCTGATAAGTCTCTCTGATTTCTCAATTTCCATACTATGAGATCCTCCAGCCTGGTTCGGAGCTTGAGATTCTCACCTTCGCCCCACGCCCAGCTCCCCCTTTAATCCTCCAAGCCTCCCGCCTATAGTATGGACTTCGAACTTCACTCTTCAGTCTCTCTCCGCCCCAGGTCCTTCAACGCCCTGGTAGCTCCAAACGAGATGTTCGCCAAGGCCCTCAACCGCACCTGAACCTGCAGCGGTTCAAGGTCCTCTACATCTGCGGCAACTACTCCAGCATCCTGAGCCGGATGGACCGCAAGTTCCAGGACCTGGAGATCCGCCGGGCCTTCACAGTCTTTCAGCTCATGACCTTTCTTGAAGAGGCCCGTCACTCCCTGATCATCATAGAGCACGATCCCCTGCTCAACGAGGACGCCGAAGGGATGATCGAGTACGTCTCCCAAGGGTTGCATGATGCTGCAAAAGAGGCCGCAGTCCTGCTTTACTCACCTGGAACTGATACTTTCCTGGAGGATATGACCAGAAATGCCGACAGAGTATTCTACTTCGACGAGGGGCCGAGAGCTACGACGAAGCTTATTTCGAAAGCTTATCCAAAAGCGCAGAAGAGCCAGACCACCCTTGAGGTCTGGACATGATCAAATCAATTTTCACAAATCAGCCAACATATCCATATCAAGAGATTAATCTAGGCTCTTAACCTCGATATCCTTTGCTATCTTCGGAATAACGTTGTGAGACGCTCCGATGAAGAGCAGGCCTGTCTCTCCGTCCTGGAGTGTCGAGCTAATGTTTTGGGCAATGAACGCATCCCGATCTTCCATGAGGCGATCCTTAACCTGATCGTACCTGGCTCCAGCTTCAGTTCTCTCTTGGTCTGTTTTGGCCTCCAAGATGGCCTTGATATGACTGTACTCCTGCCTGAGAAGCTCTGGACTCTCAGTCGCCTCAATCCTTGCTCCCCGATCCATTAGCCTGGCGATTATCTGATAGTTCTTGCTTCCTTTCTCCGCCGTCTCACGCACGATCCTCTCGCCGAGCTCTCCCGCGCACGGCAGGCCGTCCTGGTATATCCTGACCTTATCAAGCTCCAGCCCCAGACGATCCACCTCAACTTCCACCTCTTCCCAGAACTTCTCGATTCTCCGCTGGTTATCCTCCCACCTCTGCCTCCCCATCTTGGACACGCCCTCCTTCTCCAGGCCATCCTTCATTGACCCCATGTCCGATGGAGTGTGGACGATCCTTATCACCAACAGCTTTCTCAAAAGCACCCCCCCAAGAGCTTCGAACAGCCCCTACGTTGAATGAATCCCTGCAGATCAACCCTCGATGAACCTCATGCGCATCTCGTAGACTCCTTCCTCGCGTCTCTTTTCTATTTCGAACCCCATCTTCTCGAAGAGGCGGAGCATCGCCTTGTTCTCCACCAGAACCTCGGCCGTGAAACCAAGCAGGCCCTGCTTCCTGGCCAGGTATGTTAGATAGGATAGCAGTTCAGAGCCCACCCCTTGGTTCTGGCACTGGTCCTTTACCACCAAGGCTGCCTCTGCAGTGTGAATGTCCCTGTTCAGCTCGTACTGGCCAAGGCCGATTATAGTCTCCTTTTCCTTCCCTTGAATGACCGCTAATATCTCCATCTTCTTGGTGTAGTCCACAGCGACGAAATCCTGGAGCCTCTTGTGGGGCATGTCCTTTCTTTGAGAGAAGAAACGCAGGTACATGCTGTCCCCAGAAAGAGCGTAGAAGAAGTCCTTCAGCATCTGTTCGTCTGTGATTTTCACCGGCCGGAGAAGGAGGTCAAGACCTTGCTTTGTTGTCCTGTAGGTCTCCAGCTCCTCAGGGTACACTCCCTTCTCGCCGGGAACAAACGCCTGATCCTTGTAGACCAGAGTTCGTTTTTTGGCCTCCTCCAGCAGCCAGGGCCTGAACATGGGGTGGGCAATGGATATCAGGTCCATGGCCCTCTCCCGGATGTTCTTGCCGTGCAGGTAGGCTATACCGTACTCAGTGACCACGTAGTGCACATCTCCCCTCGTGAGGGTCACTCCTGCTCCCTCCTGCAGGACGGGGACTATCCTCGATACTGTATCGTTCAGGGCAGTTGAGGGCAGGGCCAGAATTGTCCTGCCGCCAGGTGCCAGCACGGCACCGCGCATGAAGTCTGCCTGGCCTCCAATGCCGCTGTAGAAAGTCCCCCCCAACGACTCGGCAGTGGCCTGGCCTGTCAGGTCTATCTCCATGGCGCTATTAATGGCGGTCATCAGGTGGTTTCGGGCGATGATCAGGGGGTTGTTGGTGTAATCGATCCTCTTGAACTCCACAGTCGGATTCTCATCGAGAAAATCGTAGGTTTCTTTGCTGCCCATGCAGAAAGAAGCTATGGTCTTGCCCGGATTGTGGCTCTTCTTTGAGTTGTTGACCACACCCGTCCTCATGAGGTTCACTATGCCGTCGCTCAAGAGCTCCGTGTGAACACCTAGGTTCTTTTTTCCGCCTAGGTTTGAAACAACAGCGTCGGGTATGATGCCGTATCCAACCTGGATGGTTGAGCCGTCTTCGATTATGCGGGCGACGTAGCTGCCTATTCTCTTGACTATGTCGCTAGGCGCTTCCACAGCGTACTCCAGCATCGGCTCATCATGTGGCAGCAGAAAGTCGATGTCTTCTATGTTTATGAACCCGTCACCGTGCGTCCTGGGCATGTTGGAGTTGACCTGAGCTATGACCAGGGTTGCCTTTTCCGTAGCAGCCTTGACGATGTCTATGCTAATCCCGAGGCTCACATAGCCGTGCTTGTCCGGCAATGAGGTCTGTACCAAGGCTACGTCTATCGGTATTATTTTCCTCCGGAACAGATCGGGAACTGCGGATAGAAAAATTGGGGTGTAGTCAGCAGCACCACGGTTTACTGAGTTCCTGGTACTGTCGCCCACGAAAAAAGAGTCAAGGCGAAAGTTCTCCTGGAGCTTCTCATCAGTGTAAGGTGCAACGCCCAAAGTCCATACGTGGATCAGCTCGGTGTCGAAGAAGGCCTTTGGATTGCTTCTGACGTAGTTCACCAGAGCTTGAACGAGGTACTGGGGCTCACCGCAGCCGGTGCCTATGAATATCCGGTCGCCAGCGTGAATATGGTGAAACAGCTCCTCCTCTGATGTGAACTTCTCCGGCCATGCCGTTTTCATCCTCTCAAGGTTTCTCAAGCCCTCAGTGTCCATCTCGTTTCTCCTCGCAGCGCACCCACTGTATATGTCATTCAAGTCAGTTCAACTGCACAATTGTATCGTTGATTTAGCTATCTTTAAGGATTATCTTCTAGGACTTCATCGTCTTTAACTCTATCTATATCGGCATCTTGTGAAAGGGAGAAGGACTTTGAACACGAGTGCATCAACCTGAACTTCCTAGTTTCGAGGCTCAACACCATGAGTCTTAATGTCATGAGTCTTAACGTTAAATTTTGTCTTATTGATCTGAGAAGGTACAAATACGATTAGAACCAAAATAAAGGTGTTATCGACGTATCCAAAATAATGAGAAGATATTGAACACTTCATTAGAAACATCTGCACCATAGATCCACTGGAATATGGAGGCGAATTATACTTTGTCGGATATAGTGCCGGACGCTGAGCTGGATTGCATCGGGCTGTTCTGCCCCTTGCCCATTGCCAGGACCAAGGAGGAGATAGAGAACATCGTGGTTGGTCAGGTTCTCAAGGTGGAAGCCGACGACCCAGCTGCAGAGGAGGACATCGCCCGCTGGGCTAAGCGGGCAGGTCACCAGGTCCTCAAGTTCGAAAAGTCCGGGAACATCATCACCTTCTTCATAAAAAGAATGAAGTAGAAACGGGGGACGGATAGAGTAGTCGAGACGTGGTGGGGAGAATAGAGCGGCATTAGTGGCGCATTACGAATTGGAGGAAAAGGTGAGGATAATATGAGCACCATACTTTATGTGCAGACCAGCGGCGTAGACACGCCTGAGAGAACCTATGCCCCTTTCATCCTTGGTATGACCGCCAGGGCAATGGATGTCGAGGCAGAGATATTTTTCATGATCAAAGGCATAACCATCCTCAAGAAGGGCGAAGCAGAGAAGGTGAAGTTGGGAAGCTTCCCCAGCCTCAAGGAGGTCATCGACCAGGCAGTAACGGCTGGGGTCAAGCTGTACATCTGCGAGCAGAGCACCCAGCTTTTCGGCATGGCGAGGGGTGACTTCATCCCTGAGGCTAAGGTTGCAGGAGCGGGGACTCTGAACGACCTTGCCCTTGATGCTGACTCTGTTATAACCTTCTAGAGTGAATAACTCTAGAGAGATAAATAGGACTGAAAAGAATTTAGGCTGGAGAGCAAATGTGTGGAATATATCTGGACTATCAATCGGCCATGCCGGTGGACACAAGGGTGTTGGAGTTTGCGGAGAGGTATCTCGCCAAGGAGTTCGGAAATCCATCAGCCCTTCACTCCGTCGGCCTGGCTGCCAAATCGGCCGTTGAGGAGGCCAGAACGAAAGTGGCAGAGCTCATCAACGCCCCAGACCCTTCCAACATAATCTTCACCGGCAGTGCCACCGAGGCAAACAACTTGGCCATCAGGGGAACAGCCCAAAGAAACGCTGCTAAAGGGAAGAAGCTCTTGGCCAGTGCCATCGAACACATCTCCGTTCAGAACGCCATGAAGGAACTACAGAAAGGAGGCTTCGAGCTTTCACTGGCTCCCGTGGACTCTACGGGCATTGTCGATCTGGCGGTCCTTGAAAACCAGCTTTCTAAAGACACGATCGTAACCTCTGTAATGTACGCCAACAGCGAAATCGGCACCATCGAGCCTATAAGAGAGATAAGCCAAATGGTCCACGATAAGGGCATGTTCCTGCACGTGGATGCCGTGGCCGCCCAGGGAAAGATTTCCATCGACGTCCAGAAAGACGGCATAGACCTGTTGACAATCTCGTCAAATGACATGTATGGGCCCCAGGGCGCAGGGGCACTGTACGTTAACCCCAAGGTAAAGCTTCAACCGACACAGCTTGGGGGCGGACAGGAAAAGGGCCTCCGTCCGAGCACGGAGAATCTTTTCGCCATTGCCGGGATGGGCGAAGCTGCTCGTCTGGCTAAACTGGAGATGAACCAGGAGAGCGACAGGCTGCGGCACATAAGAGACGATCTGATCAAAGAGCTCCTGAAGATCGATGGGGCTTATCTGACGGGCCATGCTACTATTAGACTGCCTCACCATGCCAGCTTCAGGTTTAGCCGTATAGAGGGCGAGAGCATTCTGCTCACCATGGACGCGATGTTCAATATTCAGGTATCCACGGGGTCGGCCTGCTCCTCAAGGACCCTGGAGCCTAGCCACGTCCTTCTGGCCATCGGGCTCAAGCACGAGCAGGCCCACGGCTCGATGGTGACGACCCTGGGAAAGTATAACAGCCCGGACCAGATACCTGTGATATCAAAGGCGGTCAACCAGACGGTGCAGAGGTTGAGGGCGCTGTCTCCATTATAAATGTAAGATTGATCTAAATCAATTGAAGTCGATAATCTAACCCGAGTCAAGGTGACTAGCAAAATGGCACAAGTAGGTTACAGCAAGAAAGTGATGGAGCACTTCATGAACCCCAGGAATGTTGGGGTGATCGAGAACCCGGACGGCTACGGTAAGGTCGGCAACCCTGTCTGCGGGGACCTAATGGAGATCTTCATCAAGGTCAGGGACGACAAAATAGACGACATCAAGTTCAGGACCTTCGGCTGCGGTTCGGCAATAGCTGTGAGCAGTATGGTCACTGAGATGGCCAAGGGTAAGCCTCTGGATGAGGCCATGAAGATCACTAGGAAAGACGTAGCCGACGAGCTCGAAGGCTTGCCACCCCAGAAGATGCACTGCTCCAACCTTGGCGCGGATGCCCTTCACGCAGCCATCAAGAACTACTGGGTCAAGATCGGGAAGATAAAGCCAGAAGAGGCTAAGCCTGAAGGCGAAGAGGGAGAGACTTGTTCCACTGAATGAGACTTGACGAATCGACCGATCCGTCTGGTTAAATCATTCTTTTTATCCCAATCCCAATATTCTCCAACGTCAATACGTGAGCAACAAACAAAATCGTGGTTAAGGAATTGATCGGTCAAGTAAAGGCATCATTCGCTGCGTCTCCAAGTCCTGCTGATATGGCATGGCATCTTCAACGATCACAAAAGCTGTTTCATTAAGCCAGTCTAATGCAAGTCTCAATGGCAGTGCGTAAATCATCAAGCCAAATGGGCTTGGCGAGGTATCCGTCCATGCCTGCTTCAAGGCATTTCTCCCGATCGCCTCTCAGGGCGTAAGCAGTAATGGCAATTATCCTTGGCCCGTCGTTGGGCCAGCGTTGGCGGATGATTCGAGTGGCCTCCAGGCCGTCCATCTCAGGCATCTTGACGTCCATGAGCACTACATCGTATGTATGGTGTTCCATGGCCTGCAGGGCCTCTATTCCGTTTGCTACTGCGTTCGCCGTGTAGCCCAGGTGCTCGAGCATGAGCATGGTTACCTTCCTGTTTGACGGCTCGTCTTCCGCTAGCAATATTCTTAAAGAGCTACCGCTATTCTGGCAGCTTTTATCTAACATTCCCCTAACCCCAACCTCAAAAAGGGCTGCAAAATCATTGTAAGGTATCTATCGCGTCGAACAGTTAAAAATCTATGGGAATCTATGTTACGCAGGAATCTTACTGGTTTGATCGGAGATGATAAGATACTTTTCAACTCTGCTATTCGTTTGTCTTGATCAAAAAATTGGTTTCTCAAAATACTCTCTAAAAAAATTTGGAATTTCTAAATGACAAAACTTGCTGTTAAACCCATCCTCTTACTTTCATCGTTTCTACCAGCCTCTTGAAGGCTACGATATAGGCTGCCTGCCTCATCGTCACCTTGTACTCCCTCGATGCGCTAAGCACCGACCCATACGCCTTCACCATCTTCTTGTCCAGAAGCTTGCGAACATCTGATTCGTCCCACTGCCACATATCGAAGTTCTGGACCATCTCGAAGTAGGAGACGATAACTCCGCCAGCGTTGCAGAGAATGTCTGGTAAGACGTGTTTGCCCTCTTTGCCTAAGATATCGTCGGCCTCAGGCGTTGTAGGGCCGTTTGCAAATTCTGCCACTACTTTGGCCTTAATTCGGGCGGCGTTATCTCCAGTGATTGCTCCCTCGAGGGCCGCAGGAATTAGAATATCCACATCCAGCTCCAGTAGATCCTCATTGGAAATAGTTTTGGTTCCAGGAAAACCGACTACTGAGCCGTTCTCTGCCTTGTGCTTCCGGACAGCCTCGGGGTTCAACCCCCCCTCGCTGATGATTCCACCCTTGCTGTCGCTGACTGCAACGATTTTGCAGTCAAAATCAGGAGCGAGCCTAGCCGAATGATAACCGACATTTCCATAGCCCTGAATTGCAATCCTCGCTTCCTTAAGCTCCAGGCCGATCTCCTTCGCGGCCTCCCTGACGGCAAACCAGCCTCCTAGCGCTGTTGCCTCCTCCCGGCCCGCCGAGCCACCGAGAAATAAGGGCTTTCCCGTGACAGAGCCGAAGACGTTCTCGCCCGTTATGTTGGAGTATTCGTCCATCATCCAGGCCATTACCTGGGCGTTGGTGCTGACATCCGGGGCAGGAATGTCCTTGTGCGGTCCGATGATGTCGCGGATTCCTCGAACGTAAGCCCTACTCAGCCTTTCTAGCTCGCCCTTCGACAACTCCTTTGGATTGCAGATCACGCCTCCCTTTGCTCCGCCTAGAGGCAAGTCATGCAGGGCGCACTTCCAGGTCATGAGGGCAGCTAGGGCCCGGACGCTCTCCAGGTTCTGTTCAGGATGGAATCTGACGCCGCCTTTGGTCGGGCCCAGAACATCGCTGTACTGAACTCTGAAGCCCTGAAATACCTTCAGCTTCCCGTTATCCATGCGCACTGGAAGCGACACCTGAAGCTCCCTTGCTGATGTGCAAAGTATTTCAAGGACGTTCTCGTCAAGGCCTAGGTCGCAGCCGCACTTGGCGATATGGGCCTGGACCATAAGAAGAAGGTTTGAGTCTCTCATTTCTCCTAGGAGTGCTCTGTTTGGACTTAAGCATTTTCAAGGAGAATGTGTTGTGGGGTTATTAATAAATAATGTAAGAATAATAGTAGATGAAGGCTGAGAGCCCCAGGAAGGAGGATTGCCGGATGACCTGTAGGCTCAACAGTCTGGTGGGACTCTACCATCTGGATCGATGTTCTTCACACTTAGAATAACTACTTGTATATAGTACAATTTAACTCTTTTGGTATAATTAACAAGTATGCACATCAAGAGGATGTCATACAAGCCAGATAACCAAACAAACTTAACAGGACTTCAATCCAGGAATAAATTATTAAAGGCATTAATGATAGAACAAATCAATTTCGTAGTGGCTTGTATTGGAGTTGCCAGTCACTTATGGATGATTGATTTTTTTTCCCGGCAGAATCGCCAATCGCAGCCGGACGATGCATCCTGCCTGAAAAGGCTTTTCCGGCAGTGAATTTATGAAAATTCCTGATCTGCCTTTGCCCTGTATCGGCATAGAAACCCTAGTTTGCGTTCTGAAGTCATCTGAGATCGCGATGGGATTGGAATGAGTCTGGAAGTCGGAACGCTAGTTTGAGGCAATGGAATATCTTGATAGCACTTTCATGTGACGACAGGTTGCGATATTAAAATTATTACAAAACCACTTAATAGTAGCTTGGTAGCGGGGAGTAGATTTGAACTACTGGTCTACGGGTTATGAGCCCGTCGGGATTTCCTGACTACCCCACCCCGCTTCTCTGCACGCTGTATACCTATCCACCTTAATACTACTTTATAAGGCTTGCGTATCGTAGTTTGTACAACAATCATGAGCAACGATATAAAGAGTGCTTTCCATGTGGAATTTGATTAAATGGCAGAACTCTGTCACTCTGTCACGTCGATGGAAAATTATAAATCACTTCAAGTAGATTATGCCAGAGTACTGGATGGGGGATCAAAAATGATGTACCTTTCAAATTACCGATTGGTCCTGCTGGCAATGGTCTTTATTTTGCTTGGCTCTTCGGCCATTGCTCAGGACAGTTCTGCACTCACGTTTGGATCGAAGGTTAAGCTTTCAGACTCGGATGAGTCCAAGGCACTTTGTCGGTTTTTCGTCGATCCCGAATTTGCATTTTATGATGCGAACATTAAAGGGATTTTCGATTCGGGAGATCCCGTTTACATACACATAAACCCGACAGAGCCTACGGTAAGCGAGAACGATGTTCGCCTTACTTCGTTTGGCAGCTTCCCACCCGGCAGTCAGGTTCGTTTAACCGACCCAGATGTCGGGTACCCATTATCCCAATTCGGAAGTAACGGATTTCCACGGGCTGAAGTCAGGTACTTCGATGTAGATGGTGACAAGGCATATAGCCTGAACGATCCTGTCTACCTTGACTTCAATCCTGGCACAGTGAGATCAGGAGATATCAGGCTGACCAACTATATGGGATATGAGGCAGGCACCAGAGTCCGTGATTCGGACTTAGACAGCGGAAAGCCAACAACTATACTTCCTGGTATGCTCAATTTCTTCAACTCCAACGGAGATATAAACAACGGAGGGTATGCCATATACGATTCAGGTGATATAATTTATATGGACACCCAGGCACCATTCCTTACCGTAACAATCAACGACATCAGGTTGTCGAGTTGATTCAGATATTTTGTTCTGCTGAATTCAAAGCAAGAGCCAACGCGAATACGCGCTGGCTTGCTGATTTTTTTCTTTGAAATTTTGTCCACCGAAGCTCAGCATCTCTTCAGTCAGATCTGCCCTGAAATTATTCTCAGTATTATCTTTTATTCATAATTCGAATGTCCTCGCTTTTTCTTGAATCTTCTAAACTACCAAAAAATACTTATATTAATACAATAAAGAGGGATATGCTGTAAGAGAAGCCCTAGCCATAGTTTGGCTAGAGCTAAGGGGCTGCTGATTTGTTTGGCCATATAAAATATCGGGGGGGGTAATAAATTAGGTAGACCGTAGGCGCGTCTATCGAGTCAAATATGGCGAATTGAGATGCCGCAGGATCGATGTGGCGTTAGAATCTCTTTGGTTCTGACAATCAATGACGCGTATTGACTGCAGATTAGTTTCTGAGCATATTTGATGAAATATTACTAGGATTAAATCGGAGGAGGTGTTATGTTGAAAAAGTCAATAAGGGCTTGTATTGTGCTTGCAAGCTTGGTTATGCTAATAGGAACGAGCCTAGCTACGTCGTACGAGTTTGGCTCGAAGGTACGGGCTGGAGACACGGATGTCAACGATGCGCTTATTCCCAATGGAGGTCTGGTCGTAGGTTTCATGGATCTACCGCCACTAAACGCATTAGTCCCTGATCCGAATGATGTGGCTTACCTACATCAAGGCGCTCTTCCTGGGGCCATTTTACCAGGTGACGTCAGGCTTTCGTCGTTTGCAGGTTTCCCCGCTGGGACCAGAGTAATGACAACCGACCCTGATGCCGGACGCCCGATAAACGCATTTCCAATAACAGCTAATTGGGCATACTCAGCACTGTTTGATGGAGTGCCACCACAACCTTGTGATATCGAAGATCCCGTATATTGGGCAATTAAAGCAGCATCAGGAGCACATTCAGTTGCTGATTTGAGGTTGTCAAAAATTCAGAACCTTAATCCCGGAACTTGGGTGAAAGATAGCGATGTCGACTTCAATAATCCCATACAACTCTTGAATAACGCTTCACCAATGATCCGTGATCTCAACGGTAACGGGCAGTATGATGACTCGGATTCAGTGTACCTGAAAATAAATAATGCATCACCCACTGAAGTGCAACCAGGAGATCTGCGCCTCATAGCAATTAGTGGCCATAGCTAGGTATGGAGGTACAACAAAATGAAAGATCTGATTAAAGCTTGCGTATTGTGCGCAAGTTTGATACTGATGTTCAGTATCGGCAATGCTGCAGCATATGATTTTGGCTCGAAAGTCATATCTGGAGACGCCGATGAAGGGAAGATCCTTGAAAGCTTCCAGGCTGCTGGACTTACTCCAACCGTTGCCTTTCTGAGCTTGTCAAACCCGACCACGTTCGACGCAAACTCAGTTGTCTACATAAATTTCGCCGGCAACATGAGGGTCAACGTCGGCGACCTGAGGCTCACCAATTACAGCAATCTGTATGCCGCTGGTACAAAGGTTAAGAGCGGCGATCTGGACTTCGGGACCGGACCACTTACGCCTTTCGCTAACCCAGCCGGGCAGATATACTTCGGACCTCGATTCTCCGCTCCGGACTATGTCTTAGACGATTCAGTATACCTCAAGACATCGCCTCTGCCCCTCGTAACAGGCCTCAATGACGTAAGGCTGAGCAGCCCAGTAGGCGCCATTCAGGCTGGCTCCAAGGTCAGCGACAACGATGGTGACTGGAACACGCCCTTGACGCTGATGACAAGTGCGGCAGCAGGCGTGGTCAACCTTGGACCAGTAGCTGAGCTGAGGTTCTACAACATAGACGGCGATGTCAATGCCCTGGGGGCACCTGTCTACGGCTCGGAGGACCCGGTCTATCTGGATGTTTCCTTCCCAGGATTCGCAACCTATGGAATAGTGTCGCCCAACGACGTTCGACTCTAGGCTTAGAGCTCGCGAAAGCGGGCTC
>CAVWIG010000044.1:0-53843 GCA_963754945.1 Methanotrichaceae archaeon
AAGACAACCATCTCTGGATGAAGCTGGAGCACCTTGGACGCTACCTTTTTGCTGCCGATTTCCTGAAACAGCATCGACCAAAAGTCGTAGGCGATATATCATGTGGAATAGGCTATGGCATACCTGAACTCGGACGAATAGCGCAGACGATCATTGGAGTTGACAGCAGCCAAGAGATGTTAGAGATCGCGTCAAAAAAGATCTCTGAAAGGGGCAATAATCATAAGGTGAGGTTCCTCAACAAGGATCTCGACAGCGACGATTTGACGCCCGATATAGAGCCTGGATCGGTTGACGCGGTGGTCAGTTTTGAGACCCTTGAGCATCTTGTCGATCCCAACAGAGCAGTCTATCAGTTCTCTCGGATATTGCGGCTTGGCGGTTTCTTTATATGTTCGGTCCCAAACGCGCTTTCAGAGTCGAGAGCAAGCGCCTGTGTCCCTAGTAACGGATATCACAAGCAATTGTTCAACTTCGGATCGTTGAGCAGAATGGTGCAGAGTCACGGTATGCAGGTGGTGTACAGGTTGGGGCAGTCTTGGTCTTATTCTCTTCTCAAGAGGGAACAGCAGTTGTCAAGAGCCAGGCTGATTGAGCGGAGATTATCAGATATACCGGAAATGCATTCTCCCGAGATGATCCGGTTGCTTTCGTACATCTTAGCGTATCCAACAGTCGAGGACGTTGACGGTTCCTATTCGATCATCATCGTTGCACATAAGCAGCCCGCTAGGGTTTAGTGCTAGGGCTTGGTTCTGAAGTGCAAATACAATTCCGTCGAAGAGCGGATTGAAAATCTCTAGGCCCGTTAATGGTAATGAATTTCGCGGCACCGGGCCTATGAATGAATCTCGTTTCTTGCCAGAAGCGTCATTTCAACGAACCTTTTTCCTGACCGTCCCACGGGCAGGCACCGCAGTTCTTTGAAGGTTTCCCCGTGCCAGCGAAAAGACTACGCCTATCACACAAAGACCCGCGAAAATGCCAAAGGCGACTCTAATGCTTGTCATTAGCCCGCCAAGCATACTAGGCTCAATCTCGACGTGGCCCATGATAACAGAGAACGTGACCATGGCAATGCCAAGGCTCATCATCTGGCCGATGAGCCGCATGGTGCTCACCATCCCTGAGGCAACACCGTAGTCACACCTGTCCACTGAGCTCATGATGGCATTGGTGTTGGGTGAAGAGAAGAGCGCAAAGCCAAGGCCAAGAAACATCAGGCTGGCGACGATCAACGTCGTTGAGGTTTCAGGCGTAAGGAAAGCGAAAAGAGCCAGGCCTACCACGCACAATCCCATGCCAGCCGACGCCACGATTCTGGGCTCCATTCTGTCAGAAAGTCGCCCGGCGAGCGGAGAAAATGTGGCCTGCACAATTGGCTGGGCGATGAGGATCAACCCAGCCGTCTGAGGACCATAACCTTTCAAGTACTGCAAGTACAGGCTCAACAGGAATGTCACTGCAAACGTGGCACTGTAGTTGATCAGGGCAGCCAGGTTGGAGAACAGGAACACTGTGTTGTTTCGGAAGACGCCTATCTTCAGGATGGGATTCCTGTTTTTTAGCTCCCATTTAAAGAAAATGGCCGTAATAACAACAGTTGCCGCCAGCAAATATGCACCTTGCCTGTCAGGGATCAGCGAAAGCCCGTAGATTAGCGTGGAGAGCATCAAACCGTATAGAACAGTGCCGACAATATCGAATCTCTCCGTTTCTGCACACCGCCACTCACCCTTGATCATCTTCAACGCCATCAATGCAATCAGCAGGGCGTAAACCATCACCCCTGCGTATATGAACCTCCATCCCGCATACTGGGTAATGATTCCTCCCAGGAGCGGTCCTGAGGACAGCCCTAGATAAATGACAGCCACATTTATGCCCAGCACCTTGCCTCTTTCATTAGCCCGGGTAGACGGATGTGAGGATAGCGATGGATGTGCCGAAGATCATGGCGCTTCCAAAACCCTCGATCGCTCGGGAGGCGATCAGCATGAAAATTGAGCTGGATATGCTGCACAGAAGCGATGATATAACAATTATCGATAGGCCTGCAACGAAGATCTTTTTCCTTCCGAAGATATCGGCTATCCGGCCAAAGGGCACTACAAAGACGGCTGCCGAGAGCAGGAACCCTGTCACCACCCATCCCAGCAGCGCCTGGTCAGGGACTGCGAAATCAGCATTGATGGTAGGAAGGGCAACGTTTACGGAAGAGGCCAAGAAGGGCGTAACAAAAGACGCCATGCAGGCGATCCACAGCACGATCCTCTTGTCGTCCATTGGTCTTGGTTAGATAAACACAAGTTCTTATAGGCATCTCAGGGAAGATCTATAGAATAATAATGACGAGCAAAATTATTCTCTATATCGCTTCAAGCCTCGATGGATTTATCGCTGGAAGGAACGGTGACATATCCTGGCTTGACGCCTATCAAGTCGAGGGTGAGGATTATGGTTACTCTGAATTCTTAAAGGCCATCGACATCATCGTCATGGGCTCAAAGACTTATGAGCAGGTATTGAATTTTGGCAGTTGGCCTTATGAGGGTGTCAAGACATATGTCATGACTAAAAGGCAGCTTGAACCAGTCGATAAGGCGAAGGTCAAATTTTACTCTGGGGATTTGAATTCTTTCGTTCCTGGCATAAAACTCGAAAGTCACAAGAACATATGGTTGGTGGGTGGGGCATCGCTGTCTCAGAGTTTCCTAAAACATAACTCCATAGATGAAATGATTCTTTCGATCATCCCGGTGATCCTTGGAGATGGAATATCGCTATTCAGACGTACACAAGAGGAATTTGGACTCAAACTGCTCAGATCAGGATCATACGATAACGGCGTTGTCCAACTGCATTATAAACTGGAATAGACTATGAGCTACCCATATCAGGACGTTGTTCTATATGGAAGTTCAAAGGAATAAGGTTTGTGGGGTAGACGTTCATAAGAAGTTTCTCGTCGCCACTATCCTTAGCAGAGATGGGACTAAGCTAACTCAGCGATTCAGAATAACTCCGGATGATCTGTCGAAGTTCAGAACGTGGGTTATTGAGAACGGCAGCGAGCAGGTAGCTGTTGAATCCACAGGTGTCTATTGGATACCTGTGTTTAATGCCTTAGAGGGAAGCGTCGATCTGATACTGGCCAATGCCTACAAGATCAAGAACACTTCCAAGCCCAAGACGGATCTCACGGATTCGGAATGGATTGCTGAACTTTGTTTGAATGGTATGATAAAGCCTTCAAGAATATTTCTCAAAGATGATCGCGACCTCAGAAGTTTAACTCGTGCTAGGGAAAGATATGTCTATGATCTGACGAGGGAGAAGAATCGAGTCCATAAGTCGCTTGATTCGTGCAATATCACGCTCTCTTCAGTCCTATCAAATATTTTTGGAAAGGTTGGCAGATATATCTTGATAGGGCTACTGGATGGGAAGGATATCGATGAGATAATTAAAGGCATTCCGGTCAAACGTCTCATGAAGAAGGCGGATCAGATTCGAGAAGCCATCAAGAATGGTCTCGATGTTACCAAGATCCAATTGATCAAAGGGTCCCTGGAGCTGATGGAAGCTATTCAGAAGAGAATCGACGAGCTGGCAACCGAGATCCGGAGAAGGGTCATTCATCAAAAGGAGAACATAGCAATCCTGATGTCTGTTCCGGGAATTGGATTTATTTCGGCGGTAACGATCCTGGCAGAGATCGGAGATTTTAGGGATTTCGAGAAACCTGAGAAGCTTGCAGCGTGGTGCGGACTTGTACCCTCAGTTTATCAATCTGCTGATAAGCTAATTACTGGTAGCATTACCAAACATGGGTCAAAGCATCTCAGATGGATTCTCGTAGAGGTTGCTCAGGTTGTTGCCCGATGTGGTAGCCCTAAACTAAAGAGATTCTTTCTCCGAGTTAAGGCCAAGAAAGGATATAATGTGGCAATTGTAGCTCTTGCCAGAAAGATCCTTTGCATACTGCATCATCTGCTGATGAATCGAGAGATGTACGAGGCTGATGGGGAAAAGAAAAAAGTTGAGATTGATCTTGACGAGAAAGGGGACTCCGCTGGGATGAGCATCGAGGACATGATCAAGTATGTGGTCAAAGCTGGTTATGATGTCAAGAAGAAGTCGGGGATGGGCGACTAAGCCCATCCTCTTGCAATCGATTTATGGGGTTTTACATGGGAATGTGGGATCGAATATATCTCAAAGCAAAAACTAAGATGAGTAGTATGGTTCTGAGGAAGATCATCAAGATCGATGAGTCTCTCTGCACCGGTTGCGGCAATTGCACCATCGCCTGCGCCGAGGGTGCCATAAAAATGGTCGAAGGAAAGGCCAGGGTGGTCAGCGATAAGTTCTGCGATGGCCTTGGTGCATGCATAGGCGAGTGCCCTGCCGGCGCTCTTACCATCGAGGAAGAGAGACCGAGAAGTTCGACGAGGAAGCTGCCAAAGCTCATCTGAAATCAGAGGAAACTAAAGGCCTTCATGTAAAGTTGGAGACAAAAATCGATGAGAGCCTAGGCTTCCTGCCACAGCCCCTTGCTCCATATCTTTCGGGAAGTCGCCTGAGGTAGCTACAGAGACGGGGCCCGGCCAGCACATGCACAGGCTCGGTCCGCAGTCACAGCTATCAAGCTGGCCCATCCAGATGCGCCTGGCCCACGCGAACGCACCTTACTTCAAGAACGCAAGGCTTCTCATAGCTGCGGATTGTTCGGCTTTTGCGTGCCAATCAATCGCCGACTTCATCAAGGGCAGGGTAGTCCTCATCGGCTGCCCCAAGCTGGATGAGACCAAGCCGTTCGTGAATAAGTTGACGGAGATCCTGCATACGAACGACATACTGGATATAACCGTTCTCCACATGGAGGTTCCATGCTGCACCAACCTTGTAAGGCTGGTCTCCGAGGCGGTGAAGCGGTCTGGAAAGAAAATCCCCCTGAGTCAGTTTGTTTGCATGATAGGAGGGAGCATGACCCAAGAGGACAAAAAGGACAAAGAGTTTAAAACTTAAATGAAGAGACTGGGAAAGCAGGGGAGAACATCATGGACTACACTGCGGTTCTGGACCGCTTTGGCTGCCTCATTGAGGACGATCTCAAGAGGCAATTCGATCAGCTTACAAAAGAGGCAAAAGATTATCATCCTTTCATGGGAGAAGTTTACGAAGCTGCCGCAGAGTTCGTTCTCAGGGGCGGAAGGAGGCTCTCCTCGTGCAGCATGCTGATGGTCTATAAGGGCTACACCAACGAAATCAACGACGGCATTGTCAGGGCGTGTTCAGGGGTCGAGCTTTATCGGCACAGCATACTCGTCCATGACGACATTGCCGACACCGAATTGCAGAGAAGGGGCGGTAAGACGCTTCATAAGATTTTCGAGGAGCGTCAAGATGAACATTTCGGCATTGGCTCAGCCATATTTATGGGAAACATACTCTACTCCCTGGCCATCAGAGCGGTTCTGGAGTCTGGTTTCGACAGCGACAAACTGGTTGAGGTCACAAAGAGGTTCTCATCCGGACTTCAAGGACATAAACGAGAGCCAGATCCTCGATCTTCTGTTCGAGTACAAAGAACCAACCGTAGACGAATGGACTGTAATGGCCAGCAAGAGAGCCGCATCATTGTTCAGAACATCCCTGCTCACCGGAGCTGTGCTCGCCTCTGCGCCGGAGAAAGACCATCGCATTTTAGATGATGCCGGCAGGCATATAGGCTACGCCTTTGACATTCAGGACGACATCATAGACACATTTGCCTCCCAGGACCAGTACGGAAGAGTTCCTTGCGGGGATATAACCAAAAGGAAGAAGCCATTGCATTTGATCCTGGCTTTGGAGATGGAGAAGAACGTACGGCTCGCCAAGATCATGGAGAGCGGAAATAAAATCACCGACGATGACATCAAAGAGATCCAGGACCTCATAAGAGATTGCGGCGCTCTTGAAGAGGCAAAGTCCATCTCCAGAAATCATGCCATGGAGGCGGCAAGGCTGATCCCTGAGACTGACATGAGTGAGGAAGCGAAGGATTTCTTCGTGTCCTTCATAAGTTATGTTGCCGAGAGCCTGGAGTGGTACAAATAAAGATAGAAAATATATAAGAAAAATTATGAGGCTTCCGACTCATTCGAGACGCGAATTGCACAGATTACATGAAGGTCAGTGAGGACCGCTCACTCAACGGTCACGCACTTGGCCAGGTTCCTGGGCTTGTCTATGGGCAGGCCGAGCTTTGCCGCCGTGTAATAAGCCAGTAGTTGTACACCCACAGTGCAAAGGACCGCTGAGTAGACCGGCCTTGTCTGCGGAAGCTCAATTACGGTGCTCGCAACCTTGCCTATGTCGGGATCGCCTTCAGTAGCGAAAGCTATCACATCTGCACCTCTGGCACGGACCTCCTTTATGTTCGACTGGATCTTTCTGCCGCAGGTGGCCAGGGCCACTACAGGCGTCTTTTCCGTTATCAACGCCAGAGGGCCGTGCTTCAGCTCGCCACCCGCGTACCCTTCAGACGGTATGTAGGCGATCTCCTTCATCTTCAGGGCCCCTTCGAGGGCGATGGGGTAGAGGAAGTCCCTCCCTATGAAGAAGTAGCAGCCTGCTCCAGCATACTCCTCAGCGATCTTTCGTATCTCCTCTCTCTTGTCCAGGACGCTCTGCACCAATCCAGGAAGCCGGGTCAGCTCAACCAGCATCTTCCTTCCCTGGTCGGGAGTAAGGTGGTTCCTGGCCCTGCCCAGACGTATTGCCAGCAAGAACAGAGCAGCAAGCTGGCCGGTGAACGTCTTTGTAGCAGCAACTCCTATTTCAGGGCCGCACCTGGTATAGATAGTGCCATCCACGAGACCGGTGACAGTGCTTCCCACCACATTGGTTATAGCCAGACGACGCACGCCGCAAGTTTTCGATTTCTTGAGGGAGATCATAGTATCAGCAGTCTCTCCAGACTGGGTGATTCCCAACACAAGGGTCCTGGGCCGGAGCTGAATGTGCTGGAACTCCGACGCCACCTCGACATCAACCAGAAGACCAGCAGCTCTCGGGATCAGGTACTTGCCGAGAAGGCCTGCGTGATACGACGTGCCGCAAGCAATTATTGAGACCCGTTCCAGAGACTCGATCTCCTCGTCCGTCAGCCCCAGGTTCAGCTGGGCGTCTCCGTCTATCTCTGAGATCCTGCCGGCAAAGGTCTCCTGCAGGGCCCTTGGCTGTTCGTGAATCTCTTTGAGCATGAAATGAGGATATCCGCCTCTCTCGGCAGCATCCATGTTCCAGTCGATCTTCTCCGTCTGGAAGGTCTGGATAACGCCCGCCAGATCCCTTATCTCGATCTCTTTGCTGCCATACAGCAGGGCAATCTCGCCGTCCTTCATCCTGACCACATCTCTTGTGTAGGGCAGAAGGGCCGCCACGTCTGAGGCAACATAGTTGGCATCATTCCCTATGCCTAGAACCAGAGGGCTGTCTTTTCTGGCAGAAACCAGGTAGGGCGAGCTGGCGGATATGACCGCCACTGCATAAGATCCTTCTACGCGATTAATCGCCTTGGTAACAGCATCGGCAAGGTCTCCGTGATAATACATCTTTACGAGGTGGGCCAGGACCTCGCTATCCGTCTCGGACTTGAACTCAAAGCCAGCCTTGGTCAGCAGATCCCTGAGCTCGAGGTAGTTCTCGATTATGCCGTTATGAACTATGGCTATGTCACCTGAGACGAAAGGGTGAGCGTTTTTATCGCTGGGCTTGCCGTGAGTAGCCCACCTGGTATGACCGATACCCATGGTATCTCCGGGCATTCCCATGCCGACGTACACTTTCTCCAGGTCGCCTATTCTGCCAGCAGACTTCAGAACCTGTAGTTCGCCGTCCGACTTTATGGCCACTCCCGCGGAGTCGTAACCCCGATACTCCAGCCTCTTCAGGGTATCAAACAGGATCGGTCCTGCCTTCTCCGGTCCTATGTATGCGACTATTCCGCACATCTTTAGATCACCCTGCTTCCCCGGTCGATCCAGCCACTAATTCTGGTTCCCGAACCGATCCTGGAATCTGCTCCTACAATGGTCCCGGGATTCATCAGAACTCTGCTTCCCACAACATCGTTATCCGCCAAAATAGCTCCGAACTCAGCTCTGTAAAGCTTATCTTCGATGTCCACAACCGCAGTTCCAGTCTCAGTGATTGTCTGGTCTCCTAGAGTACAGCTCGCTCCCAGGATCGAGTCGGAGATTATTGCGCCAGAACCAATCCTTGTGCCGTTCATGACAATGCTGTTGCGCAACTCAGTGTTTGAGCCGATCCTGACCGAATCTCCAATGGCTGTGGCTGGTAGTATGTTCACGTTCGGCCCTATGTCACAGTTCCTACCGATAGACACCGGACCCGTTATGTAACAGCCTGATCTGACAATGCTCCCTTCTCCAACCTCAACTGGTCCCCGGATCCTCGCCCCTTCTTCCAGGTCGCTGCGGATCTTGGGCTTCATGAGGCTAAGAGCAAGGCTGTTGGCGTTAAGAAGATCCCATGAAAATATGGCATCGGCCCAAACACCATCAGCTATCTTTGCACGTATTTCTTTTCCATCCTCAATCATCTGAGAGACGGTCTGGGTGAGCTCATAGGACCCGCGCTCCGATATGGGAGTTCTGAAAAGCTCATCGAAGATCTCTGGGGCGAATCTGTACGCTCCGGTGTTAAGGATTCCCGAACAGGCTCGTCCAGGCTTCTCGGTTATTTTTTTTACCCTTTGCTGCTCCACTGTCAGGACACCATAGTCGCCGGTGTGGCTTCTGAGGACGGCCAGGATGACATTCTCCCCCTCTGCTGAGACAAGGTCTTTAACAGCTCTTTCGTCTATTAAATTGTCGCCGTTAACGACCAAAAAATCCTCATTTATGAAGGGTTTAGCCATTCCAAGTGCGTGGGCGGTTCCTAAAAGCTCTTTCTGCTCGATGTAGGTTATTTCCACTCCGTAGTGCACGCCATCCTCAAAGTGGTTCATGATCCTCTCTTTTTGGTAGCCCACCACGATATAGAGCTCTTTTACATTGTTTGCGGCTAGAGCTAAGATCACGTGCTCCATAAAGGGCTTGTTTCCTACAGGGAGCATGACTTTGGACTTCGTCTGAGTTAGAGGCCTGCACCTTCGGCCTTCACCCGCCGCCAATATGACCGCTTTCAACTTGACCACAGCCCAGGTAACTTAGTTACATATATAAAAGTCGAGCGTGGTTTATAACTTTCGGTGAGTTTATGAGCCACAATTTTTCATAAGACTTCATAAAATCAAACGCTGTGGAGAACTCAATATAGTATTAATGATTAAATTGAATATCAATGATTAAATTGAACCACTAAGATTTTAAACCACACAAAAATTTTGGTATGTAAGACTCGTTCAATAACCATTTTAGCTGGCATGTCGATCACAAGGTTGGGATGGCGCAAAGCAGCTCGACTCGGTTAAGAGTGGCAGCAGCTAGATTAATGAGCGATAACAGAGAACATGGCAATCACATTGAGCTTTCCAGGATGCTGCAAAATGAAGAGCCCACTAGTATCCATTGTTGTCTGTGCCCACAGAACCGATAGGTATCGCGATCTTATTGACGCTATAGTTAGCCTCAAAGCTCAATCTTATACTAAAATTGAAATTATTACCGTCATCGACGGGAACCCAGAGCTTTTTGAAAAGATAAAGAACATAGCTGAAGGCCCAAGAATCCAGATTATACAGAACGAGAAAAATTTGGGCCTCTCCGAGAGCAGAAATCGAGGAATATCCAGGGCAAAGGGGGATGTGATCGCTTTCTTCGATGATGATGCCGTCGCTGATGCGGGCTGGATAGAGGAGCTGGTAAAGATGTACCAGGAGAAGGATGCTATTTCTGCAGGAGGCTGCATATTGCCCTTGTGGCTTACCGGGGAACCCAAGTGCCTTCCACAGGAGTTCTACTGGCTTATAGGAGCGACTCACAAGGGCTTTCCGGAAGAGGTGGGAGAGGTCAGGAATACTTTTGGCTCGAACCTCAGCTTTAGGTCGGATGTGCTGGCGGCTTTAGGGGGCTTTCGTAGCGAGATGGGTTTTAAGGGGAAAGGTATGCTGCAGGGCGAGGAGACAGAAATCTGCGATAGAATGAGAGAAAAGTTCGGAAAAGGAGTAACTTTTAACAATAAAGCAATAGTCCATCACAAGGTTTTCCCAGAACGTTTGAAGTGGGGTTTCCTTCTGAGCAGATCATTCTGGCAAGGCTATTCCAAGAGAGTGATGGAAGAGCAAGGATTTTCCCTTAAAGTAGAGGGCAAGTTTTTGGGCACAGTACAAGAAGGAGTCACAGGAAGGATTAAGAAGGCCTCACCAGCGGCATTTTGCCAAGTGGCAGCTCTTCTGGCCCTGACATCGGCAGTAGGTCTGGGTTACGGCTACAGAACTTTGAGCTCGCTTTTTCGGACCTAGCTCTGCTTTTTAGATCTTCCGCGATCTTAGATCTAATAGGTTCTCGTACAGCAGATCGATCCCTTTATTTCTGTCGAAATTATCAAGGAAATAACGGTGACAGCTCTCCAAGTTTTTTTTGTAGATCTCTGGATGGTCTAGGATCTCCCTCAGGGAAAATTCTATCCTGTCCAGTTCGTCCCAGCTCACAGAGATGCCTACTCTCTTTTCGGTTACAAGTTCCGAAACAGCCGAGCCCTTATCTGCGACAACGAGTATGGGTAACTTGCACCCCAGATATTCGTACACCTTGGTGGCTATTGCATGCTTTGCCTGAGGATCCGATTTTTGCAGTGTGTGAAAAGCGACATCTGATGCAATCAACAACTCCATGGCATCTTTGTGATTTTTCTTTCCCAGAAGATAAATGGAGCCTTCCAGCCCCATATCCCTTGCAGTCTGCTCTATGAGATTCCTGCGTTTACCATCGCCGATTATTACGTAGATGAGCTTGCAACCCTTATCCTTAAGCCGCTTCATCGGCTCCAATATCGCCTCGGGCATGTAGTATGGCATGTCCAGGTCTCCGAGATATACAATAATTCTGGATTCAGTATCGGCTATGCCGTTCTTGACAAGCACGCGAATCCTATCGAAGCCATCCTCAATCTCCCTCAACTCTTGAAGGTCCAGACCATTTGGCACAAGCATAACTAACGCGCTGTCCCTCTGGAGCTCTTTTTGCAAAAGCTCGTTAACGGTACTGACCAGAGCTGCGTTCCTAATCGCCTTGAAAAGCAGAAAAGACATGAGGCTGTTGACGATCTTCAATGGGTACTTGATGTAGAATTTCCTTTGCTCGGCCATGCTGTTTATGACACTTGACAGATCGTCCCTATAGTCAACAGCATACGCGAACCTTTTTCTGCAGATCTTGGATGCGACATAAAGGGCTATTGTGGGAGTGAAGGGAGGCGTGGTTGCCAGGATAATGTCAGGGCCGAAATCATTTATCTCTTTTACGGCTATGCAGATCCAGAACAAGAGAAGCAGGGGGTTCAGGCTTTGAGGTTTATAAGCAGAGGCTGGCAGGATATTTCTGTTGTATCTCTTCACCAAGATGCGGTTCTCAGACCCATCTTTCTCCCCGATTCGCCTTCCTTCTGGGTCAAAAGCCGCGATCTTCACCTCCAAGTCGCTGTCAATCTGGCAGAACCTTCTGGCCATCTGAGAGATTCTGATGCTCTGAGCACTGATTTCTGGGAGGTATTGTTTTGCGAATATGAGTAACTTCACAGTTCCATCCTCATGGCCTACTATAAACTTCGGACATAATGCTGGCACATGCTTCGTGGAGTTCATTGATTACCTGCGCTAAACATTTATAGCATTCGATCAAAACATTCAATCCCAAGCAATTCTATTGACCGAGATCCGTAATATAAACCGGTATGAATCTTGAGGCGATCTGATTGGTATTATGGACAGATCGACATTAACCTCGATAAGGAATCCAATACCCTCCGCAGCTTGCAGCAATTATAAATAAGGATTAACGGTGTTAGTGATGAGGAGATAGTGACCGAATGGAAAAAACTGATGCTGAAAGGTCGCATAAACCGCCAGGCAAATTGAAAATTGCCCTAGTATATTATTCCGCATTCTCCTCATTCATCAAGAAGGACTACGATCTCCTATCCAAGCACTTTGAGGTTTCTAAAGTCAATATCAAAAGCATAAAAGACATCTTTAACCTGATGCTCGCTGTATCCAAGTGTGATTTAACCTTCATCTGGTTCGCAGGAAAGCACGCTTTTCCTGCAGTTCTTTTGTCAAGGGCACTAGGCAAGAGATCGATCGTTGTTGTTGGAGGTTACGATGTGGGCTGCGAGCCAGAGATCAACTATGGCCAGTTCACTTTAAGTCGGGATCAAAGGATTTATGCAAAGTTCTCATTAAAATATGCATCCAAAGTACTAGTAGTAGACCCTTCTTTAAAGGAGGACGCCATTAGAAATGCCGGAATCGATGGAGAAAATATCGAGTATCTCCCTACTGGGTATAACTCAGAGCTATTCAAACCGAAGGATTTTAAAGAGAATCTAGTTCTCACACTGGCATATGTAAGCAACTCTGTAGTTAAGAGAAAGGGATTGGATACATTTGTGATGACTGCTTCCTATGTACCAGAGGCTGAGTTCGTCCTCATAGGAAAACCGCTTGATGATGCGATTGAGGGTCTAAAAAGAACTGCTTCGGACAATGTAGAATTCACAGGCTATCTTCCAGACGATAAGCTTCTAGAGTATTACCAACGGGCCAAAGTCTATTGCCAGCTATCCGCCTATGAGGGGCTGCCCAACGCCCTATGTGAGGCCATGCTATGTGGGTGTATCCCAGTAGGAACCCAACGAAATGGCATACCTACGGCAATAGGAGACACTGGTTTCTATGTACCTTACGGTGATCCGAAGATGACGGCGGAGGCAATAAAGAAGGCTCTAAATTCTTCAAGCGAAATGGGACAGAAGGCGAGAGAACGAATAATAAAATTATTCCCAGAAGAGAGGAGAGAATTAGGCCTCTTACGGGCAATAGAGAGCTTATACTAATTCATCCCACATTCCGCGGTTCACTCCATCCCGTAATATTTTTGGCACTCGCTGCCTAATAATTCAAGAATAGTGCTCTGTGGGTCACTCAGATGTATTATAGTCTTAATGATTGTTCCACCATCCGTAACAGCCGATACAATGACGCCCATAAAGATCTCAAAGACCCAACGCATAGTAGGTCGCTGAGTTGGTTTGTTTACCTGATCAGGTATGGTTTGCTCTGTCTCTTTTAGTTCCTTCCTGAGCTTCCATTCAGCGAATGAATATATGAGAAGACTCAAGACCATGATCATGCAAAGTGCTTCGATCCTCTCCTCTTTTTTGAGATAGACCTCGGAAACATGGAAGCTCTTATCCTTCAAGAATCTGAATCCACGTTCGACCGCTTGCTGTCCTTTATAATAATTTAGCATGACCTCGGAGTCGAGATCGACTTGATTGCTGGCCAAAACAAATCGACCCAAGTTCTTGCGAGCTTCTATTAGAGCTTCCTCGTTGAGTTCTATCTCACTTTCAATCACGTAGCTCACGTTCAAAAGTTCATCTTTTTTCGGACGTCCTCGTTTCTTTTCTGCTTTTTCCATAACGGGCATGACCTGCACATTCTTGAGCAGATGATGTGGATGCGCAGATTGCCATAATCTCGAATCATTATCTGCGTCCGGTATGCAGGCAAATTTCTTTCTCATTAGCTTTTTGAGATCTTTTTCGGCCTCAGTCGTTTCTTTTTCAATTTTTTTCTCGAACGTTTTTTCGTTCCTCTTTTTCATTTCTTCAGACCAAACAACAACCGCACGCTGAGGAACACCTGCGTAATTGAGATCGGTTGTGAAAAAAGCGTATCTTGGATCGTTGCCAGGAATCATATTTAAGTTGGAGTTGAGTAGCTTTTGAGCTTCTGCTACAGTCGCTGGGATATGTGTAATCCATTTTGTATCTGTTCCCAAGAGTTTGATATTTTCTTCTGTGTACAATGCGCTATCTGCGATCCAATAGCTTTCATCGTCAAAATCAATCGCTTGTTGCGTTTTTTGTATCATTTCCATTATGCTCTTCTTATCCGATTTATTTCCTGAGTATGCTTTAGCAAAGAGCGGTAAACCAAATTGATTTGTAACCATGCCGAGCACGAACCTCTTCAGATCCATTCTACCGTCTTTGGCATGACCAAAAGTAACCCGGATTGAATCAGTACCATCTGGCGCATCATTATCATATTTTCCATAGACGCTGAAGTTTGTTGTATCTACATGGATCAGTTGAGTTCCAATGGAAAATTGTTTCATGATGTGCAAAGAGATCTCATTGAAAAGCTCAGTGGCACCGCTTTTGTAAATCGCATCAAGTGTCCTGCCAACGACATCATCATTGAGGTCGGTTGGACTGATGCCCTTACCAAGCAACTTTTCTGTAGGAATCGTCATGAAAAAGTTGGGGAAAAGGTACAGTCGCTGACCAGTAAAACCCAAGCCGTTCAGGATCATGGCTTTGATAATTACTGAATGAAGAAGATTTCGCGAACCTCTCTTGGGAAGAACTCGATCAATTACATCAGCGATATTCAATGAATCAAATATGCCAGCAACTATGCCAAGGTGACCTATCAAATATGATTGGACATCCATATCCATGCTACTTCCCTTCTTGGAAGCAGTAGGAAGTTGTTATTAAATAATCTTTCCCATTTTAATCGTAGGCTATTTCCGGATTATTGATGCGAAGCGCGGAATGTAGGATTCATAGTCATAGCGATGATAATCTACGCCCGACGAGCTAAGGAGATATGGTCCAGGCACTCACATTGGATAATTGATCCATTGATCCATGTATCGATAGGCCAAAGTTAGGATGGTGCCATTTACTGTGGCACATCGGAGTCAATTAATCTAAAGAAGAAATTTTCAATCTGGGCGAATGATCTCTCCCAGCTAAACTCTGCAGCAACCTTGCGGTTGACCTCGCCAAACTCAGCCCTCAATTCTGGAGACGCGACGAGTTTCTCAATCGATTGCGCCAGCTTCTCCGGATCTTGGGGAGGCACCAAGAAGCCATTTCGGCCATCTTTGACAAGGTATGGTATTGCTCCGGCGTTAGTTGTTACTATTGGAAGTCCGTAGGACATCGCTTCAGCAAGTGCCATGCCGAAACCTTCCCATAAGGATGGAAACACAAAGATGTCGGAAGTTTCATAAAGGTTCTGAAGATCGCTCTCATTTACCCTTCCGTGGAAAATCACGTGATCCTCAATGCCTTCAGTTCTACAGTATTCTCTTATGCCCTGGACATAGGTCTCATCTCTCTCGGCATCACCTACTACATGAAGGATTAAACGCTTCAGCCCGCGACTCTTGACCAAAATATTAATGGACTTCACAAGGGTGTCAACGCCCTTACGGGGAATGAGATATCCTACGAAAAGGAGGTTCACATTTTCACCATCAGTGCACATCCTTCTACTTCCTAAGCCGGAGACATTCAGGCCCGGGTAAGCTATCAGCATATCAACATGCCTCCTCAGCACTCGGTCCACGAGGCTCTGAGTGAACTCGCTGGGAGTTATGATGCCATCGAGGGAATTCGCAAAGATGCTCTCCACCACGAACATAAGTGTTCCCTTGAGCTTGTTCTGCATTAGAGGTGCATAGGTGTGATGAATTAGAGATACGATTCGGACCCTTTTACCCATTCCCACTCGAAGAAGGCGAATCAATAGGTTGAACAAGAAAAGGTCTGCGCTTTGAGATCCGTCCTCCAAGATCACTATGTCGCCATCTATATTTCTAATCCGTTTTAGCAGGGATATATTGGATACGTTCTGCTTTAAGGATTTCAAAATAAACTCCATGGCATTTCTGTGAGGTCTATTCGGCCAGGATACGTTATCGACTCTGTCAAACCTCTCCTTTAGATATTGATCAAGTCTATAGTTGTAAATCTCTCCCCCTGTTATCGGGCGTTCCGGTAACCTCATTAGATTTATGACATTTCCCCTATTCACGCCGCCAGAGCTTTTAACCGGTTTTCTGTTCGCTATGAAATCACCTCACCAGGCCGTCTAACAATCCTTTGAAAAAAGGTGGAAGATTTTTGAAATCCTTTTCACGGACAAAGAACCAGATATCCCTCCAGAGTTGGTAGGAAAAGTAGTAGCTTAAAAAGAAGGCAAGCTGAGTCCTGCTGGCATGCTTTCGCATGAACCAGAACTTGTTCCGGGTCAAGTAATATGGCTTGGTTATGTTGGCGGTTGAAACTGAGATCTTGTGCCATATCTTGGATTTGGGAACGTACACCGATCTGTAGCCCAGCCTTAAACCCCTAACGCACAGCTCAGTCTCTTCCCAGTAGGCGAAGTACCTGGAATCTAAAAGGCCAATCTTATCCAACATAGCACTTCGGGCCAGCATACAGGAGCCCTCAACGTAGTCGACATCCTTCATAATGTCATACTGCCCTCTATCCACCTCGAAAAGACCCTCGTTGGTGTGGGTTCCCTTCCACAGGTTCAGCCTCATTCCGGCCGAATTTATAACATCCGCCCTTCCTTGGAAGTCGTAATAATAAATCATTGGCCCGACAAAGCCAATGGTCTCATCCTGCTTCGCAATATCGATAAGCCCGGATAAAAAATCCTCGTGGACCACTGTATCGTTGTTCAGGAGCAGCACATATTCCGGATCCAAAGCTCTTCGCGCGTACCTGATCCCAATATTGCAGCCCTCGGCAAAACCGTAGTTCTTATCGTTCTCGATGATGATCATTCTCCTATTGGAGGGCAGAGCTATGATATCCTCCCCAGGCCTTTTTCCCCGATCAGCTTCTTCTTTTGTGCATTTCCAGGTCTTTATTGGCTTATTATCCTGCGAGAACTTGAAGAATTTGGAATTTACGGCCAGGTCTCCTTTTGCGTAATTCAATATCGATTCTATCGAGCCATCTCTTGAACCGTTATCGATGACGATAACGTCGTAGTTGGGATATGAGATTTTATAAAGAGATTCCAGGCACTCTATAGTGTCCTTCCAGCCGTTCCAGTTGAGAATTATTATTGATACCCTGGGTATGTGGACCTCCATAACAGCTCCTGGTATTAGTTCGCAGGTTTGAGCGGAATGGATTTAGGTGCCTTTCGCCGATATTTAAAGGTATACTTTTTCGGTTGATATGATCAGGATCAGACCTGGCTAGCTCGAGGAAGATTACGAATCCGTTAGCGGTTAACCGTAACACATCAGGGGTTTGCAGGAGTCGCAACAGAATCGCTCGGTAAATATTGTATCCATCTGGATTGCAGCTCTGTCAAGAGTTCATTCCCTCTCAGACCTCTTCGGATCATTAAACTATCGTATAACTGCCGAAAGGTTTCACGAGATCTCCCCAACCTCAATGCATAAATCATACACCAGAACAAGTAATGTGAAAATCTTCTCAGCGTATGACGCGTGAGGGGTGAAGGATAATATCTGACGGCAATAATTAACCAATTTTTGATATTATAGTATCTGATAGTCCGCGATGGCTTGCGAGTTCGCCATCCCGCTGATACCCCCCTCTTATGGTACACTACTGATGATGGAACCAGGAATGAGGAATATCCTTTTAGCCTGATCTTCCATGATAAGTCGACATCCTCGAAGATTACAAAGAAACTCTCGTCGAACAGCCCTACATCTCTCAATACGTCGCTCCTATAGAGCCCAGCCGCAGCACAGGGTCCAAATATCTCGGTCTTGTCCACGATTCCCTCGTATTTAGAACCGATCCCTATGTCCTTAGCTCCGCTTCCCGATAAACCTTGTCCTAACGAGTCTATCTGCTCGCCATCAGGTCTCAATAAGAGAGATTGAACGCTGCCTATTTTTTCATCTGCTTCTATTGCTTCAACAAGCTCGCTCAGGAAGCACTTATCTACAAAAGTATCGTTGTTCAAGAGCAGGATATATTTAGGATTTAATGCTTTCAAGGCGTACCTTATCCCCACGTTGTTGCCGCCCGCGAAGCCCAGATTACTACTGTTCTTAATCATGATCAGCCGTTTATTCGAAGGTAGGTACGTGATTTCTTGCTCTCTGCCTCCTCCTAACTCGGCCTCTTCCTTTGTGTATTCTAAGATCTTTGTAGGTCCTACGGAAGATGGTCCGACCACATCTTCATAATAATCTCTTATCTTTCGGTAGGAGTCGTCTGCGGAGGCGTTATCGACTATCACAATAAAATAATTTCTATATTTTACATCGTGCATTGAACTTAAGCAGTTGATGGTGTCCGACCAACCATTCCAGTTGAGAATTACAATAACAACTCTGGGCTGTTCCATCGTGCTTCCTTTATCTTTTCCTTCGAGCTACTTAATTCCCTGGACAAATAGTTACTTACCTCTATGAAGTTTTCGTGTGTTACAAGAAACTTCTTCGTCGATAACCAGAAGGATAGGGCCCTATTTTCTTTACCGAATGGTTTAACTTCAAGCATACCGAAACGTATTAAGTAGAGATGAAGATTCGTAGCTTTACGGTTTCCACAAAAGATCTGCATTCGAGGTGGGCATATTTTGACAGAAAACTCGAGCCCTAAGAGATACGAACCTCCAGCAATAGACCTGGAGAATAAAAACAACAGCCAAACCGTGATTGTCGAGATGACCGGAATAAACAGGCGAGTTCTAGAAGTAGGCACTTCGACAGGTTATATATCCAAGATACTGAAGATCAGAGGAAACAGAGTCATTGGCGTCGAGATAGATAAAGAGGCCGGAGAGATCGCCAGGCAATACTGCGAATCGATGATAGTGGGCAATGTAGAGGAACTCAACCTGGATGAGTATATTGAACCTTCCTCGATTGACGTAATCGTGTTGGGAGATATCCTGGAGCACCTAAGACGGCCTGAAATTCTTTTAAAGAAGATGAATAGATACTTGATATCCTAATGGTTATCTTGTTGTCTCTCTTCCGAACATATGTCACGGTGATATTCTTTTGAATCTATTGAACGGAAGCTTTTGTTATACTTCAGTGGGTTTACTCGACGAAACTCATATTCATTTCTTCACAAGAAAAAGCATATTTAGCATTTTTAGTAATTGTGGCTATAATATCGATGATTTTCGGACGATGGTAACTCCTTTAGGTGCTACAGAGCAAAAAGTTGATTTAAGAAGAATACCACTGATATTGCAAAAGTTTATAAAGTCTCTTCCGGATTCAAATGTTTATCAGTTTGTGTTTAAAGCCGTTCCATCCAATAATCCGGTAAACGAGGTCGTAAGCGATGCGGACTTTGATAAACTTTTTAGGATATCGATAAAGGAATATCTAAAAGAGAGAATGCGCCAGGTTTTCGGGCGCAAAACTGCCAAAGTATAGAAATAGTTGATGGATATGGTTGCCTCAAATGAACGATTCCGGCTGCGCTCTCATTATGGATTAATCTCATTATTGATTAATCGATAATATTTTTCTGAAAATTTGCATATCATCTTCGTCAAATATCGACAAGAAATAAGATATAACGAAGTAAAAAATAGCCGCGGCGAATATGAGCAGGAAAAGGTTCAACCGAGCTAAATAAATCAAGAAAATGCCCATTAGGCCGCTGGCAAGAATTACTTTCAGGGTAAGAGCGAAATCCGCTCTTGGAATCGCGTATCCCATCCTGGAAGCAGCTAGAACGGAAAGGAGTGTTGATGTTAGCACTACCGTTACAGTAGTGAAACTAGCACCAATATAGCTGAACTTCGGGATTATCCACAAGTTCAATAATACGATCTCAATAGCGCAGAGTGCTGTAATTTTGGCTACAACCATCTGCCTGTTAGAAGCTGCTAGTAGGTTGCTGAAAGGGCTTCCAATAAAGATGATGACCGTGGACCAAATAAGTATTTGTAGAGCAATCACGGAGTTGGAGAAAGCTGGACCAAATATCATTGAGATGATCCTATCCGCCAATATGGTAGTACCTACTCCAATCGGTAACGCTAAAACGATCATGTATTTGAATGATTTCAATTGAATGAATCTGAATCTATCAGACGAACTCATATAGAAATTAGACATGGCAGGAAATAATGCTATATTGAGGATCTGCGGCAAGATCAGAAGGATCGTTATCAGCCTGTAGGGAGCATTATACCATCCAACCGCTTCGTTCCCTTTTGAATAAGATAGCATAACAGTTGCAACCGAATAAAACATGCTTACAAAGAGGCCAGTAAAACCAAAAGGCATGGCTTCAATTAATAAAGCTTTCCAGACGCCGACATCGATGTGCGTCCTAGCCTTAAAGAATTTTGTTGCAAAGATTATGGAGCTGTACCCGATGTTTACTATGTTGGCGAGAAGGTAGATAAAAGCAAATCCGACTACACTGAACCCTCGGTTTATCGCTAGAAGCGCTCCTAAAAGCATGATAATTCCGTTTAGCACCGAACCAATAGAGTTATACTCCATTTTTTCATGCGACTGAAATACAAACCCGAAAACGCCATTGAATGATGATAAGCTCGTCGAGAGTGCTATTATATACACGACTTTAATCGAATCGCTGTTGTTGGGCCTAATTACATTCATCGTAACCGCGATGAGAAGGAGAGTCAAGATTACTAGAATGGATTTAATCGCCACGATATTGAAAAAATACTTATCCGAAAGGCTTTTGTCTCTGGATATATCCCTTATGGCTAGCTGGCCTAGCCCTAAATCCATAAGGACTCCGAAAATTACGCACAAGGACAGAGCAAAAGCGATTGTTCCATAGCCCTCAGCACCCAAATAGCGTGCTGTATAGATAGCGTAGAAGAAACCCAACACTAAGTTTAATGCACTGGATACAGCTAGAAAAATGGAATTCTTGGCTATAGTACGTACAGAACTCACGATAGATCACTTATGCGGCAGGTAGTGCCAATCCCATTGCCTGCCACACCGTTCATCTGCTCTACCGTTTATCGACTTAGGAACTATCGACGGATCATTCCAGGGCCTTCGGACCTCATCCGGGTCTTTGTAATCGTACAGCCTGTTTACGAAATAGACGAGAGTAGCAGGCTTGTTCCCCACGACTTTAAACCCATGCCAATAGTGACCAGGAACCCTGACGACTTGAGGGTTATCTCCAGTCGAAACCACTTCGTCCAGCTCTTGTGTCTCGTCGTCGTAAGCGCAGATCTTCAATGCTCCCTTTATTGCTAAGAAGCGGTCAACCTGGCCCCTCTCATGCTTGTGCCAGGCCCTTACTATGCCTGGGTAGCTAATGGACATGTTAGCCTGACATACCTCATCTTGAAATACATCTGCCCAATCGCTTCTCATGATCTCAGTGAAGAAGCCCCTTTCGTCCGCAAACCGCTTAATAGGTCGTACGATAATTCCGGGTAGCATTTATCCGATCTCGTTCTTCAAGGTTCTTAAAGCTTCTTCAATGCTCCAGGGCTTTGAATCAAGGCATCTGAAAGCCTTAGAAGCATCCAAAGAAGAATCAGCAGGTCTCCTCGCTGCCCACCTCATCTCGCTCATTTTAGACCTGATGATCAGATTCTCATCAAGGCCGAAGGTTTTGGCCAGCTCAACAGCAAAATCATACCGGGAGATCCTGGTGGCCCCGACCAGGTGGTATACGCCATCAAGCTTACGCTCAGCCAGCTCCATCACCATCAGGGCGAGGTTAGTGTTGAGGGTAGGCGTTATGTACTGGTCAGTCACAACTTTCACTGCATCCCCTTTTCCTAATCGCTCAAGAATCCAGAGGGCAAAGTTTACCTTGCCGCTGGCTGGCCGCGAGCCGTATATGACGCAAGTCCTCGCCACTGAGTCGCAATAAGGTTCTCCCAAGAGCTTGCTGACGCCGTAGTAGTTCACAGGATCGGGCGCGTCTTCCTCCTTATACATTCCCCAGGAGCCATCGAAGACGTAGTCCGTGGATGTGTACACGGTGAAGGCACCCACCTTCCTTGCCGCTTCGGCCAGCGTCTTTGTCCCTAGGACGTTCATCCTATAAGCCATCTCTTTATTCGTTTCGCACAAATCCACGTCAGTCAGGGCTGCGGTGTGGACGATCACCTCCGGTCGAGAGGTCTTGACTGCTTCAGCCAGACTGGAGCTGTCCGTCAGATCCAGCTTGACTGCCGTTCCATGCTCTGGCAGGTGGTGAGCGTAACCTGAGAACACCTCGTATCCCTTTTTTAGGCCAATCTCAGCGACTTTGCTGCCCATGAGGCCGCTGCCGCCCGTCACTAGTAACCTCATCCTACCACTTCAACTTCCACGGTGTCGGGTGGAGCACTTTGTCGTCCACTAATGGTCTCCACCAATCCTCGTTCTCCAGGTACCACCGAACTGTCGCCTCTATTCCCTTCTCGAAGCTCTGCATGGGTTTCCAGCCCAGTTCTTCCTGTATCTTGGATGAGTTCAAACTGTATCTGACGTCATGTCCAGGCCTGTCTTCCACGAACTCTATTAGACCCTCGCTTTTTCCCATGATCCTCAGTATCTCCCTGACCATATCCAGGTTGGTCTTTTCATCTCCGGCAGAGACGTTGTAGATCTGTCCTTTGATCCCGGAGTTCAGCACCTTCTCTATGGCACTGCAATGATCCAGAACGTAGATCCAATCTCTTACGTTTTGGCCGCTGCCATAGATGGGAACCTTCAAGGACATGGCGGCTCGGATGATGGTCTTGGGTATGAGCTTTTCAGGGAACTGCCGCGGGCCATAGTTATTGGTGCACCGGGTAATCATGGCATCCAAGCCGTAGGTTCTGGCGTAGGCCAGGACGAACATGTCCGAGGCCGCCTTGCTGGCAGAATAAGGCGATGATGGCATCAGAGCATCCTTTTCGGTGAAGGAGCCATCAGTTATGTCCCCGTAAACCTCGTCGGTCGAGACGTGGACGAGCCTTGCACCAGGGTTCCTCTTCCTCATTGCTTCGAGAATTGTGAAGACACCTAAGACATTACTTTTGAGGAAAGAGCCAGGGTCCGACAAGCTCCTATCCACGTGAGTTTCCGCCGCGAAATTGACCACAGCATCTTTGCCGACTACAAGGCCTGATATTTTTTCGTAATCGGCTATGTTCCCTTTCAAGAAGTGGTACCTACTGTCGCTCTCCAGATCTGTCAGATTCTTTGAGTTGGACCCGTACAATTGGTCATCTACGTTTGTAATCTCGATATCAGGATATTTCCTCAGCAAATCCCGAATGAAGTTGCTTCCTATGAAGCCGAGTCCGCCAGTGATCAGTAACTTCATCTTCATCACAGCATTATATCCGAGTTATCGCCTATTATGAGGCGGGACCCCTTGGGCTTGCCATCGGACTCCATTATTCTGACGTTTCTGCCCACAAGGCTTTCGACAATTCGCCCAGCGTTCATTATATTGCTGCCTTCCATGATAATGCTGTCCTCAATCTCCGTTTCCTTTATCCGGCAGCCTTTGCCGATGGATGTGTAAGGCCCTATGTAGGAGTTTATGACCTTGCAGTCCTTGCCTATGCAGCAGGGCCCTTTGACTATGGAGTTGTTTATGTCTGTACCTGGATCTATTACAACTCTGCCGATGATCCTAGAATTCTCGATCGTTCCTTTATTTTCGGGCATTATATCATCCAGGATAAGCCTGTTGGCCTCCAGGATGTCTTCCGGCTTGCCCGTATCCTTCCACCAGGAGCTCACAATGGATGCCTCGACCCTGTAACCGTTCTCTATAAGCCACTGTATTGCATCGGTGATCTCAAGCTCGTTCCTCCAGGACGGTTTGATATGGTGGCAGGCATCTATTATAACCTGCTTGAAGAAGTATATGCCAACCAGGGCGTAATTAGACGGCGGAACTTGGGGCTTCTCCACCAACCTCTTTATCTTGCCGCTGGCGTCGATGTCCGCTACTCCAAAGCGCTGAGGATCATCGACCTGGGTCAGCATCACCAGGGAATCGGGGTTAAGATTACGGAATCTTTCGGCATGCTCGACTATGCCGCCCTTCAATATGTTGTCTCCCAGATACATTACAAAGTCGTCATCCAAAAAGTCCTCGGCTACGAGAATAGTTTGCGCCAGGCCTTTTGGGTCGCCCTGGTATAGGAACTCGATGTTTGCATCCCAATCCTCAGACATGACAGTCTCAGCGACCTGCTCCTTATTGGGGCCCACTATAATTCCTATGTCCTTTGCACCAGCCTCGATTACGTCTTCAATAGCGTAAAATAGCACTGGTTTGTTTGCAATTGGGATCAATTGTTTCTGCTGAGAGTATGTTAGAGGCCGAAGCCTTGTCCCCGAGCCACCCGAGAGTATGAGAGCTTTCACGAATCCACCTAGTGGCATAAAGTGCTATAGGGATTAAAAGAATTCTGTTCCCTTTTGGTCTAGAGGGTGCAACGCTGCGATATCTTAAGTTTATTGAATTTCATGAAGGTCATAGTTCAGCAGTAAAGGTTTTTGGACGCGGAAAAAGTCCAACTTTTTATTCGCCGTTTCGTGTCAAGAAGCCCGACAATTCATATGACATCGAAGCAGATTCATTGAATAGATTCATATAATATCACCTTGATCGGAGGGCTTAAATTACAGTCATTAAACTTAAGCATTGATTCTCCTGACCATTATGATTGAAGAGATAGCTTTATTGAAAAAAGAGCGCAATGCTGTCATCTTAGCCCATAACTACCAGATAGGGTCAGTCCAGGATGTGGCCGATCTCGTAGGAGACTCTCTGGAGCTGAGCCGAGCTGCAGCGCGGCTGGATGCCGATGTCATAATCTTCTGCGGTGTGGACTTCATGGCTGAGACCGCATCAATCCTTTCCCCGAATAAAAAGGTGGTACTGCCTGCACAAGGAGCCTGGTGCCCCATGGCTCACATGATAACTCCTGAGCAGATTAAGGAGCTCAAAACCGTCTACCCTGAGGCGGCTGTTGTGTGTTACGTCAACTCCACCGCAGAGGTCAAGGCGGAGAGCGATATTTGCTGCACCTCGGCCAACGGCGTAGAGGTTGTAAACTCGCTGGACCAAAACCAGGTAATATTCGTCCCGGACCGGAACCTGGCGAGTTACGTGGCAAGACACACCAAGAAAGAGATCATTCCTTGGAACGGGTACTGCTATGTCCACGATCGCTACACGCCCGCGGAGGTGCGCGAGGCGCGTGCCCTGCACCCGAGGGCGGAGGTTCTGGTCCATCCAGAATGCCGGCCGGAGGTTATAGACCTGGCCGATTATGTCTACAGCACTTCAGGGATGGGAAAACACGTCCAGAGAAGCGATGCCAGTGAGTTCATTATTGGGACAGAAGTGGGCATGATCTATCGGCTAAAGAAGGAGAACCCCAATAAGGAGTTCTATCCCCTCAGCCGGAAGGCCGTCTGCGAGAACATGAAGAAGACCGACCTTGAGAAAGTTCTAAAGGCTCTGCAGACCCTGGAGCCGCAAGTGAAGGTTCCAAAAGATATAGCCGATAGGGCCAGAAGGTCGATAGAAAGGATGCTGGCTGTTAAATAAAGCGCTGGTAACGATTTATGAATTATGAAGTCTACGTAGCACTCAGCCGATGCTCGGGCACTCTCCAGCAGTTAGTGTAGATGTTCATCCTCCTCGTACGAACGAAACCGATGACTGTTAGGCCGGTCCTCTCCGCGATCTCAATGGCCAGGCTGGTGGTCGCACCCCGAGAGGCGATGATGGGAATGCCAGCCACCGAACACTTCAAAGCCATCTCCGAGGAGATCCTGCCTGTGGAGGCGACGAAGGTTTTGCTGAAATCCAATCCTCCGATCAATCCGAATCCAATGGCCTTGTCCAGGGCGTTGTGCCTTCCTATGTCCTCGCAGATGCAAACCGCTCCGTTCTCGTCGAACAACCCTACAGAATGAACGCCGCCCGTCGATGCGTGCAGCTCTGATTCGAATATAACTTTCATGGCTTCATAGATCGCGTTCTTATCGACCAACAGGCTCGAGTTGATCTGTGGGAGCTTGGACTCATCGAGGAAGGTTGCTGTTCCACCGCAACCGCTCACTATCGGCTTTCTGGGAACTATCGCTTTGATTGGATTGCTGATTATCAGCCTGGCTACGCGGCCTTCGATCTCCATGGATTCGACGTCCGATAGGCCGTTTATGATCCGTTCCGAGAACAGATAGCCCAGGATGAACTCCTTGGCCATGTGGGGACTGGTCATGGCGGTCACGAAGTGTCTTCCGTTGATGAAGATTGACAGGGGCGACTCTTCCACGACCCAATCGATTGATTCACTGATCTCTTCGCCATCGAGCTTCAGGCAGACGTGTTCTTTCTTCAATCCTGCTACCTCTATGATTTTAGCCTATTGCGCATCCTCGTACCTCTTCCTTTCTTGGCTCTGAGGCAAACGGGTTTATGAAAACTTCTTCGGCTAACTGACCTTCTTTGGCTAACCGGACATCTTTGCTATGTCCTCGGCTGTTCCGAGAAGCCGATCAATCTCTTCTTTCGTATTGTACAGGTAAAGAGAGGCTCTGACCGTTCCTTCCTTCAGGCCCAGGTGTTTCATTAGAGGGATACAGCAGTGATGCCCGGAACGCACCATGATATTCGATGCGTGATCCAGCATCAGTGCAACGTCGTGGGGCGCTAGACCTCTGACAGTGAAGGAGACTATGCCGCTTCTATCTTTGGTGTTCTGAGGTCCGTAGACATCAACGCCTCTGATCTCATGCAGCCCATCCAGCAATCTGCTAGCTAGCTTGCTCTCGTGGGACTTCTACTTCATCCATACCTGCCTCGACCAGATAGTCTGCGGCTCTTCCTAAACCAATCCCGCCCGAGATGTGAGGCGTGCCGGCTTCAAAACCCTCGTAGCCTTTTTTGGTCTTGAAGCCTTCCGCAGAAACATCCTCTACCATTCCACCGCCAACCAGAAGGGGCTCGATCTCTTGCCTGGTCCACAGGACTCCCGTGCCTTTGGGCCCCAGCATCTTATGTCCGGAGAAGCAAAGGAAGTCGCACCCCAGGTCTTTCACACTTGTAGGCATGTGAGGGACCGACTGCGCTCCGTCCACCAGCAGCATCGCGCCTTTGTCCTGGCAGATTTTTGATATCTCTTTAACAGGTAGGACAGTTCCCAGGACGTTGGTTATATGAGCCACGGCCACTAGCCTGGTCCTGGCGTCTATGGCTCTTTCAAAGTCTGACACATCAAATGAACCGCTCCTGTCGGGCTTGATTATATCTAGATCAACCCCGTCTTTCCGGAGCCTGAGCCAGGGAAGGAAGTTGGAGTGGTGCTCGGCAAGGGTCGTCACAACCTTCTCTCCGCGCCTCCATCTCAGGCCACGGGCTACCATGTTTATTGATTCCGTGGTGTTCCTTGTGAAGATCAGATCTCCTTCCTTGGTACCTATGAAGCTCGCGACCTTTTTGTGGGCATCGTTGTACCTCTGCTGTGCCATCTGGGATAGCCTATGCACACCACGGCCCACATTTGCGTTGTACTCCCTGTAGTACTTCAGCATGGTTTCCAGAACAGGCTCAGGCGTCAGGCTTGTGGAAGCGCTGTCCATGTAGATTACGTCTTTCAATATGGGAAAATCCGATCTGATCTTATCAAAATTCACTTCGCCCTCTATGATAATATTCTACAGGACCTCGTTCATGCTCCCACTCCTGAAACCCTGGAGGTCGAGAGTTACGTACTTGAACCCGGCCTTTTTCAGCTCTTTTGCGATCCGATCTCTTGAAAGCAGAACCATTTCCATTTCTTCCTCCGGGACTTCGATCCTGGCAACACAACCATGAACTCTCACTCTGACCTGTTTGAGGCCCAAGCTTTTCAGGTAATCTTCGGCAGTCTCCACCATGGCCAGGTTGGCACCGGTGATCTGGTCGCCGTAGGGTATCCGTGAGGCGAGACATGCGGATGACGGCTTATCCCAAAAGGAGAGGCCCATCTGTTTGGCCAGCTCGCGGATGTCTTCTTTGGATATACCGGCTTCCACGAAAGGGTGCCATATCCCTTCTTCGTTGCTGGCCTTTATACCTGGCCTGTAGTCACCGCAGTCAGAGAGATTGACCCCGTCCGCAATACAGGTTATGCCTTTTTCAGCTGCAACAGTCTTTAGCGTCCTGGCTGATGCTTTTTTGCATAGATAGCATCGATTGGGAGGATTCTTGATGAAATCTGGGTCGTTAATAATTGAATATTTCGCTACCAGGCAATTTATGCTAAAAGACCCGGCCAATTCTTCGGCCTTCTCAACCTCGCTCCTGGGCATTGTCTCAGAGTCAAGGATGACGCATACGACGTTTCCGCCCAGTACATCCCCGGCCACCTTTGCCAGGAGGCTGCTGTCCACTCCTCCTGAAAAGGAGATCAGGATTTTTCCCTTATCTGCAAGCTTCTTCTTCAGCTCCTGGAGCTTCTCGGAACAATCCATCATATCCTCTTTTATAAATATTATCATTTATTGATCCGAATTCCTGAGGCCTAATTCTCAGACCATTGATGCCGTTCGGATGGTAAAAATCTAATCTATCTTAGAACGACATCTTAGAACAGCAACAGAAAGCGACCATTTAAGGGCGCGAGATTGATTACATTATTGCCTAAGACATCGCTATCGGCAGCTTCCCGGACCGCAGTAGGAGTCATCGCCCCTCATGTCCTTGCAGATCTGGCAGATCCTTTCCGTCAGGTTGACCACCTTGTTCTGGATAAGATCCTCTGCAAGCTTGCCTATGGCGGCCTTAACTTCCTCCCCGAACTCCATGCTGTAACCTCTCTTCTTGGAAACGTATTGAGATACAGCAGGCGGAGTGATCCCAAGAAGCTTGGAAACCTCCTTCTGGGACAGCCCCTTTTTTACAAGCTCCTCTGCAGTGGCCGCCCTGATGGCAGGCAGCACATCCCAGACTATCTCTTCGCACGGCGATTTCATGTCGTCATTACCTGTGATTGATATGTTATGCTATCTAAATTACAATTGTTACTGGAGTATCCTGACTATAAATCTTCTTAATTCTACCAGAATCCATCTCACCAGAATATATGAACCTTGCTCAGTAGCAGAAGATGACCTTATGACATCCTGAGTCACGAGCTTAGCCGGCTAAAGCGAGTTCTACAACCCCGCGAATCGCTCCAGAATCCACCTGTTTCGAACCTCGGGATGGAATATTATGCCGTAGATCGGTCTTTCGCGATGCTTGAAGGCCTCCACAACCTCTGTTGTTCCTGCCACTAACAGGAATTCTTCTGGCAGGGTCACTCCGTAGTTGTGGAGGTGGTAGCCCTCGATCTGGCGCGGTTCACCCAGGAGAGGGGTATTTGTTACGATCTCGATTCTCTCTAGCCCGATGGCGGGTTCTGGCACAATGCTGCCGCCATAGACCGCACAGATCACCTGCATCCCGGCGCAGATGCCAAGCATCGGCCCGTCGTATCGCTTTAGCCAGGAAAACATGTCTATTCGATCCGCGTAGGTGTTGTCTTTTAATGCCGTGCCGCAGAGGATTATTTTGTCGTATTTTCCCAGCTTGTCCTCTGCAATCTCAGTGAAGTGCAACATCTCAAAGTGCGCTCCGGCTTTCCTAAGCGTGTCGGCAATGGGCAAGACGAACTCGTACTCGGAAAGGGAGTCTTTTTCATAACACAAGTCTAGCAGGATGATCATTTCTCAACCAGCCGCACATCTTCGATGAGGAAGTGTCCCCGGTAGTTCTCATAGGTCCTTGAGGCCTTTAGAATCTCGATCCGTTTCTTGAAGAGCGGCCCGTCGAGAACGAAGGTCTCCAGCTCGCCGCCTTCGCCGGAGGGGTTTATCTTATATTTTTTCTGAAGGAGCTCCAACCTCTGGATCAGCTCTTCGGTTAATGTGGCCCCGACCCACGATTCATCGAAAGGGTAGGCGAAGACGCCTGATATTATTATCTCGAACCCAACGGAGATCAGCAGGCGCAGATAATCCACCTGGTTGATCTGCCACAGCGGATTGAAGCACCACAGGTCCAGTTCCCGGCAGATCCTCTGAACCCTGGTCGCCTGGTAAACAGATTCAATGGCTCCGGTGACTATGCCCTCGATTCCGTATTTTTCGCGAGCGGCGGAGATTGCATCTTTTAGGTCATCAAGCTCTTCCTCCTTTTGGCCTTTTGTAGGCCAGGAGAGCAGGGGAAATCCCATTGCCTCGGCCTGAAGCCCGGTGCGGCGTATGTTGGGGGTATGGAACATGTAGCTGTCCGCGTTCTCGGAGATTAGGGTAATCAGGCAGCCTACACTGTTCTTTTCCATGGCCCGGTAGCAGGCAAACGTGGAGTCCTTGCCGCCGGAGAAGAGCACACCGAGATTCACAATTGATGGATATAGGATGGGAGTTAAAAAGGTGATGGATTTGGCATATCGGAGGCTGGAAGAGCCTACGGCCGGAAGGGGGAGAGACAATAAGAATCCTTATATATAAGCACCGTGTTTAAGCTTGGTTTCGTGGAGAATAGTTTGTGGTAAAGAATTCCACTCATCTCCAAGAAGCCTCGAAAATGAGAAATATCCACAGCATAGTCAAAAGAGATTTAACCGAGATTTTCCGCTTGCATATGTTTGCACAGCTAGCCCCTCGAAGCAAGATCATTAAAGCGGATGCTATTGTAGTAGCTAATCGAAATCTCCTAATGCCAAGCACTTTTGTATTGGGCCAACGTACCCGATAAATTCAACGCTATACTATAGCTGTTCTTCGGCTATAATTAGTGAGCTTTAGTTGCAGCCTATCTCCTTATGATTACATTATCAAAGAGGTTATAAAATGCTCATCGAATTTGCGAATAAAACCGTCATTGCAGTCCGTTTGGCAACATTAGAATCATTCAGCGGGCAAGTGTATGGAAAAGTTCTTTCAGGAAGAAAATAGCCGACTGACTCTGATATCAAGCTTATTGATCAAGGGAATTTGCAGGATATGCAGCTTATTCGAGGGCGTGGAATCATCCATCCGTCACAATTCATCAATCCTGATTATCAAGGCATGGAGGTGAAAATCAATGGCTACAAAACAAGAAGACTTCAAGTGCGCGCGTTGCGGCAAGATTTTCTTCGCGAAGAAAGAGCTTGACGAACACACGAAGATACGCCATAAGAAATGAAATCCTACATTATTAATTTGTGAAGGGCAGTATGGGGCAACAATGCCTGACGATCCCTTGGCATGCCAGAATAAATCATGGCAAATTGTTTGCCCCTGTTGCCCTGAGAAAGGTACCTCGGTGAAATAATAGGCCAAGTGTCTATTGTTTTCCCATAATGGTAAATAAAAAGGGTATCACTCTTAAATATCGGAGGAATTTGTTTTGACGCGCAAGCCAGCAAGTATGTACAGAAGGACAGAGCGCCCTTACACTCGCAGAGAGTATATGGGAGGCGTTCCGGGAAGCAAAGTTGTACACTACGATATGGGAAACCTGCAGGAAGATTTCCCTGTCAACCTCACTCTAGTCGCAAAGGAGCCTTGCCAGATCAGGCACACAGCTCTCGAAGCTGCAAGGGTTTCAGCCAATCGTTTCCTGCTCAAGGTAATGGGCAGGAATGACTTCCATCTTAAGCTCAGGGTATATCCGCATCATGTCTTGAGGGAGAATAAGCAGGCGACGGGAGCGGGTGCAGACCGAGTTTCCAGCGGAATGCGACGAGCCTTCGGAAAAGCCGTTGGCACAGCAGCTCAGGTTGTGGCAGGCCAGAAGCTCTTCACCCTGGGAATTCCGCCCGAGCACATGAACGATGCCAAAGTCGCGCTAAAGCGAGCAGGCCACAAGCTACCAACACCAACTCAGATCATCGTAGAGTCAGGCATGGAGCTGATACAGTAATTTGAAAAAGGGAGTTGAATTTATTTACTCTCTTGCTTAATTCATCGGTGATTGGATGACAGACATAATGCCTCACAGGCACTGTATGGTTTGCGGGAATGCCATAAAAGAAGGGACCTTCTGCGACGAGCTTTGCGAATCCAAACTAAAGTCGGCCCAGAGACGACAACAGCTAATATTTGTAGCCTTTATTGCGTTCATGGCGCTAATTATAATCCTACCATCACTGCTAAGAACAAAAGGTTAAGAGACGTACTGAGCCTAATGAACGCCACTGACCGAGCTAGGCAATAAATGAAAATATAGGAAATGTTAGGCACTCTTCAGGTGAATGGCATGACCCGGTATCCTGAAGCCTAACAATATGCATCTCCGTTGTGCTTGAGCTGTCAGCCTTAACCGGAGTATTATTGATGTTTTTCCATTCTAGACAGTATCTGGCATATTTCCATAACTGTAGCTGCAACCAGGCGAAGATCCTCTGAGCAGTTCTCAACATCGATCCTATCCTTCATTTGCTCCTGAAGAAAATAGAGTCTTGCCCTATCATGCTCATTCAAAGCGTACTCCATCCTTAATCACAAATATGCATTAAGCGGCTTTCCTTAATAATTTTGTGCAAGGGCTCAGTCCACCCGCTGGTCAGGCTCACACGTGTGTCAAGGCCATCTATAGAAAAATAGATGGGAAAATTTGAGCCATTCCCAGCACTCCCAGCATTTAAAGCACAAAAATGCTTCGATGCATAAAATTTCACAAATTATTATAATCATTCATAAATTATCATAAACAATTATATAAAATAATAATAGCAAACTACTCAGACTATGCAAGAGGATGCAAACAAACGTTCGACCCGCTGTGGTTTACAAAATGGAACCGCGAGAGGGTCGATCTGTGCCCAGGCATGCGATAACGTGTATTCGCCAATCCAAATTTGACCCCCCGCGCCAATCCTATTTTGACCCCCCCCCTTGGATATCTAACAGATCTTATCAAGTATAAAGTTCACGTCTCTTTACCTTCGTCGGAAGCTCTTCCCGTTCATGTTCAGTATCAATGCATGATGGGTAATCCTATCGAGAATAGCAGCCGTTAGAGTCCGATCATGAAATACCTTCACCCAATCGGAGAATGCCAGATTCGATGTGATGATAGTGCTCATAGTCTCGTATCGCGTTGCGAGCAACTGAAAGAGCAATTCGGCGCCGGCGAGATCAAATGTGACATATCCGAGTTCGTCGACTATGAGAAGATCTATTTTTCTAAACTGCTTAATATAAATTGAGAGCCGATTCTCATTTCTTGCCTCAACCATCTCATTGATTAAAGCCGCAGCTGTACGAAATGCAACTCGATAATTTTGCTCGCAAGCCTGGATTCCTATTGCAATTGCCATATGAGTTTTGCCCGTTCCGGGGTCGTGATGCAATAATTGGTTGGCGTTTTGGTAGTTGCCTCTTGCTTGCTATTATGATGAATTCCATTTTTGGGATTACCTCAGACAAATTGGCATGCAATGACGCTACGACCTTTGGAAGATCTAAATTCCAACCCATAATTGATTCACCACCCGTTCCGGAATTGCCAATGAAAATGACATTTCTCGGTTCCTTGAGGAAATCAAGTGCTTTCAATACAGGGATAGCCTCTCTCCCATCTTGTGGCAGATCATCCTGTATCAGATCCTCGAACCTCTTCTTTGTCGGAAATCCAGCAAGCCTGAGCGATTTCATCTGGCGATTCAGCTGCCTTTTATCAAGTTCCGCCTGAAGCGCAGATGTCAGGAATTCCTTCAAATCATCATTATCCGGCGAATATTCCAGCACGTAGGTGTAAACTCCGCTCAGCCTCAACTCCTTGCAGAGGCATTCAAGAGTCAAGTCCACAGCTTACCCCTCCATAAAATGATCAAACGCAGCGAGATCAGGCTCCAATACCTCAAAACCTCCTTTGAATGCAAAAGGCTCAACTGTCGAGACATCCGTCTGATGAAGGAAGAAACGGATGCTGTCACACGTTGGATGAAGATTCTGTTTGTTTAGGATGGCAAGAGCGGAGGAGAATGCTCCCGGCGACGTTTCCTGCATCAGATCAAGAATCGGCAGAAATTTCTTAGGATCATCTCGATAATAGCAGTTGAACATGTTCTGTATCAGCTCATCTGCCTTAGCCAGAACCCTGGAATTTGCAAGCGCTCCAGGTTTGCGATGAAATGTCTTGATATAATGAGTGATATCCAAAGAGTACTTCTGCTTCCCGGCTATTCGGCGATGGGACGCGATAACGGCATTTCCATCAAGAAATTCGATCTGGTCGACCCGTATCTTTAATGTAATATGTCTCGGACGATATGTGTCTGGTATCGAGTAGTAGTTTCCGTCATATTTCACCAGTGAGGATTTCTATTTACTAACAGATTTCTTCGCAATAAGTAGTTTTCGCAGAAAATTCAAACTTTTTTTTGCTTTGAAGACATCATTTCTCCTTGAATTGCACTATTTTTTGATTATTTTTCGACAGCTTCCGCTCGGCCTAGATGACTTTGGCATTTTTCAGTGTGCAGAGTTGGTATAAGTCAAAAGCAAATGCAGCCACCATCATCTTAGTGCGAACCCTCTGAACAGTTGTAACCAGCACTCTGCCAGAATCGAACACTCTTTTAATGACTGCGTGAGGTCGTTCGCCTGGTGCTCTCAGCTTGCTGATCAATCGATTTCTTTCCTTATCAAGTTCATCTAGAGGCTTATCGGTTGTCCTGCGCTTCATTGTGAAACCCACGCCTTTTGCCTCAGCCCCAAAGTATCCTCTATCTCTGAGCACAACTTCGTTCTCAACTGATAGATCAACCTGGCTATCATGCAGCGATGCCGTAGTTGTCTCGATTTCGCGTATCAGACCATAATCGATATCGCTTTTCTGATGTAGCTTATAGCCAAAATGTGTTTCATTTCCTTTCTTAGCCCATGTGCCATCTCTACTGCGCCGGGTTCTGGCCTCGTCGCCACGTGGCTTCTTGGAAGAACCAGGATCAGCTTCAATGAATGTAGCATCTTGAATCGTTCCCTTTTTGACTTCTAATCCCATTGCAACAAGCTGTCTTTGAAGTTCCGCCCAAACAATCTTGTCCTTCCCGGTTTTTGCCATGCGATCTCTGAATAACCATATTGTGCTGGAATCGGGGAATGGCTCAGGATACCCAAGGAATTCCATGAACGATAGGCGATCTGCTATCTGTCTTTCTGCTTCAAGATCACTCAAGCCAAACCACTGCTGAAGAATCAGAATCTTGAACATGAGAATAACGTCGCTGTTCGGCCTTCCCCCTTTCTCACTCTTGTTATTGTACATTTCATCGAGATGACCGCGAATCGGAACCCAATCGATCTTATCCGATATCTCCAATAGCCTATTTCCAGTCTTGTTGTTCTTCTTTTTGACTTGTTGCAACGCCCAGATGACAAAAGAATTCATAATACATAATAGTATTATTAGTATATAAACATTTCGATAGTGATAGGATCAATTGGTAAGTTCATTGGAACCCTCTGAATGGTAGGTTTATAAGAGTCCTCCAGTGAATACCGAGATATAGTCGCACGTTTCAGTTCATAGTTCTCATACTCCAGTGTTGGCAAGGGGTTCATCATGTTACGCTCTTGATCAAGGCCTTCAACTGGCACATTCGAACGACGATAAACCGGATGCTTGTTTATCTCGACAAGCCTCATTTTAAGCCATTCAGTAGCTTCTTCATGTGAGGCAAACATGCTTCTTTCTCCGAATGTAGTCCGTCTAACATAGCCCACGCTCTCTTCGTCAGTACCCTTCTCGTTGGGTGACGCGGGATTACAAACGCAAGGGCGAAAACCGAAGTGCATGGAAAGCTCCAAAAACGTATCATTGAACTGCCCTTTTCGAGAATCATATACTGTAGCCATTCTGTCATAGAAGATTGCCTCCGGAACTGAGCCGATCTCATGGAAAAAATCAATGTGAGCCTGAACAACTTCCAGATGCGTCGACCGATGATAAAGGCGGGCAAACCGATAGAGCGAAAAGGGCAGGACGAAAACAGCAAGATAGAATTTCTGCCAGGTTCCTCCAATGCTGAGTGTAACCTCGCCCCAGTCGAATTCAGCACGCTGACCAACGCGAGGCTCCTGCAATATGAATACCTCGCGTGGAGCATTAGTGCGTTTCCAGCGAACGACTTCATTTTTGACGCTGGAATATCCGATTTTATGGCCATCTTCGACGAGAAGTTCCCAAATACGTTTGGCAGTGATGCGTTGCTTTTTAGGGCGTTTCAAATTTGATTCGAGATGCTCATGGATCTTCTGGCAAACAGGTTCTGTGAGGACTTGCGACGGCTGAATGATTTCTCGGTTTTTGGGAAGGATCTCATCGGCCAGGCCACTTTGCACATCCTTGACCTTAAGCACGTACTTCTTCACAGTATTCCTGGAGATCTTGAGTTCGCGGGCCACTCTTCGGTAGGATTTATAAAGGTCGTATAGATCGACGATTCTGCGTATATCTGACATCATTTTCACCCTAATGCCCACCTCTCGAAATAATTGGAAAGGGAGGGCTTTCCTTCTTAGGGTGGATCAAAAAAGGATTGGCGTTTCCTTAAATAGGCGGGTCAAAATTGAGTTGGCGAAAACACTAACGTGTCGAAAGCCTGGAAAAAAGGAAACGAGTTATTTCACTGTGAATCATTTAATGATGCTATTGCTGCGTACGACAAAACCGATGAAACGTGGCCCTGGGTCCGAACTCTACGGAAAAGTTCTCGCACTACACGGAGTCCATCGTCAGATGGTTCATCAAAAATGAACTCGCAACTCCTGCAACGGATGAGCAGATGGTTCTTCCAATTGTATTAGGTTAGATTTCTTGTATGTATTTAGGTGTCCGAGAATCGGTTGATAGCTGCTGGTTCTTGGTTCTGGAGGTAATAATATATCTCAGGATGCATTTAACTAGAAATCGATATCAAGTGGCACTTTTACCATTAAAACGATCCCTAGCAATTGGATACATGGAAAACCGTAAAATTGGCTCATAGATACTGATTATGGTGAGCTAAACACATACGATTTCTTAAATTGGGCAATAAGGGTTATAGAATAATCCCATTCTTAGAAGGAATCAATGTGGTTTTCATAAAACCTCATAAAGACCTTTATATATCAGTTGCGTATTTAGGATTGCCTTCGTGGAGAATAGCAAGAGGGAAAAACTTCCATTCGCGCATCTCCAAGAAGGCTTGAAAGATGAGAATAAGTTCAGGCTCGATCAGAGGTGATCTGGCTGTGATCTCTTATTTGCTGGCGTCTGTAGTGGCAGCAGCTACTACCATTGTTATCAGCAGAGGGGATGCCTTTGTATCGACCTGCAGATGTCTTTTAATTCCAAGCACTTTTGTCTCGGGCCAACGTCGCCCATAAGCTCCAAAATTATTTATTATAGTCAAGCCTTTGACTATAATGGAGTATTATCAAACTTCTCTTTAAGATTAAATTGTCTAAGAGGAAATAAAAAATGCTAATAGAACTGTTGCATGTATCGATAATAGCCGCCTGTCTGGCAGTATCAGTCTACTACGGCAGGTATATGGCAAAGGTCTTCCAAGGGCAAAAAAATCTGCTTTCGCCCATTATCCGGCCCATAGAGCGGGGAATTTACTGGATATGCGGCATAGACGAAAGCAAAGAGATGACCTGGAAGGCCTATCTTGGATGGTACTTTGTCTTCGAAGTCATATGTCTTGCCTTTGCCCTAGCGATTCTGATGTTTCAGGGCGTGCTTCCCCTCAATCCTCATGGGGTCGCCTCCTTCAGGTGGGACGAAGCGCTGAACATAGCAACCTCCTTCATCACAAACAGCGAATGGCAGGTTTACAGCGGCGAGCGTGACTTCAGCTATCTATCTCAGATGCTGGCGCTAATTGTTCAGGACTTCTGGAGCCCATCGGTGGGAATAGTCTGCGCCATAGCTCTATTCCGTGGCTTTGCCCGGAAAAACTTCGGCACAATAGGCAACTTCTGGGTTGATATTACCAGATGTGTCTTCTACATAATTCTGCCCATAGCCCTTGTCTTCGCGTTCTTCCTCACATCCCAGGGAGTGATAGCGAATCTAGGTCCTTATGTCACCACCCATGGGTTGGATGGCGTGGATCAGCTTATCCCAGGCGGACCGGCCGCAGCAGTGACTGCTCTTCAGATATTATGCGAGGACGGAGGCGGCTTCTTCAACGTCAACGCTGTCCACCCCTTCGCCACCCCAACGCCGCTCTCCTACTGGATCGAGATGGGCATCATGTTGTTGGTCCCATCGGGGCTCATCTTCGCCTTCGGGGAGTTCATCCACAACCGGAAGATTGGATGGGCGATATTCCTGGCCATGCTGGCACTCTACGTATTGAGCGCACCGTTCTACATGGGGCCTGAGTTCCAGGGCAATCCGAACCTTCAGAAGCTCGGCGTGTCCGGGGGCGTTAATATGGAGGGCAAGGACCAGCGCTTCACAATCTTCGAGGTCATGATCTGGACGCTGACATCCATGTGTCCAGCCAACGGCTCAACCCTCTCTCAGCATGACAGCTTGCTGCCTATTACCATCATGGGCATCCTATGGAACATAGTGGTCGGAGCGCCAATCTTCGGATGCTGGGGAACTGGTTCTATAACCATAATCTACTACTTCATCATCGCCATGTTCCTCGGAGGGCTGATGACAGGCAGGACGCCTGAGATGGCCGGAAAGAAGATAGAACCCCTTGAGACCATTCTGGGGGCAGGTTCTCTGCTCCTCTCGTCATTGCCTACCCTGATATTCACAGCAATTGCTATTGCATTACCGGTAGGCCTTGCCGGCCTGAACAACAATGGGCCCCACGGCTTTATGGAGATCTTCTACAACTATGCAGCCGATGCTGTCAACAACGGCTCGCCCATGGCAGGACTGACCACGAACACGCCTTTCTACAACCTGACCCTTGTTGTAGCAATGGCTGTAGGGAGGTACTCTACGGATATCACCGCCCTGATCATAGCAGGATCATTGGCCCGCAAGAAGTTGACGCCGGTTACCTCAGCATCTCTGCCAGTAGCCAGTCCGTTCTTCATCCTGATGGTTATTGGAACAGTCATCATCGTAAACGCCCTGCAGTTCTTCCCGTTCATGATGCTCGGTCCGATTCTTGAACACCTGTACATGATCATGGGGAAGACGTTATAGGAGGATCGAAGAATGCCCACTAAGTCTACAATGAATATCTGGCAACCAGATATAATGCGACGGGCGCTGAAGGAATCTGTACTGAAGCTCGATCCTCGCACCCTGTACCGAAACCCAGTGATGCTCATGGTTGAGGCGATCTCAATCCTGACCACAGTAATTGCCATAAACGATCTATTCACCGGCGGAGACTTTAAGCTACACATTCAGATCACCATCTGGCTCTGGTTTACAGTGCTGTTCTCCACCTTCTCCGAGGCTCTGGCAGAAGGAAGGGGCCGCGCCCAGGCCGAGAGCCTTCGCCATGCCAGGAGCGAGGCCGTTGCCAGTAAGATCCTGAAGGATGGCAGTATAGAGCACGTATCTGCTCTGAATCTCCGAAAGGGCGACATAGTCATCATAAAGGACAACGAGACCATACCGAGCGACGGTGAGGTCATCGAAGGAGTCGCCCTTGTGAATGAGTCGGCCATAACCGGCGAATCTGCTCCTGTTGTCCGCGAGCCTGGCGGCAGCCAATCCGGCATTACCGGCGGAACCCGAGTCATATCAGGGCAAATCAAAGCCCGCATCACAGCAGACCCCGGTGAGACCTTCCTGGATCAGATGATAGGGATGGTAGAGAGCGCCAAGCGTCAGATGACGCCCAACGAGAAAGCCCTGCAGATACTGCTCGTGGGCATGTCTGTGATGTTCATAGTGGTGGTCATCACCCTTGTGCCAGTCGCCAGTTACTTGGGGGTAACTTTAGCTATACCAGTGCTCGTTGCACTGCTGGTCTGCCTCATGCCTACCACCATCGGCGGGCTCTTACCAGCCATCGGCATAGCAGGCATGGAGAGGCTTCTTGCCCACAACGTCGTTGCTCTGAGCGGAAAAGCAGTAGAGGCCTCGGGAAACGTGGACGTTGTCCTGCTGGACAAGACTGGCACCATAACCCTAGGCAACAGGATGGCCACGGAGTTCATTCCTGCCGAAGGAGTTACAAAAGAAGAGCTGGCGGTGTCGGCCATGCTATCCTCTATTGCGGACGAAACCCCTGAGGGTAGAAGCATAGTGGATCTCGCCAAGCAGGTCTTAGGCATCAGGGGTAAAGACATTCGACCCTCAGAAGGCTCGACCTTCATACCCTTCAGTGCCGAGACACGCATGAGCGGAATAGACATGGAGGGCAAAGAGATCAGAAAAGGAGCCAGCGATTCTATTGAAGAATACGTGAAATCGAAATCGGGCAGCATCACAGCGAGCATCAGAACTGCCGTGGACGATATAGCAAAGCAAGGCGGCACTCCTCTTCTTGTAGTGGATGGGTCAAGGGTGCTCGGTGCAGTTCGGCTAAAGGACGTTCTGAAAGAGGGCATAAAAGAGAAGCTATCCAACCTACGAAAAGAAGGCATACGCTCAGTCATGATCACGGGCGACAACCCCATGACTGCTGCGGCCATCGCTGCTGAGGCGGGAATTGACGACTTCATCGGCCAGGCCAAGCCCGAGGCCAAGCTCGAAGCAATTCGAAAGTACCAGAGGGAAGGTCACATGGTGGCCATGATCGGAGACGGTACAAATGATGCGCCGGCATTGGCGCAGGCCGACGTGGCAGTGGCTATGAACGCGGGCACAGAGGCTGCCAGGGAGGCAGCCAACATGGTAGATCTGGACTCCAACCCGGCAAAGCTGCTGGACATAGTGGAGATCGGCAAGCAGATCCTGATCACCCGCGGAGCCCTCACCACCTTTTCCGTAGCCAACGACGTTGCCAAGTACTTCACCATCCTGCCGGCCATGTTCATGGCTCAGTTGCCAATGCTTGGCGCATTGAACGTCATGCAGTTGCATTCGCCCAACAGCGCCATCCTGGCAGCGATCATGTTCAACGCCATCGTCATACCCCTGCTCATCCCTCTCTCATTGAGGGGCGTCAAGTACACGGCAAGCTCAGGGGAAGACCTGCTGCGCAGGAACCTGCTGATCTACGGAGTGGGCGGACTGTTTGTGCCTTTCATCGGCATCAAGCTGATCGACATACTGGTAGTGCTTCTGCACCTGGAGTGAGAAAATGGACAATAGTGAAATCGCAAAAGGCATAAGGTCGTGCATATTGCTGTTCGCAACAGTGGTCGTGCTCAGCCTTGTCTATACAGTTTTCATAACCTGGGGAACGCAGATGCTCTTTCCCTACCAAGCAGGTGGAAGCCTGGTCTACGTCAACGGCACCGCCGTGGGCTCAGAGCTGATCGGACAGAACTTCAGCAGCCCTGGCTACTTCTACAGCAGGCCTTCGGCTGTGGACTACAACGCCAGCAACTCTGGGGGCAGCAACTACGGAGCAACCAGCGCAGCCCTGATGGATCAGGTGACGCAGAGGATCGCAAAGGTAAGAAGCGAGGACAATCTGTCGGCCAACGCATCTGTGCCGGCTGATATGGTGCTGGCCTCGGGCAGCGGCCTGGACCCACACATCAGCCCAGAGAACGCTATGATTCAAGCGCAACGCGTGGCCAGGGTAAGAGGTCTACAAGAGTCGGAGGTAAAGGCACTTGTTGAGCAGCACACCGAGTACCCCCAGTTTGGGTTCCTTGGGCAGACAAGGATAAACGTGCTCAAGCTCAACATTGCCTTGGATGAGCTGGCTAGGAAAGGCAAAGGATAGGGAGAGTGCTGTCCATAGCCTCTTCCTTTCTCTTTTCTTAAGCGATGGCTAAAATGAATGGATCGCGTATGGAAATTTGCAAATCTGGGCCGTGAATGTAGGCATTGAAAGATTACACAACATGAGGGATTGAATATGAGAAATTTGGTAGTATTTGGCCTTGTCATTTTGTTATTGGCTTTGACCTGCGAGGCAATGGTACCAGTGCAGCTCACTGGAACCAGTGGTAAAGATATCTTGACACAAATAGCCAGCACGAAAATAACCACACAACCAACTAATGCGTCATCGTCAGATCTTTGGAGTTGGGGATCGGTTCCCTACGGGAATATAGTCTCAAACGGCAAATTAGTGTCGACGGGGGACGACGGTAATACTATATTGGTCTATCCAGCCTTTCCAATAAACACTACTCCGATCTACAGGCTCTCAGATCCAATGGTATCTAAATATGTCGCAAGTGACCTTCAGGACCCTGACTACAACCGGGACTCATGGGCCATGGCTCAATTAACTAATCAGCCTGTATTATATTGAAGCTTTTTAGGGCCGAAGTTCGTCGATTATTTTTTTGATTTTTTTTGTTTCCACTTCTTTGCCTCTTTCATTGTGGCTAGCACAGCTAATTTACGCATCGAATTTGTCGCTAAAAGAGCCGTGATTTACAAGTCGGAAGGATATTATAAAATATTATCTAGGCTGAATGACATTTATCCTAATGCTCCTACTAGCGATTGCATAAACTAATCGGAGCGTTTAGAGTCGCAAAATGGAGAGGATAGCTCTTAAGGCGAAACCCGAGAGTTTCTTTCCCTTGCCAGTGATTGCAGAAGGATGCCGAGGCTTCATTACTGTTTCTGATGCTGTCTTGAGGTTGATCGTAACTTTGTTCAGCATGTAAATGCTCCCCATTATAAGAACCATGCCCAAAATCTCTATTCCGAGTAGCTTCTCATGTAGCAATAGAGAGCCGGAGACCAAAGTGACGACTGGGATCAGGTTCAAAAAGGTCGTAGAGACCGTTGCACCCAGCTTTTTTACCGCATAAATGTAGCAGAGATATTCCAAGGCTGAGCAGAACACACCCAGAAATACCAGATTTGCCAATATCGAGGGAGTGAAAGAAGAAAGCTCAGGCCATCTTTTGATCTCTGGAATGACAAAAGGCATGAATATGAAGATGCTTGCCAGAGATTGATATGTGATAACGGTCAAACCCGAATACTTTTTATCTAGATTTTTATTTAAAAAGGTGTAAACAACCCAACAAATCATGGACCCCATCATTAGCAGATTGCCATAGAACCTGGCTGACGAAAAGTCTAAGCGGCCATCGACTGTCACTACCAGATAAACCCCAACAATCGATAGCAAGATGCAGACCGCCATCTTCCAGCTTATCCTTTGCCCGAAGAAGAGAGCTTCTATAATGACCGCAAATAAAGGCATAGCAGCCACGAGCATGGATGCATTGGAGGCCGTAGTGTACTGAAGGGCATTATTTTCAAAGATGAAGTAGAATACGATTCCTAGCAGGCTAGTGATTAAGAGGGTTCCCAGATCTTTAAGGGTTATCTTAGGTAGGGAGTGGGTGAGTAGGGCTAGAGGAAGTGAATGCTCCCCGCCCTAAAGGGCGGGGCTTCTATCGCTTTTGCGAAGAGATTGCATCCCCAATCTCAGAATGTTGATAGCTGCATTGAGATCTCTATCCATAGACAAGCCACATTCCGAGCAGCTATGGACTCTTTCAGAGAGATCCTTTTTCACTATTAGGCCACACCTAGAACACATCTGAGATGTATTTCTTGGATCAACTAAAACAACTTTTGAGCCAGCATATGCTGCTTTGCTCTCGGTTGCTTTCACTAGCAAATTCCAAGCCACATCTGAGATTGATTTTGCTAGGTAGTGGTTCTTGAGCATGTTTCGGATATCAAGATCTTCAAAGACTATTACGCCAAATCGATCTACTAATTGACGGCTAACTTGGTTGGCAAAATCGTTTCGCCTATTAGCGATCCTTTCATGGACTCGTTCAACAACCTTCAAGGCAGCTTTCCTCTCAGGCGTGCCTTTCGAAACTTTTGAGAGCTTCCTTTGGACTCTGGCAAGCTCTCTCTCTCCATCTCGGAAGAATCGAGGGTTAGCGATCTTCTCACCATTGGAGAGCGTCGCAAAACTCTCTAAGCCTACATCGATTCCGACAACTGAGCCATCTTTCCAGGGAGGAAGCTGAATGTCACCAACATCAACCGAGAAACAGGCAAACCATTTCCCCGTAGGCATCTTGCGAATAGTGCAAGTCTTGATTTTGCCTTCGATTGTTCTATGGAGCTTGACCTTGATATCACCGATCTTGGAGAGATGAAGCTTACCAGAAGCTAACCCAAAACCAGATTGAGGGTACGTTATGCTGTCATACCGCCCTTTGCCTTTGAATCTGGGATATCCTGGGTTCTCTCCTGATTGGACTCGTCGAAAGAACGCTTTGAACGCAAGCTCCACTCTCAAAACCACGTTCTGAAGAGTTAGGGAATGAACCTCTTTGAACTCAGGACGGTTGACCTTCAATTGGGGCAATCTATCTTGAGTCTCAAAACGCTTGACCGTTCTTTGTTCTTTTATCTTGAGTCTCAAAACGCTTGACCGTTCTTTGTTCTTTCTCCCAGGCATTCTTCCGATATGCTAAGGTATCGTTGTAGACTTGCCTACAAAGCTCAAGTTGCCTTTCGAGAATACGGGCTTGAAGTTTGCTTGGGAAAAGCCTATAGCGATACGATTTAAGCATTGACAGTTAATTGCGTTTAAAGTTTAAATAGTTATTGTTAGACTGAAAATAGGGCAAAGGACTCCACTTTCATCCCCACCCTAAAGGATGGGGACTTCTCGCTTCGTCCTTCGCAATCCTACAAGTTAAAATGGCCGTGGCAATTGGATACCTAAAGAAAGCTATCGAGACTGGTGGGATTTGGGCCAGGACAACTTTGGTGCTGATTATGGACAAACCCCAGAATACCACAGTCAATACCATTAGAAGCAAAGCTAAATGGCGTTCTTTCTTTCCTTCTTTAAATATTTCGGTGATTTGCTAGGGCAGATCCAACAATGGTCACCATGGTTGAATTCCAGTTGGTGGTAAATTGCATTTCTTGTATATACCTTTTTCTTGTATGGCGATTTGTCCAGCTGGACCTGAGGGATGAGCTAAAAGATACTGATTTTTCAATGATGTGGTATATTTAGTAAGCGTTGTAAGAAATATAGTCCGAGAAAGATCGCAGCGAGAACTAAAACATCTAAGATTATGTGAAGTCCGATTTTACGGGTAGAGCCAACTTCGCTCTTGGCGTCTTTGATAGTCTCCTCATCATGTTCACCTGTGTACTCTGGCATCTATATTCTCCGGGATATACCACTATTCTGTATAAGGATACCGCTATATTGCCAAAAATAAAAACCCGCTGGAGTAGTTCGGCTGATCTTGTGCTGGCCTCCGCCAGCGGCCTGGACCCACACATCAGCGTTGAAGGAGCGATGATCCAGGTTCAGCGCGTGGCCAGGGTGCGAGGGTTGCAGGAGTCTGATGTAAAGGCGCTGGTTGACCAGCACACAGAATATCCCCAGTTTGGTTTCCTTGGGCAGACAAGGATCAACGTGCTCAAGCTCAACATTGCGCTGGATGAGCTAGCGAGGAAAGGCAAAGGATGAGCAGGTAAGACCTGCACCCATTCTTTCCGAATATCGTCGCCAGATACGGCGCTATTGGATGTCCACTACTTCTGCGGCATCCTCTAGCTATTTTTAAGCAGATTTCTGTCCGATTAACGGTCAGTTAAGTTTATCATAAACCTAAAAACCATTCTTTGACTATTTGTGCAGACAAGGAATATCGGCTCAGCTCGACATGGCCCTAGGTGAGCTGCTCAAAGGAATCAAAATATGAACAAAGAGTGCCGTCCGGATCCGGATTCGTTGTTGCGCCGGCTCCAGCATGAAGAGGAGGAAGCAGGTCGCAGTAGGGGACGGCTGAAAATTTTTTTGGGCGCTGCGGCAGGTGTGGGCAAAACCTACCAGATGCTCGAAGAAGCTCAATCGCTGAAAAATAAATGCGTTGATGTCGTTGTCTGCATAGTTGAGACCCACGGACGAACGGAGACAGAGGCACTACTCAAAGAGCTGGAGGTCATCCCCCGACGCAGCATCGATCATGGCGGCGTAGCTCTGGAGGAGCTGGACCTGGATGCCGTACTGGCACGTCATCCCGCCATCGCTCTGGTGGACGAGCTGGCCCATACCAACGTTCTTGGGTCACGCCATGCCAAGAGGTACCAGGATGTTGAAGAGCTGCTTGTGGCTGGCATCAGCGTCTATACCACCCTGAACATCCAGCACATCGAGAGCCTCAAGGACATTGTACATCTAATCACTGGTGTCCGGGTTGTCGAGACCGTGCCAGACAGGATTCTAGAGCTGGCAGACGAGATCGAGGTAGTAGACCTTCCTCCAGAAGAGCTTCTGCTGCGGTTTAAAGAGGGCAAGGTGTACGTGCCTGCCCAGGCGGACCAGGCCATGAGGCGCTTCTTCCGAGAAGGAAACCTCCTGGGATTGAGAGAGCTAGCGCTCAGGTACGCAGCAAAGAAGGTGGACGAGGATCTGCGAACCTACATGGATGAGCACGACATCCTCGGTCCCTGGCCCGCCGGTTCAAGGATACTGGTCAGCATCAGCGATAGCCATCTTTCGGAGCGTCTCGTGCGCATAGGTCAGCGCATGGCAGCCGACCTGGATGCCGAATGGTTTGCGGTTCATGTAGAGTCGTCTCAAGAGCCCCCACCTACCGAGGCTGCCAAGGATCAGCTTGAACGGACCATGAAGCTCGCGGAGGAGTTAGGAGCAAAAGTACAGGTTCTAAACGGGTACAAAATCTCTGAGGAGATATACTCTTTTGCCGGAGCGAACAATATCACCCTTATAATCGTCGGCCTGCCGCGCCGTAGCCTGTGGAATAGGTTGTTCAGGGGCTCTGTTGTCAACGAGATTGTCAATCACAGCGGACGAATCCACGTGCTCGTTATAGGAAGCACTGAGGCAGAACAAAAGATCGAAAAGAAGAAGACAGCGCCAAACGTGCCAGAGGGCAGGAGCAATTGGCAGGCGTTCTACGGCAGTTTGACAAGCGTGGTTGTGATGACGGCATTTCTTTGGATGCTGCACCCTTGGCTGGGCTTGAGCAACACAGAGATGCTGCTGCTGCTCCCTGTTGTGTACAGCAGCATGACATGGGGCAGACGAGCGGGCCTGATGGCGTCCCTAATGGCAGTGCTGGCCCTCGATTTCTTCTTCATACCGCCCCAGTTGGCAGTGACCTTTGCAGACGTGCGCTATGTCCCTCTATTTCTTGTTTTCATCATCGTCGGAAACGTTACAAGCATCCTGACGGACCAGGTAAGGTGGCAGAGGGAGAGCGCCCGCCAGAGGGAGCGTTTCGTCTCCGCTCTTTACTCCTTCAGCCGTGACCTGATGTCAGCAGACAACCTGGAATCGCTTCTGCGCTATGCGACTAAAGAGATCGCAGAGGCTTTTGAGTGCGAAGTTATGATACTGCTGCCCGACGAGAATCGAAAGCTTCAGGTCCGAGCCCAGATGGGGGAGCACTTGGTCTTCGATGAGCGCCGCCTTGGCGTAGCGACCTGGGTTTTTGAACACGGTCAGCCTGCAGGACGCGGAACCGAAACGCTGTCATCTGCAACTTTGTTCTATCTGCCGTTGAAGGCAAAGGAGGTCACATTGGGCGTCCTGGGCGTGAGCTTGGGAAAGCCTGATCGGCTACTTTCGCCAGAACAACGCAGATTGCTGGAGTCCTTCGCCAGCATCATTGCGATGGCATTGGCACGCAACTTGCCAGTGCCGGAACCCTCAGATATAGATAAGGGGTACACCTTCAAGTATAACGAAATTTAGCATTGTTCATTATCATTGCGTGCCAATATTTGCAACAACTGCAGATTTAACGCGTAAATCTGCTGTCAAATGTCATCGATCAGTCCTGGAGATCGTTTGTCGTGGGTTTCCTGCAAATGCAAGAATTGGCTGCGTAGCTGTCAGCCGTGCAGCTGACCGGCTCGGCTTCAATAATATCGTAGATAGCAAGCCGATATTGTGGTTACCGATTGTCGGGGCTGTGAAAACCAGTTAATATTAATGGATACTACTGTCAGGCATGACTCAAAGGTCAAAGAAATGCATATTATGGAGCTGTTGTAATAGATAGCCTGGCTTATTTTGTGAAACTACCGGAAAATGGAATCCAGAATCTCAAATTGTTAATCTGAAATTTGCGTTTTTGATCTTTGGATGGGCAAAACTTAAGAGATTGCTGGTATAGCTGCCGCGAAAATTCCAGGGTAGAAATTTTTTTGAAATATTGCTGCAACTCCTCATCACGCTGTTGCTCCGACCAGTCTTTCCTGGGAGGTTGCGGGAAATTCAAGGCCGTAACTTTGATCGTGGTTTTACAAAGCTCTCCAAATGCGGCCAGGAACTTGCGCCACATATATAAATCTGTCGGCAAATTTTTTTGAGGCGTTGTGATCCATCCTTCTTCGACCCATTCGCAGGCGCATCGGGCGACATGACCATCGGCTGCCTTCTTGATCTGGGGTCAGACCCTAGCGCCGTAAGAGATGCCATCGAATCCCTGGGCTGCAAGTTGGAGATCTCTAAAGAGCAGAAGAGTCACATCCTGGCCACTAGGGCCAGAGTAACATCAGATAAAAGATACCATAGCCTCGAAGAGGCGAAATCCCTTCTTCAGAACGCCCGCCTGGAGCCGCCCGCCAGAGATCGCGCCCTCAAGATCATCGATACCCTGGCCAATGCGGAGAGCATAGTTCACGGCGTGCCCAAAGAGGAGGCCAGGTTTCACGAGATAGGTGCGCTGGATGCGCTAGCGGACGTAGCCGGGAGCTGTGCTGCCCTGCACAGCCTCGACGTTGAGAAAGTCTTCTCCTTGCCTATCTCAGTTGGCGGTGGCAATGTTGCGTCGGCCCACGGACTCTTGCCCGTGCCTGGACCAGCAACCCTGGAGATACTTCGATCTCATCGGATTCCATGGAGGGGAGGGCCGGTGGATCAGGAGTTGCTAACGCCTACGGGTGCAGCTATATTCGCCAACGTCGTGGATCAGTTCCTGGACTCATATCCTGCGATCCAGGCCGAATCGGTTGGCTACGGTGCGGGGAGCAAAGACTTTCACGTGCCTAACGCCCTGCGGGGCGTGATTGGTCAGCTAAAAGGGCATCATTTAACTCCTGACCGGGTGGTCCAGCTTGAGACCAACGTAGACGACGTGACAGGTGAGGTCCTGGGCAACCTGATAGATCTTCTGATGGAAGCCGGAGCCCTGGATGCCTCGATCATCCCGGCCGTGATGAAGAAAGGAAGGCCCGGAAACGTTATTTCAGCAATCGCCAGGCAGGACGATGTTGATTTGCTCTCCCGTCTGATCATGAAAGAGACTGGAACCCTCGGAATCAGGGTCTTTCCCAGCGTCCACCGCTACGTTGCCGATAGAGTGATGCGAACTGTGACGGTTGAGATCAACGGCTCCGACTACCGGGCCTCTGTAAAGGTCAGCCGGCTTGGGAACACAGTCCTCAACGTCAAGCCGGAGTTCGATGACTGTAAGGATATCGCAGCCGAGACAGGTCTACCTCTTAGAGCAGTGATTGAAATGGTGGAAGAAGAGGCACGAAAAGTCCAGGATAGACTGAATCATCGAAAGAAAGGGCACGGTGATCGTAACCTTGATTAATCTAAACCAGGTTGCTTAATTGGTGCTCCTCTCATGCGTTTTGATGCCTCAACTAAGATCTTCGAGTCCGCCAAAAAACTGATGCCTGGTGGGGTTAGTAGCCCGGTTCGGGCCATCTCTCCTGCTCCGTTCTACACCTCCAGGGCCGAAGGGCCCTACCTCTGGGACTTGGACGGAAATAGGCTGATCGATTACTGTCTGGCCTACGGTCCCATGATCCTCGGGCACAGGAGTCCTGAGGTCATCAAGGCTGTTGTGGATCAGCTTCAGAGAGGCTGGCTTTACGGCACACCGAGCGAGATGGAGGTCAGCCTGGCAGTAAGAATAAGCCGTCTGTATCCGAGCATGGAGATGCTCAGGTTCGTTTCTACCGGCACCGAGGCCACTATGGCAGCTATCAGAGTGGCCAGGGGCACAACAGGACAGGATAAGATAATCAAGATCGAAGGTGGATTCCACGGTGCCCACGACAGCGTTCTAGTAAAAGCAGGATCCGGAGCCACTACACTAGGCGTTCCCGACTCGAAGGGCGTGCCCTCGGACACCGCAAAAAACACCCTTCAAGTCCCTTACAACGATCTCGCATCGCTTGAAAAAATACTAAAGCGCTTTCCAGGGCAGATCGCTGCTTTGATAATTGAGCCGGTGCTGGGAAATATAGGCCCTGTTCTGCCAAAGGATGGCTACCTCCGCGGAGTGCGCGCTTTAACGGAGGAGAATGACGTTCTCCTTATCTTCGACGAGGTCATAACTGGCTTTCGGTTGAGTCTGGGTGGGGCCCAGGAGTATTACGGAATCAAGCCCGACCTTACAACTCTGGGCAAGATCATCGGCGGCGGCTTCCCCGTGGGTGTCTTCGGCGGCAGAAGAGACCTTATGGAGCAGGTGGCCCCCAGCGGCGGCGTGTACCAGGCTGGGACCTTCAACGGAAGCCCTGTCTCCCTGGCTGCAGGCTCGGCGACCCTGGATATTCTTGAAAAGGAGAAGATTCTGGAGAAGCTTAACGCCTCCGGGGACGAGATGCGCAAGGCATTGTCTGAGATCGTGAGCGACCTTAATCTAGGGTACAGCGTCACCGGCATAGCATCGATGTTCAAAGTCTTTTTTGGTTCACTTCCCAGGGACTACGAGAGCGCCCTTAGGTGCGATAAGTCCGGATACTTAAGCTTCTTCCGTAGGATGCTGGCCTCAGGGATATTCCTGACCCCTAGCCAGTTTGAGACAGACTTTATATCTGCTGCCCACTCCAAGGATGACATTGAAGAGACGTTGGAGGCTTATAAGTCAAACCTGAAAGGCTAACCGTGGGAAGCCGGGGAAGCCCTCTGGCCCTCCGGCAGACGGAGATAGTCGTAGACCGATTGCGGAAGCTTGGTGTAGACACAGATCTATGCATAGTCAAGACCAGTGGAGACGTTTTCCTTGACAAGCCCCTATATCAGCTCTCCGGCTGGGGAGTGTTTGTGGCCGAGATAGACGACAGAATGCTCTCTGGGGAGATTGACCTGGCAGTGCACAGTATGAAGGACATCCCTACCAAGAGGCCGGAAGAGCTTGACATCGCTGCGATTCTAAAGCGCGACTCGCCATACGACATCCTTGTGACCAGGGACGGTTTAAAGCTGGATGACATCCCGAAAGGAGCAGCCATCGGCACATCAAGCATGCGTAGGACAGCTCAGCTAAAGCGGGCCAGGCCTGATCTTCAGATTCGAACTTTGCGGGGAAACCTGCAAACAAGGCTCCGGAAGCTGAACCAAGGCGATTACGACGCCATAGTCCTTGCAGAGGCTGGCGTGCAACGGATGGGAATAAAGCTGGAGTACAGCGTTCTTGATCCAGAAAAGTTCGTGCCGTCAGCTAATCAGGGAACAATAGTGGCGGTGGCCAAAAAAGGGACTGTGGCAGACAGGCTGGTGCGGTCCTTAGACGACTTGCCCACGAGGGCCGAAACCATGATCGAGCGAAGAATCCTTGAAACTGTGGGGGGCGGGTGCGTAGTCCCAGTGGCTATTCACACCCACGTGAATAACGAGGAGGCGCGGGTTATGGCTGAGGTCCTCTCCCTTGATGGGACCAGGTTCGTTAGAATCGATGAAGTGATACCCGCGGACGACCTGGAGCGGGCGTCGGAGCTGGGCAGAAGGTTGTTGGAGATGGGTGGGAGAACTCTGGTAGATGAGGCGGTGAAAGCGGTTGGCAAGAGGTAGAGTCTATCTTGTGGGCGCTGGTCCAGGAGATCCGGAGCTGATGACCCTAAAGGCTAAAAGGCTTCTCTCGGAAGCGGAAGTAGTCTTGTTCGACCGGCTGCTGAGCCAAGAGATGTTGAATGGCTTGGATGGCGCTGAGCTGATCGACGTGGGCAAGACGGCAGGAAACCACAAGATGACCCAGGAAGAGATCAACCAGCTCCTGATCGACAGGGCAGAAGAGGGAAAGGTCGTAGTCCGGCTCAAGGGTGGAGACCCGTACCTCTTCGGCCGTGGGGGCGAGGAGGCACTAGCCCTGCTGGGGCGCGGAATACCTTTCGAGGTTGTGCCAGGAGTCACATCGGCCATAGCTGTCCCCGAGCTGGCCGGCATTCCTGTCACTCACCGGGGTGTGACCTCCTCTCTAACAATAGTGACCGGCCATGAGGAGCCGGGAAAGGACAGCCCCCTGGACTGGAGTGCCCTGGCTAGGCTGAATGGGACACTTGTAGTTCTCATGGGCGTGTCCCGGCTCGAGAAGAATGTATCCGCTCTTATCTCCGGTGGAAGATCTCCAGAGACCCCGGCGGCAATAGTTGAGAAGGGCGGATGGCCAGAGCAGAGGATGATATCCGGTACCCTGAAGAATATCGCGTCCAAGGCCAAGGATGCTGGAATAGAGCCTCCCGCAATACTAGTGGTTGGAGAAGTTGTTAAGCTAGCGACCAATTAGCGCCGAAAAAAATGGCGATATTCAGGCCCGACGCCCAGATTAAGGATTCTGCCGAGTTGGCCCGGATTACGGGTTTCAGGCCATATGCGCTCCTTCCATCTCCCTTGTAAAGAAGCCCCTCCCAGACGATCTGGCCAGGAGATTGATGATGGCAGATTGTGTTGTCTTCACTAGCGCAAACGGGGTAGATATGGCTCTAGGCAATGGCGCCATAAGGGCCGGGCTGAAGGACAAATTGATAGTCTCCATCGGTCCAAAGACCCGGCGGGCGCTGGACAAGCACGGTCTAACTTCTGAGGTGCCAGAGGAGTACAGCTCAAAAGGTCTGGAGATTCTGCTCAGGAACCGGTGCAAGAACGTCCTCTTCCTGAGAAGCGCCCAGGGGAGTCGGTACCTGTCGGATGACTTGAGGCTTGCTGGGCTAACGATAGACGATATTCCCATTTACGAAGTGAACGGTTCAGGCGACCCAAGGCTAGACGATCTCATCAGGAACGCCTATGATGTAGACATCTTTGCCTTCACCAGCTCGTCGACTGCCAGATGCCTGGTCGAACGTGCCCGTGAGCTTGGGCTCGAGACGTCTCTTAGAGCGGCACTAGAAAAGGCTGTTGTAGCAGTTATTGGAAAGCCTACGGCTACAGAGCTGGAGCGGCTCGGAGTGAGGGTGGATGTGATGCCCGAGGAGTTCACCTTCGAGGCGCTTCTGCAAGCCTTACGAAGGTGGTACCAATGATAATATTCTCAAAGGCACTTGCCGACCAGGCAACAGTCTGGAAAGCTCTGAGGGCATCGGAGACCTGTGAGAACCTGCCTCCTGACTTGGTCAGGTTCTCCGGAATGGCTCGACCTGTTGTCATGTGGAACCTGACCAGGCAGTGCAACCTGTCGTGCGATCACTGCTACCTGGACGCCCGGGGCGAGGCCCGAGACGAGCTGGGCCTGGAAGAAGGGACCCGGCTCATAGACGACCTTGCAGAGATGAAGATACCTGTGCTGATCTTCACCGGCGGCGAGCCCCTTCTTAGCAAGAATCTCTATGCTTACGCTTTTCATGCTCGCGAGGTCGGTCTAGGAACGGCTCTATCCACCAACGGCACACTGATAACTCCCGAAGTAGCCAAGCTCCTGGCCGAGGCGAAGATCAGGTACGTCGGAGTCAGCCTGGACTTGCCCAGGCCTGAGGCGCACGATGAGTTTCGAGGAGTCGCCGGGGCCCATGCTCGGGCCTTGCAGGGCATCTGTAATGCCCGCCAGGCAGGCCTAAGACTCGGGCTCCGGGTTACTTTGACCAGGGATAACTGGTTCGAG
>CAVWIG010000045.1:0-42425 GCA_963754945.1 Methanotrichaceae archaeon
CCATGTATTATCGTTGCTGGTAAGATGGTTGTGCATCTCGGAAGCTTATATTAGCGAGATCTTTCGAGGTATTGGAGAACATCTCAGGCGCTGAATAACTCATCGGCAACAGGATGGCAGATATAAAAGAGAAGTGTAGCAACGATGGCTCAGCATTCAGAAATTGTATGTGTTTAGCTCACCATAATCAGTATCTATGAGCCAATTTTACGGTTTTCCATGTAGCCAATTGCTAGGGATCGTTTTAATGGTAAAAGTGCCACTTGATATCGATTTCTATTTAAATGCATCCTGAGATATATTATTACCGCCAGAACCAAGAACCAGCAGCTATCAACCGATTCTCGGGCACCTAAACACATACCAGAAATTAAATGGCGTAGAGAATCAAGATCGATGTAAATAGAGTAACGGCAACTGTTGTTCCCACCAACCTCACTGCTAAGTGTATATCCTGAGTCTCTGGCTCTCTGCCCTCGTCGAGTAGCACATAGAACCCCGGTTTTTCAAGCCTTATGCCCAGTGCACCTGCCGCGGCTGACATTGGCCAACCTGAATTGGGACTTGGAGTAGCCTGGTGGTATCGAAAGGCAGTCATTATTGTGTTCTTGGCTTTTTTTGGATTAGCTGCAGCCAAGAAGAGTGTGCTCAGTCTTGCCGGGATGAAGTTAGCCAAGTCGTCGAGCCTGGCTGGCACATACCCCAGATCTTTTAAGCCTTTTGTCTTGTACCCCAGCATGCTGTCCATGGTGCTGACGGCCTTGAAAGCCAGGGCCGCCTCCAGGCCTAGACCAAAGGGCTCGAAGATCAGGAAATAGAAGAGGGGAGACAGTATGCCGTCTACGTAGTTCTCCGATAAGGATTCGATGACCGCAGAGGTCGCCTGGGATCTTGTAAGATCTTTCGTCTCCCTGCCCACCAGGGCAGGCAGCATGCCCTTGGCCTGGGAGATATTGGCCTCTATCGTCCTGCCTATATCCAGGGAGGTCTGTAAAAGGCACCTCACCGCAAAGGTGGATTTCAGCAGGTAGGCCGAGACGGCGACCGTCGCCGCGTAACCTACGCTAGGAATCTGGCCCGCAACCCAAACTAACAGGTGACCAAAGGATACTGTCATGGCTATAACTAGCGCTGCTACCAGGAGACCGCCTAGTTTAGTAGGCCGTGCTCGCTTTCGCAGAAGGGATATGAGGCGGCCAATCCACACCACCGGATGAATCCCAACTGGCGGCTCGCCTATGAGAATATCGAAAGCGACCGCCAAAAGAAATACGATTAGGCTTGTGGATATTTCCTGGCTCACAAAAGACTCTCCACCTTCTTCCACGCCTCGGAGATCGTCTCGCCGCTCATGAGGGCATCGACAACAGCGGCGACTACGTCGGGTCGATGGACTGCAAAGCAATCTTTGCAGGACCACACCCCACCTTCGCCGACCCGACCTTTTGTCCGCTCTTCCATACATGGATAGAAAGGACAGAAGCACAGGGAGCAGTCCTGTTCCGGAAAATGGCAGGGGTACATCTCGCAGTTTATCCGGCGCATCCTACCCTCTGCAAGGCGGCCACTAGCCGCTCGTTCTCATCCCTGTTCCGGACTGCTACCCGGATGTAACCCTCCCCCAGACCGAAAGATCCGCAGTCTCTGATGAGTATGCCCTCTGCTATCATGCGCTGGCCGAGTTCCCACGAGGAAAGGCCGGTTTGACTTATATCGACCAGGATAAAGTTGACGCTGCTTTCCAATGGCTTCAGGCCCAAGCTTTCGAGCTGGCCTTTCAGCCAGGCCAGTTCGGTCCGGATCAAGACCCTGGCTTTCTCCAGATGATCCGTGTGCTTAAAAAGCTCAACTCCTGCAGCCGAGGCAATGGAGCTGATGGACCAGGGTAACCTTGCTCTGTTCATGACATCCGTCAGGAGGTCATTGCTGACTCCAAAGCCCAGGCGAAGGCCGGGGACGCCGAAGGATTTGGTCAGGGATCTCATTACGACTAGATACTCCATCTCCGGAGCCATGCAGACAACGCTCTGTTCCGGGTCGGATAGCTCGATGAACGCCTCGTCCACCAGGAGAAAAGTCTCGCAGCGTTCACACCGCTTCACCAGATCGATGATTTTGCTTTTGGGCAAAAGACTTCCAGTCGGGTTGTTTGGATTGCATAGGAAAAATGCCTGAGCATCCAACAGAACAGAGTCGTCTATATCCACCTGTCCGTTTGGGCCCAGGTTTGTCCTGTGAATCTCAGCACCAAAGAGCCTTGACTGGTTCTCGTACTCGCCGAAGGTTGGAAAAGGGATGATGGCCAAATCCCCCTCTTCCAGAGTTGTCTCCGCGAAGAGCCTGATGATCTCCGAAGAGCCGTTACCAGGAACTATGTTGCAGACATTCACGCCAACAAAGGCTGCGGCAGCTTCTCGGAACTCCGTGTATTTGTTATCAGGATACTGCCCGAGCTTATCCATCTCCCTAGATAAGACATCCTTGAGCGGCGGACTGCCCAGGGGATTGATATTTGCGGAAAAGTCGAGCGGCTCAGTGCCAAAGAATGCGGCTGCCTCTCTAACTCTGCCTCCGTGACGGCAATCTCCCGATTCCGCGAAGCTTTTCCTGATGCGCTCAATCATAGGTCCTCTTCTTGTGCAGCCTTTTTGCATTTCAACCTAGCGGGATATGGCATTATCCATCAATAATCGTTGGTTTAAGTCGATGAACAACCTGTGTATAAAAATTATTCGAAGGTTCTGGGCCCCAAATTTATTCCCATGAGCTGCGTTTTATAAAATAATCTATCCGAAAGGGTTTTATGTAATTTCAACGAACAGGACGGCCGTATATATAAGGAAAGAGGAGGCCAAGAACCCAATGGTAAAAACCGAGGGCAGTTTTGCTGTTGAGGACATGAAGAACGTCCAGATCAACATCGGAGCTGTCGTTAAGGAAGAGGAAGAGTGGGACCAACCCATGGGACCCTTCCCCAAGCCCGGCGTAGCTACTCTCCGGGACTGGGACTACAAGATAATGAACCGATACAAGATCATGTACGCCCCTGCCGACGACACTTGCACCCTGTGCACATACGGACCGTGCGACCTCACAGGAAACATAAAGGGCGCTTGCGGCATTAATATGGAAGGCTACTCCGGCAAGATAGTCCTCATCGCTGTTTTGATGGGATGCTGCGCGCATGCTGCTCACGGCAGGCACCTTTACCACTGGTGTCTCGATAAATTCGGCGATATGAAGTTCGACATGGGCGACGAGATCCTGGTAGATTCGCCTTTATACCAGACCATCATGGGCAAGAAGCCCACTTCGCTCAAGGATTTCGACGAAGGCCTGCGCTACCTTGAGGAAGAAGTAGTCCAGCTCGTGGCTGCTACTCATACCGGCCAAGAGGCTTACTACAAGGATTTCGAATCCAAAGCTCTGCATGCCGGCATGATGGATGACCTGGGCATGGAGATCTGCGATCTGCTTCAGATGGTGGCTTACGACATGCCCCGTGGTGCCGTTGATGCTCCGCTCGTCGAGATTGGCATGGGTACCCTGGATCAGAACAAGGGCGTTTTGATTGCTTACGGCCACAACCTGGCAGCAGGCGCAGAGGCCATGATATACACAGAGAACAACAACCTCTGGGATAAGGTGGATATCGGCGGTGTGTGCTGCACGGCCATAGACCTCACAAGGATCACCGAGACTGGCAGAGAGAGCAAGATACCCAAGAATCTGGGTCCTAAGGCCAAAGTTGCCGGTGCAATGGGCTGGTGGAGGAAGATGGTCCGCTCTGGAGTCATGGATTGCATCATGATAGATGAGCAGTGTGTCTTCTGTGACGTCCTAGAAGACTCCCAGAAGCGCAAGATCCCGGTCATAGCCACCACAGACAAGATAATGCTCGGACTGCCGGATAGAACCAATGATCCAGTCGATGCCATAGTGGACGACCTAGTAAACTTCAGGATGCCCGGAGTTGCCATCCTCGATCCCACTAAGGCGGGAGAGGTCGGAATCAGGGTCGCCATAGCCGTCAAGCCCAAGCGCGCTGAGGCCAAGGCACAGAGCCTGATCACAGAAGCGCAGTTTAAGGAGTACATAGAGAAGTGTACAGGGTGCAACGAGTGTGCCTTCGTCTGTCCGCCCCACACAACCATAAGCGAGCTGATTGCTGAGGCAAAGAAGGGCAACCTGGAACCGTTCTCCGCACTCTACGAGACCTGCGTCGGGTGCAACAGATGCGAGCAGGTATGCCCGCAGAACATCCCCATCATGGACCTCTACGAGTACGCTAACCGCCAATACGTCAAGAATCAGAAGTTCAAGATGAGAGCAGGACGCGGTCCTGCCAGAGATACGGAGATCAGGGCAGTAGGCGCACCCATAGTGCTCGGAACCATTCCAGGTGTCATCGCTCTGGTAGGATGCTCTAACTACCCGAATGGCACCAAGGAAGCCTACGACATGGCCAAGGAGTTCGTGGATAGAGGCTACATAGTTGTCACCTCCGGATGCATGGCCATGGACATGTCCCTCTACACCGATCAGGACGGCAAGACCATCTGGGAGCAGTATCCCGGAGGTTTCGACGGTAGGAACATCTGCAACACAGGGTCTTGTGTAGCCAACGCCAACATCATGGGGGCGGCGATAAAAGTGGCTACGATATTCGCTCACAGGAACCACAGGGGCAACTTCGACGATATCGCAGACTATATCTTGAACAAGGTAGGCGCTTGCGGTGTGGCCTGGGGGGCTTACTCTCAAAAGGCCGCGTCGATCGCGACGGGCTGCAACAGATTAGGAATACCGGTAGTAGTTCAGCCCCACTCCGTCATGTATCGCCGCTCATTCATGGGCAGGGCGGACAAGCCAGAGGACTGGATGGTCATCGATGCTCGTGATGGAAGCAAGCAGCAGATAGAGCCAGCGCCAGAGGCGATGCTCTATATAGCCGAGACCAAGGAAGAAGCCATGGTAGAGATGGCCAAGCTCTGCCTGCGACCATCGGATAACAGCATTGGCAGAGCGATCAAGCTGACCCACTACTGCGACTTATCCATGAAGTATATGGGCAAGCTGCCAGACGACTGGCACATCTTCGTCCGAGACACCAAAGATCTTCCCCTCGTCTACAAAGAAACGATGATGAAAGAGCTCGAGGAGAAGCACGGCTGGAAGATCGACTGGAAGGCTAAGAAGTTCATTTCAGGTCCGCTCAGGCCGGCAGATGTGAGCTTCGATCCGACGAACATCCCCAGGAAGATAAGGGTCAAGAAGTGAGGACAAGGAGGACATAAAATGGCAGCAGAAGTAAAACCCAAGGCTGTTGGTATTGACACCACCAGGGACCCAACACCTTTTGAGATGGCCCAGATTCCTGGGCCGGAGATGGCCAAGACTTACATGCCTAAGGTCATCGCCGCTATAATCAAGAAGTCCAAGAGGCCTCTGCTCGTGGTTGGAGCAGAGCTCTTCGATGACCCAGTGATGTTCGACAAGATGATCGAGATCGGCAAGACCGGAATACCAATTGCGGCCACTGCCCACTCGGTCAAGGGCTTTGTAGATAGGAACTACATGAACAATGTCTATCAGATCGGCCTGCACCCCCTGACCAACTACCTCCGCTTCGAGGACTGGAAGGGCCTGGACGGACAGGGCCAGTATGATACCGTTATATTCATGGGCATCTTCTACAAGTTCGCTAACGCCATGTTTTCAACCCTGAAACACTTCAACCGAAACATCAAGCGTGTCTCGATCGACAGGTACTACCATGTCAATGCGAACATGACCTTCGGGAACATGGCCTTCAGAACCGACGACTACCACGCAGCCGTGGACGAAGTTATAGCAGCAATGAAGAAATAAAGTTCATCTATGACAGAAGAGGTGTATTAATGGCAGATGAAATCAAGTTGGACATATCCCCAATGTATGAAGGGGAACGCATCAGGAAAGAGGATCTATGGGTAGAGCTCGCCGGCCCCAAGGCTTACGGGTTCGAGCTTTCCCTAGCAACACCGATGGATCAGATCCAGGACGGAAAGGTGACCGTAGTCGGCCCTGACCTCAAGGACATCAAAGAGGGTTCAACCATTCCCTTCGGCATGATCTTCAAGGTCGGCGGCGAGAAGATCGAGAAGGATCTGGAGTCCATCATCGAGAGGAGGAACCATGCTCTGCTCTCCTACATCAGCGGTCTCATGCACCTCAACCAGAGGTACGACATCTGGATGAGGCTGGGCAAGAGCCTGCAGAAGAAGGGCGTTACCTCCTTTGTGCAGATTTACAAGCCGGTCATCGACCTGTACAAGGCCGAGATGCCCTTCATCGAGAAGATGGAGATCACCATCGTAACCGATCCCGAGAAGGTAAAGGAAGAGAAGGCTAAGGCTATGGCGGTCTACGAGGCTCGTGACGCGCGCGCCAAGGGACTGCACGATGAGGACGTCGATGTCTTCTACGGCTGCACCCTGTGTCAGGCCTTCGCCCCGACCAGCGCCTGTGTAGTCACCCCTGATCGGCCATCCCTGTGCGGCGCTATCACCTGGTTCGACGGCCGCGCTGCTGCCAAGGTGGACCCAGAGGGGCCCCAGTTCCCCATACCAAAGACGGGACTAAAGGATGCAGTTGCCGGTGAGTACGATACCATCAACGAGATGGCAGCGAAGAGGTCCGGCGGCGAGTACAGCGTCATGAAGCTTTACACGTTCTTCGATGCACCCCATACCTCGTGCGGCTGCTTCGAAACCATCGGATTCTACATGCCAGAGGTTGACGGAATCGGCCTTGCTGACCGTGACTTCAAGGGCGCAACCCCCAACGGACTGCCCTTCTCCACAATGGCCGGCCAGACCGGAGGCGGCAAGCAGGTCGTAGGATTCCTGGGCATGGGTATCCTGTACTACTTCTCCTCCAAGTTCCTCCAGGCAGATGGAGGCTGGAGAAGGATTGTCTGGATGTCCAGCAAGCTCAAGGAGAGGGTAAAGGCAGGCATCGCCGAGGATATGCTCGCCAAGATCGCCACCGAGAACGATGCCAAGGATATCCCATCCCTGAAGGCTTTCCTGGTCAAAGTCGGGCACCCCGTAGTAGATGGCGTCACCAGGACCGTTGATAACAAGAAGATCACTGAGGGCTGGAAGTTCGAAGAGGTCGGCGACGATGAGAAACAGAAGCTCATCGGCTTCATCGAGCAGACAGGCGGAGAGTTCACCCTCGACGATGTCCACAGCAAGCTCGGCTGGTCTGAGACTCAGCTCAACCAGGTTGTAGAGGTCCTGCAGAACGAGGGAGTTATTTAAGGAGGTTACGAAAATGGCGGGAAAGATTCAGCTTAAACTTAAGCCCAAGGCACCTGCGGCAGCGGCTCCAGCAGCCGCACCCGCAGCAGGCGCAGCACCAGCCTTTTCCATGCCAGCCGGCGGCAGCGCTGGCGGCATAAAGCTGGTACTGAAAGATGCAAAGATAACCATCGACAAGGTGGTTCTCGCTAAGTAGAGACCGCCTTCTTCTCCCTTTTTCCTGTTTGGGAGAGGCGGTCGCTGGCGAAGGATCCGATCTTAGTTCAAGTGAGGGAGATATTATGGCAGGAAAGATTCAGCTCAAGCTTAAGCCCAAGGCACCTGCGGCAGCGGCTCCAGCAGCCGCACCCGCGAGCGGCGCAGCAGCACCAATGTTTGCTCCAGCAGCGTCTTCCGGCGGCCTGGTCATTGAGCTTCGGGGAGCGTCCGTCCACGTGGCGGAAGTCATTATCAAGAAGAAATAGGGAAGGCTAACCTTGGGAAAAGTAATAGCGGTAACCGGCAAGGGCGGCACGGGCAAGACCGCCGTCACCGCCATGCTGATCAGACACCTATTGAAGGTCTCGGCCAGAAAGTACAGGATACTCGCTATCGACGCAGATCCGGATGCAAATCTCGCAGATGCTTTGGGCGTAACTGTAGGAAAGACCATAGGAGACATGCGAGAGTTCATGCAGCAGTCCAGGTACACCACGTCTCCAGACACAGATAAACATGCGCTGTTCGAGTCAAAGCTCTTCGAGATCCTGGCCGAGGAGGAAGGATATGATCTCCTTGTCATGGGCAAGCCGGAAGGGTCTGGATGCTACTGTTTTGTCAACAACCTTCTTCGTGGCCTCATGGACAAGACTGTTAGCGATTACGATCTGACCATCATAGACACTCCGGCTGGCCTTGAGCACCTCAGCAGAAAGACCATACCCGATCTGGACATCCTCGTTGTTGTCACGGACGAATCCAGACGCGGTCTGACCACTGCCGAGCGCATACGCGACCTGGCAGGAGAGATCGAGCTCCGGTACAAGGAGCTGTACGTGGTCGTCAACAAGGTCACCCCAGAGCGAAAGCAGAAGGTGCTGGAGAACGCCAGAGGTGTCGGCCTTAAGGTTATCGGTACTATTCCATATGATGAGTTGTTAGCCAAGTTCGACTTAGTGGGAGATCCATTGATAGGCCTTCCCGATGACACGCCCGCTGTTGTTGAGATGAAAGGCGTGGTCAAAGAGATAGGCCTGTGAGGGTGATTTGAATGGCAGAGAAGATCACATTGACCGATCTAAACAAGACATTATCAGAGATGAATGTTCAATCCCTCGAAGGGGTAAAGATCGAGGGAGATGTAGAGATAGAGATCGATGCAGGTGCAGGAGGGGTTGGACCTCTCTTCGCGTACTACTTCGGTCAGGAGGCTGCCCAGATAGCAATGCAGCTTATCAAGTTCGCCAAGGCAGTCGGCTATCCGGTTGACGCCCTGATGCAGCCAATAGCACTCGCCCAGGCCATAGCCCCGGCACCAAAGGAGCTAGCCGCAGCAGCAGCCGCAGTGCCAGCCTTCAAGATTGCCAGCACCATGGCCAGCGCCAAATTCACTGTGGGCACTGACAAGACCTGGAGGTTGCCAATCCAAGAGGTCACCATCGGTGCAACAAAGGCTGATGGCGGAAGCAGAGGCCATGTTGTGAAGCTCGGTGGAGAGAAGGCAATGCCGTTCTTCCCCGATGCACCCATGCCCCACAACCCGAAGATCACCATGGACGTCTTCGACATGCCAATAGGCATGGCAAAGGCAGTCAAGATGCACTACGAGGACGTTATCAACAGTCCCGGCGAGTGGGCCAAGAAGGCTGTCAAGCAGTTCGGCGCAGATCTTGTCACAGTCCACTTGATCAGCACTGATCCGCTCCTGAAGGATACCAAGCCCCAGGATGCAGTCAAGACTGTTGAGGAAGTCTTGCAGGCCGTCGATGTGCCAATCTGTATCGGTGGATCCGGCAACCCGGAGAAAGACCCCATTGTCCTATCCAAGGCAGCCGAAGCAGCTCAGGGAGAGCGCGTTCTGATCGCCTCAGCCAACCTGAACATGGATTGGGAGAAGATAGGCAAGGCCTGCGTTGACAACGGACACGTCTGTCTGGCCTGGACTCAGCTCGAGATCAACTCTCAGAAGGAGCTGAACAGGAAGCTAATGAAGGTAGCAGGTGTTCCACGCGAGTCCATAGTCATGGACCCAACAACCGCCGCTCTCGCGTACGGCCTGGATTTCGCCTACTCCAACATGGAGAGGATACGCCTTGGCGCTCTGAAGGGCGACGAGGAGCTGACCTTCCCGATGTCCTCCGGTACCACAAACGCCTGGGGAGTCAGAGAGGCATGGATGGTAAGGTCCCCCAACAAGGACGATTCCGATTGGGGAGACAGGATGCTCAGGGGCCCGATCTGGGAGATTCTCACAGGATTCACCCTTGCCATGGCTGGTGTGGACATATTCATGATGATGCACCCGCAGGCCGTTGCCTACGTGCATGAGATAACCCAGTCCCTGATGGGACTCATCGAGGCCAAGACTCCGGACACGGCTAGCTGGCTCAAGATGGAGGTTTGAGATCCATGAAAGAAAGTAGCCCGCTTAACCTTTACAAGCAGCTTCCCCAGACCAACTGCAAGAAATGTGGTGAGGAGACCTGTATGGCCTTTGCCGCAGGCCTTATCGCCAGGACCAGGAAGGTAGAGGAGTGCACGCCACTCATCGATGAGAAGAAGTATGCTAAGAAGCTAGAGACCCTCAAGTCCATCGTGGCCCCCGAACTGGCTATGGTCTTGATAGGCGCAGGCGAAAAGCAGGTCAAGGTCGGAGGCGAGGATGTAATGTACCGCCACCAGATGACCTTCTTCAACAAGGCGCCCTTCGCCTACGACGTGGCTGACAACATGGATGAGGCAAAGCTCGTCGAGCGCGTCAAGAAGATCTCCACCTGGAGGAAATTCTACATCGGCAAGTGGGAGCGCGTGGAGATGATCGCTGTCCGGTCAGTCACAGACGACCCGGCTAAGTTCGCTGCATGCGTCAAGAAGGTCATGGAGACCTCGGACTATCCGCTGATTCTCTGCTCCTTCAACCCCAAGGTCCTGCGCGCAGGATTAGAGGTTGCCGCCAAGAGCAGGCCGTTGATCTACGCCGCCACCAAGGACAACTGGCAAGAAGTAGCAAAGCTGGCTGACGAGTTCAAGGTGCCAGTAACCCTGTCCGTTCCCTTCGACCTGGACGGCCTCAAGTCCATGGCTGCCACCTTCGCAGGCATGGGCCTAAAGGACCTGATCCTTGACCCGGGAACAGCACCCAACGGCAAGAAGCTCCAGGAGACTCTGCTGAACTTCATCAAGCTCAGAAGGGCGGCAGTCGAGGAGGCTCAGAGGGATATTGCCTATCCAGTCATGGCATTGCCCATCAACGCCTGGCTGACCAGTCAGGACCCAGCACGTGCAGCCTACTGGGAGTCGGTGCTCACCGGCGCCTTCGTCATTCGCGGTGGAGCCATAATGATCAAGCACTCCATCGAGGCCTACAGCATGATGCCGGACATGCATCTTCGGTTCAACATCTACACCGACCCGAGGAAACCTGTCCAGGTCAAGCCAGGACTCTACAAGGTCGGCACCCCGGGACCGGAGTCGCCCATCATCGTGACCACGAATTTCGCCCTGACTTACTACACAGTCGAGTCTGACGTCGCCTCAAACAACATAAACGCCTACATCCTGTCCGTCAACACCGATGGTATCGGCGTGCAGGCATCTGTTGCCGGCGGCCAGCTCAACCCGACTAAGATCAAGGAATCCATGGACGAGACTGGTTTCGATTGGAAGGGCCAGAAGTACCCCGCACTGATGCTGCCAGGAATGGCTGCCAAGTTCAGCGGCGAGCTTGAGGACCTCTTTGCAGGCAAGGCCAAGATCATGGTCGGCCCAGAGGACTCGGGACGCATCGTCGGCTGGATGAAGGATTACTGGCCGCCAAAGTAAGAGAATAGTTGTGCCCGATGAGGGCACACAAACCTTATTTTATGCATTCTTTTTGTATTATTCAGAATAGTTTGCCATCTCTCAGACAGTATCGGGCGAACGACTCGTTCAATTAATAACTCATCGATAAGTAACATATCGATAAATAACTCAATGATAAGACGATTCATCGATGAGCAAAGTGCCAATTAAGAACTTATCCATGAATGGCAGATGGATAAATCAGTGCTCACGGCACTTGTAGCTGATCTTCAAATGATGCCTAAGGACCGAAAGAGCAAGAGCTTGAACGGGTACAAGAACATCATGCGCCCCCATGGAGGATCGAGGGGTCCCCCAGCGGCCGCAGCCGGTGGTGGTGGTGGTGGTGGCGGCTGCGGAGGCTAGATACACAAGCCAATTATTTTTCTACTTACCAAAGACCAGGCTAGCTGAAAAGAACCTTTTAGGGATGAAAAGGAGTACTACTCCATCTCCGCTTCTTCCAAATGCTCCTTGGGAGCGAGCAGCAGCTCGTTGAACTGAAGTATCTCAACCACCTGGGCCACGTAGCGCCTCTGCTGGTACCTCTGGATATCCTGGTTCATCCGCAGCTCGGCGTCGACCTGGACCCTGATCAGAGCAAGACGGAGGTCTTTCAGATCCTCGTCATTCAAGCATAGGGCGCAGATGTCCTTCAGAAACCACGGCAACCTCATGGGGTTACGCAGGATCTTGGCAAGCAGAAGGATATGCGGCTTGGGCTCCTTGACCTCATCCTCTCCAATGAGCAGCTTCAGGTCTGTAGACGAGTATCTCTCGCCTTTTATTGTTATGTCATTCTCGTTCAACTAAAGATCACCTTGCATTATCGATTCGCAGAGCTTGAGATCCTCGACAACATTCACGTTGACAGCCAGCTCGATCCTCTCCATGATCAGATGGTAGTCTTCCTGCTCCTCCCTAATATTTGCTCCGTCCAAGATATTTATGCCCGATGGAACAATAAGCTGGCTACGGTAGTTGAACAGCGAATCCGGCCTACGTCCAAGGCGACGATGCAGATCGAGCGGAGTGTGAGTGGACAAAGCCGGTTCGGGGCGCTTTTCGTACGTCTCCATGATCTCGTCTATCAGGTCCGGAGTTACCAGGGGCAGATCGGCCATTACTATCAGGATGGGCTCTGCCACTCCGGCCATCTCCACGGCTTCAACCATGTCCGTCACGAATCCCTTACCCTTCGTGTCAACGACACCCAATTCCCTCTCCAACGCCCATTTTCTGGTCATAGGCACATTTTCAGTGGCTGCCACGAATATCCTATACGCCGAGCTGTCCAGCAGTGCGGACACGACGTAGTCTATAAGCGGCCTGCCGAACAGCTTGACAAGGGGCTTCTCGCCCATCCTAAGGCGGGAGCCCTTCCCACCAGCCATCACCAGTGCATCCAAGGAAGTACACCCCCCAAAGTCAACGCCGCAGCCAGTGCAATGGCGCGACAAATCTCATTTGTGGCACCTATCCCGTCTCCGGTGGCTCCGCCGAAGTTCCTCTTTGCAACGATCACGAGATAGAGGGCGACCAATTGTGAAGCAGCCAGCATGATCAGTCCAAGGGTGCCGAGAGCAACGTAACTTGCGGCTACAGAGATGGCCAGGGCGATCAAGAACTCTCTATGGCCGGTCCTATCGATCATTATCTGTCCGAACCCCTTGTGCAGTGATTTGGAGAATGCCGCGAAGGCGATCATCGACTGTTTGGCCGAAACCTCGGCAACCAGAAGTGCAAGAGGCAGGAGGAGAGCTGGCATAGAGTTGATGATGGCATAGTTTGCTATCAGGATCATGACTATGAAAGCCGCGCCGCCTGTCCCCAAGCTTACGTCCTTCATGGCCGCAACCTTCTTCTCCGGGGATCCGTGGGTCACTATACCGTCCCCGAAGTCGGCCAGACCGTCCAGGTGATTGATCCCGCACAGCTTGTAGATTATGGCCAAAACCAGGACCGAAGTCAGGGTGGCCGGGAATAATCTGGAAAGGAGGTAGGCCGACCCGCCCATTATTGCCCCCAGGACTATACCAACGAGGGAGAACACGTAGACGTGGCTCATTAGGGCCTCCAAGCCTTCCATACTTATGCCAACGGGTATTGTGGACAGAAATCCGAAACCGGACTTGAGAGCAAAACAGAAGTCCTTCAGCCCAACACCGCCCTGGTATACATATTAGAGGAAACTCCTCCTATTAGGCCGCCGATCACATCGTCCATGAAGGGCCCCAAACGCCCGAGGATCCCGGGCTTGGCCTTGTCGTACCGGACATAATCGAAGACCCCTTTGTATCCGCCTATGTACTTAGCTATGCTCATGCCCAACACCTCGTCTGCTATCAGACAAGTGAGATCGTTGTCGTAATCAGACTGCTTTAGGTTTGGCAGATTGGCCTTGCTCCCTTCCGACTCAAGGAGTACACCGGCGTAGATCAAAAGGGCCAGGTTTGGATCGGAAAGCGCGAGGTCCAGCTCTCTCCTGAAGACTGCTTCGGCCTTCTCTCGTGTCTCCACGCCCGGGTGGGGAAAGTAAAGTTCAAAGGCAGCAGATACTATTTCATCTATAGTTATTCCCATACTCTTAAGGACCTCTCGGATGTCTCTCTCGGCCATGAATAAGCTTGACATTCCTAAAGGATAAAAGAATATCTAGCGAAGTTATTTAAGGTCTCCAGCCGATTAGTCTCTGGGGATTTAGTATGAAGACCATGGTCAAGATCTTTGTGGATTATGAGCATCTGGTACGGGTCGTGAACACCCTGACGGAACTCGGGATCACCGGCTTCTACATAGTCGAGTACCAGGGGATGGCCCCAAAGACCTGGAAGAACTTTCGCTTGAGTGAGGACCCCAAGATGACCCTGGAGACGATAAGGAATCACTCTGAGCCCGGTGTCATGGTGAATACTGTAGTCGGCTCGGACAAATGTGACCGGATCATAAAGCAGCTCGAGGAAGCTTTAAAAGGAATAAGGTACACGATTATGGGGCACAAGGTCACATCGATAAAGGTTAAAGGGGACTAATGAAAATGCAAGAGCTCAAAGAACAGGTAGAAGCTGCCCTAGAACGCATTCGAAACGCCCTGCGAGTCGAGGGAGGAGACGTCGAGCTGGTGGACATTGAAGACGGTGTAGTTAAAGTGAAGCTACAGGGCAGCTGTGCCGGATGCCCCTTCTCTCAGATGACCCTGAAGAACTTCATCGAGAAGGAACTTAGAAAGGACGTTTCAGGTGTAACTGGCGTCGAGGCTGTTTAGAAAAATAGATTTTGTCTTCTGCACGTTTAGGCATACAAAATTTGAAATATTATCGCACCATATAATTGAGAGGTAGATTCATGTTTCCCACTAAAAAGGTTCAGACTTTAATAGGCAGCAAGATTCAGGTCGAGATGAAAGGCTCTCCCAGGTACGTCCTCGAAGGCATACTCAATAGCGTAGACGAGTACCTAAACCTACATCTTCTGGAGACAGTCGAGTTGATCGGCGGAGAGAAGACGCGTTCTTTGGGATCCGTCATCCTAAGAGGAAACAACATCATCCTCATAAGTCCTATTGAATAGGTGTAAGGATGTCTGCTGATGTGGATGCTCTGGAATTCATCAAATCAAGCGAGAGTGGCGTTCTGCAGAGTGATCTCTGGAAAGCGCTGAAGATCGATTCTAGAAAATGTTCTCGCGTAGTGGCAAAGCTGATGAAGGAGAACCTCATCACCAGGCAGCTGGAGACAATCGATGGTATCAGGACTTATAGATTGTTCTATGCTGACAAATCAAATAGTAAACGATTCAAATCTCTCATGCCTGTACTGATATTTGAGCCCTGTGCAGGATGCATCGAAGAGTGTGAGCCAGAGCACTGTGCCAAGCTCAGTGAATGGATATTCTCGATAGTCATAGGTAACGAAGGAACCATAACGGCAAAGGACCAACCAGAAGATTACGGCCACGAAAGCTAAACCTTCGGCCTTAGACCTCGATTAAAGAGTCAGCGGCCAAAACCGCTGAGCTTGTTTTTAAGTGCTTATTTGCTCTGAGCCGAATCCTCTCTTCACAAGGATCTCTTTGATCCGCTGAATGTGATTGCCTTGCAGCTCTATTAGGCTGTCTTTTACGGTCCCACCACAGGCCAGCTTGGACTTAAGGTAAGTGCAGAGTTCCTGAAGGTCGATCTCATGGGGATCTATACCCTGGATCACGGTTACCTCTTTTCCATACCTGCGCTTTTGGACCTTGACAGCTATACGCTGCTGTTCCTTGGCAACCTCCTCGCAGATGCAGAGCTCCCCAGGAAGGCCACAGACAGTGCACATTTCAGAACTCATTGTGTAGCAGTTACCTCCACAGAATATAAGATCTTCTCATATGGTATGCTATTAAAATCTAATGGTGAGTTTCGGCTAGGACCGGCCGCGAATCTTTATCTCTCTTAACCTCCTTCCAATAACTTCCGCCAGGAATACTATTAAAGCAGTAAGCAGGAGCAAATCCCTCTTCGACACTCTGTCCTGGACTGTTCTCTGGTTCTTCATCCTGGCCTCTTCTATCAGGCTGAGGCCTGCTTCCTTCTCGGTAAAGACCCTGCCCCCATTGGCCATTATCTTTTTGGGCAAGTCGGGATTGAAACCCAAGTCCCTGTACTCCAGGGGGTAGTTCACAGCAATCCCGTAGTCTCCAAGGTACATAATCCCTGTTTTATCAGGTGTCAATGTAACAGCGTACTGATTTTCTCCAGTACGCTGTATGCTTGCTTGATCTATAACAGGCTGGCTCTCGCTCTGAACAGTTACCTCCAACGGCGTTCCGAGCCAACCATCTCCCGAATCTATTCGATTCGTCTCAGGCCTGGGGTCGCCCACAGCCCAGTTGACTGTTGCCGATATCAACTTTGAGCTGGGAGCACTGTAGAGAGTTCCGGCCCATCCAGATCCATCGTCGGTGGAAAGGGCAGCCACTCTGCCCAGGCCGTATCGCCAGGCTGTTAGCACGGGTTTGCCGTCGGTCATGGCCACTAGCTTCTGGGCCCCTGGTTTGGGAGTCACGTCATTGAAGCCGGAAATCGTTGCATTGATGTCAAGATCTGTTGTGATGTAATGGATCTTGTTCACTACTGAAACTGGGTACTCGGATGTTCCTTGGGGCTTCTGGGTCAGATTCTCCGGTTGGTTCTGGACCTTGGTGGTTATCGAGGTGGGATAGGTGAAGGGAAGGTACTCCGCCCCCGACTTGGACGCAAGATCCCCGAATATTCCGTTCCCGTTGGGAAAGGCCTGGACCTGGATGAGACGAGTGGTAACGTTGATCTGGCGGATCAACTCGGAGGAGTGCAAGAAGACTTCAGGGTAGCTCCTCAGGTCTCCATCGGAGATGACTATAATCTCCCCCTTTCCTTCGGAGGAGTTGAGCATGTCTCTAGCAAGCTCGAGGCCGTTGTCCAGGTTGGTGTCCTCGCTTCCTGAAGGAGACAGGCTGGATATCTTGTCTTCTATGATAGGCTGACCCCTGGGCAGCGGCAGGGGGCTATTGACAACGTAGGCCTTGGTTCCGAACACAACCACGCCAACTTTGTAATCCCGGAAGTCGGGAGATTTGAGCAGCTCTATGGCCAGGGCTTTTGCATAATCCAGAAGAGTGGTCCCGTCTTTGGTCCTGGTCGCAAGCATGCTCAAGGAAATGTCAAGGACCAGCACCACCACTTTACCCCCTTTGAAGGTGCTCGGCAGCGATTTGACGGGCAGCAACTCCTCAAAGGACGAGTTGAGGTAACCTCCCAGCTCGTAAGAGTCGGTACCGCCAACCACAACCAAGCCACCGCCATTGCGAACGAACATTTTGAGGTTGGCTGGCTCGGAAAGGCTTCTCTGATCGTCCAGAACTACCGTCTTGTATCCACTCAAGGCCGGAGGGAGACTTTCCGATTGGGACAGCTTGTAGAGCCCTGAGAGGATAGTCGTCAGGGGAGAAACACCACCGGAGACCAGAAGCACGTTGGCCTTGGGAACGACATAAACGGCTTTTTGGTACACGTTGTTCACTGGCTGAATGTCCGGGGAGATCTCAGCCCTCAGGATATGGGTTCCAGTGGTGAAGAACGTATGAGATATCCTGATGGACGAAGTGCTATTGGTGGAGACTCTATCGTTATAGATCGACTGGCCGTCGGCTGACACAGAGAGGGTACCAACATAATTTCCTGAGGCCTTGACGATGACCGAGAAGGGATAATCGCCTCCCGCTACGGCAGTGTTTGTTCCGGATATCTCAACGCTGGCATCTGTGACCACCGGGCCCATCTGGATGGCAAACACAGTTGTATTGGAGGCCCTTGCCAGAGCCAGAGAATCATCCAGGGAACGTCCTTTATTGCTGTACCCGTCGGAGACAAGTACCAGGGTCGATCCGGGAGCGGCGTACTGAAGGATCTTGTCTCCAAGGGGAGTGGACTCTCCCGAGAAGGTCCTGATCTGGGAGTTGGGCAGCACGCTACCTAGCCTGGTAGCTACGTCTGGGTCAAAGACGGACATGGACGCGGTCTTGTCCGACAGTATGGTGATGCTCGGCTCAGAGGATTGGACCACGTGGGTAGCCACAACGTACGGGTTGGCCGCTGCCGCTAAGATCAGGCAGAACACGGCCAGCCTGCTGGCAGCCATGAGCCTGTTCTTGGCCCGCTTAAAGGTGTAGATAAGCCCAGCCACCAGGAGGATGGGAATGCCCCACAGAATCTGGGGGTTTGAGAAGTAAACCCCTTCCATCATGACTCCCGTCTCCATCTAAGGATGGCCATCTCAAGGATCACAGCCAGAGCGGCCAGGGCAATAATCCAGGCAGAGAGATCCTTTTCTACTATAGTCTCTCTGCCGCCTTGGGTGACGAACTGACCCTCAGGGTAGCTGGCACCATCGCTGAGGTCGGACTCACGGGGGTTATACATGCTGGCGGACAGGGTCTTCCCTTGGTAGCTGTACACGCCGACTTCATCCAGCAGCAGGTTTGTAGTGGTGACCGTGCCCGAGGGGGTCTGTGCACTCACTGTTGCTCCCAGAGGTATCGTCTCCCCGGTCTTCCGGTTTGACGCGGATACGTCCGGGACTCCGTTCAACCAGTTGATCATGTCATTCCAGAAGATGGGATACTCAGGCCGGAAGTAGAAATCAGAATCCTTCTCAAGGCCGTTGTACACCACAGTTCCTTTTCCCAGCCTCCAGTAGGCCAGGATGGGCGCTCCGTTCGCCTCCACCATAGTCACTGACTGTCTTCTGGCATTTGCCTCAAGATAGCTGGATATGCCGATCTCATCGAAGTGAATATCGGAGGCAAACTCGAGTGACCTTACCCACAGGTTCACAGGTCCTTTGGCCTCGCCCGTTATTCTCACCGGAAGGTAGTCAGGGCTCTCGTTTCTGCTCTGGGCGATGTAGATCGCCTTGCCTCCTCCGTCTATGTAGCGGTTGAGCTTGCCGTCAGAGGAGGCGTTCTTTGAGACCACAACGACATCGAAGCTCCCGTAGTCTCCCGACTTCTCTATCTGGACGTTAGGAAGGGACTGCAGTGCCGTCAGGGCGGGCCCCGGTTCTCCAAGGTAGAGGATATTCCTCTGGCCCTGCTCGGGTATGTAGACGTATGCAGTGTTGTCAGAGCTGATGGCGTCCAACAGGCCCAGGGTGATCTTGTTAACGCCGGGGTAGGCTTTGAAGGAGAAGTAATAGTCCTGACCCTGACCCAGAAAGACCGAGCGGGAGGATGTGCCGCCTGGACCGGTGACTGAGATAGGCACTGTCCTTGCCTGGCCGAAGTTGTGCACCAGGGCTGTGTGATTGGCGAACCCCTGCCCGGAGTCTATTGTCCATCCGCCAACTATGGCCACATTGTCTCCTCCGTTTCTGGAGTTGGCAAAGACTATGCTGACGGCTCCATTGGACTCCAGGAGCTTGCGGGTGTCTCCTGGGTCGTCGCCCTCCCAGCTTATGAAGTCAGAGACTACGAGCATGTTTCCGCCTTCCGACCCCAGGAGGCCGTTGGCCACGATCATTGCGCTGGAGAGGTCAGCCGAGACTGCGCGAGGTGTTAGCGTGGCAAGGACGTCTCGAGCCTCCGCCGGGGATCCCGACTGGAGGGCCACGACCGGCATGTTTTCTGCCAGGACGATGCTGATTCTCTGGTAGCTGTCGAGATTTGGATCAGCCAAGGCCTTGGCTCCGGCGAAGTTGCTCTCCATGGAGGCGGATAGATCCACAACCAGGACCAGATGGCTGGTGGGAGTGCCCACCTCCGTTGTGTAAGGACCCGCGGCTGCGATGGAGAGCGAACACAGGACCAAGAGCTGGATCCAGAAGAGAGGATCGGTTATCAGGCGGCTGAGAACGGCAGAGCGCTCGGCTTTCTCCTCGGTCAGGAATATGGTGGATGAGAAGAGGACCTCGCGAGGCTTTGGCCTGATCAGGTAGATCACTATCAAAGGAATTATGCTCAGCAGTCCCAGAAGGGCCAAGGGGTTACTGAAAGGCATTATTTATAATTGGGCCGGGAGGTATGAAAAGGTTTGCGTGAAGCGGGCCAATATTCTTAATAACGATCGGTCCTCAGGGTAACATAGTCCTTCAATTTAGAGGTGTCAGATTTATGGTCGGTGCCATGGAGATCTTTCAGCTATTGCCAAAGGATGCCTGCAAGGAGTGCGGATATACCTCATGCATGGCCCTTGCCGTAGCTCTTCTGAACCGGGAGAAAAAACTTGAGGATTGCCCTGCTCTCCTCAATCCAAAATATGCTGAAAAATTCAAGAAACTAAAGGAGTTGCTTGCGCCTCTAGAGAAGGCGTCGGAGACAGGCCTGATCATTCACCCAGAGAAGTGCTTTGGTTGTGGAAACTGCGTTGTGGCCTGCCCTGTAAATGTTGCTGCCGAGCCTACTAGGTGCGGCATCGGCTTGGGACCCCAGGGAGAAAGGGTGATTCTGGCAGTGGAGGACGGGGTAGTTAAGTGCATGAACGTCAAAGAATGCCGCAGGTTCGGGCCGAACAAGATCCTGTGCAATGCCTGCACTGTAACCTGTCCGAGCAAAGCCATTGAGTTTGTATAGGTGATTTTCGTGGCGGTATGTACAGGCTGTTCACTTCTCTGTGAGGATATCGAGCTGGCATTGAAGAATGGAGACATCTCCCAGGTCAAGAACCTGTGCCGTAAGGGGCACGGCCACTTCCAGGCCCTATTCACCGAGAGGACGATGCCAAAGATAGATGGAAAGGAAGTCTCAATAGACCAGGCCATCAAGAAGGCTGCGGATATCCTGCGGAACGCAAAGCACCCGCTGCTGTACGGGTGGTCGAACTCGACCCTGGAGGCCCAGCGCGTTGGGATAGACCTGGCCAAGAAACTGAGGGCCACAATCGACGACACATCATCCTTCTGCCAGGGGATACTAATGGAGCTTGTTCTGACAGGAAAGCTCTCGACCTGCACCCTGGACGACGTCAGGAACTTCGCCGACACCTCTGTCTTCTGGGGAGCCGATCCATCCAACAGCCATCCGCGACTCCTCTCGCGATTCGCCTACTATCCCAGAGGATCAAAGCGCCAGAAGAGCTATGAAGAGGAGAGAAACTGCATCGTTGTGGACGTAAGAAAGTCGGCTACGGCGAAGCTGTGCAGCAACTACTTCCGGGTTCCCCCTGGCGGCGATACAGATTTCATAGCCTCGGTAATTGAAGTTCTTGATGGAAAGATCCCCAAGTACGGGGACAAGAAGCGCATGATAGAGCTGGGAACAATTCTTCGCAAGACTGAGTACGGTGTAATCTTTCCCGGCCTGGGCTTTGTCTACTCTCTCCAGAATAAGATCGAACTTTTGGAGACTCTGGTCGCCAAACCGAACGAGATAACAACATTCAAGGTTGTTCCTATGGTCGAGCACTACAACACACGGGGCTTCAACCAGCTCATGCTTGACAATACGGGTTTCATAAACAGTGTTTCCTTCCATAGCGGCCAGGTCACTCATGGGCACGAGAACGGCGTCATGGCCGCGGCAAAGACCTGTGATGCAGCCCTGGTGATCGGCTCTGATCCGCTCTCATCTCTGCCTTTCGGTACCGCCAAGAGCCTTACAAGGGTTCCTCTGATTGCCATAGACCCGCGCCGTTCTCTGACTACGGATGCTGCCCAAGTTGTGATTCCTTCGGCCATGTACGGACTGGAGGCTGGCGGCAGCGCTATACGAATGGACGGTGTCAGAATAGAGTTCGAGCCCATCGTGAAGTCCGATCTGCTATCTGACGAGCAGATCCTGGCCAGGATAAAGGAGGAGATCTGATATGGATGCAGTTGTGACTGTGGTCACCTTCAGGGACATCTTCCAGGATGAGGCTGAGAAAAAGAGCAGGTATTCGGAGGACTACAGGAAGCTGAGCGCTCAGATTATCCTGGACAAGCAGGACATGGCCGGTCTTGGAGTGAAGGACGGCCAGAATGTCCTTGTTAAGAACGATGTCGGAAGCGTCGTGGTGGCAGTCAAGGTCTCGGAAGACGATCCCCATCCAGGGCTTGCCCTCATGGTCAACAGCCCCTGGTCGAACCAGCTTGTCAGGGATGACGTCTGCATGGCGAGCATTCCCGGGTTCAAGAGGATCTCTGCGCAGGTCTCGCCCTCGGGGGTGAATGTTACCCAGATATCAGAGCTGTTTCAGAGGATGAAGGCCCAGGGTGCTTAAATGAATCTTATATCAATTTCAGACCTCGGAAAGGACGACATCATCCGGCTCCTTGACAGGGCAGATGCCTTCAAGGCAGGCCGATACAAGACCAGAACAGCGCCCCTGAAAGGAAAAAGCCTGGCCATGATCTTCGAGAAGCCATCCACGCGGACACGCGTATCCCTGGAGGTTGCCGCCAATGAGCTGGGTGCATACGCGCTAAACCTTTCTGCAGGAGAGCTACAACTGGGGAGAGGGGAGACTGTTGCCGATACAGCCCGCGTTCTCTCCCGGTTTGTTCAAGGAATAACGGCTCGTGTCTATTCTCACAATACAGTCATACATCTTGCACAGCACGCGAGCGTGCCTGTGGTGAACGCCCTGTCCGACTGGGAGCACCCGCTGCAGATTCTGGCAGACCTGATGACAATGCGCCAGCGCTTCGGCAGGCTGGATGGGCTGAAGATAGCCTGGATCGGAGACGGCAACAACGTCTGTAACTCCATGATCCTGGCTGCGGCAATCATGGGCATGTCCATCGTCGCAGCCTCTCCGAATGGTTTCGAGCCCAAAGCAAAGATACTGGAGGAGGCCGAAAAGCTTGGCGGGAGTCCGAGATTGGTCACTGATCCGTCGGAAGCCGCCCAAGATGCCGACGTGCTGGTGACCGACACCTGGGTGTCCATGGGCGATGAGGCTATGGAGGCAGAGCGCCTGAGGGTTTTTGGAAAGTATCAGGTGAACGGCGAGCTCCTGAAGCTGGCGTCCAAGGATGCAATCGCCATGCACTGTCTGCCTGCCCACCGCGGCCAGGAGATCACCGACGAGGTGATGGACGGGCCGCAGTCAGCCGTCTTCGACGAGGCGGAGAACAGGCTGCACACGTCCAAGGCGGTCCTGGAGTGGCTTATGGGCTAGAGTTAGATTGCGCACAAAGCACGGTTTGTTTCTCATGGCTATTATACAACCATTAAGATACAGCTAAAATGCTGTTTAGCTTATTAATAATCCCAGAGGTTACAAGCACAAATCCGTTAGCTCGCCTGCTATTGATCGATTGTTGGCGTAGCATAGTGTTTTTGATAATATGGGACCTGGAGCGCAAAAGGTGGGAGTTGCAGCTCATGCGGGTTTTATAAATATGCTTTAGGCCTCGCACCCCCCCCTCCTTTGCGCTCCGAGTTCTACACCATAGCAGATAGCGGTTAAATCGAGATCGGCCAAAGGGCCCGATCTGCACCCATAGACTTATGGAATATCAGTTGCTCGAAGGTGTTAGGAGCCTTTTCTAGGCAGGGCTCGGTCTTGGATGAATTCTCGCAAGTTGCACGCACTCAGGTCATCGAAACGCCATCAGACAGTATTTCTAGGAATCAATTAGAATACGACGCAGATCAGACGCGACTTCACCTAAGCCCATAGGCCATGACTCCACGGGCCTATGGATCTGGGCACTCTAAAGGCCCAGGAACATGAATCCGGGCATCCTGGGTCGCTGTTCCACGGAAAATCGAATCACTATTCACGCTTTGGCCTTGGCTTCTGGCCTGCAGGCACCAGAAGAAAATACCAACCAACCTAATTGTCACAACTCTCTGTGCTACAAACACAAACGCCTTCCTCGCCCACATCGGCTACAACTGTATCCGATATCCTGTTAAAGAGGCGCTGCCCGCTGCCTGGCAGTGCAGCCCAGCCTACAAGACAGTCCAGGGGAAGGAGAAACGCCTTTCCAAAGCTCTCGATCGCTGCATCTTTGAAGCCTATGCTCTCCCCAAACGGGCCGACTACGGTTAGGTTTAGGACCATCTTGCCTAGAGACTGGCCTCTATAACCTTCGAGTACCGTCCAGTAGAGGAAGGTCAGGATTCCGTAGTACCCCAGAGCGATAACGCTTATTGCACTTAAATCGTAAACGTATATGAGCAGGTACCAGAGGATGCTCATGAGCAATGCATCGATGATCCATGCCCAGAATCTACTCTGCCAGCTTGCAGGCTTTATCTTGTCCAAACGAGACCCTCCAGAACTTCTCAAGGACCTTAGTTGCTCTTAAATGGAAGAGAAGGATGAATAAATGCTTGAGCAGAACTCTCAAGCCAACTTCCGCTTCCTCTTGTACACGTACCCACCTGCAGCACCGATGATGACCAGGATCACTATCACTGGCAGCAGTAAACTCTGAGTTGCTGCGGTGACAACGACGGGTATCTTCATGCTCTCCGAGATGACAGTATCGCCATTAACGTCAGTGTACTTGATCTCGCTGTTGATGCCGTAATCCTTTGGTGTGGCATCGGAGTCCACATCGATCCTGAAGGTCACTGTCTTAGCTTCTTGTGGATTCAGGGTTCCGATGTACGCCTGATCATCCGTCGAGGAGAATGGCTGGAATATGCTGAGCCTTGCTATTGCGTCCTTTACAGGATCATCGCCGATGTTCTTGTAAGTGGCTTTCAGTTCTCCCTTCTTCTGGCCAGCGGCTAGTGTGCTGTTGTTGCCCCCAACCAGCTCAAAGTCAGCTTTCTTCTTAATTACGACAGGAATTGTGAGGTTTTGAGTAGTATGCCCGTAGAAGTAGGACCATTGAGCATTCACGAAGGTGGGCGGAAGGTTTACGTTTGGAATATTCTCCAGATTTGAGGCGTAGACCATTACATTGGACTGGTAATCGTACTGCGTCTTTAAGGTAAGGGGATAGATTCCGGCCGGTGCATGGCTAGCGAGCTTGATGGTGAACTTCATCGGGCTGGCTGTTTTGTCTCCCGCTTTCAGTGATTGCACAACCTGGTCCCCGGATTGTACCTCGATCTGGGTGGTGTTGGACATGAGAGTTGTCTTGACACCAAGGGCGGTCGTTATTTTGGCCTCCTCCTGCTGCTCTGCATTGGCCAGGGCGTACTCTGTAGCCGTGTTCGGGACCTTGTCCTGCTTGAAACCGGTTATCCTGCCGTAGTTTGTTAGATCTACGTAGAGGGTGACGGTATCTCCTCTGTCGAACTCGTCAGTGCCGCTCACGCTCGCCGAGAGGCTTGGACCTCCGTAGAAATTGTAGTAATTGTCCCCACCTGTGGTTGATGGGATGTACGTGTCGTTGGCCTGAGCGGCAGCCAGTAAAGCCAGTGTGCAGGCCAAGGCTAAGCATATAGCGTTCTTAACTTCCATTCATCCTTCTCCTAGCTTGGTTATTGATTAGTTTGATCGCATTTTTGAACTCTTGCTGTGCAGCTTCCAGTACCTCACGCCTTATCTCCATGCGGAGCATGAGCACGACGAAGACTGTAAATGTGGTTAGCAGGGCGAAGACGACCGCCAGAACTGTCACCATTCCGAAGTTGCTTGTGATGAGGAAGGGTGAGGCCACCAGAGCGCCAAAGCCAAACACCGTCGTCATCCCGGATGCAACTAATGCTGATCCTATGCGACGCGAGGCAATCCCCAGCGCCTCCATTGGATCTCCGACTTTGTCCAGTTCCTCGTAGAAGCGCTCCATCATCAGGATCGCGTACTCAGAACCGACACCCAGGATGAGAGCACCTAGAGTTGCCGTAAGCGGGGTGTACTTCAGGCCCGCGAAGTACATGACCCCACCCATCCAGCCTATTACAACCATCATGGGCAAGACCGGCAGCAGGGCCTTGATCAGATCTCTGTACACCACAAGGAGCACGACGAAGATCAACACCAGTCCCAGCAGGGTCATCTCTGTTCTTCCAGTAGTAAGAGCCGCGATAACAGTGGTCATCACAACCGGATCTCCGGTCTCTCGAACGGACACGTCTGGCGGAGGTGGATGCCAGGCGATGTCCTTGTCGATTTCTTTGATGAGCCGGTCTGTGCCCTCAGCCCCCAATTGTGAGGTAGTTTGGCCCACATTAAGATCTATGATGGCCGTGTCGTGGCCGTCAAGGTACCTGTTCTGTATAGAAGCAGGCAGCCCGTTGATCAGGCTTCTAGACAGGGTTTGATCAAGGGGCATCACTCCGCCGTTTGCTTGCTTGACATAGGTGGCGATGCTCGTGGCCCCGTACACCTGATCTCGAGAACCCTTGAGATAGCTGCTGAAATCGTCCATCCATTGGAGGGTCTTGGGTTGAGTAATATCGTCGCTCTGGATTAGGAGCTCAATGACATCTGTGCCGCCGAAGACGTCGCTCATGTGCCTGAAATCTATCAGGGGCGGGAGATCCGAAGGCAAGTAGTTCTTGAAATCGGTGTCTACAAGAACCTGAGTATCAGCATAGGTCCCAACAAGCGACAGTAGTAGCGCGAGGGAGAGCACAAGCTGCCACCTTTGTACACATAGATTCGCAACCTTCTCTATTGCAAGACCGATGGCAGTCTCTTTAGGTACATTGAGCTTGGTAACATTTCCCGTATCTTTCTTCTTAGGAGATCCTCTCCGCTCGACTATGTAGAGCAAGGTTACACCCACGAAGAGGGCAGATAGATAACAAAGGAATAGCCCTATGAGACAAGTCAGACCGAAGTCCCTGGTCATGGGCACAGACGAAGTTAAGAGAGAGACAAACCCCATTGCAGTTATTATCAGGGCTATCATGACTGGAATCGAAACGTGATTAACCGTCTCCACTACTGCTCTCACCCGGTCCTGGCCTTTGGCGAACTCCTCATCTATCCTGTTGTGGAATTGAATTGCATAATCTATGCCGATCCCAATGAGCACAGGAAATGCTGACATTGACACCATGGTGAAGGGTATGTGCAAGAATCCCATGGCTCCAAAGGTCCAGGTAACTCCCAGAAAGACGACCGGAATGGGCAGAAGCGGCCATTTCACGTGCCTGAAGGTGAGCAGCAGTGCGACGATCATGAGAAGCCCCGCTAAGGCCATGATTGGGCCCATGGACTGGTTCATCCACTTCGTTATGGATGCCATTAGGGCGGGTCTGCCTGTGACGGTGACGCCCACACCAGGCGGAAAATCTGTTACCTTGACCTGGGCATTTGTCTCTGTATAAAGCTCTCCTAGCTGCGTCTCTGTCAAGGTGACGGGCATCGAAATCGAGAGCATGGTGTGCCTTGCATCTGGCATCATGGCGTTTATCGCCTGGATATTCTGGGGGCTGGCCAGGATTTCGTTGATCCTCTCCTGGGCTGGAACATCCCGAACTCCCGTTTCACTCTTCTCTGTATCAGCAACTACATCTGCAACGCTGTTTACCCCGATCACATTGGGTGCTATCTTCATCTTATCCGAGAGCCTGAGCATCGCCCTCAGAGTCTCCGGTTTTGTTAAACCGTCCCCTTCGATAAGCACGGCAATAGATTCAGTTCCGAACTTCTCGACGAAAAGGTGGTCGTATAGTTGATAGAGAGGAGAATCCTTGCCCACCATGCTCTCTGTAGTCATTCCCTGCGACACTATCTGTTGAGCATAGTGGAAGGAGGCAATGGTCAGGAGCAAGGCCACAGCTATGATTAATATGGGGTTGTTCGCAATCCAGTAGCCTAGCCTTTCAGCGCCTTTCATGATCCGACCTATGAATTAAGTACGTTCGAAATAATCGAAACGTACTTAAAGGTTCTGGTGCACTATCAAACAATGAGCCCGGATCCCTGTTGCGAGAGTGCGAAAAGGCATATAATAGACGCATGCGTCCAGTCTGCCAAGATAAAAGGTTTCAGCGACGCCTGCGGCGTGCTAAGAGGAACGCTCTTCCTTTCTGACGAGCCTTTATCCCTCGATGATTTGGCCAAAACAACGGGTTACAGCAAGTCTACCGTTTGTATTAATATTAATCTTTTAGAGAACCTAGGCATAGCTCAGCGCATAGTTATTCCTGGAGATAAACGATCTTGGTACGTGGCTGTATCAGACCCCAACTCGATGAAGGCGGTTCTTTTAACGAATATAAAAAAAGAAGCTCAGGTAATCCTCAACGCCCTCGACCAAACCGAGAGGGAGCTTGTATCCTGTGGGGCGAATACAAAGAAAATACAATCCAAAATCGCTGCCATGAGACATTTCTATAAACAGACCGACGAACTTCTTAGCCTGATAAGCAGATTTACAACTGAAGAGCTGATAGATCTTCTCAGTAAAGCAAAGGTTTAGGATTATATTTAATATATTTGGTCTGCATAGGTATTGGATTTGCTGGAGTTTAGGTGGTCACCCTTATTCAATGGGGAAGCACCCTTATGATCGTAGGCAGAATGAGTCGGCCATCGATTCTGCACAATGCCTATTGGAAGACTTCCGGGCAGAATAACACAGTAGCGGAGATTCAAGCATGAACAAGGATAGCGATAATTGGCAGGGATACGAGTGGACTGCACTCTCAGTCACTACAATAGGCACCTTACTCGTTTCTGTCCAGGAGACTGCGTTGCTCATCGCACTACCTGAGATCTTGACCCATTTGCAGACCGACTTCCTAACTATAATGTGGGCGATCCTGAGCTTCATGCTGGTCACCACCGCACTTGTGCCTGTGGTTGGCCGTCTGGCTGACATGTTCGGGCGCAAGAACCTATACAATGCAGGATTTGCAATCTTCACTCTGGGATCTCTTCTCTGCGCCCTATCTCGACCCCAGTTCCATGGCTGGGATTTTGTGCTCTCTCGTCTTGTCCAGGGCGTTGGCGGTGCAATGCTCTTCGGAAATGGTGCGGCCATAGTTACGGATGCCTTTCGTAAAGGCAGGATTGGACTGGGCCTGGGCGTGAACCAGATCGCGTTGGCTGCAGGCTTCATGCTAGGGCCGGTAGTAGGCGGGATCTTGACCGCCATCTCCTGGCAATGGGTTTTCCTTGTGAACGTTCCCTTGGGCATCGCTGGAACAATTTGGGGAATAATCAGGCTGCGCGAGCCGGTCTCTTTGCCTACAAAACAGCACTTTGATTGGCTAGGCAGTTTGACCTTCGTCTTTGGCCTTGGGTCGCTTCTTCTGGCCGTATCCCTGATAGCCTTCCCGCTGATAAGCATCAATTACATTTATGCTTTGTTTGTTTGCGCTATACTAGGTCTAACCGCATTCCTCGTTGTGGAGAGACAGGTCGATCAGCCTATGATGGACTTCAAGCTCTTCAAAAACAGGCTCTTTGCCCACGCTTGTGCAGCAAATGCCTTAAATGGGCTTGCCAGAGGAGCTGTGCTGTTTGTTCTGATCTTTTTCCTTCAGGGACCTTATGGCCAAGATCCTCTAAGGGCAGGAATAATGATGGCCCCCTTCGGATTGGCTTTCATGCTGGTTGGGCCGATTTCAGGTTATCTATCGGATAGATACGGCTCAAGGGGTCTAGCTACTGTTGGTCTGTTGGTATCTGCTATTGGATTGGCTGGTTTAAGCACAGTCGTTAGCACCACATCTTATTGGATTCTAGCTGTGCTTATGGCCCTGATGGGTGGAGGTTCAGGGCTTTTCGCTTCACCCAACATGAACGCCATTATGTCCTCGGTGCCCCCAGAAAAGAGGGGTATAACCGCGGGTACCAACGTTATGCTCATGAACACGGGCAGCATGCTCAGCATAGCCATAGCTTTTCCATTGGTGCTCAGCCGCATACCTTTGGATGTTATGTTTCGTGTCTTCCTTTATGGCGGAGGCATGAGTAGCACGCCTCAGGCCCTATTAGATTTTGAGATGGGGACGCATGAGGCATTCTTGGTATCCTTTGCTGTAACCCTGGTCGCGGCCGTAATATCCTTCCTCAGACCTTCATTCAAACAAAGACCGCCGGTTTTATCAGCATTAGGCAGGTCTAAATGATCCTGAAGGCAATGGGGAGTCGTTTATTCGGACTAAAAGGAAAATTGACTTAATTTTAGCTTTTGATTCAGCGAACTATCAAGACGGGCAGCTTTGAGTTGTGAACTACTTTTTCCGCTACGCTTCCCATGAGGAACTTCTCCAGCCCAGTCTTTCCGATGCTGCCCATTACGATCGTATCAATCTTCTCATCTTCTGCAATCCTCAATATCTCGCTTGCAGGATTCCCCTCGACAATCTGCCTTTCACTTATAACGCCGGATGCTCTTGCTAGTTCGCTCACTTGAAGCGTAACCGCTTCTCCAGTTTCCCTGATGCTTGCCATTACGCTATCGATTGCTTCTGGGCTGACTCCTCCAAAAGGGGGGATAAAAGATGCTGAGTACTTGCCGATATCTGCAACATAGACAATAATGACTTTTCCTCCTGAGAGCTTGGCGAGTTCAATGCCGACCTTTGCCGCTTTTTCGCTAAATTTCGACCCATCAGTTGCGATAAGAATACGCTCAAACATGAGTTCATCATTGGTGTTTGAACATGATAATTATTTTGGTGATAAACACGGATGGAGACAAGTTATCCGTAAATGAAGCCGAACACTAACCCAAGCCAGGAAATAATTTCAATTTCAATACAAAAGGCTTGAGCTAAGAACTATAGAGGTTTTGATATGAAGATTCTAGTGTCGCGTCAATATTGAAGTGACATAAGGTTTAAGATATATTATCTTCATATCCAATGTGGGGTAATAGCAATGAAGAAATATATCGTAACGCTTACTGAGGACGAGCGCAAAGCTCTTAGCGACCTTACAGTCAAGGGAAAGCAAAAATCACAGAAGATCCTCAATGCATTAATATTGCTCGGTTGTGATGAAGGTGAGTACCAAACAGAGGGCTCGACGAATGAAGAAATAGCCCGTGTGCTCCATATAAGCATGAGAAAGATAGACCGTTTAAAAAAGCGATTTGTAGAGGGAGGTCTTGATTCAGCTCTTGAAAGAAGAACGGGAAACCGCATCTATGCCAAGAAGACCGATGGAGATTTTGAAGCCCATTTAGTTGCATTGAGTTGCAGCGAACCACCAGATGGTTTTGCGCGGTGGTCTTTGAGGCTGTTAGCCGATAAGGTCGTCGAGCTCAACTACATTGACAGCATTTCTCATGAAGCTGTGCGTCAAATTTTAAAAAAACGAGATCAAGCCATGGCAACGCAAAGGATGGGTAATTCCGCCAAATCAAAACGGTAGCTTCGTCGCAAATATGGAAAGGGTATTGGATGTTTATAAGCGTCCGTTTGATTCATATCATCCGGTTGTATGCATGGACGAATCTCCAAAGCAGCTGATATCCGAGACAAGAGTACCTATTGCAATATCTCCAGGGCGGGCTGCCAAACACGACTATGAATACAAACGCTGCGGCTTATCAAATATTTTCCTTGCATGCGAACCGTTGGCCGGGAAGCGTATGGTAAAGGTCACTGAAAGAAAAACTGCGCTGGACTGGGCTTGCTTTATGGAAGATGTCGCCGCCCAATACGAACATGCAGAAAAGATAACATTGGTGATGGACAATCTCAACACACATAATGCAGGATCGTTTTATGAGAAGTTTACGCCAGATAAGGCAAAGGCGTTAATGGATAGGTTTGAATTTGTGTACACGCCGAAGCATGGCAGTTGGCTAAATATGGCTGAGATAGAGCTGAATGTCCTTACAGGGCAATGTCTGAATAGGCGAATCGATAAAATTGAAACTGTTAAGGATGAAGTAGCGGCATGGCAGGAGTTCAGAAATAATAAAAATGCAAAGGTAAATTGGCAATTTACTACAGCGGATGCAAGAGTTAAACTATCTAGGCTTTATCCGACACTAGATAGCTGACGCGACACTAGGAATAAATGGAAGCCCCAGGGGCTCTGAGAGCCAGACCCTAATACTTGTCGAGGCAGTACTGGAGGGTGCAAAAGCTTCCGGCGCAGATGTCGAGCTAGTGGATGTGTGCAAGCTGAGGATAGATTATTGCAATGCTTGCGACGTATGTTACGCCAAAGGCAAGTGCATTCACGAAGACGATTTCGAGGGTCTCTATCGCAAGATGCTCGATAGTGATGGACTGATCCTGGCATCTCCTGTGTATTTCAGATCCGTCACCGCCCAGCTAAAGACATTGATAGACCGAATGGCTGATGCTATTCGCTGTCAGCTTCTAACCGGGAAGTATGGGTGTGCAGTTGCGACCGCAGGAAGCCCTAATTATGCAGAGGTAACGGATTACCTTAGCCGGATCATTGTAGGATTCGGCGCATCCGCGGTAGGTAGTGTTGGTGCTACTCCGTCAATTCCTGGCGATATGGAAGCTAAGAAGAATGAAGCATTCAAGCTCGGTCGAACGCTAGCTGATGCAATAAAGACTAGTGCACCATAACATTAATTTTGCAAATTAATATAATGCCTGTTTAGCTTTAATCTTGCATCATTCTTCGTGAATTTCCATCTTACAGTAGTTTTTTTTGCGTTACGTTCTTGTGCCCACACCGAAGCCTCTTTGGTTAAAGTATCGATGTCTCCAATCCGACGATCGAGGCATTGCTTCGATAGGGCTGAGAGTTCTATCTCAGCCATGTTGAGCCAGCTACCTTTCTTTGGCGTATAATAATATTCGAACTCCTTAGCCAGCTCAAACGCCTCTTCAGGCGCAAAAGCATTATAAAATGAGCCTGAAGTATGCGTATTGAGATTATCCTGGACCAATCGAATGGATTCTACACCTGGATATTGCTGGGTAAGTTCTTTCATGAAATGGGCGTAGTCCACCCTTGTCCTGTGCTCCATGACACGAATCATTCTTTTTCCTGCATGAAGATCAAAAGCAATAAGGATGCAACATGTCCCGTTACGGACGTATTCATAATGCACCTTCTTCGGACTGCCTGGTTTCATGGGTATAGGCACTAAGACATCGCCTATCAGTTGGCATGGCCTCTCGTCGAAACAAACCACAGGATGCCTCGGATCATATGGTTGCTCGTACAGAGTTAATACATTTTCCATGTTCCAGATATATTCGCTCGTCATGCTCCCTATGCACCATCGCTGTTTGAGCCATGGCTTTATTTCATTTTTTTTAACGCTCTGCAAACGCTCATTCCTGAGATCGAGTCCACTTCCCCCAGCTCAACAAGCTTGTCGGCCAATAGATTCAGCGTCCATCTCGATCTGCCTTCAGGCGGATCTGAGCAAGCAATGCCGGTCAGTTTAGCCTCAACTCGTGCATCTATCTTCGGAGGCGCTCCACTGCGAGATCTTTCATTCAATGCAGATTCCAGGCCACCCTCGAAATATCTCTTTCTTATCCTCACTATTGTCGTTCTGCTCGCCTTCAATGCATCAATGATCTCCGCATCGGATTGCCCTTCGTCGGCCAGGAGCAGTATTCTTGCGCGAGTTAAACTCCTTGCAGACGACTTCCCACGACGGATGTACTGGTTCAACTCTTCTCGTTCTTTCTCTTCCAGTTTCACACAGAATTTTGTTTTTCTTGCCACGATCTATATTCTAGACCTTTTATAAGATTTAAAACTTGCGTTATGGTGCACTAGGCGTACCTATCCTGAACAAGATGTGATACATAATGAGACGCGTAAGCGCTTTAAATTGCTAGTGGAGATGAATAAAGATATTTGGACTCATGAATATGAGCATTGGAAGAAGATGGGTTGGCTTTGAGGGATTGCTTCTATGAATCCAGGGATGATCCTTTTGGTGAATTCATGGTGATTCGTGTCAGTGATTAAACCATGAGCGATGATCATGAGTGAGAATCGGCAGGGATACGAGTGGATGGCTCTCTCCGTCACCAAATTCGACTTATTTCCTCGTCGTTCTCACTTTGATTTGCCGTAATTTGTTGGAACATGGTCATGCTATCGGTTTTTTTCGATAAGGGTTTCACCGGATTTTTACTTTGATTCCATTTAGTAACGTCGAAATCATTACTGGAATAATAGATTCGTCGTCCAATGAGGGTTTCGATTTAGTGTTGGTTAATGAAGCCTTAAATTCTTGCGTTAATATTTTCAATCTTTATAGTGGTTTTTTAGCATATTTCACCCCTAAATTGGCTTATTAGATTTCAATTTACCTTGTTGTTTCTAATTTTTGCGCTTTTTTAGAGAGCTTCCGCTAGGCTGTTTGTTTATGCACTAAATATTTCAACTGTTCCAGGTTGTAAACGACCGAATTCATCATGAATTTTACTCCAGCTCTTGCGACAGTTGTTACATAAACATGTGCTCCCTTATGCCCCCGCTTCATAACAGCGAAGCATCTTTCGATGTGCGATCGCGTTTTACTGATTCTCTTATTCCTCAGAAGATCTATGATTCCAAGCTTGTGACCTCTTGTAGCTTTTTTCATGGCTGCATCATATCCTCGAGTTTTTGCACCATCATATCCCTTATCGGCGTAACGTGGTAGCCCTTCAATTCCAAGATCTACCTGACTATCGTGTACAGAAGCAGTTGTAGTCTCAAAATATCTGATAAGGTGGTAATTGGTATCGATTGAGATATGACCTTTATATCCGAAAAAGGATTTGACACCCTTTTTTGCCCAACTTCCCTCATTTATTGGCTCTTCTTCGAGTCTCTGTGGTTTGGCCTTGTCATCAATAATATTATTTGAAATACCAATTAGCTCTTTATCAAACTCCTGATTCAGGCTCGTACTGGTGGCTTCGGAATCTTGACCTTCCTTTTTGTCCCCGCCTTGCTCGTCTTTCTTGTTCCTCTTCCGACCTGGGTCCGAAGTTATGAAGGTTGCATCCTGGATAGTGCCATTCTTTACAGTAAACCCCATCTCATCGAGCTGCCTTTGAAGCTCATTCCAAAGATCATCGTATACGTCGCACTTAATCAAACGTTCACGGAATAGCCAAACTGTGCTGAAATCAGGAATTACTTCAGTGGTGCCAAGGAAAATACGAAAAGAGATCCTATCCGCAACCTGTCGCTCCAGTTCTGGATCTGTTAGACCAAACCAATGCTGAATTACGAGAGCTTTCACCATAATCACGATGTCAATGTTCGGACGACCTCCGCGGCTAGTTTTATTTTTGTATATCAATGGTTCCAAAAATCTGAAACGCTCCCAATTGATCAACGATCCGATCTCGGATAGATCATCTCCGAGGGCTTTTACTCGAGCATATTCTGCTCGAATGGCAAAATCAATGAGAGTCCTCATGAGGACTCTTATAAACCTACCATTCAGAGGGTTCCAATGAACTTACCATTTATTCTATAACTATCGAAATGTTTATATACTAACAATACTATTAGATATTATGAATTCTTTTATCATCTGGGCGTTGCAACAAGTCAAAAAGAAGAACAACAAGACTGGAAATAGGCTATTGGAGATATCGGATAAGATCGATTGGGTTCCGATTCGCGGTCATCTCGATGAAATGTACAATAACAAGAGTGAGAAAGGGGGAAGGCCGAACAGCGACGTTATTCTCATGTTCAAGATTCTAATTCTTCAGCAGTGGTTTGGCTTGAGTGATCTTGAAGCAGAAAGACAGATAGCAGATCGCCTATCGTTCATGGAATTTCTTGGGTATCCTGAGCCATTCCCCGATTCCAGCACAATATGGTTATTCAGAGATCGCATGGAAAAAACCGGGAAGAACAAGATTGTTTGGGCGGAACTTCAAAGACAGCTTGTTGCTATGGGATTAGTTGTCATCATGGGAACGATTCAAGATGCTACATTCATTGAAGCTGATCCTGGTTCTTCCAAGAAGCCACGCGGCAACGAGGCCAGAACTCGTCGCAGTAAAGATGGCACATGGGCTAAGAAAGGAAATGAAACACATTTCGGCTATAAGCTCCATCAGAAAAGCGATATCGATTATGGTCTGATACGCGAAATCGAGACTACCACGGCATCGCTGCATGATAGTCAGGTTGATCTATCTGTCGAGAATGAAGTGGTGCTCAGAGATAGAGGATACTTTGGGGCGGAGGCTAAGGGCGTGGATTTCACAATGAAACGCAGGACCACCGATAAGCCTCTAGGTGAGCTCGATAAGGAGAGAAATCGATTGATCAGCAAGCTCAGAGCACCAGGCGAACGGCCTCACGCAGTTATTAAAAGAGTGTTCGATTCTGGTAGAGTGCTGGTTACAACTGTTCAGAGGGTTCACACTAAGATGATGGTGGCGGCATTTGCTTTCAACTTATATCAACTCTGCACACTGAAAAATGCCAAAGTCATCTAGGCCGAGCGGAAGCTGTCGAAAAATGATCGAAAAAGAGTGTAATTCAAGGAGAATCGATGTCTTCAAAGCAAAAAAGGTATGAATTTCGGCGAAAACTACTCATTTCGAAGAAATCTGTTAGTAAATAGAAATCCTCCTATAAGAGATTATATTGCCATTGGGTCATAATAAATACCAGGCTCTGATCAATGAATTATGCCCTATCCGCCCCGCCCTTCTCCTTCTGCGCCTTTACCAGCCCACCGTAAGCCTTCCCCGACTCCGTCAGCACAATATTCTCCTCATGCACCTCGACTAGGCCAGCCAGCTCCAGTCGGTGCAGATGGTAGTCCAGCATGCTCTCGCCAACGGCTCGGGTAATCTCCGCCACCGTGAGCTGGCCCTCGTTCATCAGGATGATCATCTTTCTGCGAATTGGGTTTTCAAGGGCATGGTGCACCAGCGCCATCGCTTCTGGTGATTCCGGCTTGGCTGCTTTGTGTTCATTGCTCATTTCAGTCCTGATGTAGTGAGCTAATGAACTATCTCTGTTTCGGATGCCGGGTTGAAGAGAATGCTGAAATAAATGATTGATTTTGCCTGGCTTAACTCGGTTGTACGTATCTCCGGATTGCCCGCCTAAGTCGGCTTCTCTTCATCGGATTTGCCTTTCTTGACCAGATAGTACCCGGCAGAGAGGGCGATTATGACCGCAGCAATCCCCAATAGATTCGCATTCCCGGAGGCGCTGTTCAGCTCCAGGGTTACGACTTTCCTTGCCATAGCCGTCAACGCCACCAACAACACCATCTGAGCGTTGACGTTATGCTCGTGTTGGTATGTCTTGAAGGTCTCCAGTAGCTCTACTCCGATGACCACCAATAGGATGTTTCCGAAGGTGTTCAACAGCTCGTCGATCTCCAGGCGGCCGAAGGGTGGAGTGATCAAGTAAAGAGCCAGGTTGTAGATCAGGTCGATGGTGGCCAAGATCACTGCCAAGGCCATCGTCCAGGTCAATACAACGACAATGATCTCCTGGATCTTGTCTAGGTAATCGCCCGTTAGTCCTCTCTTGACATCGATCATTTCGAGTTCCTCAGGTTACAATCCCTTCCAGAACCGTTGCACCGTGCAGTTCTACTCTTCTACTCTGATGCTGCTTTTCGGGAATACTGATAACTAGGGAGACACGATCATCATTCCAGATTTATCTCTAATTCATCGCCATCCTTTAGGTTCAGAACCTTCCTGAGATGCACGGGTGCGATGACCTCTACCAGATCGAGCGGATAGTTGGAGCGCTCAGACCTAACGATAGCACCCTTGATGTCGCCTATCATCACTCGATAGCATTTGCATCCCCAAAATGTCCCATTCTCGTCCACGAATCCATCGATCTCTATGGAGTCGGCGTCAGATTGGGTGAAAGGCGCTGCAAGTTTTAGGTTTAACGTCCCCGGAGACGGATCAAAACCCAGCTTAAGGTTGAACTGCTTTCTGTATCCATCCCTTGAAATGTAGTACTGGCCTTCGCCCAGTCCGGTAATGATCTTTCCCTTGAGTTTGGTCATGCACACGCTATTATTCTCCATCATATGCTCTTCTACCAACCTATAGGCTTTGGACAAGAAACACTTATTGTGCCTCTATATATCCTCTATCAGTTCTTCATATTACCATCCACCAGGTTGATTCTCAAAGGTGATACAGACAGTTTCAAAATAATGCTTGGTCTTCAAAATTAATCTTTTTGCACGCTATGTATTGAAGCTTCCCGGTTATCCCGATGACGCCGTTTCAAACCTAACTCAGGAAGATTGCTCTTAATTCCAAAAGGAATAAATAGCTTAATAGAAAAAAGGAAATATTACTAAAATACCTGGGAGAATGAAACATGGCAAAAAATGTGTTCGCCTATTGGATAGGGCTTTGGGTAGCGGCTATTGTTATTTTGCTGTTTTCTGCCCAAATGTAAGCTGAGTTAGCCCGTGTGCCAGGCGTGAATGACGAGTCTCTGAAGGTCCGATCAAGCCCTCCTGGCATCACAATATTTGTCTATTCAAATCAGGGCCAGAGGACATATGAAAACAGTAGTAGTCGATTGTCATAAGGAGGTTTTACCTTACTGGTTCAAGGAATACCTGAGACTGAAACTTCCGCTAGTCGAGGTTAGAATTGATCAGCATCATGACATGAACCATGAATGCCCAGTGTTGCCCGCAAGAGAAGGAAGACAAATTCTAAATACTTTTCTGAAATAATGCCCTACATATTAGAATACACTAAGATAGAAATAAATGAAGCGAATTTTACCTGTCCTGCATTTCACTATGGGATTATAGGAGCCATGTATCATTTTAACCCAAGAGGCGAGGAAATAGAAGCCTATGGAAGGGTTTCAGGCTCTGAATTCACAGACGCGCCCAAAACAAAGAGAGAAGCTGTATCGATCGGAGGAAAAATAAGAAATCGTATCCTGTGGGACGAGGCTCAAACTGAGTTGAGAATCCGGGGCGGAAAGCCAATTCCAGTTTCTAAGAAAATAACAATGGAGGAATTTAGAAGAGACATTGAGGAGCGCAGTTTTCCGGTAGTGATAGGTTTTGATCTGGACGGCATATATGGGATTGGAGAGCATAAGCCGATAGAGGAAGTGCTGGAAAAAAGACTCGGAAGAGTCGAGCGACTGTTGGAATGCGTCTCTTCGCCTGCCTTTGCCTGTATCGCTCGCTCCCAGACACCGAGGAGATATGTGCCCGGCGAAATGGTGGATGGCCTACAGGAAGCTGCAACTAATCTCATTCAAACGATCTACACTTAAGATTGAATGCTTTAACTTGCTGACTCCGCACTATGGCCAAGGACCAATTGCAATATACTATACGGATACGGATCTCTATGAAGGTTTGCGAGTTCTCAAAACCACTAAACTATTGACCAAGTTTCAATGGCTTTGGCATTAATTTGCCATTCATGAGATTCCTGAAGGAAATGAACAACGGCTCTGGCAAATCATCCATTTTAAAAGACCGCTTTCTGTAAACTCCGCGTCTCGGGTCTTCAATTCGCCTGAAGCCCAATCTGAACGGACCCAGACTGTTATGTAGTGGTTATCCAGCGCTATATCCTCGGTAAATCCCAGGACTTCCAGATTTTCTATCTTCGCTCCGATTTCTTCCATTGTTTCGCAACGTGCGGTATCGAGGACGGATTCACCAAACTCGACATGACCGCCGGCAGAGACCATTGTTCCAAAACCGTACGACCCTGAACGCTTAACCAGGGCGACTTTGTCTCCTTTCCATACCAGTACTCCAACTCCTACTTTACAGGCATTCGCTCCATTATCTCCTTTCAACTGTCCTTGCCTTGCATCCAAAGAACTTATTGTCTGCTCATCTTCAGATTATCGATCTCACGATCTATCCGCTTCTCCTCCTCGGTCAGATCAGGCTCCTCCATCTCATCTGCCGCCTTCTTAATTACTACTCCTACCATTATGCCTTTCAGAAAGGCATGGCGCTCCTCTTCATCGATTGTTTCTACGACCCTGTTCATGTACCGCTTCAGAGTCGTTCCAGCGATCGACCGAAAGGCGTTGAGTTCGTCCAAGACAACTCTTTGCTCATCCTGTGCAAAACCGAAGCCCTCAAGAAAGGCTATTAGATCTTCATCATTCCCGCTCATGGCCTGGAGAATTGTCTTAGTTGTAATTCTTCTTTTTGATATGAAAATGATTGACCAATACTATGCAGCTTCCACCTTTGCCACCGTATATCCAGCCTTTTCAAGTGATCTAATCATCGATCGCTCTCGTCTCTTCGCTGCTCTTTCGACAACCACCTCAGCACCTATATCTTGATAAGGCTCTCCTGTTTTGAGGACATAATAGATATCCATTAGCATACGATGCGCTACGGCTACAAGAGCTCTTTTTTTGCCTCTCCTTCTGACGATATTGTGATAGAATACATTCTGTACTTTCCAAGTTTCTCCTTTATTTATATTTTCTAAATTATATCAAATTATATTTTCAATCCCATGCTTCTGAGTATATAAAGCAATCCGCCTTCCGGTACGGGTATATTAAAATACATCAGCACATATTCAAATGTTTCACCTAATGCTTGCATTTTTACTAGGTCGATCATGTCGCCCATAGTTCTTGGATTTGAACCGTCCCCAGATGGCGGATTGTCTATTTCCCATAAGAGAATCGCAGTCCATACTGAGAAGACTAGCTGAATAAATCTTTCAATTGATTGTTTTTCTCTTAATTGGTAATCTTTGAATCCTAATTTTTGATTTGTCTCTCTGTGGGCCGTCTCGATATCCCATCTATCCTCGTAAATTGAGAGTATTTCTTTCGACGAAAGCGATTCATTAGTGCTTATAAAATATTTTGTAGTGCTCTCCTTTTTTCTCTTTGAGACTACAAGTTTAACTTCGCCTACCTTGTCTATGACTACCTTCTTTTCAAATGCATAGTAGGTCTTCTTTTTGCCCCGAACACTAATAGTTGTCTTAATAAAATACTTATCCTCAATTTGGTTTGCTAAGTCTCTAACCTGAAAACACATGTCCTTATTTATCCTGATTTTCTTATCAGATTTGATTTGGCAGACTATATTATGCCCTAATTTGAGACACTTGTTAAAGAGATCAGAAGAAAACCACCAGCTATCGAAAACGATATAAAGGTCCATGCTTTTTGGTACTTCTAATGGTTCAATGATCTCGTCCAAGGCAATCTCCATTTTTGTTCTAAAATTCTCATTTTCGTCATCATTCTTGATATACATCTTAGCTTTATGTGGTATGAATAATCCTTTGGATTGGATAACAGTGCTGTGTCGCATGATTATTATAGTATTATTTCGTCATTCAAGAATTCATAATTTATTTTAACTAATTACTTATATGCTCCTAAGTATATCATACAAAATGAATGCTCTTTTAATCTCGGCGACCATTCCTTCGGGTGAAGATGCCCGAACCGTCTCACCAAAGATACGCTTGATCGATGAGAAGAAGCCTTCAACTGCCCACCTTCTACCGTACTGATGCATTTGCTTCCAACCCTTGTAGCCCATTTTTTTGAATTCCAGAACAGCTGTTGACCTGGTTGATGCATCTTTACCTACTATCGCGTTCTCTCTGATCTTAATCCCTGGACAATCTACACCTTTCGATTTCATAAATTCAAATGCGTCGTTTGTGTCATATGCGCCATCCATCAACCCCTCCTCAATATTGACGTCTTTCAACAAAGGGCGCAAAACCTCGCTATCCGAGGTGTCTTCTTCGGTAACTTCCATAGACAATAATCTCTTTGATTCAACGTCGACTGCCACATGAACTTTAAGCCATCCTCGCCGCTGCTTTCCGTGTTTCTCGCGCATCCAATCCCCTCTATTTGTTACCTTTATCCCAGTTGAATCAACTGCAACAACAGCGTCGTTCTCTGGTATCTCTATTCCAAGATCTTGCTTAGAGATTCGCTTATGGAGGGTGGTATAATCTGCCGCCACCAATCCTGGTTCATAGGTCGAAAGTCGTCCAAAGAATCCTTCAAGTTGACGATATGGCATTCGAAAAAAAGAGTATATTATTGATGCAAAAGTTATAAAAGTGTTAGGGTATTTGTATGGAGCGCCTGTTTTCTTTCTATTCATTTCTCTTAATTCCCAACTCCAGTTCTTCACACAACTCAAATCGAGATAGAATTCGCCTCTTCGAACAAGTTGGGCATTATATTCTGGCCAGTCTCTATTATCAACATAGTTCATGATATAATATTTATATTTAAACTATTTAAGCTTAATCGACACAGCAGATAACAGAGGTAACAAAATTGTTACCCCAAATGTAGGTTTCTTTACTATGATCATAAAATTTTCCTACACCTTCCGTTTGAGTTCCTTCCTTCTCATTGTATGTGTCATCAATTATTAACAACATTCTATCATTTTCTTTTAAACATAATTTCTCAATAAAAAGGTCCACTTTGCGTTGAGCAACTTCATCCTCGTCCCAATTCGCATCGCTAAAGAACCAATTGTACGAAGAGCGTGCTTTTTTTCCTTTCCTACATTCGGCCATAGTATCACAAAGGTTGGAAACGGTCTTGGATTTATCACACACGCTTAACGCTCCACACAAATCTCGAAACGATCCATAACTCGGTTTCGTAAAAAGATCCTGAAATTCATTCAAGAACGGCTCTAATTGTAATGGTACCTTTATTATTTTGATCATTCTACTCCCAAAAGAGAGAATTTGATCCTAGTATAAAACCCTTACTTTTTATTTTTTTTATTAAATTTATATTCTAATTTAATCTGATGATATTATAAATATACGAAAAAGTTGGAAAGT
>CAVWIG010000046.1:0-49523 GCA_963754945.1 Methanotrichaceae archaeon
GCAGGCGTGACCATAAGCCGCCTCTTTAACTTGCTAGGTTATCGCATTTACATGTACTACCACTACCCCTCTCTCATCCGGGGCGGGCACAACTTCTCAGTGGTTCGGGCGTCAAATCACAAAATCGGCACCCATATGAGCGCTGTGGATGTTATAATCGCCCTGAACCAGGAGACTGTAGAGCTGCACCAGGGAAAGCTGAAGAAAGACTCTTTCGTGATCTACGATCTAGACAAGGTTAAGATCGAGAATCTGACCCAGAGAGGATGCGGACTTCCTGTATCCAATATCCTGAAGGAGGAACAGGCCCCCATGATAATGCGCAACACCTGCATCATAGGTGGGTTCTGCAAGGTGGTGGGCATCGAGTGGGACATTCTTGAAAAGGTCCTCAGAAAACACATTCCAAAGCAGCTTGAGCTGAACTTGAAGGTGGCTAGAAAGGGATACGACGCCGCTGTAGAGTTCTCAAGGATTGAAAGATTTGATCAGCCCAGCCTCCCTATCCTGACAGGCAATCAGGCGATAGGCTTGGGCCTGATCAAGGCCGGGCTTGCAGCCTATGTAGCCTATCCCATGACCCCCTCGTCCAGCCTGCTCGATTTTATGGCCCGGTCTGCTGCCGACTTCGGGCTGAAGGTTGTTCATCCCGAGAGCGAAATTGCCGTCATTCTAATGGCCCAGGGCTTTGCCTATGAAGGAGTCAAGGCTGCTGTAGGCACCTCGGGAGGCGGTTTCTGTCTTATGACTGAGGGTCTGAGCCTGGCAGGGATGGCAGAGATGCCCGTAGTAATAATGCTCGGGCAGAGGACAGGGCCGTCTACCGGCCTACCAACCTACACAGCCCAGGCAGACCTGCACTTCGCTCTAAACGCAGGCCAGGGCGAGTTCCCCAGGTTCATCGTTTCTCCTGGAGACGCCGAGGAGGCCTATTACTGGTCAGGAGTTGCATTGAACATGGCATGGAAGTACCAGGTACCTGCATTCATACTTTCAGACAAAACAGTTTCTGAAGGGCTTTACAGCTTCGATACTTCTGTGATCGGGGACGTGAAAGAGGAGGCGCCTGTTCTCTGGGAAGGAAAGGGCGATTATAACCGCTACAAGTACACTGAAACCGGTGTCTCGCCTTTGGCCTTCCCGCCTCTTAAAAGCCAGATAGTAAAGGTTGACGGATATACCCACGACGAGCTGGGAATAACCACCGAAGACCCAACAGCAACCGCCAAAACGAACGACAAACGGTCGCTAAAGGGATTGGCCCTGGCAAAGGAGTTGGATGGTTACGAGACAGTGAAGGTCTACGGCAACGGCAAAACAGCTCTGCTGTGCTGGGGCTCCAACAAGGGCGTGTGCACCGAAGCCGCTGATAAGTTCGGCCTGAAGGTGATCCAGGTTTTGGTCCTCTCGCCGTTCCCAGAGGCGCGGCTTCGTGATGCTCTAGCGGGCGTGGAGAGGATAATAACAGTCGAGTGCAACTCGACGGGACAATTGTCCAGGCTTGCCAGATCCTACGGTTTCGAGCCAAAGGAGCAGATACTGAAGTACGATGGGAGGCCATTCTCATTGGAAGAACTGGAAGCCGAAATCAGAAAGGTGATAGCATGAACCCAAAGGATCTGGGTACCTACGCCAAGAACACCTGGTGTCCGGGGTGCGGTAACTTCTCTATTCTGAACACCATGAAAACGGTTCTGTCCTCTTTGGACGACGAAGGATTCCCCATAGACAACGTGGTCCTGGTCTCTGGCATCGGTTGTCATGGAAAGATTGTGGACTACCTTAAGTTGAACAGCTTCTACTCAATTCATGGCAGGACGCTTCCCGTGGCAACAGCGATTAAGCTTGCCAACCCCGATCTGAAGGTGATCTGCTGCTCGGGGGATGGTGATTCCCTGGCCGAAGGGCTGGACCATCTCATGTTCGCTGCCAAGAGGAACATCGACATAACTCTCATCCTCCACGACAACCGCGTGTACGGCCTCACGACAGGTCAATACACGCCGACATCGCCAATGGGGTTCAAGGGCAAATCTACACCTCTGGGGACGCAGGAGTTTCCCATAAACCCTGCCGAGCTGATGCTTGTCGGCGGTGCTTCCTACATCGCCAGGGGTTACACCCACGGAATAGATCTCCTCCGGAGATTGTTCAAGGAGGCTATAACGCACAAGGGATTCTCCTTTGTGGACGTCCTGCAGGTATGTGTCACATACTTCAACATGTACGAGTCTTACAACAAACGCGTCTACGAGGTAAAGGACAACGATACCGGCAGCTTCGACGATGCCATGAAGATCATAAGATCCTGGAACTATGATGGTGAAGAGGCCCCTATACCTCTGGGAAAGTTCTACCAGGTGGACGCGCCAAGGTTCGACGACGCCTTCCCTGGATACGAGCCTCACAAGGTAGATAGGGATGCGCAGATAAAAAAGGTCTTGGAAAATTTCATTTAGTTAGAAGTCAACGGCCTGATGGTGAGACGAATGGATAATTACGTATGCAAAGTCTGCGGTTATATCTACGACCCGGAGAAGGGCGATTCTACTCAGAACATAGCTCCTGGAACAGCCTTCGAGGACCTTCCAGATGACTGGCTCTGTCCGGAGTGCGGCGTGGGAAAGGACATGTTTGAGAAACAGGCGGCTTAGTCGAAATATTTGTTTGGTTGACGGTGATCATGATGCTCAGCGAAAAGATGACTGAAGCCCTAAATGGGCAGGCGAACAGAGAGCTGTACTCTTCTTATCTTTATCTATCCATGTCGGCCTACTTCGAGTCCCTGGGATTGAGGGGTTTTGCCAACTGGATGAGGGTCCAGGCCGGGGAGGAGCTGGTGCACGGTATGAGGATGTACGACTACGTGATCGGTGCAGGCGGAAGAGGCAGGATGCTGGCAATAGAGGCTCCGCAGTTTGTTTGGGCATCACCTGTTGAGGCCTTCCAGCATGTGTACAACCATGAGAGGGTAGTCACAGGGCTGATAAAAGCACTGGTAGGCGTTGCAATCTCCGAGAGGGACTTGGCCACAGAGAACTTTCTGCAGTGGTATTTGAACGAGCAGGTCGAGGAGGAGGAGTCCTCAGACATGGTCCTCAACAAGGCAAAGGCCGCGGGCAGCGATCCGCGTGCACTGGCGGCGGCGGACAAGGAGTTAGGTCAACGACGCTTTAAGTTCCCCAGCGGTTTCGATATGTTTCCGTATGGCCGACAGCCGGAAGGCACGACCATAGGATCGCTGAAGAAGTAAGAATTGCTTCTTTGCACATTTTTTCACTGCGGGAAGGCGAGAGGATCTCTTAGACCTTTTCGCATCAAGATAAGTCAAAATTATAAATATCGTGTATCATCCATTCCAAACCATAATCTATTTTGCCATCCTCAATACATCTCAACCAACTCCGCAATCTCATTCACGGTGATTTGATTGAAACCATTAAGCGTAGTAGATCCTGAAGTGGCAGCCGCGATACAGGCCGAGCTTGAGCGGCAGCGCAATACCCTCATCTTGATCGCATCCGAGAACTTCGCAAGTCGAGCGGTCATGGAAGCACAAGGCTGCGTCATGACCAACAAGTATGCAGAAGGCTATCCTGGCCGCAGGTACTACCGCGGAACTGCCTATGTTGATGTTGCCGAGTTGCTGGCCAAAGAAAGGTGCATGAAGCTCTTCGGCGCCGAACACGTAAATGTTCAGCCGCACAGCGGCACTCAGGCCAACATGGCCGCCTACTTCGCAGTTCTCAAACCTGGCGACACTATAATGGGCATGAACCTCGCCCACGGCGGCCATCTTTCTCACGGCAGTCCGGTCAACTTCTCGGGCAAGATGTACAGAATCGTGCCCTACAACGTTTCCCGGGATACCGAAATGCTCGACTATAGCGAGATGCTGGATATAGCAAAGAAGAACAAGCCCCAGCTAATTGTAGTTGGGGCATCGAGCTACCCCAGGATCATAAACTTCAAGATAGTTCGGGAGATCGCGGACGAGGTTGGGGCCATGGTGATGGCTGATATCGCTCACATCGCCGGCCTGGTAGCTGCGGGAGCACATCCATCTCCGGTTCCTTATTCGGATATAATCACAACTACAACTCATAAGACCCTGCGAGGTCCCAGAGGCGCTTTGATTATGTGCAGGCAGGAACTCGCTTCGGCCATTGATAGGTCTGTCTTCCCTGGAACCCAGGGCGGGCCGTTCATGCAGGCAATAGCTGCGAAAGCCGTGGCCTTCAAGGAGGCCTTGACTCCCGAGTTCAAGGACTACCAGTTCCAGATCGTGAAGAATGCTGGTGCGCTCGCCGACCGACTCAAGGAGAACGACTTCGACCTCGTATCCGGCGGCACTGACAACCACCTAATGCTGGTCAAGCTCCTGAAGGAAGGCATAACCGGCAAGGAAGCGGACGAGACTCTCGAGAGGGCGAACATAACCCTCAATAAGAACATGATTCCCTTCGACCCGGCAACTCCCTTCGTGACCAGCGGCATTCGGATCGGTACGCCATGTGTGACCACCAGAGGCATGAAGGAGAAGGAGATGGTGCAGATTGCGGATCTGATAACCGCCGTCCTCAGAGACATCAAGAATGACACCACCGTTAAGTTCGTGGGGTCCGAGGTACGGGATCTGTGTGATCAGTTCCCTCTATACCCTGATCTGACATGATAATCGACGGAAAGTCCATGGCCTCCGAGATTGAGGCAGAAGTGAGATCCAAGGTCCAAAAGCTGGCTGCAAAGGGAGAAGTTCCCGGGCTGGCGGCCGTCCTTGTGGGTTCCAATCCAGCCTCGCAGATGTACGTACGACTTAAGCACTCGGCCTGCGCTCGCGTCGGAATCCGGTCGGAGAATGTTCAGCTGCCGGAGGACATCCAAGAGGAGCAGCTCCTCGCAAAGATCGAGGAACTAAACCAACGAGCGGACATACACGGCATAATGCTGGAGCTTCCGCTTCCTAAGCATTTGGACCCCCGAAAAGCCATGATGACCATAGCTCAAGAAAAGGACGTTGACGGTTTCCACCCGGAGAACATGGGAGCGCTGCTGCTGGGCGCCGAGAAGCTGGTTCCCTGCACGCCTAAGGGGATCATCTACGCCCTGGAGCGCTTGGGCGTAAAGCTGGAAGGGGCAGAGGCGGTAATAGTTGGCCATAGCAACGTTGTGGGCAAACCCCTGGCTGCAATGATGCTCAACAGGAATGCCACTGTCCAGGTGTGTCACGTCTATACAAAGAACCTGGCCGAGCACACCAGGAGAGGAGACATCCTTGTGGTAGCTGCCGGCGTCCCCGGCCTGATCAAGGCGGACATGGTCAAGCCCGGAGCTTACGTCTTCGACGTGGGCATCAATCGGGTTGGTGACAAGACAGTTGGCGATGTTGACTTCGATGCTGTCAAGGAAGTTGCCTCTGCCATAACGCCTGTGCCAGGAGGCGTAGGGCCGCTGACAGTATCAATGCTTCTCGGCCAGGTGGTCCAGGCAACAGAGGCACAGACAGGTCGCTTGTGATCATTCATTGGGACACACAGTTGATTCGTCGTTGACAATTCGCCTATTATGTCACTGATAATAGCCGTGGCGGGCAGCAAGGAAGCGATAATTGGGGGAGACAAAAGGAGCATAACCTTCCTGGGTAGCTGCCCTGAGCTTGAGCAAGAACTCTACTCAGGGAAGCTGAAGACCGATGAGGACCTGCAGAATAGAGCCAGGAATCTGGGAGCTTCGCTTCAGGTATCGGACGGAAGGGAGAAGGTGTGGCGGCGAGGAGATGTCCTTGTAGGGGAGGTGACAGAGATCTCTCCTGCCTTGGAAAGGAGACGGCGAATCTATCTTGTTCCTGGGGCTTACATCATGGCCGATGTCACCGGAAAAGAGGCCAAAGTAATTGGCAAGGGCAAGAACGCCTGTATGGTCTTTGGGAACAGATTCACACAAGACCAAGCCAACCATGGGGTTAAGAACGTCAAAGGCAAAATCGATGCCGGAGCGGTGGAAGCCATTCTTGCCGACGTCAGCAGCATGACTCCTTCAATCAGTCCAGAACACTGCGTTCTTTCCACGGACGTGCAGCAACCCAACCCTGATGCCGCGGTTCTCGATGCTCTCCAAGAGGATTGCCGGAAGTGCGGATGGAGGCTATGCGATCAGCAGTGATCCTGGCCGGTGGCGCTGGCAGTCGCCTGGGTAAAGAAAAATCACTCATCGAGTTCGACGGTCGTCCTTTGATTCAGTGGTCGGTTGAGAAGCTGGCCCCTTTGGTCGAAGATGTGGTGGTGGTTGCCAGGGGCCCAGAGCAAGCCAGACGGCTCGAAGATTTAATTCCCCATGCTGCCATCGTCTGTGACAGTATTTCAGGTTACGGTCCGATAGCAGGACTTGCCGCTGGCATGGGACAGGCCCGAAACGAGTACGTTCTTGCCATAGGATGTGATCTGCCTTTTCTGAACGCCGATGTGATTAACCTCCTATTCGAGCTGGTCCAGGGTTGGGATGCTGCAGTTCCCACGAGAGAAAATGGAATGATGGAGCCGCTTCATTCTGTTTACAAAAAAGATGCACTACTATCCGCCTGCCAAAGAGCGATAGAGAACGGCGAGAAGAGGATCAGGGGGCCCCTTTCGATGCTCAGGGTAAAATGCGTGGCCGTGGAGCTGCTCAAGAATCTGGACTCTGAACTCTTGACCTTTTTCAACCTGAACACCCGAGCGGATCTTGATTTAGCCAGGTGTTTGTGGTCAAAAAGGTGAGCCTGCAGCGTCAGCCTGTGGGACTCCGGACTCAAAGGTAATGCTTCAATAGAATGTATACCGCATAGACGATAACGGCAAAGACCGCCAGTCGCCACAGGAGCCAAATTGAGTTCCACAGGACAAGAGCGATAAGGACGGCCAGAAGGATTAGCAAGAGGTTCTTCTCGCGGCTTTGACCCGATGTGGGCAAGTCGAAGATTCTACGGTTCATCGAACACATAAATCAACGTGGCAGGTAATAACTGTTTTCGTCCCCGCTTTTTTTAAATCGCCGTTCGTAGTGGTTTCCAGCCAGCATATTCAAGGCCAACACGAGGCCAGTATGCTAGGTGGTAGTCGAGAGTCAGGTTAACCAGTCGACTGGACCGGATAGACCAGCGACCAGAAACAAACCAATAACCAGATAACTCGAAACACGGCCTTTGTTTCTGGATACTGGAACCAAAAGCGTTATACCTCCGGATTCCTCCTTTGGCAGTGGTGATTATTCTTTGGACAGGCTAGAGCTGGCGGTAAGGAACACAGAAGAGATTGTTACGTTAGACGAGCTCAAGGGGCTGCTGGAGCAGAAGCAGCGGCCCCGGGCCTATGTGGGCTACGAGACCAGCGGCAAGGTCCACCTGGGGCACATGTTGACGGCCAACAAGCTGCTCGACCTGCAGAAGGTCGGCTTCGACGTCGTTGTCCTTCTGGCTGACCTGCACGCCTTCCTCAACGAGAAGGGCAGCCTGGAAGAGGTCAGAAAGATCGCAGACTACAACCGGGACTGCTTCATGGCCCTTGGCCTCGATCCAGAGCGGACGGAGTTCGTCTACGGAACCAGCTACCAGCTCAAGCCGGAGTACATGCTCAAGATCCTGCAGATGGCCAGGAACACCACGCTCAACCGCGCCCGCAGGAGCATGGACGAGGTCTCCCGAAATGCGGAAAACCCGATGGTCTCTCAGATGATCTATCCATTAATGCAGGCCATTGACATCGCGGACCTGCATATCGACCTAGCCGTAGGCGGAATAGACCAGCGCAAGATCCACATGCTGGCCCGCGAGGAGCTGCCGCGCCTGGGCCTTCCGGCCCCGGTGTGCATGCACACGCCCCTGATTCCCGGATTGAACGGCGAGAAGATGTCCTCCTCCAAAGGGAACAACATCGCCGTGGACGAGCCAGCCGAGGAGATCGAGAAGAAGATCAAGAGTGCCTTTTGCCCGGCGAAGGTCGTGGAGAACAATCCAGTTCTGGCTATATGCAAATACCACGTCTTCCCGAGGTGTGAGGACGGGATGACCATACATCGGCCGGAGAAGTTCGGCGGGGATGTGAGCTACGCGAGCTATGAGACGCTAGAGGCAGACTTCGTCTGTGGGGCCATGCACCCGATGGACCTCAAGAAGGCCTGTGCGGAGTACATGAACGAGATACTTGCGCCAGTGAGGGAGAAAATGAATGTTTAAAATCTCATTATAATTAATATATTTTGAATTGAGAGGTGGTATTATAAACAATTCAATCCACGATCAAGTTTGGAAGTCTCATTGGCCAGATATTATTTCCGACTATGGCGATAATGTAGCAGAATATAGGGGAAAAGGAAAAATCAAAACACAAGATGAAAAAGAGTTAGATTGTGAGTTTAAGATTATTCAGATGAGAGATGGAACTATTATTTCATTATGTAATTTTGTTATCGAACAACCAGGATTTTTCCCAATTGCTGATAATTTCAATATTATAACGCTATCTGGGGAGACTGTTGAAGGATATACAATATCAACAGAAGGCCCTATTACGGTCACAAAATCGCATCTATCAAGCTCCCATGAATGCCAGATTATATTTTTGGTCCGTTCCCTAAATGTTAGATTTATCAAAGACAAAGACCCAGAAACAATTTGGTTTGGTTTGACAAATTTCGAATTTGAATCAAATTTCTATATGGATGAGATTCCTAGTAAAGGAATAATTATACCTCGCATGGTGAAAGTCATTGACTTGAGGCTCCAAGGAGAAGAAGTTATAATCAGACAAATCTTAGATTATGAACAGATAATTAAAAAATTAGATGCATTTGGGAAAATAGATGTAACGTGTGAAGCGTCGATGGAAATTTCCAATATTGGTGAAATAGAAAAGAAATTAGTTTTAATTAATGATATCTGTTATCTTATATCCGTAGCCAGGGGAACAAGAGTAAATTGGATTTATTATAAATTATTTAGCGATAATACGCCTATTTTGATGGTTCATCAAAACAGAATAACCAAAGGATTTAATTCTAGCTATAATTTAATAACTAATGATTATAGTGAGAACAATATTAAAAATTTCCTTGAGCGTACGTATGATACATATTTAGCAAGAAAGGCTCAATATCAATTAGATCGAGGAACTATTGATGCCTATTTAGATGCTAAAGCTGAAGGGGATTTTTTAGAAATGAGAGGGGCTAAACTCGCTATAGCAATGGAGAGATTGAAATCAGTTTATTTGGATGCTCAGACCTCAATTGAGATTGTATCGAATGACAATTCTGTGTCCGAATACATAATTGATTACAATTCGTTTAAGCAATACCGAAAAGAAATAGAAGAATTATTAAAATCCTCTTTAGATGAGAAACAAATAGAACCAAGCAAAAGAGGCAAAATTTATAAGAACATCTCTTGTATTAACAGAACTTCATTTGAGGATATATTGAGGAGTTTGTGGAAAAATATATCCTTGAATTTAGATGACACAAGTATCAGCCTTTTTGTCAATAGTCGAAATAGCCTTGTCCACCGAGGAAAGTTTAGTTGTCAAATAATAAAGGAAAAAGATGGTACTTTTTCAAATGAGCCTATTAAGGAATATCTCTTTTTGGTTAATATCCTAGACAAGACAATCTTGAAAATATTAGGATATAATGGATCGTATTATAATTACTATAAACGCCTCAATGATATAATTTAACTTTTCAGCCAATTTAATAGAGATATCCTCTTGTATTTGTGATAATAGTTCATAAAATTTAAGCCACGTTGGGCATTGAGTATGAGCCGAAGAAGCGCAATTGGCGCCAGTCAGCCCGCTTCGCTGCTTCTGATCCGGGCTTCCTGCTCGGGAAGCTGTGGGAGCGATGCAGGCCAGGCCCAGGCGACGGGCCCACGCGGGCACGGGCAGGCGGCCATCCGCTGCGAGGCTGCCAGAATACGGCGAGCCTTAAGGACGCAGGCGAACTGAGGAGGCCGGAACTGTGAGAATGCAGACGGTTAAAACTGGGGTTTCAACATGGAAACCTGCAAATCACGGCTTCCAAAGGTTCAGCCAATCTATCCTCTCGAAATCCCGGTCGTTCGTAGCCATAATGCTTAATCCTTCCATCTTCATCGTTGCAGCATGAATCGCGTCGGTCGAAAGAAGTCTATACATATGAGAGAATTCCAAGGCCAGGTCGAAAACATCTCTTCTGACTCCTACTATCATGAGGTTCTGGATCTGCGAAATATTCTCAATGGCCTTCCTCGCCGAGCATAATTCTTTAATAACTTCAGGATTTTCTTTGAGATACCTTGTGGAGTATTTGGCTTCTATGTTATACTTCTCGAATAGTTCTGCAATCATGACTCTGTGGAATACTTCATTTAACACAAAGACGGAAGTAACGCCCGAATACTTGCCGTAATTAACATCTTTTAGTAGTTCGGTGCAGGGTTGCGCAAACTTCCAGTGTTCCAGGATCTTGTAAAGAAAGATATTTGCATCAATAAAGATTGTCACTCCTGGCCGGAGTGCATCTTGCATCAGATCGGCTCCAGCTCAGGGCTTTCTATGATCTCATCGACAACGTCTCTTTGGGAGATTTTAACTAGGCCACCCAATCGATCTACAGCGTCCTTTTTGACTTCAATTTCGACCATATCTCCCTCCTTGAGGTCAAGCTTTTCTAATGGCCTTAAAACATCATTTTCATAAACTGCTTTGACCAGCATGAGACCACCCTTTACAATTCAATTTCTAGGATTAAATACCTGCCTCTTTTGGCTTCGTAAGGCCTGCATGGAAATCTTCTGGCTCAGGACGAGCCCCTTGGAGGACTCCGACAACCTCCCCGACCGGCGGTTCTGGCGCGGGCAGATGGCTATCCGCCGCGAGCTGACCAAATCAATAGATAGAATTTCTGCACGCCTGGATGCGACGCTGCACGGTTCTAGAGCATTTCAGGACAATACGGAGAGCGAGATCGGATAAGCAGACTGGACATGGTGAGCTATATTCCACATCCAACGTCAATCGATTTCCCGAATCAGCCCTTCAATCTGCGTCCTAAGAGTTGGGAGCTTGTTCTTCACAACATCCCAGACAACTTCCCAGTCAACACTAAAATAATAATGAATTAGCTTGTCCCTCACTCCAGCGATCTTTCGCCATTCGATTTCAGGATGGTTATCCTTGAGATCTTTGGAAAGATTCTTTGTGGCCTCGCCGATCACTTCTAGACTTCTGATGAATGACCTATGAAGATGCGGATCGTTAATCACTTTATCGAGTTCCAAGCTCTGAGAAGTCGTAGTGAGATACTCAATCTCGTCGAGAATATGCATAAGAAAAGCCTTGTCCTTATTCAGCCCAGACCACCTCATTCTTTACGTAAGGGCCGATGTAAGGGCTCAAGGAGTTCGGCGTTACCAGATCCACTTTTCGCTGAAATAAATCTTCGAGGAAAAAGGCGAGATTCATGAAGTTATCAAATGTCGGCTTCTCGAACTCCACCAGAATGTCAACGTCGCTTGTATCTTTCTGCTCGCCACGGGCAAAGGAGCCGAAGACACCGATCCTCTTTACGCAGAATCTTTTCCTTATCTCGGGTTCATGGCTCCTTAGGATTTCAATGACGTTCATTCTTTTAGCCTTCAAATTATTGATAAGCGATCTTGAATTAAAAAACTACCTATTGGGATTGCTGTTTCATCTCGGCTGATAGAATGAACAGTAGCTATAGCTTATTCGTAATACATGCCACCTGGACAGCTTGGCTCAGGCTGAAAGTCCGTAGTACAGCATTTGAACAGTTCTAAGCATCAGAAATAGCTGCAGATGGCAAATAACGCCCAGGATGCCCGCTTCTTTGCTTCTGTGCCAGGCATTCCCTGCTCGGTAAGCTGCACGATTAACTGAGCCCAGGCCCACATGCAGCGAGCCCACACGGGCGCGGACGGGCGGCCATCCGCTGCGAGCTGAGTGGAGAAGCCATGTCATTCAGAAGGAGCTGGGAGAATGAGACTAAAGATAAACTCAAACTGAAGAAGCTTGCTGGCTTTTAGACAAAGATTTATTTTTAAGGAGCACCTCTTTAGATTAGCGATACCATCAATATCCTGAGATGTGAAATCCGCAGTCAGGTTCTACCCGTAGCCTTTTGGCTTTGGAGCCTTACGAGGAAGTGACAGAGATCTATGACCGAAAGTCGAGTGATTATTCCACTAGCAGCGATCGAGGACTTCAGTCGTCGCTGGAAGATCACGGAGTTCTCCCTATTCGGCTCTGTCTTGAGGGAGGATTTCGGCCCAGGAAGCGACGTGGATGTCCTGGTGAGCTTCGAAGAGAACGCGACCTGGAGCCTGTTCGACCTGGTGGAGATGAAGGCCGAGCTGGGGGAAATCTTCGGCAGGGAAGTGGGTCTCGTGGAAAAGGAGTCTCTCCGTAATCCCTTCAGACGGCATGCCATCATGAGAGGAAGAGAAGTAATCTATGCAACCGGATGAGCGCAACGTCGCATACCTCTGGGATATGCTAGATGCCCATTGGCCATAAAGGAATTCACAGCCGGGATGAACTATGATCAGTATATCGTACTTGCTCAATATTACGTTGAATTCCCCAATCGAGTGAGTGCATGGACCAAAAATTATTAATACATATATCTAAAATATTTTGTTTGTGCCAGATATCATACACGAGGCCATAATCAACCTCGATGTAGACAAGATCAACTTCGACGATAAAGAAGCGATGAAAGAATTGATCCTCCAGCTTCTAAGCACAATAGAGCAATTAGCCCAGTCAAATCAAGAACTCCGCAAAGACAATCAACAGCTAAAGGATGAAATAAACCGGCTGAAAGGTGAGAAAGGCCGTCCTAAAATACTGCCGGACAATCCTGAATACCAGGCTAATGTGCCGAAGGAAAAACCCAAAAAATGGCATAAAGATAGCAAGAAACCAAAGATAAAAATCGACAGGACAGAATACATTAAAATTGATAAATCGATTCTTCCACATGATGCCAAGCATAACGGCTATAGACGGGTCATAAAGCAGAACATAAAATTTGAAACCGACAACGTGGAATATTGGTTGGAACGCTACTATTCGCCGTCCCTGAAAAAGACCTATGAAGCAGAACTTGCCGAGTCCCTTAAGAACACGGAATTTGGAAGTCATCTGAAAGCATTCATCGCTTACCTCTACTATGCTGGAAGGGTTACTGAGAATAGGATCCACAAGATCCTAGAAGAGATCGGCATAATAATCTCGGAAGGCGAGATCTCAAACATACTGACCAAGGAAAAGAGCAATGCATATGCGATAGAGAAGCAGGCCTTATTTGAAACTGGTGTGAATCGGGCTGATTATCTTAACATTGATGAGACAGGCGCGAGGCATAAAGGCAATAACCATTATTTGCACGTTGTCTGCAACAAGTTCTTTAGTGCTTTCTTTATCAGGCAAACCAAAGGAAGTGATACAATCAGACATTTCTTTGGGCTAAATGATGAGGAGCAGATAGATTTACCATTATCTCGGATGATGCCGGGCAGTACATAGATGTATCGTCACACCATGCTCTGTGCTGGATACATGAAATACGACACTACAAAAAGATGAATCCTTTTCTAATTCATCATAAGTCGGTTCTTAATATGTTTTTAACTGAGCTTTGGAAGTTCTATGAATTGCTTACACAATATAAGGAGAATCCTAATAAAATTATGAGTAAGTATGTCCAGGAGAGGTTTGATTCGATATTCTCGACAGTAACTGGTTACGGGACGTTGGATGATCGCATTACAAAGACTAAGAAAAAGAAACAAGAGTTGTTGCTGGTGTTGGATTTTCCAAATGTTCCGCTTCATAACAATCTCGCAGAGATAGCTGTGCGAGAAGGTGTGATCAAGAGAAAAATCAGTTATGGAACAAGAAGTGAACTCGGCAAGCTTGCATGGGAAAACATGCTCTCTATAATCGATACTTGCAGGAAGCTCGGAATAAGCTTTTACAAATATCTTTATGATATATTCTCAGATAGTTATTCTATGCCAAAGTTATCCGATCTCATTCTCAGTGCTAGTAAAATCAACTGATTATTGAGCAAGTACAGTATATCCATGACAAGCGGACCGGTATGGCAGTAGAGCGTGCAGTGGAGATAATTGGAGAAGCTGCCCGAAACATCACAGAAGATTTTAAACAAGTTCATCCAGAGATTCCCTGGGCAGGGATCATTGGCCAACGCAATGTTCTTGTGCACAAATATTTTGCCTTAAAGCATGAAAGAATTTGGATAGTAGTAACCGAATACATTCCTGATCTGATCGACAAGCTAGAGCCCCTGATTCCACCAGTTCCGCCAGAGACAGAGGATTGAGTTGAGAAACCATTATTTCGATAGAATGCCCGTAGTTCTGGTTATTGTGCTGAAGGGCGCTAAGAGTGTCAAAGAGTAGCTGGGTAAGGGCAAATGATGCAGGCTGCCCGGCCTCGCTGCTTTTGTTTCGGGCTTCCTGCCTTCATTGGCGTGAGAACACTTTTTTTCCTCTTTTGAACTCAACCCAGGAATTGAGATTATCTCCAACGCACTCGACATGGACGCTCAACAGCTCACCCATCTCTGCCGAACGCCAGGTTATCTTCATCCTTCCATCCTGGCAATCCGTTTCGTAATATGGATATTCAAACACTCGCATGTTATCCTGAACTTGTCCAAGCCAGTAGGTGCTTACTAAATCTTGGCATTTGGTTATCCTCTCCAGCCCGCCTTTTGGTATCACATAAGTCTTGGTTCGAGGATTGCTTTTTATGAGGACCCGTATTTCTTCATCAGTTTCAGTTCTTTTGGCGAACTTCCACTTGTATGGAGACAGTGTAGGAAGAGCAGCAAACCCCCGATTCCCTGGTTTCATGGTATTGTAAACCTTAAAGCCGCCTCTGGAAACAAAGTAAACCAGGTAGACCAGCCCAAGAACGACTGTTGCACCCTTTAAATCGAAGGGAACCAGGTAATTTAGGCGAGCAGCATCCAGAAATATCACGCCTGGGAAAAATAACAGGATGGTGTAAGGGTTAATTGACATGTCCAGATTGATCTTGGAGTACCCCTTTTCAAAAGGATAGAAAAGAGGCACCCCCCAGTTGGTGATGAAGTCACAGAATATGTGGGAGAAACCTCCAAGAAGCATCACTATGAGCAGCTTAGGGTCGGCGGCTATGCCGGTTAAAGCTCCATAGGCAGCGAACAAAGTCACAGAAGCAGCTACAACAAATATGGCGGTGTGGGTTATTCCGTGATGACGGGTGATGGGTATTCTTTTCCATAAAGGGTATAAGAAGATGTCAAAATCGGGAAGTGCGGCCATCAGAGTGCCCAGCACCACGTATTGGTTGGAAAAGGACCCTCCTAACCCCGAGGAGATGAGAAAACCGATCATGAGATGGGTGAAGAAATCCATGTATACTATTCATAAGCTTTTGAAGTATTTTTAGATAACCCTCGCCTTCCTCACCTTGAATGTATGTGCCGAGGACGACAACCAAAGGAAATATCAACGGCCTCAACCAGTGATGCAGGCCTGAAGCTTCTGATCTTACCTCTATATGCTGCCCTTTTGGTGGTTGCAATTACGGCAACGGGCCTGGGAGATATGGGATCTTTCAATACGGCTATTGCATCCTCTGAGAAGATTAACAGCACTTTTCTCAAGGAGATCGTTTTAGGCTCAGAGATCCAGCCAACAACTTATTTGTTCACCCTGGAGATGAACCAGAAGATGGTGATTTCAAACAGCTCAGGTTCAAATGGAACGAAGGAGTCTCAGGAGATACTGACGAAGTCCATCGGAGCTGGAGCCCTCAATCTGACCGGGAAGGCCATGAAGATGGTCATGGCCTCCCTGGCTATGGCAGTGGGCCAGGAGGAGAACACCAGCGCTACGTCCATGGAAATGTACCTGTTGAACGATACCATGTACATGAAGATCGACGGAAACTGGACCCAGACGAAGCTTATGGGGTTATCTCTTAAGGACATCTGGAAACAGTAGGACAAAGTGGAGCAACAGCGGGAGAGCCTCAACAGGTCCAACATCACGCTCTTAGGGATGGAGAAGATAGACGGAACTGAGTGTTACAAGGTCAAGGTAACCCCAGACATGAAGTCATATACCACTGTTATGAAGGAGCAACTGGGAACCACGACGATCTTACCTTACTTAAACATCAGCGCACTGTTCAACAGCACCAGCATCTCCTACGTCTCCTGGATTTCTAAGGAAGGACACCTTCCCTTGAGGACCGAAATTACGACAAATATGACCCTGCGCCCAGAGATGCTGGGTCTGCCAGCCAAGAAAGCTGGTAATTTTGAGATGCGCATTGAGACATCATATGCAATGCAGTTCAGCGGTTTTGACAGGAGCATTAAGATAGCCCTGCCCGAGGATTCCAGGAAGGCAGTGACCATCCAGGCATTTGTTTCTGGCAACTCGACCAAGAACTCTACTACCATTGTGCAACCCTAAATAGCGAGATATCAACGAGCGAGATCGAAACGAGAAATTGAAGACTCAATAAGAGTCAAAAGCAACACAAGCCCAGAGATCGGAATGTATCGGATAGGGCGGAGAATGGAGAATCCATTTGCCTCTAATGCCCTCCGCCGCTTTCCCTACCCTCCAATGGCCCGGCATCCTCGAACCCCTGTCGCTGTCCTGTCCCGGCTCTCTGGGTAAGCCTCTCTGGACGGTAGAGAATATCCAGAACGTTCCTGACATGCTCCACAGTGCGCTGCTCGGCCAGCCTGGCAAGTGTGGGCTCGTCGGAGGCTTCATCCTCATGGACAAAAACCTCTATGATGTGCTTGTTGGTCATGAGCTGGGCCATGATAAGCCCGGAGGAAGCCTCGTGGGCGCACATCTTGTCCTTCGGAGCTGCTCCGGGCATCCCCAAGGCCATGACGATATCGCAGTCCTCTTCCTCGATCAGCTTCTTTGCTGCTACAGGCAGATCTTTAACTCCCGGCACTGTGTACCTGGCTATTTGAATTGAGGCACCTTCTTTCAGCTCTCTGATAGCGGTCTTGGCCATGTCGTAACGGGCAAATGTGGTGTCGGCTATGCCAACTTTCATGTTGTTTAGTATGCGAGAATCAGTTTTAGGGTTATCGGTGGTTAAATGATCTTGCAGTGTTCTGAAAAACCTCTGGCCGACAAAGATGTAAGCTGCTTTATCGTGACCGTGCACAGCATTTGAAATATTTCGAACTACTACCTTCATCGCTGCGAGTTGAAGTTCATTTTTTCAACGGCCCAAGCATCCCATCTGTTCGTTTACACCGCTCTATGTTGTTATCTATTCGTTACGCTACGCTATTTGTAGGAAGTTATCTTATATCACCTCATTCATATAAACAAAGGATGTTGCGGCAGAGGTTCGTTCTTGATACTACCGCCCTCACAGATTCCCAGGCATGGGAGAGCGAGGGCTGTTCAACCATCTGCGAGGGAATGAGTGCCATACTGGATCGGGTCGCCCAGGCAAGGCTCCATCTTGGAATAAGCTGCTATGTTCCCTACCCTTCAGTCTACAACGAGATAAAGGACTTCGTTCGACATAACAACTGCGATGCTATGGTCTTGAGCAAAGTTGACACATGGCTCGTCAAGAAGACTCCTGATCGATACAAGGTCAAGGTGCCGTCCAAGATCTTCTACGAGTATGTTGACTTTATGCGAGGCAGGATCAATAAAGGCATGAACATCTCAGAGGAAGCCATCTGGGAATCTGTGGCCCGATGCATCGCTTTAAGCGAGAGCGGAGCGAGCCTTAAGGACATGAAGGAAGAGATCGAGAGGGAGACAGTTGGAGGCATAATTCGAAAGTTCAGAGAGAAGTACAGGGCATCACTGCGCTACGGAATTCTCGACAGCGCTCCAGACATCGATGTTCTGCTCCTGGCGAAAGACCTGGATGCGGCAGTTGTATCTCAGGATCTAGGAATACAGCGGTGGTCAGAGCAGCTTGGTCTCCGGTTCATGGAGTCTCGTTCCTTCCCTGTAATGATAAGAGAGTATATGGGTGCCATAGACCTCAGAGTAGAACTGGAGGAGGAAAAAGAGGATAGGATGATCTGAAAACTAATGTTCGGCTGGGTCGATCTCTCGGTCGGGCCGAAGATGATATGAGGCAAAATTTCATATCGGGCCCCGATCATTGAGTTATTGAATGCTCAACGTGGTATTTCTTGGAACCGCCGGCTCGCTGCCTACACCAGAGAGAAACCCATCCGCTGTCCTCGTCAACAGGGAGGGAGAGCTGATCCTGTTCGACTGCGGAGAAGGTACCCAGCGTCAGATGATGCGTGCAAGGACAGGGATGATGAGGCTGAACTACATCTTCCTGACACACCACCATGCAGACCATATATTGGGCATCCCGGGGTTGCTTGAGACAATGGCCTTTCAGGGAAGGAAAACCCCTCTCACAATAGCAGGTCCTGTCCGAACTATCGACCTTCTGGAGAAGTTCAACTCAATCGGGTGTTTCTTCAGGAACTTCGAGGTAAAGGGGATGGAGCTGGATCCAGGCGACATTGTTGAGATGAGCGGCTACAGCGTTGAGGCCATCCAAACCAATCACAGTGTTCCGAGCCTTGGTTACTGTCTGCGTGAGGATAAGCGGCTAGGCAGATTCAACCGCGAGGAAGCCATTGCGCTTGGCGTACCATCAGGGCCGCTCTTCGGGAAGCTTCAGCACGGTCAGTCGGTCGAGGTCGACGGCAGATTGATCAGTCCTGACTTGGTCATGGGCCCTCCTAGGCCTGGGAGAAAGGTTGTTTACTCCGGCGACACTAGGCCTTGTCAGTCTATTGAAACGGCAAGCCAAGGTGCAGATCTCCTCATACACGATAGTGCCCTGGCTGAAGATATGGCGGATTGGGCCCAGGAGACTAGACACACAACTGCGGGTGAGGCGGCAAAGCTCGCCAAACGCGCCGGAGTGAGGCAGCTAGTATTAACTCACATCAGCTCCAGGTACTCGGATGACGTTTCGCCATTAATTGATGAATCAAAGCGCTTCTTTGAGAACACGATTGTTGCCGAAGACCTGATGAGCATCGAGATCAGGCTGAAGGATGAATAAGGTTAGCGATGATTAGTTTAGCTATCAATCTCATCCCGATTAGCCATTCTTTTCCTCTCGGCCTTCATTGCCGCCATTAAATCCTTGGACAGCTCGCCCTCTCTTCCCAGGAGCGATATCTCCAGAGACTCCATTGCGTCATCGATCACTGCTCTTGCGGTTCCCAGGTTCATGGATCTGCTTTCCACTTCCATCCCTCTCCTGAAAAGGGCATCAATTTCATCTGGAGGCAGCTTCAGGGCAGTGGCGGCAGACAATGCTCGACCGTACATCTCCATGTCAATGTAATAACTCAGGCCATCTTTGTACAGTCGTAGGGACTCTTCCATCAGGCCTGCATTCTTAGCGATGAGTGCAGCCCAGAGATAGTCCCCGGCATCAACAAGGATACCGATTGCTCTCTTGATCATCCCTTTGTCTCTGGCAAGGACAACTGCATGCTCAATCTCATTGGCCTGGAGTAGGACTTCCACACCTTCCTCAGCCAGCTCATCGGGCACAACCCGTAGGTTTTCTATCAAGTAAGAGACCTTTTCATCGAATCTCAAACTCAGGAAATCGTCTCTCAACATAATGCGCTCAATCCTTAATCAGGTCTCGTATTTCATCAAAGTCTGTTCGTGAAGTGGAATCAAGGGTCAGCGGGGTTACAGAGATCTTCCCATCCTGATATACGGCTCGGACGTCAGTCCCTTCGGCCTCTGAACAGATCAGATCGCCGTCTATCCAGTAGTAGGGCCTGCCCCTGGGATCGAACCTCTCTTGAACGGAGGTCCGGAAGATCTTTCGAGCAAGCCGGGTCATGACGACCTCTGTGTCCTCGGTGGCTTTGGCCGGCACATTCAAGTTCAGCAAATCCACGCCTTTCGGAAGGCCCTTCTCTAAAACTTTCGATGCAATCCTTCGGACCAGCTTTATAGCTACCTCAAAGCTGTGTTTATCTTCGTGGTGAAAATCGAACTTATCTCCCTGATCCACAGCTTGAATCGAGACTGCGATGCTCGGAATTCCGTAGCTTGCGGCTTCAAGGGCAGCGCCGATGGTCCCGCTGGTGGTGACTGTATCGGTGCTGATATTCTCGCCAACGTTTATCCCCGAAACGACCAGATCAGGCAACTTTCCTTTCATTATGGCGAAGATTCCGATGATCACGGAATCCGTGGGAGTCCCGGTTACTGCATAAGCTTTCTGGCCATCCATATTCACTTTAGCAAACCTGAGGGGTTCAAAGATGGATATCGACCTTCCAACTCCGCTCATTTGTCCTGAGGGTGCAACTACGAACACATCGCCGAGGCCTTTTACGCCTTGAGCTGCGGCCTTCAATCCAGACGCATAAATACCATCGTCGTTAGTAACCAGTATCCGGTACATTTGGGGGCCAATCTAGATCCAAGATATAAAATTGCTATGCTGGCTTATGGCCTCGCGGTCGGTTCATGCCTCGGGTCTCTGCCCTCAATCGCACAACTGCATCAACAATTCATCATAGTCGCGCAACCCACCAACTTCGTTTACATAGGTATAGAGAAGAACGGCCCATTCCACTTCAGGTCTGGCCCTGAGTCGCGCCAGAAGAACGCCAGTTGTCCTCCGGCACTGGCCACTAGCTCGAGGTTTCCAGGGTCTCCAAAATTGCTCTGAATGAAAGTAACCGCATCAACTTTGCCCAAACGGGTGCCGAACATCAATGCTCCATGCCAGGAGAGGTTTGCATCGTCGTTGTCCCTCCAGTAGTAGCCCAATCCGCCAGAGACCAGTGGAACCACCAGATCAAAGTTGCCCTTACATCCGAATTTGCTCTGAATCATGCAGGGGCAGCCTGAAACGCCGCTATCTATAATGAATGGACCGTTCCATTTGAACTCAGGGCCTGGGCCTCTCCAGAAGAAGACCAACTTATCTTTGGAGCGAGCAACAATCTCAAGGTTGCCAGGGTTTCCGAAATTGCTCTGGATCAACGTGACTGATTCGTACAGAACGCCGGTAGCCGATCCGAAGGTGAAGGGACCGTACCATGGAAGAGCCGGATCGTCATTGTCCCGCCAGTAGTGAGCGAGGCCGCCCTCCGATAATGGCACCACAAGATCGAAGTTGCCGTTGTGCCCACTTCTGCTCTTAATGAGGGACGGATTTCCGCAGAACATTGGCTTTTTGGATGGCTCAGCTATGTAGCCTGGACCATGCCAATCGAAAGATGGACCTGAATCCCGCCAGAAGGAAACCAAATTTTTCCCGTTTTCTTCAGTAACCGCCAGCTCGAGATTTCCCAGGTTTCCGAATTTGCTCTGAATCAGAGACGAGCTGTTGAATCGGCCATTTGCTTCACCGAATTTTACAGGTCCATACCAGGGCAGCTCAGGATCATCGTTATTACGCCAATAGTGAGCGAGGCCGCCATTGGACATGGGCACAACCAGTTCGAAGTTCCCCTTGAGGCCAAAATTGCTCTGAATAAGAGATGGGTTGCCTGAAAATGGCCCGGCAAAGACGATCTCCTTTTCTTTTTCTTTTTTCACTATTTCGCCTGTACTCTCTACTTCGATTCTTACAGCCCTTGAGTCCTTCTTGGGCTCTCTGCTTCTCTCAGACTTTTTACCCTTTTTGGATTCTTCTTTTTGTTTGATTTCTTTTGTGCTTTTCTTGACCATTGCGATCAACTCCTTTTTGGGGGGGTATGAATTAAATCATTTTATCTTGTTACCAAGCTTGAGATCAAGTTCTTTTCTTAAGAGCAGGTCGGAAGTTTGTCCGACAATCCATGTCGAATTCTTGTTTGAATTCTCATCGGTGGTTATGTTTAATATTGCGTTTATACTACTTGAATATTGGCATAAATCTATGAATGTGCAATTATAGATGAATTAACCTCATGACCTAATATCCACTGAGGATATTTGACATAATACGTGCTTCTGCCTTTCGTAGATGCTCAATAGTTACGGCTTTGCTGATCCCTACTTTTTGAGCTAATTGATCGCCATTGGTCCTTCGAGGGATACTCGTAATATCCATTCTTTTTTGCCGCTAAGATGACTTCTCTTTGCCTATCTGTAAGGCAAGATAGAATGTTGCGCCCCTGGTATACTGATAATTGGCATTGGATGTTTTCGATCTTTCCATACGTCTTTATAACTTCAAGGAACTTCTTTAGGTTGTCTTTATCTCCAATCTCACTTATTACTAATTTATCCTCAGTAATTATGGTGGGAGTATCCCATATCAGATCTCTACCTAGCTTTTGATTAATGTTTATAAATTCTTCTGGAGCTTTTCCCTTAAATAAAACATGTGTACTCGTTCCCTTCGACTTTTATTACATCAAGCAATAAGGGTAGGTATTAACAGGTTAATCAACCGGCATTGCCGGCATGAAAGGCCCTCAGGGTCCTCTTGTTTCAAGATCGACCACATGGATGCGGCAGAAAGAGATATAGTCGGCTGGGGGGGGCGGCTTATTTAACACATGAATCATCTGCAAGACGGCTGTCAATTCCTCTTTTCACGGTTCATAATAGACCAATCTTTTCTACCAGATACCTGACAGCATCTTTCTGCTAGAAATTCCGAGTTTCATTTACTCGAATAATTTTCTATTTATGTATTTTTTAAGTTCTTCCTCTTCATCGGCGGTCTTCTCGACCTTAGTGTATAATGCACATCGAGACGGCATGGGAACAAGATCGTTATCAAGAAGATCATAGTAGGCATCTTCAACCCTGATCTCTCCCAACAAGTATCTCTGAAGAATGGCCTTGAACCGTTCCAGATCGCCCTTGCTGAAATTTCCTGATTTATCCAATGCCGTCAGGATCTGCTTAATCATAACTCTGCAGAAGCGCCCATGAAATATTTATGCTTTATCTGTCAAATTGATCAAGCGACGACCAGGCTCTCTCGCAAAATGTCATGCCGCAGTGGATCCGAAACTAAAATTGATAAGGTTGGCAATCAGACCATAATTTATTATCTTTTGTCCTTCGTTAATTTGATCCTCCTTTGGTAGAAAGGCTCATAAGAAGCCCGGAAGTTAGCTTAATCCCATAAGTTTAAATCAAAATTCAACTCAAGTTCCTCGATGAAGGAGACCACATTTCATAGATCTTCCAGGAAAATGTTTAATACAATAGAGCAATTGCTCAATCATACATGGGACATGCTTTCATAAGTCCTCTTAATTGGGGGTTGGGACACTCTACTCGAGATATTCCCATAATAAGAGAGCTTCTGAGCTACGGCCATGAAGTGACCATTGCAACTAGTGGTAATGCCCTAACCTTATTGAAGAGGGAGTTTCCAGAATGCAACTTCATACTTTTTAAGGACTATCCAGCACCATACAGCTCTACAAGGTTCTTTTTGCCCAAGTTCGTCGCCAACATTCCCGTCCTTTTGAAAGCAATGGCAGATGAGAGAAAGAAGCTTGCTCAGATCCTATCTCAAGACAAGTACGATTTGATAATCAGCGATAACCGCCTGGGCGTTTACTCCGACAAGATACCCTCCTATTTCATAACTCATCAGCTTCGCTTCAGTCTGCCCACGTACTTATGGCCTTTTGAGCTCGGAACCCTTTACGGACAAGGCTTCTTCTTCCATTCAAAGTTCAACGGGTTGATAGTCCCTGATGTTAGCCCCAACGGCTTCAACCTGAGCGGAAAGCTGTGCCGATCCAATCTTGATGTAACCAACCAGATGACCTACTATGCTGGTATCCTCACCAGCACAGCCAAGATGAACGTAGACAAGGATCTGGACTACCTGATAATCGTCTCAGGCCCTGAACCCCAGAGGACCAAGCTGGAGGAGATCGTGCTAAAGCAGGTGCACAAACTTCCAGGAGAAAAGGTGATCCTTCTAGGAAGCCCGCAGAGGGACGAGAAAAAGAAACTTGATTCGAATACGACGGTCCACTCATACGTGTCAACAGAAGAGAAGATCGAACTTATGAACCGCGCCAAATTCCTGATAAGCAGGTCCGGCTATACCACCATGATGGAACTGGCCGAACTGGAGAAGACGAATGGTCTCTTCACTCCCACGCCGGGCCAAACGGAGCAGGAGTACCTCTCCAAGTATTATGCGAAAAAAGGCTGGTTCTACTCCAGGAGCCAGTACAAGCTCAAGCTTTCAGAGGACGTGGAGACTGCAAAGAACTTTAATGGATTCCCCAAGGTGACCAAGACCAAGGAGAACGTAAAGAAGCTGTACGAACAGGTTCTTAAGAAGCACCTGAACTGAAAGCCATTTGTCGGGACATTTTTTTCGGAATCGAGAGTCGGCGCCGGCAGACAATTTCACGTGATCGATTCATCTATATTCTATACTCTTACACGGCTCTTCCTGCATTTATCCTAGCCTAATTGCCGATAGCTGGATTTTATAGTTGATCGGTCGCATTCTATCACGCTAAGAACAGCTCAGAAGGATGCTGATTGCCTTTTGTAAAAGTTGAGTGTTTGCAGTCCAAACAGTTATACTTCCGATAAATATGGGAGGACTTAATTAATTTTCAGATAACTGGGATCTTGGTTCTGATTGCGAACGCACACTCTATGCACGTCATCTAAATGCGCAAATCCCAGTGACTTCAAGAGTTGTAGAGCAACACCTCGACCGTGAATCAGCACTTCCGTGAGATCTGTTGGCTCATCTATGTCGCAACCTGCCCTGTATGATGAGTATGTTCCCACCTGCAATCCAAGCCTTTGCGCGAAATTCAGATGCCTGGTAAAGCTAATTCCTTTGTAGCAAGTCCTGAACTCCGGCCTTCTCATCAAAATCATATTGGTGCCTCCGCCTCGCCCGGGCGATAGTACCACATCTCCCGGAGTGCCCAAAATCCCTGACATATCGTCCCTGGTCAAAAGCGCCAAATCCGCCATGACGATTAGCAGATCTGTCGGCCATCCCATTCCCTGCCACTTCTCGATAAACGAGTTAAGGGCGTCGTTCAGCTCGAGGCCTGATTCCACGACATCCACATTCAAGCGCAGGTTCAGCTCATGAAAGCCCGGCCTGGAAAGAATTGTCACCAACCCAAAGCTAGAGACTGCTTCCAGAACATCTCGGAGCATGGCTAAGGCCAGTTGCTTTCTTTCCTCAGGCAAGAGCACAGGCGCTAGCCGCGACTTCGCATTTTCTAGCTTAAAAGGTATGACCACTTGAACCGGTCTATGCACACAACCGGCTTCTAATCCTTCGAATAAAACAGTTGCGTTAACGCTTCAAGTACGGCCGGATGACGTCTTTTTCCTCCGGCATGAAGAGGCTGCCTCCGGATCTGGGGTACTGTAAGCCTCGTATCACTGCCACCGGGGTCCCATCCCCTGCCTCACCAATGAGAAGGTTGGCCATTCCGGCGACTTCATCGGCAATGGCCTCGAGGGTTATCTCCAGCTTGCGGCCATGCATGTCGGGCACGCCTCGCCAGTCGCGAAGTGCGGCTATGCCTGACCAGCCGATGGCGACTCCAGCCACGCCGCACCGGAAAGGTCTGCCGCAGGTGTCGGTGATTATGACGGCACAGTCCTTTCCCATGCGAGATCTGATCCTTTCAGCGCTAGCCCGCGGGTCCTGGGGAAGGAGCAGAATTCTATCCTCGCCTACGTTCGACTGATCTATTCCAGCGTTCACCCCAGTGTGCCCGAACCTGGTCACTGACAAGATAAAGGGCTGCTCAAGGAGGATCTCAGCCGATTCATCTAGAACTGCCTGAACGAACCTCGGGTCCTTTCCAATGACTTTTGCGATTCCGGTTGCTCTGGGACTGGGATGGTAATCGTCCAGGTTTCTGAACCGGCCTTCCGACTTGGCCACAATGGTGCTTGCGATGCAGACGACATCTCCATCTTGGATTTGAAATAAAGAGCCTATAAGGGATGCCAGATCGTCGCCTTCTTTGACAACAGGCAATCCGTGAACCAGAAACCCCTGGATAGACCCGTCGCCAGCGATCATGACATCACACATTAGTCACTGAAAGCGTGAGTCTTCTCTCTTGCCGCTGAGGTAAAATAGCCTAGCTTGAACCAGTAGATCCAGAAGATACGAGTAGTTCTCTGCAATTACTACCAGTCTGTCCTCGCCGGTCTCCCAGGGAAGTCCTGTGTAGGTGGTAGCAAAATTATCCCAGAAGGTCGGAGGGGAGAACTCGAGCTGATACTTGTGGTTCTCCGTGTAAGTGAGGGTGATCTTTGGGTCCATGCCCGGTCTTCCTCAGGTTGCCTTGCCCTTCCTCTCCACGACCTCTGCAAAGGCTAGGGTACCGCTGATCTTCTTGATCTTGGCCTTGACAATCTCGCCTTTAACAGTGCTGGGGATGAAGATGAGATACTTATCGACCTTGGCTATGCCATCGCCCTTGTTTCCGACTGACTCAACACGAAGCTCGTAGGTCTCTCCCTCTTCGATCATGTCCTTCTGAACGGTGGCTACGGCTTTCCTCTTCCTGACCGGCCGGTGGGCTCCGCAGGCGTCACACTTCAGCATGAGCACCCTGTCGCTTTTTATCAGGTGGGTGTCGGGCAGCCGGCACTCAGAGCAAACAACATACTCCTCAAAGTAGGAGTCTATCTGTCTGGCTATGGCCTGTTCGGCAAACTTACCTTGGAAAACTCCTCGATGACCTTCGATCTTCCCAGCGGTTCCCATCTCCTGAAGCATGTACTTCATGAGGTGCTCGGGTTCACGGTCGAAGGCGTCTGCAATGGCCGCAAAGTTCTCCAGCACCGTGGTCTTTCCCTCGTAGTAGACCTTCGGCACTGGCATGACGAACCTTTCCTTGGGGCCCTTAGTATCGGGCATCTTCTTCATGGCCCGGTCGAGGCCGGCTAGATAATCATCCAATTAGGTCACCAGTTACTTTATCTGTTTGCTGCCAGACTCCATGACGATCTGGATGGGTGTGGGCAACTTGTGGCCTGCTCTGGTCAGCGCGGTCTTGGCATCTTCCAGGAACTCGGGGGTTACGCCAAGGGTGAACACTTTCTGGCCCGCAGCGACTTGAGCAGCGGTGCCTACGGCCTTTCCGAAAGCGCGCCGCATTCCGCTAGAGACACGGTCGGCTCCTGCGCCTGTAGCCTGTTTGTTCTCTCTTATTACGTGGTGAGGGTAAACCCTGAGCTTAAGATGGAAGCCAGTCCTACCGCACTGCTTCAGAAGATAACGGTTGGCAGCCACTCTTGCCGCTTCGAGGGCGGTGTGCCTGATCTGGCACGGCTCTTTGACTACCAGGGTGAGATTAACAGGGAAATCATCCTGAAGGTTTCCCATATCATAGTGTACTACTTTGCTTCCAGGGACGCCTCCCATGTACTCCCTGCGAGTGTAGGGGCGCTCCGTCCTCCTGTACATGCTTGCCGGCTTTCGCGTCAAAACAATTTCCTCCGATAAACTTGAGATTGGTACTCTCCCTACCTAGTTTATAAGGCTTGCCTAGACGGTTATGGGAGTGGAGTGCGAGATCTCACCCGCTAGGGATGACTGCATCATGTTTCGCGCCTCATCCACAGTGGGACTATTAGCCAGGACCCACATCAGCTTAACCAGCGCCACCTCAGGAAGCATGTCCTCTCCCTCGATTGCGCCCGCATCCAGCATATAGCGGCCAGTATCGTAGACACGGTCGCAGATCCTGCCCCGGAGGCACTGGGATGTTACGACTACGGGAATATCAGCGTCCGTTGCCCGCTTGATGGAGTCTATCCAGATGGATGCCACGTGGCCCAAGCCCGTCCCTTCAAGGACGATCCCCCGATATCCCGCATCGATGTAGTAGTTCAGGATCTCCGGCGAGGCTCCAGGCGTGTATTTTACTAGGGCACACCTGGACTCCAGCTTGTCTTTCAACTCGAGCTCGACCCCTCCCCGGTGTTTGTAATCGATGAAGGTCTCGATGCTCCGGGACAGGTAGTTCACCTTTCCGATGGGATGCTCGTTCATGCTGCGGAAGGCGTCCCTCCGGGAGGTGTGCATCTTTCGGACCCTGGTGCCACGATGAATGGAGCAGTAGTCGTCGCTGGTTGAGCCGTGCATGACTACGCACACCTCGGCGATGTCGCTTATGGCCACCGTGGCCGCGCAGATTGCGTTCATGGAGGCATCGCTGCTGGGCCGGTCAGACGACCTCTGGGAGCCAACGATGACCACGGGCACTGGCGTTCGAAGCATAAAAGATAGCGCTGCTGCAGTGTACATCATTGTGTCAGTGCCGTGCATTATGATCACTCCCTCTGCTCCGTTTCTGATCTCGCCAGCAACGGCTCTGCCCAGCTCCGACCAGTAATCCGCCCGCATGTTCTCGCTGAGGATGGTGTAGATGACCTTGGCGTTGTAGTTAGCTATCTCCTCCAGCTCTGGGATTGCGGATATTATATCGCCCGCCGAGAACTGGCTTGTCACGGCTCCGGTCCTGTAATCGACTTTGCTGGCGATTGTGCCCCCTGTGGACAATATAGAGACGTTTGGCAGTCCCTCTTTGCTCCGGAGGGGTTTTGAAGGGGGCTTGGTCTCGTGCCCTTTCTCAACCAGCTCTATCTTTGACTCGGATCTACGTAAGCCAATGTTGTAGCCGTTGTCCAGCTTAATCACAACGTGATCCTTACTTCTGGGCGGCATCAATACGCCCTGGTACCCGACGCCGTCTTTTTCTATGAATACTCTATCGCCTGGGTCCATTTTGCCTCACCAGATAATCATTAATCTAACTACATTATTCAAGGGACCTAAAAACGTTGCCCTTGAGGCGGAAAGCAGTTCAAACTAAATCTTTATCGGTTATCCTTCTATCCGAACCTCCCATATTCATGGCCGCCGATACATTTAAAAAGCCTTTATCTAAAACGGTTGCCAAACAGCAAAAGATGGTATCGATGCAAAGATGGGACCCGGAAGTTTATGCGAAGAGTTCAGCGGCCCAGCAACGATGGGCACAGGAACTTCTATCCAAGATTTCGATTCGAAGAAATGAAAGGATACTCGATATCGGATGCGGAGACGGCAAGGTCACAGCAGAGATTGCGCGCCTCGTTCCGAATGGATCTGTTTTGGGCATCGATAATTCAGTTGAGATGATAAACTTCGCTCAAAGCAAGTTTCATCCAACGAGCTGGCCTAATTTAACATTCCAGCATGGAGACGCCTCGAATTTGCAATTCGAAGATGAGTTTGACCTCGTTCTCTCCTTTGCATGCCTCCATTGGGTAACGGATCATAGACCTGTTCTTGAAGGGATCAAACGGAGTCTCAAGCAGGGCGGCAAGGCTTTGATGCAGTTTGGAGGCAGGGACAATGCCGCTGCGATCTTTAAGGTTGTAGATGAGATCATTTCAGAAGAGAGATGGTCCAGGTACTTCGAGGGTTTTAAGTTTCCTTATGGCTTCTTCGGTCCTGATGAGTACATGATCTGGCTTGATCGCGCAGGCTTGAGTGCCTCGAGGGTGGAGCTGGTACAGAAGGATATGGCCCAGAATGGACGAGACGGGCTGGCCTCCTGGTTCAAATCCACATGGCTGCCATATATCGAAAAAGTTTCGGGGGATTTACAAGAGGATTTCATCTACGAAGTGGTAGATCGATATGTCCTGGAACATCCTCTCGATAGTAAGGGGACTGTCCATGTTGAGATGGTTAGACTTGAAGTGGAGGTCGAGAAAAACCTGGCTTAAGAGAAGCCTCAACTACGAGCATATCGAAAGAGGATCAACCTAAGGAATAAGAGTCCATCCAGTCGAGATTCGGGATAGGCTCAAGTAATCTTGCGAAGATTGGGTTAGCGGGAGAAGAAATGATCTATTTTGTTACCAGCAACAAGGGAAAGTTCGTGGAAGCCCAGGCAATCTTCGGCGACCTGGTACAGAAGAACATCGGCTACAACGAGCTTCAGGTAGATACTCTTGAGGAGGTGGTCGACTTCGGCATGATAGAGGTTATGGACCGGCTGAAGGGGCCGGTCATGATCGAGGATGCAGGCATGTTCATTGATGGCTTGAAGGGCTTTCCTGGAGTCTATTCTGCCTACGTCCAGAAGACCGTCGGAAACAGCGGCATCCTACGGCTGATGGAAGGCATGGACGATCGCCGGGCGGCCTTCAAGTCGGTCGTAGGCTACTCCGAGCCGGGCATGGAGCCAGTGGTATTCAAGGGAGAATTAAAAGGCGACATAGGCTTTGAGCCCCGAGGAACAGGCGGCTTCGGGTACGATCCCATCTTCTACGTGAACGGAAAGAGTCTGGCTGAGATGAGCCTGGAGGAGAAGAACATGATATCACACCGGGCGGGATCGATGAAAGCTCTGAAGCAATGGTTGGAAAACAGGAACTGATCGGCTGCAGGTAATTTAATGGTCCCAAAGGTGCCGCCAGCCAATTTCTTGCGCTGTCAGTTAACGATTTGAGATCAAATATTAAGCTGAAAGCTGCTCAGGACTTGCAGAAGGTTGAGTCTTGTTGTCTTTCGCCATCCATCTGATCTACCTCGTTTGATTTCAGAAAACTTGACTTTTTAATTATATATTTAATATTTTATCCATAACGCGATACTACAGGATTAACTTTTTGCTCTCTAAAAGCCCAATGGGATCTTACGAAGTATACTTGCTCATAAGCTCCCCAATTTTGTCCATCTCTTCATGAATTGCATGTAGAGCACATGCTTCTTCTTAAGAATGACTTCTCCTCTTTGCCGGGAAGGATATAGTGCTTGCTAATGCCTGGATCGTGTTAAACTCTTTCAAGAATCATCTACCTGCTTGCCGCAGCGATATACCTTTCCGGAACCTGCATTACATACGGCTTTTGGGAGACGCGCAGCCATAGCGCCACGCACACCAGTCCGATCAGGATATTCATGATGCCCAGGACCAAAATTGTATTGCTCCAGTTCAGTGATATTATGGTCATGCCAATGCTTCCCATGAAGATGCCGAAGCAGCCCATCAGAGCCGCAGCAGATCCTGTATCCTCCTTTTGCTGCTCCAGCATCAAATTTGCGCCGGGAGTTCGCACACAGCTTGCACAGATGGTTGCCGGCAAGAGCACAATGGTAAGTATCCAAGGCAGAAAGCCGCCAAAAAATGATATGAGCAGACCGCTGGCAGATATCACCGCAAAGCAGGCGACGATAATCGATCTGCGGTGGTATTTCCTGGACACTCGCATATAGAGCATCGGGCCAAAGATCAATCCAATTGCATTTATGGCGAAATAATAGCTGTAAACCTGCGCACTGAGCCCAAAACCGTTTATATAAATGTAGGATGATGAGGCTATAAACGCCATTGTGGATATGCTCACCAAAGAAAACAGGGTGAGCAGAGACGAAAAGCCTGGATTCCTTGCGACTTTGTAAAGCCTCCCCAGTGCCTGCAGCATCGAGCCTGTATAGCGTTTGTCTATTGTCTCTTGCAATGCTATGCTTCCTGCCAAAGCCAGCAGGCCGATGAAAGCCAAGGCCAAGAACACTCCCCTCCAGGACATGAACTTCAGCAGGAGCGCGCCAAGGACCGGGGCTGCTGCCGGAGATATGAGGACCATGGATTGGACCATAGCTAAAAGCGGCTCTCTGCTCTTGCTGTCATAAACATCCTTGATCATAGCCGTGGACACGGCAAAAGCACCGCTGCCTCCGATGGCCTGCAGAACGCGAAATGCTATCAAGTGATGAATATCCCAGGAGCCAGCACAGGCAAGGCTTGCTGCAGAATATATAGACAGCCCGATCAGCAGCACAGGTTTGCGGCCGTATTTATCGCTGAGCGGTCCCCAGAGAAGCGTACCTGCACTAAAAAATACAAAGAATAAAATCAACGTGAGATTTACCATCTCTGCAGAGACGTTGAAATATAGAACCATTCCGGGAAGTGCGGGAAGATAAAGGTCTGTTGACAGTGGAACAAAGGCGCTAAGAAGTGTTATAAGCGCGATCAGCCCCTTTTCTCCCACATATTTTTGTCTGCGGGCAAAAGAGGACGTGGTCATGTTTGATCTCTGGAATTTTGTGACGTGGGGCCCCGTCTCTGACAAAGCAGTTTTTTCATCCTACGATCCATCTCCATGCCGCTTTACCGCCCCTCCGACTATGGCATGGGTTATCTTCCATTATTATAAGGGTGGCGATGTTGAAGTACGAGTGCGATGTTTTGGTTTTCGACTGCGTCATTTGATTTGCTCAAAACTTCTTTTATGCTTTTTCACCTCTAAAAAATTTAAAGTTGAATAAGCAAGTCGTTGCCATCTACTTTCACTTCGTAAACTGGCAAATCGTAAGTTTTGATTAAGCTTTGATTTTCGCCTATACGCTGAAACATTTGCTTCATTGCTTTTTGGACTTCTTCGGGGCACTTGGAAAACATGTCAGCAGGCCTGCCCCCCTCCAGTTTAGGCCCGGATATTAATTTCCCTGTGGTTACGTCAAATCTTGAAAAATGCATAGGGCAGGTAACAATTGTGTTAGTTAGCGTGCCTAGTGAGAGTCTGGCATTCTCGTGACCGCACCGATCTCCGATCACGTAAAACTTACCGCTTACATTCGCGATGCACAGCTCTTTCCCGCCAGCCTCAATGTGTTTCATGGTCCCGGCGGGTATCTCGCTTACCTTTGCAATTTCGACAAAACTCATATGCTCAACTCTCCTTTCTTCCATTCCTTTCTTTCTTCTTCATCTGCCTGTAATCATCGTTCGACGTGACTTCTGTCGCAGAACGGTTTGTTCTTTGAGTGCCCACATCGGCAGAGGGCATACTCTGCTGGACAAAAACACACTATTCTTATCCGTTAACAGCTCCAATTTTCCATGTGTTAAGTTGCCATTTTTGTCTCCTCCTTTAGCGATACTAACTTACACATATGCACAATATACTAAAGGCAATATCTGCAAAGAGATGTTGAGCGGCTGTAAATGAGCCGCTCAAGTTGTATGCTCATTTACTTTTTTGGGAGTCCGAAGGCAACGATATAGCCGCCGGAGTTAGGGACATGGAAACCGCTTCCCGTGGGCACCAGCAGCATGCCGTCTCCTATTGAGGGGCCGCCTATTCCAACAGGCGCTCCAACGTTGAACTCCCACAGCTCTTTGCCTGTATCGGCATCAAGCGCCATGAGAATTCCCGAGCTTATCAGCGGCGTATCTGTCGGTCCTCCAAAGTTGCTGAACGGGTAGGTTATGCCCGTCTCTTTATTCCCCACAGCTGTGACAGTACCTGAGAATACGACTCCATTAGTAACCAATGGCGACACCCAGGTCGGGAGATCGGTCTTATGCTCCCACTTGATCTTTCCGGCCTTCAGGTCAAGGGCGGTTATTGAACCGTTTCCGATGCCGTTTGGCATTGATGCAAATGCAGGCTCGACATGGCCTTCTTCAGGTGTGATGAAGTAGTTCATTCCCCGATTGGATACAGCGACGTATACGTAATTCTCGTCAAATGCGGAATATGACTCGATGCCGTCAGCCGTTCCTGGCCAGATTGCACCGCTGCCGTTTGGCATAGCTGAAACGTTTGTGCGATAGAGCACAGCTACATTTCTCCACCAGAGGGGCTTTCCTGTGGCTGTATCCATGGCTATGATATCTCCCCTCTTGTCATGGCCTATGACCACCTTTTGCGGTCCCTTGCCAAGGTCCACGGTAGCGAGATTGGTCCCCCAGGCAGTATCCCAGTCGTGCGTATCCGGAATGGTAACATTGAGCACTGAACCTGCTGCCACGAAGGGCGTCGCCCAGAGGATCTTTCCATCGCTGATGTTAACGGCGATGACGTGGTTTGCATACAGAGTCTCTCCGGGTCTTGTGGATGCGTCTAAGTCAGGCGCAGGGTTGCCGCAAGGCAGATAGACTATGCCTTTATCAGCATCGATCGCTCCACCCGACCATGTAGCGGCTCCACCATTAACACTGGCATTCTTTCCCGTAACCCAGTCACCTACGGTGGTATTGATCTGCCAGATGATTTTGCCGGTCTTTTTGTCGAGCGCGGTTACTGTTCCCTTTGTGGGGGCACCAAAACCCGGTGAATCTCCGAAAGCGGATCCCGCAATCACATAGTCCTTCCACGTCAGTGGGGGAGAAGTGAGCATGAACGATCCGCCTAGGCGTTGCAGTGCAGGAGATTCCCAGATCTTGTTGCCGTTCTCGGCATTTAGGGCGATTACAGTCCCATTCGGGCCGGTTGGAGCGTATATTACCCCGTTATCATAGGTTATGCCGTGTGATGGCGAAGGCATTTTTGTTTTAGGGTCGTACTTCCACTTGTTCTGCCCGGTGTCCATATCAAAGGCAATGACCTTGTAATTGTTATTCTGGACATAGCCGGTCTTTCCCACAATTAAGGGTGAGTTCTCAATTGTAGATCCAGTGTTGAGAATCCATTTAACCTGTAGCTGATTTACATTATCTTTGCCTATCTGCGTCTGAGGACTATGCCTGGACATGGAATTATCATAGTTAACCATTGTCCAGTTTTGGCCCACGGCTACGGCTGAAAAGGCCAGTATAACCATGGCTAGATATAAAATTTTTTTCATTTGCTTCACCTCTTCTAGAGACTTAAATGCATACCGGGTTTCGGGAATTAGTTGTCGAAATCTTCCTAATTCCCAGAGTTCTGATAGAAATATATTAGGATTTTTTCACATTAAACCAATCTGTTTCGTCATCTCAATCTTATCGTAGAAGAGCATCTCCTCGACAATCTCGCCATTAATCCAGTGGGCGACAGTGCAAAACTCGACCTTGAATTTTTTGCTGGTAGGCGGAATTATCTTTCCATCGGCACCCGTCATGCGACCTTTGAATGTGCCAGTGAAGTCTGCCACAGGGCAAGTCCAGTCACCCTAGCCGAAGAGCACTTTATACGGATTGTTCTCGACATGGTTGTCAGGAAATATCTTGAAGAAGGCAATCGCTTCTTCTTTATGCGACTGACCCCCTCTTGTCGGCTCTGACTGCCTGGCCAGAAGACTTCCACATGATTGGCATGCCTCTTCTCGAATGTTTCCCAATCTTGGGAATTCCATGCATAATCCAAAGTTTTCATCTGTCTTAGAGTTTTCATCAGTTTTAGGTTTTCATGCACACCCATTTCAGTTACTTCTCAGTTTATTCCTCAATAAATTATTTAATATTCATTAGGTTTTATTTTTGGTATAAGACTATCACCTCACGTGGCTGCTATCGCAGAAAGGCTTGTTGCGAGACTTGCCACAACGACAGAGTGTAACGCGATTACGAACTTCATAAATAGTGCCATCGACGGATTCAACCGGAATTTTACCGATCACCCGAAGCGGCCCAATTGTACCCGCCTGGCTATCTTCAACCACTCCGATGGATGGTCTCAATTCCGGTTCGATTTCTTTCCCTGTTTTTTTGTCCCAAGCAACCAAGCGGCCCGATGGGCAATCACCCGCTTCTTCGATCGCAATTTTTTTGGCCTCGGGATCATCGGACTGCATCGTGAGGTTCCAGGTTCCACCGGCTCGGTGGCAGAAACGAGCTGAAGCGCATAAATGCTGATCATCAGTTAACTTTATAGCAGGTCCATCGATCGACTCGCATACATCGAGATATGGCTTTATGCTTGCCTTCTCTGTGCCATCGAAATTGATTTTTACATGTGTGCCATCGCAGAACGGTTTGTTCTTGGATCCTCCGCAACGACACAAGGCATAACTCTCCTGTGATGGAAATCTATTTCCTTCTTGCCATTTGCATGGATTTCCATCTTCATCAAATTCCATTTTATGTTCGGTCAGAGGTGTTTCGCCTGAAACAATATAAGGTCCATTCTTGCTTACTTTGATCTTGCCTTTTCTGCCCTGTTTCCCACTATCGTCTTTCGTTGACATATCATCCTTCATACCTGGATTATTCTTTCTCCGAAACATTCTTGAATTCTATCTCGGCGTCAATAGACTAATATAAGCTTCAAGTAGTCTCAAATATCCAGATTGGTCTCGAATCATTTTTTTGCTGCATTTTACGTATTAGTCCATACTGTTATAAAAGACTAGCGTCTAATATACTCTATTCTAATATATTTTCTTTCACTATCATTTAAATAGTAGGACCCACGAACCAATTACTATGGGTGCAAAGCAGTCCGTATCAATTTATTTCACGGACGAAAGGTTATGTTGGCTCGATGAAGAAGCAAAACGCACTGGACGGTCGCGTTCGGAGATCGTTGGGGCGGCCATAGATCTGTTAAGAGGCCATGAGACAACCGAAGAAGAACGGATAAGGAATATCGTCCGAGATGAGATTATAGTCCATCGCGAAATGGCGCTAAAGCTTGTAGAAGATCTCCTAGCCGAGCACGTCGTAGTAGATCATGGAATAATAGACCATGCCATGTTAGCGCGCAGGGGACAAGTTCTAATAACCATATCAGCCCTTGAACTGTTAATAAAAGATCTTGAGGAGGGACATGAGCCCACGCCCAAAGAGGTCGGGAATAAGTTAGGTGTTGCAGCTCAATCTGTCAGTATGTACTTGGGTCGTCTGGGAATATATACAGATAAGATAGATGAGAAGCATTTATATAAAAAAGAAATGCTCAAACAGATTAAATCAGAACTTATGAAGCTGAAAGAGCGAAAGAGAGACGATCAATCGTCGTCCATATTATCGTTATAGCACATTTTCTCTCCAAGGATATATTCAAAGACTATCCAGAGGTGCCAGGTCGTGAGAGACAAGTGGGATGTAGATGAGAGGACAGAATTTTTTGATGACCCGCGGTTCCGGCTCAGGGACACCAGCTGCTTGGTTCACGACCAGTACCATCAGGCCGCATCTTTTTTGCCTTGTGCCTGACCTGTCCCAAGTGTCCCGACCTTGTCCTGACCAAATCGCTATCATTCCCTATGTAAGGACCTTAATGCTATTTCCAGTCAATAATATTGAGGGTAACCAGATTCCAATAGGATACCGAGGGGCCTTTCGCCATCCACCTGATCTACCTCGTTTGATATCAGAAAACTTGATTTTTTAATTACACATTTAATATTTCATTTATTGAGTGAATCTACCGAATTCCATTTTTCTGCTCTCTGAAAGCTCAATAAGCTCTTTCGAAGTATACTTGCTCATAAGTTCCAAAGATTATTCGCTGGTATATGCGATACGAGTGAAATTCATCTGATGGGCTTGGTATCCGTAATATTGACTTCACTTAATTTAATTGATTTTCCGACTTTGTGGATAAAATCTGAAAAATTTAGCTATTATTACTTATTTAGGTAATAATTTCCAATTTTTCTTGCCAAAATAGACATATGTATATATATATCTTAAGGAGAACATCCTATTAGATTTAGATTCATAAAAGGAGGAATTAAAAAAATGGCAAATGAAAATGTAACGACTATGAAGGCTGATGCAAAGGCTGATGCGGAGAAGACGGAAGCTGATGATCATCCTGATTATGGAGCGTTTCTATGAGTAGCTGAACAACGTTGACGATCCCTATTATGAGGCACTGAAGATCACCGTCAACCACATAGGTTCAGCTCTGATGGCATCACCTTTCAACATAATAAGCAACTTCGGGCTGGTGACAGTGCTGTCAGTCGTCTTCGCCCTCATCACCACCTTCACAGTCTTTGTGGCCCTAATGATTCGCATGGAAAGAATGAGATACAGGAATCGCTGGAGTGATCTAAAGCAACTGAAGCTTTTAAAGATAGTTGAAGTGGCATTAAAAGCTCCTAGATGAGGAATCGAAGCACAGCGGAATAGGCATTGGTTAATAATTGGTTTAGGAGGATAAAATTATGATCAAATTTATATCGAAATCCCTAAAATTATATTTCCGTTTGGTAGTCATCATCGCCATGGCTAAAAAGATGCGCAATTATTGCTGCACTAGGGAACACCAAAAAATACACGTATGTGTTTAGCTCACCTCAATCAGCATCAATAAACCCAGTTGGTGAACATCTCACGTGGTCAGTAATAAGAGAGCAAATTCCAAGTAACTTCGTCTATTGATATTGTTTTTCATTCTGGCGCAAGTTATTGGTGAGCACGTATTCGTTAACTCGAAACAGCATCAAGCGAGCGATTCAGTGGGAACTAAACACGTACAAATACACAATATTAAAGATGTGATTAATGTGCGTAGTTTTCAGGAATTGAAAGAGACAGATCTGATGAATGGCAAAGCGCTCCTAATTGCCAGAACCACCGCGTCCCTATGCCCGGTCTGCTTGGAGGTTATCTGCGCTCGCATATTTCAAGAGGGCGAAGCAGTCATGATCGAGAAGCACTGCGAGGAGCATGGTGATTTCAAAGATATCTACTGGTCAGACGCAGCCATTTACAAAAGGTTTATGCGATACCAGTTGGACAGCATGAGTCTAACGTATTCGCCCCAGACCCACCAAGGTTGTCCATTCGATTGTGGTTTATGCAAGAACCATAAGACAGGTACTCTTTTGGGGAACATCGATGTTACAAACAGATGCAATCTCTCCTGTCCGGTTTGCTTTGCCGATGCCGGAGATGAGCTGAATGAGCCGACAATAGGTCAGATCGTAGCCATGATGCAAGTTCTGAGGGATCAAATGCCAGTGCCATGCCCTGCAATTCAATTCTCTGGCGGCGAGCCTACATTGAGGAAAGACTTGCCGGAGATCGTTTTCCTGGCAAGAAAGATGGGCTTTGCCCAGATCCAAGTAGCAACAAACGGTTTGAAGCTCGCCTCCAGCCCAGATCTCTGCAGGCATTTAGTGTTAAGTGGGCTCAGCACTGCCTACTTACAGTTCGATGGTGTTACCCCAGAACCCTACAAGGCGATGCGAGGCCGCGATCTTTTCCAAATCAAGCTCCAGGCCATAAAAAACCTTAGAGAGGCAGGACAGATGAGCATAGTCTTGGTTCCCACTCTGGCAAAAGGGATTAACAATGATCAGGTGGGTGACATAATCAGGTTCGCCTCCAAGAACGTAGATGTAGTGAAAGGAGTGAACTTCCAACCCGTCTCATTTGTGGGGAGAATCGATCAGGATGAGAGAGTCAAGAAGAGACTTACTATATCTGATCTCATCGCCCTGGTGGAAGAACAGACAGATAACGAGATAACCAGAGACGACTTCTACCCAGTTCCCTTCGTTGCTCCAATATCCAGCCTCATAGCAGCTGAGACAAGAATGCCTCAACCAGCCTTTACGGTCCACCCCTGCTGCGGCGCAGCAACCTACATATATTGTGTCGATGGCCACCTGATCCCGATTACCAGGTTTGTAGATGTCGAGGGGTTATTGGAGAAGATCAAAGAAGAAGTCCAGAGCTTCAATGGATCATGGCTAGGCAGGCTCAGAATGAAGGGCACGATCCTAAAGGAGCTGCCCAAGTTCATTGATGAGTCGAGAACTCCTGAAGGCATGAACCTGACCGGGTTACTAATGAGCGTGTTCAAGAACGGAACCCGTGAATCTCTAATCGAGTTCCATAACAAAACACTCTTTCTTGGAACCATGTTCTTTCAGGACCTGTACAACATCGACTTAGAAAGGTTGCAGAAATGTGGAGTTCACTACGCACTACCTGACGGCAGGATTATCCCATTCTGTTCCTACAACACAGTTCATCGATCTCGATTACAAAATAATCAGTGGAATTAACGAAGTGATTGCTATGGAATTCTCAGTCATTGTACCTGCGCTGAACGAGGAAACTTACATAGAGGCTTGCCTAAAATCGATTTTAAGGCAGACGCTTCCACGAAATAGTTATGAAATAATTGTCTCCGATGGGGCGAGTAATGATAGGACAGTCGAGATTGCCAGAAAATATGCTGACAGGGTGGTTGTATCAGAGAAGAGAGGGATTTGGTGGGGAAGAAACCTGGGAGCGCAGTTTGCCAAAGGCAGGTATTTGGTATTTATTGATGCCGATACTAGAATCAAGGAGGATTACCTTGAGACTGTTCACATACATCTCGAGAGCGGCGTGGTTGGGCTGACTACGGCGTTTGAAATAGAAGGATCCGGCCTCAAGACAAAAATCTACGAATACATTAGTTATTGTTACCTGGGGCTCAATTCTAAAATCGATAACGTAAGTCTCATTGGGATAAATCTATGCGTGCCTAGGAAGGTCTTTATGAAAGTTGGTGGCTTCAGGGATTATGCCCTCGAAGACGCCGCTTTTGGCCGCGAGCTAAGAAAAGAGGGACAGACGTGTTTTCTGATGCAAAGGCTGGTGGTGACTTCGCCCAGGCGACTTGAAGCATATGGAACGGTTGGACTATGCAGGTATTATTTCGAGCTTGGGATGATTGATGGTAGAAAGACCAATCCATCTTATATAAACAAAAATATTAAATATAATGGATATACTCCTATTCGCACATTAGGTCGTAAAAGTATCTACAAATGCGAGAACAATAACGCGTTAAGTAGGCACATTCGTGGAGCTAAGAAGAAAGTTTTAAAATGGACTCAACAGTTGATTTAAACATCGAATCGATGTTTTAGGGCGTCCCTAGCCCCTTGAGTAATAGCATAGTTGAAGCGTTATGACTTAGGATATGCGACAATTAGCGATATTCTCATGGACTTTAGTCCGATTTTAATGGTTGCATTAAAAGAGCTTAACGCATTCGTTCTGCTAAATCAGAGAAAGGCCAGAGCTGGAATTGGCCTACATAGCTCGGCAAGGGAGATCAGACAGTCGGTTATGCCCAACCAGAGCTAGAGAATCATGAGCAGATCTAAAACGTATTTGCTGAATAATCGAGGTAAATTATATTTCTTACCAGTAAAATAATGCGAGAAAATTCTCGCTTATGCTTGCATTTACTTGAGCACATAAAGTTATACTTTATGTACAATCAAAGAGGTCTTAGAGATGAGAAAGGATGAGAAAATGCCGATTCGTAAGATCGCTGTGATAAGCCGCAGATATCACCAAATCAACCGCTATCGCGAGATCGTCGCGATTTTAGCAAAGTACGGTTTTGGAGATGTATTAGCGAAGCTGGAGTTACAGAAGCATCTCGAATTCGGGGAGAGCTTTATATTGGGGAAAGCTGCCGCGAATATAGCTGCTCTTTCTCATTGGGAACGGGTGCGAATGGCTCTGGAGGAACTTGGGCCGACTTTCGTCAAATTCGGTCAGATTTTGAGCACCAGACCGGACATGATCCCTCAAGAACTAATCACCGAGCTGGAAAGACTTCAAGATACAGTACCGCCTTTTTCTGTAGAAGATGGCAAGCGGATTATCGAGGAGGAATTGGGTGAGTCCGTGGACAGCATTTTCAAGGACTTCATGAATACTCCCATCGCCGCGGCTTCTATTGCACAGGTCTACAAAGCGGTGTTGCCCGATGGTGAAGAAGGAGCAGGACTTCAGAATCGAGTTAGCGCATATCGAGCGTTTTGCGAGAATTTTCCAGGCTGATCCAACAGTTCACGTGCCCAGTGTCCATCGTGAACTCTCCACAGGCAAAGTCCTTACGATGGAGTTTATCGGCGGGATGAAGATCTCGGATATTACAGAAGCGGAATTGCAGGGTCGATACTCCGGCACGGATCCAAAAGTCGTGGCATCACGGGGAGCGACCCTTATTTTGAAGCAGATATTTGAGCACGGCTTTTTCCATGCTGACCCCCATCCGGGAAACATCAGGGTATTGAAGGATAATGTCATCTGCTTCCTCGACTATGGAATGATGGGATCTTTATCAGCTCGTCATCGAGAGGACCTAGCTGACGTGCTCATTGGGATTATAAATCACGACGAGAGTCAAACGTTGCGGCGGCGGACCCCGCTGCAAGCAGGCGGGGCATGTTCCCGCCGCCAAGTTAATCGAATTCAAGCAAACTCATTTGCTTAAATCCTTCTTTTTCTTCCGTTGTTCCTTGCATTTCGACATAATTGCGAATTATGTCCGATAATATCCCATCACCTACCGTCCCAATATATCCCCCATCGCTCCAAAATTCGCTGCCCCAAAGTGCTTTTTTGATTTCAGGAAATCTTTTGAAAATTTCTCTTGCGGTTATGCTTTTTATTATTTGCATAATCCTTGATGGCGAATGCTTTGGAGCTGCTCCAACGAAAATATGTATGTGATCTCCATCAGTCCCAATGGCATCAAATACAAATTGATATCGTTCTCCCAATTCTGAGCAAATATACTTGAAATATTCAATCTTATTATTTCCAGAAAGTAATTTCTTTCTATACTTGATACATAGAACCATGTGATACCTAATTTTGTACACGCAATGATTCGCCCTTCCTAATTTAACCATAAGCCGAATATGCAACTATCCTTAAGTCGGTTTTCATGCTCATCCCCGCAGCAAGCTGCGGGGTATTCACTTAAAAATAAAAAACATCAGCGACACATTCCTTTCAGAGAACTGCGAGTTTGGGAAAGTAGTGTTGGTCAAGTTCCTGCCGGATGTCTATGCGATAGGGTTCCTTGCATGTCGATCTCCATCGGAGGCAGAGGCAGCGACATCCTCCAAGCTCTTCAACGTATTCGTGCCCACCTCACCTAACCCGGCCACAGGCATCGTTTTCATGGTCTCGGAGCGGATAGTGCCGGTAGATATGAACGTGGACAAGGGCATGGAGTTCATACTATCTGCAGGTTTCATGGGAAAGTGTGAACAAGCCAAAAGATGAGTTTGGGGGGGCATCCTACCGACACGTTTATTTGGGGTATCTGCTTACTCTCGTTCAAGGGCAGGTAGATCAGCTGGAAGATCGCTACCTTGGCATGGTAGAGGCCTCGGGTTCAAATCCCGACCTGTCCATTTTCAGGCGTTTTATGGCATCCGATGTTTTGGTTTTCCCCGAATCGAATTTTTTGCTCGTAATAACGAAGAGGTCTGCATGACCCGCGAGGTGATCGAGATCTTAGCGATGGCCTTCACCATCGGCCTGACGGGTGCCCTGGCTCCGGGTCCGACTCTCGTGGCTACCGTCAACTCGTCCCTAAAGTCCGGTTGGACCGCAGGACCTAAGGTTGCATTGGGACATGCCCTGGTGGAGCTGTTCGTATTCCTGCTAATAGTATTGGGCTTGGCGGCGGCCGCACAGCAGTATTCGCGTTTCATCGCCGTACTGGGAGGCCTCGCCCTCATAGCCTTCGGCCTCTTCACTGTGAAGGGGAGCAGGAAAGCCTCTCTGACCACTCCTGCCTCGAACACAGCCCAAAACCCCTACCTGGCCGGGGTCCTCACGAGCGCTGCCAATCCCTACTTCTGGATATGGTGGCTCTCCATAGGAAGTGCAATGGTGATAGACGGACTGAGAGGAGGCCTCGTACTGGCCTGCCTGTTCATGATTGGGCACTGGGGAGCCGACTTCGGCTGGTACACTCTCGTCTCGGCCAGTCTGGACAATGGAAGAAAGGTCCTCTCCGAGGTCAACTACCAGAGGATTCTGGCCCTTTGCGGCTGTTTCCTAATCGTCTTCGGGCTGTACTACCTGACCAAAACCTGACCAAACGTAAGCATTAGAGGGAAAGAGGGAAAATGTACCGGCTCAATGCTTGCTGAAGTGGAGGTGCAGAAAAGGAGCTCTTACACTCTGTTTGCCTCCTTCAAGAACCTGGGATGACCGCAGCAGTCTCCCTGGTTCTCTTTGGGCCAAAGGCGGGAATTCCAGCGGCGGTTTGCATTCTTGCCGAGACTTCATTTTACATCCTCTTCGCGGCCCTGAGCCGCCACGGTAGCCTTATATAAAGGCCAGAGGCAGGATAAATGGGAGATGTCAATTGTCGTTTAAAGACGATCTGGCTTATCTGAAGTCGATCCGTGTCTTCATAGGCATAACTGTGCTCATCTTTTTGGTCACCGCAGTGATGGGCTATTTTGCAGCGGCAGCCGATTCTGCGTTGGCTGCATCCTGGATGAATGAGCTTGAGATGTTCAAGTGGATATTGAGCCTTCATCCCTTGCTTATCATGCTGGCAATATTCCTCAAGAACCTCCTTGCCTGTGCCATGTCGGTTCTCCTTGGACTGGGATTCGGCCTCGTTCCTCTGCTGGTCCTTACCTCCAATGGGTTCATGATCGGTGTGGTCTCCTACAGCATAATCCACAAGCAAGGTGTCCTTTACCTGATGGCGGGCATTGTGCCCCACGGAATAATCGAGCTGCCCACCATACTGCTAGGCATATCGCTGGGCTTTCGGTTGGGGTATCTGCTGGCCCTTACCATCTTAGGAGAGAAGGTCGACCTGGCAGGGGAGACGAGGATTGCAGTTCATTTCCTGGTCAGATGGTTCCTGCCCCTGCTCTTCCTGGCCGCGGCCATTGAAACTTTTATCACCCCACTCATCATATCAGTTGTCTCATGACCAATTCAAAGACCGACTCCAAGGCTCAGACTAACAAGCTTCCACCAAAGGATGACTACAGCGAATGGTATCACGAACTCTTGATTCAGGCTGAGATAGTCGATAACCGATATCCTGTCAAGGGAATGTGCGTCTGGTTCCCCTTCGGCTTCACCATACGCAAGAACGTCTACAGCATCATCCGGGAACTCCTGGACGTAGACCACCAGGAGACTCAGTTTCCTCTCCTGATCCCTGAGAACGAGTTCATGAAGGAGGCCCAGCACATCAAGGGATTCGAGGACGAGGTGTACTGGGTGACCTCCGGCGGCACCGCTCCGCTGGACGTCAAGCTGGCCTTGCGGCCTACAAGCGAGACAGCCATCTATCCAATGTTCAAGCTGTGGATAAGGTCTCATGCCGACCTGCCGCTCCGGATCTACCAGATAGTTAACACATTCCGGTACGAGACCAAGCATACACGGCCATTGATCCGCTTGCGAGAGATCACCTCCTTCAAGGAGGCCCACACCGCTCACGCCACCTGGGAAGAGGCAGCAGCGCAGGTGGAGGTGGCAATCGAGAGGTACTCCGAGTTCTACCGACGGCTGGCCGTACCCTTCTTGGTTAGCAGAAGGCCTGTCTGGGACAAGTTCCCAGGAGCGGATTACACCACGGCCATCGATGTGATAATGCCCGACGGAAGGACGCTTCAGGTAGGCACCGCCCACCATCTTGGTTCTACATTTGCCAAGACCTACGAGATAACCTACGAGGCCGAAGATGGGGAGCAGAAGCTGATCAACCAGACCTGTTACGGCATCTCGGAACGTTGCATAGCTGCACTGATCTCCGTTCATGGGGACGACAAGGGCCTTGTCCTGCCCTGGGGCGTGGCTCCTGTGCAGGTGGTCATCGTGCCCATACTTCTCGGGGACAAGGAGTTGGTGCTGGAGGTCTGCCGGAGTCTGCAACAAAAGCTTCGCGAGGCGGGCGTGCGTGTCAACCTGGACACCAGCGACGAGCGGCCCGGAGCCAAGTTCTACAAGTGGGAGATGAAGGGCGTGCCCATTCGTCTGGAGGTCGGGCCGAGGGACATCCAAAAAGGCGTTGTGACCATGGCTCGTCGCGACGGCGTCAAAAAGGCAGTGCCAGTAGAGAGCCTTGAAGAGTTCTTGTTCGGCGAGGCTGGAGACATTCAGGCTGCGCTCTACAGCAGGGCCGAGCAGTTTAGGGACAGCAAGGTTAAGGGAGTATCGAGCATCGATGAGGCCAAAGCGCAGACCGAAAGCGGCGTGGCCCTTGTTCCATGGTGCGGCTCTGAGGAGTGCGGCCACCAGCTAGAGGACAAGGTGGAGGCCAACATGCTCGGAGAGCCCCAGTATGTCTCCTTCGCTGAGGCTGCGTGCGTTGTCTGCGGAAAGGTGAGCGGCAAGCGCACCTACATGGCCAGACAGTATTGAGACTGCATGGCCACGTTACCTATTTTCCACAGGCAGGACAATGAGGATTCTTCTCTACAGGGACTTTCATGATCTCAGTAAAGACCAGGTCGAAGATCTGCCGCGTCCCTGCTCGCAGGGTTCCGAGGCCAGTCAGGCTCAGGATGGCTGCAGATGCCATGGCCACTCCCACTATCCCGGTGGCTACACCGATTACCGGGGTCATCTCCGCTTCGGGGAATCCCTCGTCCAGGGCACAGGCAAGGCAGGCGCTCTTTCCCGGCAGAACAGAGAAGATCTCGCCTCCGAAATCCTGGGCAAAGCCGTGAACTGCAGGTATTCCCTGGCGAAGGCACTCTCTGTTGACCGCCAGGCGATCTCTGTTACGGTCGAAACAATCCAAAACGATGTGGCAACCATTGAGAAGCGGCTGCATGTCTCGTTCTTCGACTCTTTTTTCTACAACCTCCACATTCAGCACGGGATTATGAGAAAGAAGGCGTCTTGCCGCCATCTGGGCCTTAGGCTGGCCCAGGTCGGAAAAGGAGAAAAGTATCTGTCTGTTGAGGTTGCTAGCTTCAACAACATCTCCGTCAACAAGCATCAGAGAACCGATGCCTGATGCCGCCAGATAAAGCGCAGCAGGTCCGCCCACGCCTCCCAGGCCAAGCACCGCCACTTTGCTGTTTCTTAGCTTCTCTTGTCCCTCGACTCCAAAGTCGGGTATGGCCATCTGTCTGGTCCACATCTGATCATTCAAGCTGCCCCTCCCATGACCCCGAAGGAAACCGTATCTCCATCTTTGAGCACAGTCTCCAGACCCAGAGGAAACTTCTGATAGCTGTTGAGGTCCAGAAAGTTGACGCAAATATTCGCGTAATCCCTCTCGCTGTAAAGGGGGCGGATGAAGCAGAGCCGGGAGAACTTGTAGCCGTAGACGCGGGCAAGGAAGTCGATCAGTTCACTCACTTTCAGACCATCCTCTATTTCGATATCCTCGTAGAGCTTTTTGGTGACCATGGAGAAGAAACCATAGTAGCGAGCCGTCACCTGCATCCCCTTCTCCTCCTCAAATTTAGGCGGGATTCTTTACCTTCTCCATCTTCTCCAGGTATTGTGCTCGGCACTTCTCCAGATCGTCCACGATATCCTCCAGCCCGTGGTCTCTCAAAACCTCCGGAAGCGGGAAGCCGGTCTCCTTGTCCCATCCTCGCACATCATAGTAGCGGGGAATGAGTTCTGCCTCGGGGAATACCGTTCCCTTGTTGGGTCCATCGGGCATTGGCTCTTCCGTGAAACGCTTGGGACTTCGATCCTCCAGCCGACCAACAAGAAGACGGTTCCAGTAGGCTCTCTCCAGATGCACAATTCTTCCGCCGGTGCGAAGCAGCTCCTCAGCGGTGAAGTCCTGACCAGTGGCTGCGGACAGAAGCAAGGCCATGTCCTCCGGCTGCACCGCAAAGGACCAGCTATGAGTAAAGGTGCATTGCGTCAGGCTATCGCCTACTGCTTTCAGATCTTCTTGATATTTCTCCATCTCAGGCTTCTTGATCGTGGAGAGCCGGTCCTCGGCCTGCTTGGTTCCCAGGATCGTCTCCACTAGCCCAGGATAGAAGGCTCCGGTCAGCTCAAGGCAGGGCAGTCCCTGAAGATGGTCTCCTCCGCGCCTGCCTGTGACAAAGCCTATTCCAAAGGCAAAGCCCAGGCCCCTCGGATCATCCTGCGACATGTCGTGGCCCTTAACGGAGATGGAATAGTCATGGCCCCGGCCAAGAATCTGTGCTGCGCGGCTGGAGCCCTCAGCCAGTAGGTTCCCAAAGCCCTCACGCCGCGCGATCATCCTGATGAGCTTATCAATAAGCTCCTGATCTCCCCATTCAAGGACCAGACCGTCTGTATCCTCTTTAGTGAGGAGGCCGCGCTGCCAGCACTCCATGGCCCAGGATATGGCTCCGCCACAGGAGCAGGAATCTAGGCCCAGCTCGTTGACCAGCTTGTTATTATGAACCACTTTGTCCATATCCAGCAGGCCTATACGTGGGCCGATGGCCGTAAGGGTTTCATATTCCGGCCCGCCCGTGATCTCACCTGCATATTTTCCTTCGGATATCCTGCTGAACCTGCCGCAAGAGATGGAGCAAGCGAAGCAGCCCTCTCGATGGGAAAGGAAGTTGTCCCTGTGCGTTTCACCGCTTAGTTTCTTGGCGTCAGGATGGTTTCCCTTCTGGAAGTTCTGCCAGCAGAACCAGCCTTGCTCGTAGTTAGCGGGCATGGTTAGAAGCCAGGTGCCTTGGTCGTAGAGCATCTGGCACATGAGGTCTCTCTTGAGCCGCTCCCGGATGTCGGCGCAGATGCGGTAGAACTCCTGGGGCCGAGCGATGCGAACGGGCTTCGTGCCCCTGACCGCCACAGCTTTGAGATTCTTGGAGCCCATGACCGCGCCCATGCCGGACCTGGCTGCCGCACGGTAGACATCGTTCAGAATGCAGGCATATCTTACAACGTTCTCCCCGGCCGGGCCGATCAGAGAGATGTGCACCTCCTCTGTGCCAAGATCTTCTTTGATCATGGCATCGGCTTCGGGCACCGTCAGGCCCCAGATGCCGCTCGCGTCCCTGATCTCCACACGGTCGTCATCGATCCACAGATAGACTGGTCTGGAGGATCGGCCCTGAATAACAAGTTGATCATAGCCTGCGAATTTCAGCTCCGGACCCCAATGCCCGCCCATGTTGGAGTCTCCGAAGCCTCCGCCCAATGGGGATTTAGCCGTAACAGTGGTCCTGCCGCAAGATGGGGCAAAGGTGCCGGTGAGCGGGCCTACGCCAAAGATCAGCCGGTTGTCGGGCCCCAGGGGATCGATTTCAGGTCCAACCTCTCGGTAGAGCAGCTCGGAGTTGAAGCCCTGCCACCTAGCCACTTCTTTCTGTAGGATTCATCGATCTCCTCAACAGTGACCGCGCCATCGCTCAAGTTCACGCGCAGCCGCTTGCCAGTCCAGCCGTCGACCATTTCTCTCACCCCGAGGCCGACAGGACGGTCATGTCCGCCAGTGCACGCCGCCTGGCCATGAGTTGATCGTCAATAGTTGAGAAGACAAGGGCATCGGACGGGCAAAAACGGACGCATTGAGGGGACCCGCTGCACAGGTCGCACTTGAAGGCAGCTCCCTTGTCGGGATCAAAACCGACATGAGAGCAGGCCTCCAGGCAGGAGCGGCAACCGGTACATGAAGCCTGATCTATGACAGCCACCCTGGTTGATGTATCCATCTTGATGGCACCCTGGGTGCAGGCCGTCAGGCATTTGGGCTTGCTGCACTGAGAGCAGACGGAAGGATAGCTCTTTCCCAGTGCCTCGTATTTGATTATCCTCATTCTGGAAAGCACAGGGCTACATGCGCCCTCATGGAAGAGGGAGCAGGCCATCTCGCAGGTCCTGCAACCAGTACACTTGTTGGATCGACCAATAAAGTCTTGGAACTCGTAACAATCACCACGTTTTAATCCATAAAGTCACAAACGTTAGCTTTTATGATCGTATTAGTACACTGTACTTAAGATTTGCTCGTTAATGAACTGCATTTCAGAGGGCACATCAGGTAAGCGAAGATGTTTGCTGTTTGC
>CAVWIG010000047.1:0-34930 GCA_963754945.1 Methanotrichaceae archaeon
TACCAAATATCAGCATCTACGCCCTTGGGGTGGATATCTACAATCGCAAACCCACTCAACTTGAGTACGATGACCTCACTTACATATCCAGTGGACAATTCTATTTCATCAACCCGAGCAGCGTTGGGGGTGGAATTTCCAATACTGTCACCGAAATACTACAAAGATCATGTGATAGAATATCCACTCAATCTGTTGCCAAGAATGTAATCATCACCGATAGCATTTACCCTTACCTCAAGGTAACGGGAGCTAGTATAAGTCCAACCATCACAACGCACAATAGCGATGGTACAACCACCTTGGTTTGGAATCTCGGAGATATGCCGCAGGCCACGACAAATACCATAACCATTAACACCGCATTGGAGTTTAACAAACTGCCCATAGACGTATCCAATAAGAGGACAGCAGTTAGCTTCAGCCCGGCCATAACTACACCGCCATCACTTGTGACTTACACCGCCATAACTGACAAGGCACGGACTGTCCCTCTCCCCGAGGGTGAACTCTCTGTCTTCTGTGGATCACCTCCCTCTTCGTTGATGGCGAATATTGTAGCGCCTCTAGTCTTGCATGGCCCAGCGACTAACAATACATCTGCGGAAAAGCCCATAGCAGTTACGAGGACGCCTGGCTTTGAGGGATGGGCAGCAGTAGTGGGATTACTTGGAGTTGTATATCTGTTTAGGAGGAAGAATGAGGGGGTATAACCTCCTCATTTATATTCTAACATTTCTGGATGCTAAAATCGTCTGCATCACACAAAGTAATTACCTGTAAGTAAATTAGGAGGGAAATTGAATGATGCATGATAGGCATAAGATCTACACCCTTTTTATTGGAGTAATAGTGGTAGCAGCCGTTTTATCATGCGGTTGTACTGAACTCGATAAACAAACAAGATCGGTAGGTACTTCCCTTGCCGGTGGCGAGTTGACTACTCACACTTACCTTTGGGGCGAAGTGGGCTTCCTGGACAAGACATACGACGTCGTTGTTCGAATCGCAGGTGTAACTGTTGTTGATGTAAAAGGTATTACTCAAAAAGATCTAGACAAGCTTACCCAAACCTATGAATCGATATTGAATAATATTAGCCCAGCTAAGCGATAGCCAGTGAGGAGCCGGACGAAGTATCCAAATGCGAGAGTTTTGAACACAAGCAAAATGTTGCGTATATAATTTGTGGTATCATCATGATAACGAATATTAATCATCAAGATAACAATATGCTGATCCCAGCTTTGATTAGGATTGGTGTGACTGGCCATAGAGATCTTAAAGATTCGGAATTAATAAGGCGTAGTATAAGGGAAGCTCTCAATGAAATAGAAAATTTAATCAATAATTTAAGATATAATTGTGAATATACATTCTCAATACTTTCTCCACTAGCTGAAGGCGCTGATCGTCTAGTAGCCGAAGAAATTCTTAAGTGGCCTGGGAAAAAAGGAGACTTCAAACCGATTCTTGAGGCTGTGCTGCCATTTCCCGAAACAGAATACATGCTTGACTTTAAGACTGAAGTTTCTAAGAGGGCTTTCAAAGATCTGTTGGATCAGGCGAAATCTGTCAAAGTTCTTACCCAAATAGGGCCTCGTAATGCAGCATACGAAAAAGTAGGGCGATACATCGTTAATGGCTGCGATCTTTTAATAGCAATATGGGATGGAAGTCCTGGTAAGGGAATAGGAGGAACCGATGACATAGTCGATTATGCTCTCAAACGTAAAAGATACATAATATGGATAGACTCCGAGAGGGGAAAAATCAGGGATTATCCAGACATAAAAGCGAAGCTTAGATTCAAAAGTAATCTTGAATCAATTCTAAATCAGTTAGGTCGCTACAATAACGAACATATAGGCAGAAATAAGTCTAAATTCAATGTAGAAATGGATCACTATTGCAATGAACTGATCGGAAATGCAGAGAATAATGGCATTTCTTCCGATGTCCTGAAGCCCATCATAGGGAGACCGATGTATCATTTGGTTAGGGCTAACATGTTAGCTGGCCTTTATCAAAAGTGCTACAATGAGATAGGATTCATAATCTACCTGTTTGCTGGAGCCTCAGTTCTGATTGTCCCCCTTCAAATTTTCTTTTTCCAACAATATGATAATTTGCTGTGGTTAGAAGTCTTTTTTATATCAATTGCAGTAATTTTATTTATATTATTAGAAAGATATTCTTGGCATAATAAATGGATTGAATATAGGCACTTAGCCGAGCAATTACGCGCTGCGATATTTTTCTCGCTGGCGGAAGACGCTAATAATCAGGATATATTTTCTAAACATGAAATCCCCAAATGTACTGTTGCAGGATCAACATCCTCTATAAGTAGTCCAAATTTTGTGATTAAATGGACAGAGTTAGCCGTTTCATGGATAATGTTATCGCGACCTTTATCTCGAACAGAAATTCCAATTGAATCGCTCAGGAACTTTCTATCAGAGGCATGGATTTGTGATCAGCAATCCTATTACAGTAATAAATGCCACGAATACCGATGGAAACATCTAGCGCTCGATGGGTTAGGTCTACTATTAATCTTAGCGACCATTTTTGCGGCAATTTTACATGCAAGTAAAATTGAAATCCCTCCTCTAGGTCTCCGGGAAAGCCATCTTACTTTCGTAGCAATAGTGCTGCCGATAGCGGGTACAACAATTGCGGGCATTAGGGTCATTAAGGAATACATGCTTAATGCTGAGAGGTATAGGCATATGGCTAACCAACTCTCTGAGATTAAAAGTGAGATAAAACAAGCGAAAGATCTATCGAGTTTAACTGAACTTGCCAAACATGCGCGAGACATTATGCTAGATGAACATGACGAGTGGCGTGTAGTTGTAAGCAGCACCGGCAAGCTCAATTTATGAGTGAAATCGTATGCAAAGCAGATCTCTGCCGAAACATTAATATGCAGATCTTTGAACCTTGAGTTAACTCTGTAAAAGACAGATAAATCTGGGTTTCTATTGAGATGGAGTATCGTGAAATGACCAAGAGGATCAATTCTGTGATGGAGTGAAGGACTGTGTCAGTAAAGTACTCCTGTTTCATAAGTTATTGCCACGGTAAGCGGGAGCTAGTGTCGGAATTTATCCCGCAACTTAAAAAAACTTTGGAAGCCCACCTGGAACCATATCTTGAAGAAGAAGAATTAGAAGTGTTCTGCGACACTGAAGACATCAATCCTGGGAATTTATACGAAGAGACTATCGCTCAGGCAATCTGTAATAGTCTTTGCATGATAGTAGTATATTCTCCCAAGTATGAACTTCACCAATTCTGCCTTCGAGAGTTTCGAGCCATGGAGATCTTGGAAAAGAAGCGATTAAAACGTTTGGGAAAAAATGTACCTAAGGATTCAGGAATGATAATTCCCCTTATATGGAGAGGTGATATAGGAAACCTGCCACCAAGAATCTCAAACATTCGGCAACATTGTGATTTTACCAGAATTACTTGTGCGAGAAATCTCAGGAATCAGCAAGCGTTAAAGAAAATTGATGATATAGCGCTATATATCTATAATCTATATAAATTTTTTGATAAATGTGGGTGGGATCCCTTCGAGAAATGTCCCTCATTCAGACTACCCGATGTTAACGAAGTTCCTCCGTTAAGGGATTCAAATAAGCCGCATTCAGCTCCCTTCCCTGGGAGATGGAGTGGTCCCTAAATGCTTCAAAAAAAAGCAGGCCAAGTAATAACTTTCTACTCCTTTAAAGGTGGAACAGGACGGTCGATGGCTCTGGCTAACGTCGCCTGCCTCTTGGCTCAGCATCACATATATGGTGACAAAGGTGTGATAATGCTGGACTGGGATCTCGAGGCTCCGGGCCTGCACCGCTTCTTTCGGGATAGGTTCAACAAAGCCGAAGTGAAAAGTAAGGATTTAGTCGGCACTATTGAGGAGAGACCTGGGTTGATAGACCTCTTCTGGGAGATGAATAAGGAGCTAGAGGAGCTTTCTCTGTCAGCAGACAAGGAATGTATAACTGATGAGGATGAGTTCGTAATTAAATTGCTCAATAAAATCGATTTTAAAAGGTTTATTATAGAAACTGATATACCTAATTTATATATCATAAAAGCTGGTAGCTCAGGTGATCAATACTATTCTCGAATGCGCAGTTTCCCTTGGGAGTCGTTTTATAATCGGGCTCCATGGTTGATGAGAGCCTTTGCTGAGAGGCTATCAGAGCTTTATCAATACGTCCTGATCGATTCGCGCACTGGTCTCACAGATATAAGTGGCATATGCACAAAATTACTACCAGAAAAATTAGTTCTTGTTTTTACACCAAGCCGCCAAAGCTTAGACGGGGTATTGAATCTTGGCAGATGGGCGACTAACTACAGAATGGAATCAGATGATCTACGACCTGTAATAATCTATCCTCTTCCTTCGCGAATAGAAGCTGCAGAACCCGAATTGCGGAGAATTTGGCGTTACGGAAGTGGAGATGAGATCAATGGATTTCAGCCACGATTCGAGAAACTCTTCGAGGAAGTCTACGAAATATCCGATTGCAACCTCGAACCCTATTTCAAAAAGATTCAGATACAGCATGTACCTCACTATGCTTACGGGGAAGAAATTGCAGTACTGGATGAAGAGTGCAAGGACAGATTCTCTCTAACGGAGAGCTACGAGATCTTTACAAATTGGCTTGTGAACCTTTCAGGACCATGGGAGGCAAAAGATTCTATCAAGGCTGAGCCAAAGACCCTAATCGTAGATCAGATGTGCCGGACCGATTATAAGACGATAGGTGAAGCCATAATGGCAGCTAACCCTGGAGACGAAATCCTTGTGAGACCAGGCTTATATCAAGAGAGCCTTTTAGTTACCAAACCTTTGGAGATTGTAGGAGACGGAGATCGTGGTGATATAGTTATAAGGGCTGCAGACGGCAGCGTTATTACTTTCAGGACAACACGAGGTCGAATTTCGAATTTAACACTTCAGCAAGTAGGTAAAAAGGATTGTGTTGATATCTCAATGGGTAGATTGGATCTCGAAAATTGCGACATAACTAGTCAAGGTTCAGCATGCATTGGTATTAGTGGAGGCGCCGACCCTAGGATCAGAAAATGTCTTATCCATGATAGCAGACAGAGTGGAGTCATTATCCATAATAGTAGCCAAGGTACGCTTGAAGACAATGAGATTTCTAGCAACTCTCTCACTGGAGTGGATATAAAGGAAGGGTCTCACCCCATTTTGCGCCGCAACAAGATTCATAATGGTAAGAATAGGGGAGTCTACATACATGAAGATGGAAAAGGACTGATCGAGGAGAATGATATAACCAATAATGTAACTGGCGTAGAAATTAGCGGCGGTGGCAATCCTTTCCTGTCCCGTAATCGTGTTCATGACTCTAGAAAAGATGGGATCTTGATTCAAAAGAAAGGCAAAGGTACATTGGAGGAGAACGATATCTACTCTAATGATTATGCTGGTGTGCGGATAAAGTCTGGTGGCGATCCGCTGATTATTCGAAATAAAATTCGCGATGGAAAAGGCGCCGGTGTATTCATCTTGGAAAAAGGCCATGGAAAGCTCGAAGATAACGAAATCTTTGGCAATACACATGATGGCATAGCTGTAGAAGAGGCTTATTGTTCAATACATCGAAATAAAATTTATCGAAATGGCTTCCATGGCATACATATCCATTTCAACAGCAGAGGTCCTGATATCTCGGATAATGATTTGAGAGACAACCTAAAAGGAGCATTCCTTTTGCCTACTGATCGAAGTGGTTTAAAGCTCAAGCTATCTAATAACCTCGAATAAGTGCGTGCGTTTAGAATTAAATAAATGGAGACTCATAGTTAATATCAATCACTTCTAATTGACTCCATTATTGATTAGGCCGTTTTCTTTTAGTACTTTTTCGATAGATAGCAAACGCGACTCAATTGATATTAGTTGTTCTCCAGGTATGATCTCCATATCTGACTGTGATAGATCTTCTACTTCTGGAAGGCTAAATATACTTAGCTCATCGTTGAAAATTTGCTTGTTTCCCTTCTCGATTCTTGATAAAGAGTCCTCCAGTTTAGTTAACAAACCATTTGGCCCAAAGAAATAGTTCTCAAGGGCTTCTGTAGTCCTTGCTGGCATCTCTGACCTTATTAATCCCGTTCTATTAAATTCTATATATCTGATTGAATTTTCGATTATCCTATAAATGCGATTTTCGAATGTTCCTTTTATTCTATGATTTCCTGAGGACCCATATGGATTCCTCAACAGAATTAAAATCTCGTTATTCCCATTTCCTATTTTGCGCCAGACTTGTACGTCTTTCTCTAAAATCTTAGTTTGCAAGGCTATTGATTTTCGAATCGCTTCAGAACTAAGAAAACCTCTGGCGAAAACATATGCATTATCTGCATTTTTAGGGTCGCACGAGAATAATCGTCCCTTGTTAAGCGCGGATCTAACGAGTTCATCTTCGTGCCCTTTTTTATCATTATCGATCCAATAGCACGGGACGAGGATTGGTGGAACATTGAGTTTATTCGATTGCTGAAATTGCTCCTTTACGGCAAGGCTAGGGGCATCCTCTCCAGGATAGTTCCGCTGTGCAATAAGCGGCTTCATAGTTTGATAGATGAATTTATTCGCCTCATTATAATCATATCTAAATTTTTCCATGAGGATCTGATTATCCACCAATATAAGGCCGTCAATACCCAACCCAGTTCTCTTTGTAAGGAGATCGTAGATCGAAATGACCGCTCCTAAATCTCTTTTCTCCTCTTTCGCTCCTTGTTGCTTGTCCTCTCCCTCTTCGGTTAGAATGCCCAGTACTAAGATAGGAAACTCTTTTCGCTCAGCCCTTATGTATCCTGTTATTGGATTGATGAAACCAGTTCCGGTGCCTCCGCCTAGAGATACTATGAACAGTATCCCATCACTCAAGCCCGATCTATTTTGGTTCTCTTCAGTTTCTGCTAAGGTGGTATATGGGCGTATAATCTTCCATGTATTCCTGAGGATCGGGTTATCAAAGCCAGACTCTCCTATTGCGACTCTTCGCAGCTCTTGATCAAAATCGAATATTTCGAAAATAGCCTTCAGATATTCTGCCTGTCTAAAGAAACCCTGCTTTTTTAGGTCGTACCCGTATTTATCCTGTATAAGGCGTGCAGTTTTCGACTCCGTATCGAGAACATCGTGAGGTATAAAGTAGAATGGATAATATGCATTTCCTAGAGAGTTAACTGGTTTAAAAAACTTCGTATTCTCTGTCTCTTGAACATCTGCCTCAAGCCATAATCCTTTTGCATCACCAAAGCAGATGTAATTTCCTAAATACGAGCTAAAGATAGGAACATCATGGTTCTCTAAGAATATCTCAGCTATTTTACCTCCACAACCACCTATCCCTACTATTAAGAGTTTCATCTTGCCACCACCTTCTCCACGCGGATAAGGAATGGAGACAACAGTATGACCTCCGATACTAGAAGTCCCAGGAAAGCAGCCAATTCTGTTAAGGCTGGCGAGCTGTTAGGATATAAAGTTCCTGCGTAAGCGGAGCAAAATAAAGATACACCTAACAACGGAATTGTTCCCATGATAAATTTTTTTGTAGTCCAAGAAATTTCGTAAAAGCTATAAAACCGCGCGAAACTAGCGCCAATTAATCCAGTCACAAGAATCACTATAGCGCCAAGTATGAAGAAGCCAAGTGGGCTTGACGCTAAATCTGGAACACGGAAATAGTTTATACTAAACACGGTAGGTGTCAGAAAATAGAAATATGCAATTGTCACAAAAAGAAGGCTCCATGCACTGATCGCTATTGCAATGAAATTCGAGCCCTGTGATTGTGACATCACCTCGTAAAGGAGTTCTCTCGAAATATGGCCTTTGGAGAGGCTTGATATCCTTTTGTAAACTCTTTCAAGATTATATATATGAAGCAGTATACCAAAAATCAAGAATCCCACAACTAGAAGCAATGTCAGGGGACTCAATAGCATTTGTATTAGACTTTCCAGATCCATGAGATTACTTCCCCCTTCTTCTATAGAACCCACGCTCCACTAGGACACCAACCAGCAGGGATAATGTCATAATAAGCGATAGGTTTACGATCATCTCTGGGGCATAGATGGAATATCTCACAAGTTTGGTATTGATGCTTTCCGGTCCATCAATAATTGCTGATCCAGAGTTTCCGTTCTCATCCGGCAGAGAGTACTTGAAATAGTATCTGAACATTTGGCCGCAGTCTGCTACATCGAAAGGTTGAATGTCCTTAAAGGATACATCTTCGAATTTGTCGCCCGGTATGGGAACGGTCTGAGATGTTATATATCTCTGGGGGTGAGCAGGAGTATCTGTGTATAGACTCACAGTTAACATCCCTCCATCAGGATTTTGGCTCTTTGCTTTGAACCCAAAGTTGTACTTCTGCCACCAGTAGTAGTTGTTATCCTCAGGATCCACAACTATGTCTTTTGTTTTCATCATTGGGTTACGCTTCAAATGCGGTCCATCTCTAATCTCAGTCCATGTGGTGTTTTTGCCACCTAATACACCATCACTACAGGAATAACGATAGCTGAAATTCTTGCCAGAGTCTTTTTCACTGAAAATATTCTTGTCTTTAGTGCTGAATTCTATTTTATCACCTAACTGGAACAATTTGGTTATATTATTGGTTTCAATCCTATTGTTGAGAATATGGAGGGTTACACGTCTCATATCTTTTTTCAGATCAGTGTACGATGTGTTTTGAACCTTGTTGTCCAAAGTAGCAGTGTACTGAATAGTGTCGTCCCAGTTTGCAGGATCTGGGTTCACTAACATAGACGTATTGTTGATTTGTGGGGGAATGTTATAGACGTTGAGCGCCAGTTCGTGATAATATCCGTTTTCTGGATCATCTTTTTGAATGCTTGAATCGTATTTGTATTGCCCGTCTGTGACATAGATCTTTAATCGAACATCGCCTACTCGCCCGAGATAGTCAAAAGAGCTAAGTTCGGGAAAGATACGCAGGGATGTGTTTTCTCTACCGTCGTACTCGTTAACCTGAATTATCTGAGTGGCTACTTTGGCTGGTTTGAAGCTGCTCTCCCCTGGTTCCTGTATTTCTAGGGTTAAATATAGAGCCCTCCTGAGCTCAATAGGATTGGTGTTCACAACCAAGGCACCTATTTCTATTGGATCGTATCTAGAGATCGTCTTGTTTTTGGTGGGATAGTATAACCAGACTCCGGGCGGGACGTAATTTGTGGTTGTGAAGCTCTGTTTATAAAGTAGCGTTTTCAAGTAATCAAACCTATCCGGATAATTGGTCTTCCAGCTCTCCACTTGCCTGATGAAGTTCTCTATATCAGGAGACCTGCTTCCGCCTCCGCTGCTGCTTATTGTGACTTTTTTTGGGGGGGAGGGATGTATGTCACCTAAAGCGACAATGGTAAATAAACAAGTTGCCACGAGGAGAAGTACCAAACTCTTCCTCATCAATATCTCCTCTCATCTACCCGGATGGTTGGGTGCCATGGCTGGTTCTCCCATTTGAGGGTAATCCAAGGCGGTTGATCGCTGGAATTATTTCCTAGTGTATAGTTTCTGAAAAGGCCGGATCTCTTCCAGGTAACAGAGTCGTCGGAAAACATCAGCTCCATCTCTACCTTGGGGAGGCTTGACCTGACCTCTGCGGAATAATCAAGGTTGGAATCCGGGCGATTCCTGGCGCTTTCGTTACGTACTGCCACGTCTATCTTCGGCCCTGGGAACTCCCCCAGGACTGAATTGTCCATTACCAATCTGTATTTGCCAACTCCAAGAACCTCTGGGGAACTCCGGAAAGACAGATCGGGCCATTTCAGAACGTTGTAGCTCATGCTGTACGTTTGCCTTCCTTGAGCCTGCCAGATAGTGCTGTTCGGTGGCTGTATTTCCAGGCCTATATCACAAGCCGATTTGGTGGTAGTTATTCTGGCCGTATAGCTGAAGGGCGTGTAGATGGACCCGTTAGCCGGGGTTACGTTGGCTTCGATCTCCCAGCTATTCACATATGGGCCTTGATAGTCCTGGCCCAACATATCCTTGGTGGAGTTGAAGCTTTCTGCTGAGCCGGGATAATGGAAACTGAAGTTGTAGCTTGATTGGCCAGCCACATCCTCATTGGAAGTGACTTTGATGCCTGACCAGGTAAGCTGCTCCCAAGTAGAGCTGTTCACGTAGCTCTTGGCTCCTGCCAGGAAGTACTTCCCTGTCCCTGGGTCCAGCACATTCAATCCGACATCAATTGGTTTGGACGCGTTGAGTTCTAGGCCGTAACTGAACTCCGTCCTCGGAGTTCCATTCAGAGGTGACAGAGTGTTATTCCTGAACTGCAGTGTTATCGGCCAGACTGGACCAACCTTGGGCTGCGACTCTATCCTGCCCACGAATCTGTAGTAAGCGGCATTAAAATCGAAGTTCAGGCTCTTGTTATTCCAGTATAGTGTCTGGTAGCTGCCTGGTGTAGAGTACTCCCGTTTGTCCAGATCAATCCAGGGGACGTTTTGGGACGGTCTGACCTGCAATGTTATGTTATCTTTGTAGCTTCCCAGTATCGTTACCTTATAACTGTAGAGATTCTCGTTCGTCCCTTGTTTTGGGCTGACGTCAGCATCACTATATTCGAAGATTGTTTTCATCAATTGAGGATGGCCACTATAATCTTCAAGTGGCACAAGCTGTTCTCTAAATTGACTGATTTCGGCATGATACCAGGCCCTGTCCCATATTCTTGCGTCGTTCTTATCTTTGAGCCATTGGTTAAACTCGCCTTGATTGATGCTAGAATCATGGAAATTGACGCTAAATGCAATGATTTTCGTCTGGTGCGGGTCGACGAAAATGTCACTTTTGGTTTGTCCTAAATATGTCGAGGGGTTGTCTTTATCTGGACCTACCTTTAGTGTAACGCTATAGCTCAGGGTGGAACTCTGTTCATTGGTAATTGGTATATTATATGTGACAGTACCGTCTACAGATAGAGGCTCTGCAGTCGAGCCTCCTTGCGAAAAAGAGACTTGGCACAAGGCCGTAGTGGTTAAAAGCATCATAACGGCACCGACGAGCATAACTAATTTGATGTAAGTCACTCTTACCACGCTCAACTCAGGACACGCTTTAAGGAAGCCAGTTCTCTTTATTAAGTTTTTGGCGCAGGCATCCGATTCCATAGAAAATTAAGAACTTTGCTTTACTGAGGGCCGAAACTAAGCAACAATACTTACCGCTTAACTGCAATTAGACTAAATAATCGCGATCTTTGAAAAGAAAAACAGTGTAGAATTGGGTTAAATCCCCAGCACCTTGCCCGCGGCCTCGACACCTGCACCTCTGGATGGCAGCTTTCCCTCTTTGGCCAGCACCAGCTCCAAGGTCTGAATTGTTCTGAGGATATCGCTCGTGGAGCATACTCCCATAGTGCCTATCCTGAAGATCTTGCCTTTGAGCTTCTCCTGGCCTCCGGAGACGACCACTCCCTGCTTCTTCATGCCGCCCCTGAGCTTGTCATCAGTGATCCCGGCGGGCATCTTCATTGCCGTTACGGTATTGGAGTAATGAGAGTACTCGTTCACCTGGGGGAACAGCTCGATATCCAGCGCCTTTGCGGCTGCACGAACCGACTCGGCGAGCTTGGCAGTTCTGGTCTTGCGTGCCTCGAAGCCTTCCTCCTTGGCCATGTGCAGGGCCTCCTGTAGGGCATAGAATAGAGGTACTGCCGGTGTGTACGGAGTCTGGGCCGGGCTCTTTCTAGCACTCTTGAGGTGAGCCTTCAAATCTGCGTAGTAGCTTGCGCTCTTATCCTGGAATCGCTCCTCTGCTCGCGGGGACACGGAGACGATTGCCAGGCCAGGGGGTACTGCCAGTGCCTTCTGGGAGCCTGTTATGGCTATATCAACATCCCAGGCATCGGTGTGGAACTCGTTGCCTCCGATTGAGGAGATACCATCCACGATGAATACGGCATCGTGCTTGTGGGCAAGTTTTCCCACCTCTTTTGCAGGGTTGATCAGCCCAACAGAGGTCTCGTTGTGGACCATTGCAACGGCCTTGGCACCCCCTTCGAGAGCAGCCTCAACCTTGTCCAGATCTATTGGAGTGCCCCATTCAGACTTTACGGGCACAGCCTTTCCATAACGCTCGCCTATCTCGGTGAACCTCTCACCGAACTTGCCATTTGATATTGTTACGATCTTGTCTTCCCTGCCGATTAGGCCGGCAACTGCTGCGTCCATGCCCACAGTTCCGCTGCCGGTCATGACGACAATATCGTTCTTTGTCTCGAAAAAATCCTTGAGCAGATTGCGGCAATCTTCGTAAATAGCCCCGAAGTCGCCGCTCCGGTGGCTGATCATGGGCCTGGACATGGCCCGAAGTACTCGTGGCGCTACCTTCACTGGCCCCGGTATCATGAGCAACGTTTCTTCTATATCCAACAGGATCCCTCAGATGGATACTGCTAGGGCGGCCTATATAAAACTAGCTTTTATACGCTGAGCCGTAACCCAGGTGTGCCTTGCACAGGGTGGAAGGTCTCCGTGCTCCTTAACCCACTTGCCCAGGAATTCGATGGTCAGGGGATCACCTGGGTAGCCGCTTCCTATTATGCAGTTCATGGACTGCTCCAGCTCCCGGACGGACTTGTCTCTTTGCACCTTGGCCAGGATTGATGCGGCCGAGACTACCGGATAGTTCTGATCGGCCTTGTGTTCGGCCAGGATCTCCATGGATGTGCCGCTGGCTTTTCGTACCCGTTCGCCGAATCTGGCCTCGTTTACGTCCGCGGCGTCGAGGATAGCACGGTTTGCGGACGAAAGCCTCTGTAGAACCTGGGAAAAGCAGCGGACCATGATGTCATTCATGGTCATGACCTGGCGCAGCTCGTCTATGACTCTGGGGGCGACCTCCAGGATGTACTTATCGTCAGCTATCTTGTCTAGCTTCTTGGCCATGAGCTCCCTGCGCTCTGGAGTTAGCTGCTTGGAGTCCTTCACGCCGATCGCTGCCAGGTCGAAGAGCTTCTCCTCGTCGATGACAAGTCCTGCCACGAACATGGAGCCGATAACGGGGCCTTTGCCGGCTTCGTCTACACCAAGGAGGAGCATTGAATTTTGGTTTTTGCGATGAAGATATTTTAAGTGATCGACATCTGAGAAGAAAGAGTAACTCGCAGGTATGATGAATTGGTAATTCTGTATGTGGTGCTCTCATTTTCGGACTTATCATCTGGGCGGACGTGGCGGATTCACTTGTAGATTGCAAAACCCATGAAGGCCCGTATGAAGCTGGACATATCCTTGCTCTGCAAAGGTTCAACCTAATGCGACGTGAGTATGATGAATTTTTGCTAGTGCACCATAACGCAAGTTTTAAATCTTATAAAAGGTCTAGAATATAGATTGTGGCAAGAAAAACAAAATTCTGTGTGAAACTGGAAGAGAAAGAACGAGAAGAGTTGAACCAGTACATCCGTCGTGGGAAGTCGTCTGCAAGGAGTTTAACTCGCGCAAGAATACTGCTCCTGGCCGATGGAGGGCAATCCGATGCGGAGATCATTGATGCATTGAAGGCGAGCAGAACGACAATAGTGAGGATAAGAAAGAGATATTTCGAGGGTGGCCTGGAATCTGCATTGAATGAAAGATCTCGCAGTGGAGCGCCTCCGAAGATAGATGCACGAGTTGAGGCTAAACTGACCGGCATTGCTTGCTCAGATCCGCCTGAAGGCAGATCGAGATGGACGCTGAATCTATTGGCCGACAAGCTTGTTGAGCTGGGGGAAGTGGACTCGATCTCAGGAATGAGCGTTTGCAGAGCGTTAAAAAAAATGAAATAAAGCCATGGCTCAAACAGCGATGGTGCATAGGGAGCATGACGAGCGAATATATCTGGAACATGGAAAATGTATTAACTCTGTACGAGCAACCATATGATCCGAGGCATCCTGTGGTTTGTTTCGACGAGAGGCCATGCCAACTGATAGGCGATGTCTTAGTGCCTATACCCATGAAACCAGGCAGTCCGAAGAAGGTGCATTATGAATACGTCCGTAACGGGACATGTTGCATCCTTATTGCTTTTGATCTTCATGCAGGAAAAAGAATGATTCGTGTCATGGAGCACAGGACAAGGGTGGACTACGCCCATTTCATGAAAGAACTTACCCAGCAATATCCAGGTGTAGAATCCATTCGATTGGTCCAGGATAATCTCAATACGCATACTTCAGGCTCATTTTATAATGCTTTTGCGCCTGAAGAGGCGTTTGAGCTGGCTAAGGAGTTCGAATATTATTATACGCCAAAGAAAGGTAGCTGGCTCAACATGGCTGAGATAGAACTCTCAGCCCTATCGAAGCAATGCCTCGATCGTCGGATTGGAGACATCGATACTTTAACCAAAGAGGCTTCGGTGTGGGCACAAGAACGTAACGCAAAAAAAACTACTGTAAGATGGAAATTCACGAAGAATGATGCAAGATTAAAGCTAAACAGGCATTATATTAATTTGCAAAATTAATGTTATGGTGCACTAGGTACACTCTTTGTTCAGAACAGCACTTATTGCCACTTCAATAAGTAATAATTATTCGCAAATGATCATTCATCATATCACCTTTGTATTTTTCCTAGCGGTAGCATGTCCTTCGGCGAAATGCTCCGAATGCTCCAGGTTTGCAAAGGCCTTGGCAATAACTTCGCTAAGAGTGGGGTGTATCACCTGCGATTTTATCAGAGGCTCAGGGTCCTGGTATTCAGTGTTCATGAGGTAGACCACCTGCTGAACGAGTTCAGGTGCCTCAGAGCCGACAACGGTGCAGCCCAGGATCTTGCCGGTCTCTTCCTCTAATACGACTTTGACGAAGCCGTTCTCCTCGTCCATAGCAACTCCTTTGGCAACTTCGGTGTACTTGGCCCTTCCAATCAGAACTTTGTGCCCCGCTGCAACCGCATCAGATTCTTTCAGCCCGACACTCGCTACTGTGGGATGTGTAAAGACCGCATGCGGTACGGCATGAAAATCTACTCTCTCCTTCTGTGTGTTGGCGATGTTGTGCCATACGAGCTCCGCTTCGTAGTTGGCGGTGTGTCTGAACATGTGTTTTCCTATGGCATCGCCAAGAGCCCAAATTCCCGGCTTGCTGGTCTCCAGGTACTCATTTACTTTTATCCAGCCTTGTTTGTCGGTCTTCACTCCCGTATTCTCTGGTTTCAAGATATCAGAATTGGATATTCTCCCTGCTGCAACCAGGATTTCATCAGCCTGGAACTCGTAGACATTATTGTCGTCCAGGTTTCTGGCGAAAGCGATCTTTTTTCCGTCTCGCGCCTCGACCTTTATCACCTCGTGGCGGACTAACAACTTCAAATCCCCCGACAGGACTTTCTTAACGATCCTGCACACCTCAGGGTCCTCGTTGTTCAACACCTGCGGGCTTCTTCCGAGGATTGTTACATCTGAGCCCATGGCAGATAGAAAATGGCCGTACTCACATCCTACGTACCCTGCGCCTATGATGACGATGCTCTTTGGAATCTCTGTAATATTCAATAGGGACGAGTTGTCAAGATAACCCGCTTCCTTTAGACCTGGGATGGGCGGTATGTGAACTCTGGCCCCCGAGACTAAAACGATTTTTGGTGCAGTCAGTATTTTGTCGCCTGATTTTAATGTATAGTTATCGATGAACTCTGCAGAGCTTCTGTACAGAGTGACTTTTTCCTCTGCCTCAACGGATCGTTCCAGCTCTTTTCTTCCGGATTCAACGACCGACCGCATCCGCTTAATTATCAGCTGAAAGTCGATCCCGGTTATGCTGGCCTCAACTCCAACAGACTTTGCGCCCTGAATTGTGCGGATTACATCAGCCGGATAGATGAGCATCTTGGAGGGTATGCATCCGTTGTTAAGGCATGTCCCGCCCAGGGGACCCTGTTCCACTAGGGCCACTCTCATTCCTTCATACACCGCGTTAGAAACGATGTGCACCCCGGCCCCCGAGCCAATAACGATAAGGTCGAATTTATCCATCTAACCGTCCATCTGTACTTTCCAACTTTTTCGTATATTTATAATATCATCAGATTAAATTAGAATATAAATTTAATAAAAAAAATAAAAAGTAAGGGTTTTATACTAGGATCAAATTCTCTCTTTTGGGAGTAGAATGATCAAAATAATAAAGGTACCATTACAATTAGAGCCGTTCTTGAATGAATTTCAGGATCTTTTTACGAAACCGAGTTATGGATCGTTTCGAGATTTGTGTGGAGCGTTAAGCGTGTGTGATAAATCCAAGACCGTTTCCAACCTTTGTGATACTATGGCCGAATGTAGGAAAGGAAAAAAAGCACGCTCTTCGTACAATTGGTTCTTTAGCGATGCGAATTGGGACGAGGATGAAGTTGCTCAACGCAAAGTGGACCTTTTTATTGAGAAATTATGTTTAAAAGAAAATGATAGAATGTTGTTAATAATTGATGACACATACAATGAGAAGGAAGGAACTCAAACGGAAGGTGTAGGAAAATTTTATGATCATAGTAAAGAAACCTACATTTGGGGTAACAATTTTGTTACCTCTGTTATCCAATCCAAAGGATTATTCATACCACATAAAGCTAAGATGTATATCAAGAATGATGACGAAAATGAGAATTTTAGAACAAAAATGGAGATTGCCTTGGACGAGATCATTGAACCATTAGAAGTACCAAAAAGCATGGACCTTTATATCGTTTTCGATAGCTGGTGGTTTTCTTCTGATCTCTTTAACAAGTGTCTCAAATTAGGGCATAATATAGTCTGCCAAATCAAATCTGATAAGAAAATCAGGATAAATAAGGACATGTGTTTTCAGGTTAGAGACTTAGCAAACCAAATTGAGGATAAGTATTTTATTAAGACAACTATTAGTGTTCGGGGCAAAAAGAAGACCTACTATGCATTTGAAAAGAAGGTAGTCATAGACAAGGTAGGCGAAGTTAAACTTGTAGTCTCAAAGAGAAAAAAGGAGAGCACTACAAAATATTTTATAAGCACTAATGAATCGCTTTCGTCGAAAGAAATACTCTCAATTTACGAGGATAGATGGGATATCGAGACGGCCCACAGAGAGACAAATCAAAAATTAGGATTCAAAGATTACCAATTAAGAGAAAAACAATCAATTGAAAGATTTATTCAGCTAGTCTTCTCAGTATGGACTGCGATTCTCTTATGGGAAATAGACAATCCGCCATCTGGGGACGGTTCAAATCCAAGAACTATGGGCGACATGATCGACCTAGTAAAAATGCAAGCATTAGGTGAAACATTTGAATATGTGCTGATGTATTTTAATATACCCGTACCGGAAGGCGGATTGCTTTATATACTCAGAAGCATGGGATTGAAAATATAATTTGATATAATTTAGAAAATATAAATAAAGGAGAAACTTGGAAAGTACAGTAACCGTCCATATCATAAAATATAATATGAATGCTATGCATCGACTTTTTTTGGGCAATTTTTTATATTGTCCCTAATCCTCTTTTCCTATTCTTAATCTTGGTCTACTTCAATTAGCGACCTTTTACATTTTATTTCTCGACATCCACCTGGCGGCTGGCTTTCGATCGCACGCACGGGCGAAGGCCTCTATCCCTCCTGGTCTGCCAATTATTGCCACAGAATCGCCTTGCCTTAACACCGCATTAATATCTATGCTGGGATTCGCCTGACCATTTCGCTCGATCGCCACGATCCCGCATCCGAATCTTCCGGGGATATCTAACGAGCCCAAAGTCCTTCTTAAAAGCCCGGATCCCTTATGGACTTTAAAAATCTTGACTACGAGATCCTCAAAGAGCATATCAAGCACCTCATCTTCCCCCTGAGCTATCTTGGCAAGCATGTGGCTGGCGATGATGGGCACAGAGGCTACGTAATCGGCTCCCGCCCGGTAGATCTTCTCTGAGGACTTGATATGGTTAGCTCTAGCAACGATAAAGGTGCTGGGGTTAAGGTTTCTTATGAGCAGAGTAGAGTATATCACATCCGGATCTTTGTCCAGCATGACCAGGGTGCCAACTGCATCCTTTATTCCGGCTTGAACCAGAGCCTCTTCTGAAGTTCCATCGCCTATCACGTGATTGAAAGGCCTCTCTCCCAAGTCTCGCAGATCAATCACTGTAGGGCTGATGCCGCTCTTGTAAATGGCCATGGCAACTTGCCTTCCGACGTCACCGTGTCCTACGATTATTATGGGGCCCTCTCTTCGGCTCCCGATGGTGAGATCCTTAATCCTAGATAGCTGATCTTTGTCTCCTACAGCCATGAGCACTGAGTTGAGCTGGATTGTGTCTTCTGGTTCTGGGTTGGGCTTGAACACACCCTTTTGCCAGATTCCAACTATGCTCGTTCCTGTTTCCTTTAAATGATCGTGGTTAGGACTCTTGCCGATCAGCTCACTCCGGGGATAGATAGGCAGCTCTGCCAGCAAAAGATCACCGAAAAGGGGGATCGCTCCAGGAAGTAGCTGCCTTTTGGAAGGAACAGCTATCTGAGCGATGAAGTTGCCCAGAAGCGTTTTTGGGGAGATTGCTCTTGATGCTCCGGCATAGCTTAGAATCTGGCACCTGGCCAGGTCGTCCACAAGGGCGATAATCTCGATATCCGAGACATCTCGGACTGCCATTATGGCCTCTGCGTTAAGCTCTTCGGTCTCGTTGGCTATGAACATCCTGGCATGTTCAAGGTTGACATTGACAAGAACCTCGCGATCTGTTGGGTCGCCCAGAACCGTTGGGTACTTCTGGTATATTCTCCTGGCCATATCTTCAGATCTCTCCAGGATCAGAAACGGCATCTTTAGCATAGTGAGCCGCTCCGTAAGGCTTTCCACTATAGAATTATATCCGCAAATTATTATGTGGTTGGTCATCTTGGGTGGCGCAGCAGTTGGAATGACCTTTGCCAGTTTCTCTATTCTTGGGGTAACCTCGAAGGGAAGGACCACGGCCCACAAGATGAACAATCCAGATACGCTGACTACGATTGTGAATAAACGCCCTGCACCGCTACGAAAGACTATGTCTCCATAGCCTAGTGTAGTTATGGTTTCTATAACCCAGTAGATAGCGGTGATTGGATCTACGTTCTGTTTCTGTCCCTCATAGGTCATCAGCCCCATGAATACAAGACTGTAGATCGACGCCAGAGCAAAGAGTGCCAGGCCTAGCTTGACTGAACTGCGCAAACGATGTACCCCATAAATAAGTTGGATCGAGATATTAAATAGGTTCTGGATTTTGCATGATTCTATGAAAACTTCGAGCCTGCCGGTTCACCCACTCCTGTAAATCGTCATCTCCTACAACTGTCATAGTGGCTCTTCTCCACTTGCCGCAGCTCATTCCAACATCAGAGAAGTTCACGGAATACATCTCGGAGTTGCAACATATATCCTGCATAGCATCGACATCGATCATCCGCCACCAGAGAACAGTCCAGCCTGACCTTGTAGCTCTTTCGAGAAGGTCCATGGCTCTTTCAACGTCTCTTATTTCCAGGTACGGAGGGTCTATCAGAAGAAGCGCAGGCTCGGATCTGTCCATTAAAGACATTACACCCGAAAAACCATCTCCAAGATGAAAACAAAACTTATTCGATCCCGGAAGGGTTATGTCATGCCAAGAGGCAGCTACCTCCGGATTTATATCCCAGACGTCAGCTTTCAGGCCAAAGCCGGCTCTTGTGGCCGCCATCAGCACCAAGACAGCAGAACCAGGATAAATCATCAACCCCGAAGGATTCATATTTTCAAGGACGCCGAAATAGCTGAACTCTTTTAGAACATCAATGTGCTTCCAACACTCGCCAATGCCATCCTGCCATTCGCCAGGCTTTTCCAGAGAGTAATTGGGATAACCCACGTGGCTCTCAAGGTAGGCGAGGTTCTTTTCCTTGGCCAGAAGATATTCTGCTACCTCTGCCAGGATAAAATGCTTCCATACATCTCCTGCGTTGCCTGCATGATTTCTGTGGTTGTAGCGCATTAGTTTCGAAATTAAGTATTGAGATTTATGATGAAATAATTTACGTTCTCTTCGAATGCAAATAATAAAAAAAGAATATTAAATAAAATAGCTGAATTCGATCTTTGTCTATTTGTTTAGGTACATACCCTTGGCGATATTGAATGTCTGAGACGGGGTCGCCATAACCATTCTCTGGGAATCCTCTGATGATGGCTGGGAGACAGCTGCAGTTACTGCTGCAGTCTTCAAGAGGCTCTTGTCCACCTCATTAGTCAGCCACCTGGCTCCACCTATGCCTATCAATATCGCGCCTGCTACGGATGATAAGGTGAGGTTCAGCTCACTCATGCCTACGCCGCTTGAACCACTAAAAATGAGCGCTCCGCTGTACGAGCCGTAAAGCCCCCAGGAGATGAAGGCTGCAACAGCCCCTACAAGAACGTTACCTGCAATGCCCGGCCTCACGATACAGACGTTATCGACGGTCTCTTCACGAGGCACGACGAATCCATTATCGCTGATTATGGCATTGATAACGCCTCCAACAGCTCCCCCCAAAAGAACAATTCCCAACGGTATCCATAATGGCATAGTCTCTCCTTTTCTTGGAACAGATCAGTCCGGCTCAGAGCTAAGAGGGCTCTGCTGGAACGCCGAACAAATCGATCCGATTATTTTCATTATAACTTTTCTTATTCTGAAATAGCTTTAATACTATTTTAACTTTGTGTAATGATTAAAATGGACCGCTAAAAAGCTTTAGTACCACGAATGATAATTATAAGTATATTCTAAATGTTTGAAAACAAATGACCTTTCATGATAAGTGCAAAAAAAACGTGACTTAATTTAGGTTGACCGAAATGATTATATTTAGGTTGACCTTAATGTCCTCGTAGAATATGCCCAAGGAACAGATAGAGGAGTACGTCGAAGCCATCTTCGATATAGCCGGAGAGAAAGGCACAGCCAAGACCACCGAAGTTGCAAATAAGCTTAAAATCGCCCCAGCCAGCGTGACTGAGGTGTTCCAGAACATGGCCCGCAACGGCCTCGTCCAGTACGAGCCCTACAAAGGGGTCTCCCTAACAACGAGAGGGGTTGAGGCCGCGAAGAAGATCAAGAGAAAACACAGGCTTCTCGAGGTATTCTTGGCGAAGATCCTTCACATAGCTCCTGAGAAGGTCCACGAGGAGGCTTGCAAGATGGAGCACTCCATCTCCGATGAGGTCGGGGACGCCATATGCAGGCAGCTTGATGCCCCGGCCAGATGTCCTGACGGCAAACTGATATACCCCTGCGAAAAGGGTATTGAGACCTGCAACCAGTGCAAAGAAGCATTAGAAAAAGATGTATCAGTTGGCCAAAGAAAAATTTTGCCTATTACCGACATGAAGCCCTGTCAGAAGGGAACAATCGCTTTTCTTCGAGGGAGCCGTAAGGTCATTCAGAGGCTTTCAGACCTTGGGCTTACTCCAGGAACGGAGGTTACACTAATGAGAAAGACTCCTCTCTTTGGGCCCATCGAGCTGTCGGTCAGGAGAACGTCCCTGGCAGTGGGACATGATATCGCTGACAACATCTTCGTCGAGGCTGCGAGGGGAGACTGAAATGATTGTCTGCCCGAGCTGTCCCCTGTCTAAGAAATTGAAGGGAAATGCAGATCTCATCGTGGCTTTAGCTGGCAATGCTAATGTTGGGAAGAGCGCAGTATTCAACCAGTTGACTGGAGTTGACCAGATAATAGGCAACTGGCCGGGAAAGACCGTCGAACGCGCAGAGGGGATGCTGCATCATGAAGGACGAAAGATCAAGATAATAGACTTGCCAGGGATCTACTCCTTCTCCACTTATTCAATGGAGGAGCTTGTATCCAGGGATTTCATAGCCCTGGAGAAGCCGGAAATAGTGGTCAACGTCGTGGATGCAACGGCTCTTGAGAGAAATCTGTTCTTCACTATCCAGCTTCTGGAATTAAATGCACCCGTGATAATCGCATTGAACCAGATCGATCTCATGGAGAAGAAGGGCATCTCCATAGACTACGAGAAGCTGGAAGATCTCCTGGGAGCCCCGGTTGTTCCTACTGTTGCCATAAAAGGAAAGGGCATTTCTGAGCTGACCGAACAGATAGTGAAGTTGGCAGATCGTAGAAGAACTCCTCCAGAGATCAAATACGGAAGAGAGGTTGAGCAGAGGATAGAGGTGCTTGCGTCTCTACTAGAAAAAGTTGAGACCGACTATCCTCACAGATGGCTTGCCATAAAGCTTCTGGAAAGAGACGAGGAGATCACGAGGCTCATTGAGCGGCTTGACAAGAACATCGTTCAGGCTGCATGGGATCTGGCAGAGGAGATCGAGAGGATACATGGCGAGCCCAGCAGCGTGGTCATAAGTGCCGAACGCTACAAAATTGCGGATGAGATCGCAAGAACAGTCCAGAAGATCCGCACCGAGGAAGAAACGCTCACAGATAAGCTAGACAGAATTGCCCTGCATCCAATCCTCGGTTATTTGGGGATAGTTGGCGTCATAGGCGGCCTTTTGGTATGGACATTTGTTGTTGGGTCCTGGATTTCAGGAGTTTTGTCCGATGCGTTCAGTTTCATCGGGCAGTACGAACCTGTGGTCTCAGGTCCGCTCGGAAATATTATCTGGAATGGTGCCTTCACGGGCTTTGTCGCGGGCGTAACCCTGGTTATACCATATGTGTTGCCGTTCTACATAGTATTAGCAGCGATCGAGGACTCGGGCTACTTAACCCGAATATCTCTCATGCTCGATAAGGGAATGCATAAGCTTGGACTGCACGGCAAGGCGATAATTCCCATGATCCTGGGTTACGGATGCAACGTGCCCGCATGCTTCTCATGCAGAATTATGGAGACTCCAAAGCAAAAGCTGGTAGCAGCGTTCCTGGTCACCCTGGTCCCCTGCACTGCAAGAACAGTTGTGATCCTTGGGCTGGTAGCAAAATTCGTCAGCATCTGGTGGGCCCTTGCGCTGTACGTCTTCGATATAATCCTCATACTAATTCTGGGAAGGATCGCGTTCAAAGTCGTGCCTGGAGAGTCGGTCGGCCTCATAATGGAGATGCCTAACTATCATGTGCCATCTGCAAAAGTCGTTCTGAAGCAGACATGGGCCCGAACGAAGTCGCTACTATGGATAGTCTTCCCGGCGTACATCATAGGCAGTGCCGTGCTTCAGGCAGTTTACGCTGCAGGATTGCTGAACCCTGTTAACAATGTCCTGAGCCCAGTTACAGTGGGATGGCTCGGGCTGCCGGTTGCGGCGGGCATCCTCTTGATCTTCGGGATAGTGAGAAAAGAGTTGACCATACTGATGCTGGCGGTAATATTCCAGACGACCAACTTTGCATCCATAATGTCTCCGGTGCAGCTGATAGTCCTGGCGCTTGTGACAATGATTTACGTCCCCTGCCTAGCCCTTATCCTCTGCCTTGCCAAAGAGTTCGGCTGGAAGAAGGCTTCCGGCATCACAGTTTTTGAGGTGACGTTTGCGATCTTCCTCGGTGGGATTGTGTTCCGAATGCTGAGTTTGATTTTTAAGTGAATACCCCGCAGCTTGCTGCGGGGATGAGCATGAAAACCGACTTAAGGGTAGTTGCATATTCGGCTTATGGTTAAATTAGGAAGGGCGAATCATTGCGTGTACAAAATTAGGTATCACATGGTTCTATGTATAAAGTATAGAAAGAAATTACTTTCTGGAAATAATAAGATTGAATATTTCAAGTATATTTGCTCAGAATTGGGAGAACGATATCAATTTGTATTTGATGCCATTGGGACTGATGGAGATCACATACATATTTTCGTTGGAGCAGCTCCAAAGCATTCGCCATCAAGGATTATGCAAATAATAAAAAGCATAACCGCAAGAGAAATTTTCAAAAGATTTCCTGAAATCAAAAAAGCACTTTGGGGCAGCGAATTTTGGAGCGATGGGGGATATATTGGGACGGTAGGTGATGGGATATTATCGGACATAATTCGCAATTATGTCGAAATGCAAGGAACAACGGAAGAAAAAGAAGGATTTATGCAAATGAGTTTGCTTGAATTCGATTAACTTGGCGGCGGCGGGAACATGCCCCGCCTGCTTGCAGCGGGGTCCGCCGCCGCAACGTTTGACTATGTAAGTCGGGCGGAACGCCCATCTACAGCATTGATTATTCTTCACTCATCGGCATTTTCGTCCTTTCCGCTGCGAACGAACCTATCCCCATCTCGCTTAAGCTCGCTGACCATCTTCCCGTCAACGATCCTGAGGATCCTGTCCGTCTTCTTCGCCATGACAATGTCGTGGGTGACCAAAATGAATGTCTGGTTCGTCTTGCGATTGAGTTCCCTAAGCAGTTCGTATATCCGGTTGGAGCTTTTTGTGTCCAGGTTTCCGGTAAGCTCATCCCCAATGACAACCGATGGCCGGTTCACAAGCGCCCTCGCCACAGCAACGCGCTGGTTCTGGCCTCCCGAAAGCTGGTTGGGCTTGTTATCCAGCCTGTCCCCCAGGCCGACGTCATCCAGAAGCGCCTTAGCCCGATCCCTTGCTACGGTCTTGTTTTCGCCTGCAATCAACATGGGCATCATGACATTCTCAAGGGCTGTGAACTCCGGTATGAGATGGTGATACTGGAAGACGAAACCCAGCTCCTTGTTCCGGAGTCTGGCACGTTCGTTTGGACTGATCTTAGTGACGTCCGTCCCTTTGAGCGTGATCTGACCGCTGGTAGGTGTGTCCAGCAGGCCGATCATATTAAGAAGAGTGCTCTTTCCGCTGCCGCTTGGCCCAACGATTGCCAGGAACTCGCCGCTTCTTATATTGAGGTTGATGTTGTCGAGGGCCACGACGTCCACTCCGCCTTTGTAGACCTTCATCAAGTCCCTGATTGCGATTATGTCGCTGTTTTCGACTTCGATTTCTTCAGTGTTGCCGCCAGTGTCGCTCATTCTTATCGCACCCTGCGCCTTTAGTCCGCCAATCGCTTTCTTGCTCGGCATCGCCATTATGAGACCAGAACAGATAAGTTCCCTTCGTTCTGATTCCGAGCGGTTGGGGTTATGGATGCCTTCGTCATCTCTTGACCTGTCTTGACAACAGTTCGTACAATCTAATGAATATAAAAAGTGGCAGGATTAAAGAATGAAACCCAACTCGTCTTCTCTTTGTTTCTCGTAAAATGGGAGATTTCACGCATTAGTATAAGTAAGTCTTACTAGAGCAAATCAATCTAGCTTAATCTTCTCTGGAGTCTTCGTATTGTTGTCTCAAGGGGCGAGTCTTCCAGGAGTCTCTCAATTTCAATCAAAAGCTTTTAATAAATTGTGATACAGTGATTAGCCATGTCACCGAGATTCTTCTCGAAAAGCGAAGCAGTTTTATTCGGATGGAATACTCTGAAGAAAAACTTCGGTTTCTTCCTGGGAATGCTGGCAATTATCGTAGCGGTCAACCTTCTAGTCGGCTTGGTAATGTCTTCATTCTCTGAGGAAGCACCAGAATTGCTGGTTATTGCAGTGAGCGTCATATCCTGGATTTTGGATTTGCTCATCAGCATGGGCGTCATTAAGATCTCCCTGAAGTTCTGCGACCAGGAGAAGGCAACTTATCGTGATCTTTTCTCAGCTTATCGACTTCTGCTCAATTACCTGGTCGGATCGCTAGTCTACGGAATAATGGTGGCCATTGGGTTCGTCTTCCTAATCGTCCCCGGCATTTACCTGGCGGTCAAATATCAGTTTTACGACTACCTGATCATAGACAAGGGCATGGGACCTATTGAAGCCATCAAAAGAAGCGGAGTCCTGACAGAAGGCGTGAAGCAGAATCTGGTGCTGTTCTGGTTGGCTCTTGTTGGGATTAACATCCTGGGAATGATAGCCTTGGGAGTAGGGTTGATCGCAACTGTACCTGTTTCGTGGTTGGCCAACGCCTATGTCTATCGCAGGCTGCAGCTTCAGGCCGAGAATGATCGGGCCATTCCTCTAGCTGGCCTGGATTAGACTGACTAACTTTCCAGCAGGTGGCTCAACTATACACATCTGCTCCATTCGGTTTGATGGATGGCAGATGCACTTTTCTACTTTTGTCCGGATCGGTCACTATCAACAGATAGGACAGAGTTGATTGTGTAGAGTTGATTGGAATAAGTTCTTGAATAAAGCCAATGCTTGATTATCCGATGATCTCCAGAATATACATCTCTCATGCCGAGCAGGACGAAGAACTGGCTCAAGAGCTCTCCAGGGCTCTGTGGAGAGTGGGGCTGGAGAGCTATGCTGCAATGTACAAGCTCAGCCCGGGTATATCCAGGGCAGAGCGGGTGTCTTTTGGAATTCGCAACTCTGATTGCCTGGTAGCCCTGCTGACCAAGGACGGCTCGGCCTCAGCCACAGTGTGCCAGGAGATAGGCCTGGCCAGGGGCATTGATCTGCTAGTTATACCACTGTTGGAAGAAGATGCCTATTTGCCTTTTCTTATAGAGCATCTAAAGCCTATCGTCTTCTCCAGGCCTGAAATCAGCGACGCAATAGGGAAGCTGATAAGAACGCTCCGTGATTTGAGCAGTTTAGACTGGCTGAAGGTGACCTGTCCGAAATGCGGGGAGGAGATGACCCAGTACCTGACTCCTCAGGAAGATGTCGACGAGGCCCTACAGAAAGGCTCCTGTCTGGAGACGATCTGCAGCTACTGCCAGAACAAGGTATCCTTGGACCCCAGGACCTTTGCACCGCTGCCAAAATGAAGTCGCTCAATAGAGCTTACGAACTGAAGTTCGTATTTTGAAGGCCTTAACCGCCTCATTAGACCTCACTAGACAGAGGCTTAAATAATTTCAAGTGGAATCTCATAGATCGCAATGGTAAAACTATCGTATTCCTTTGAATATGAGATAGATCCGATCCCACCGTATAATTTTGACCTCACCGTCAGAAAGCCAGCGGGTTGGTCTCTATTCACGCCCTTTGAAGTCTATGAGAAAGGCACTATTTGGACAGCAACTCATCACAGCGGCGTTCTCGTCGGCACCAAACTCATGTCAATGGGCACAACAGAGCAGCCGAAGATTAGTGCCCAGCTTTTTCTAAAGAGCGAACCTAAGCCGGAACAGCTAAACAAAATAAAGCAATCGCTGGCCCACGATCTCAGTGCGGACGGGGATCTGGCCGAGTTCTACCATCTAACCCAAAGCGACAGCATACTGAAGCTCGTGGTCGAGGATCTTTATGGAATGCACAGCACATCTTCGAGCACGATTTTCCCGGATGCTCTGCTGGCTATACTGCTACAGATGACGACATTCAAGAGAAGTGATGAGATGATGAGCTGTCTCATAACCAATTATGGTGATGTCGCTGAATTCGACGGCCAGAAGGTGCGGGTATGGCCTTTGCCCAAAGCAATAGCCAAACACGACGCTCCAGAGCTTGCGAAGGCATGCAACCTCGGGTACAGGGCGAAGTTCGTGGCAAATCTTGCCAGAAAGCTTGAAAGCGAGAATTTTCCAACAACCGAAGAGCTGGAAAAGCTCACGCCAGAGGAGGCCAAAAGAAGGCTATTGGATTTGCCGGGAATAGGCGACTATTCGGCGGACATAATAAATCCCCACGGCGGATTTCCCATCGATGCATGGTCGGTTGATGTCTTTGGAAAGCTGTTCAATGGAGAAGAGCCCAAGGACAGAAGGAAGGCGATAGACGGGATAAAGAAAGAAGGACTGCGCAGATGGGGCAAGTGGTCGTGGATGGCGTTCTTCTATGTGGTGCAGGATCTTGATAATTTGTCGAGAAAGTTGAAGGTGGAATTAAGGCGAGAATGAGTATTATTGAATTTCCACTGGTGCAGGTGGCCTGGCAATAAGTAGAAACTGGCAAATAGACGAAATAGTACATATCATGAAAGAAGATGAAGCAAAAAATTAGAATCACTGGGCCACAAGTCCACGAAGTAGGCTACAGATACTTCCTAATGAGCAATGCCCTTGACTTAGGCCTCAGAGGGTTCAACGCTCGCAATCGAACTGAAAACGGGGAGCAGGAGATAATAGCTCTAATCGAGGGCGATGAAGAGTTAATAGAAGACTTCAGGAAGCTGGTAGAGACCAAGAAGCCTGAGCACGCCAAGACATCAAGTGTAGCGTTCGAGGATTATGAGGGCGAAGTTATGCGAGCCGGTGAGTATGCACAGGTCTGCTCTGCAATTCAACTGAATAAGGCCATCCCCCTGTTGCTAGATATGAATGGTAAGATGGGTGGTCTGCTAGATATTAATGGTAAGATGAATGTTGTGCTAGACAAGATGAATGGCAAAATGGATGGTATGCTCGATAAGCAAGACAAATCCATCGAAGAAATCAGAGGTCTGCGGGTAGACATCATAAAACACAGCGATGAGAGATTGATGCGGATCGAGAAGGATATACGAGCGATAAAATCCAAGATCGGGCTCCGGTAGATGGATCTTCTCTTAAAAAAAACGTCTCCCCAACCCAAAGCAGCCTAATGAATAGATTGAGGGTGGAGCTTATCGAGACAGCATTTAGGAAGGGTTGAGCGGCTTGACCTGCCCAGAACCTGCTGCTGACGTCGAAGTCTGATCCTCTCTTTTACCAAACCTTTTTATATATCTACCATCTTCTCAACTCGGACATCTGATGAACGGTTGCGGCGATAGAGCTATCCTAATCCCGTCCTCTCTAACCATGGAGTCGCGGGACCTGCGTGTTCGCACGCTCAAGGTCGGCCTCATCGCCAGGGCAGCAGCAGTGTTTCGCGTGAACCGAATCGTCATCTACAAGGACAAAGAGTTCGATGACTCCCGGTTCATAAGCATGGTGTTGCGGTACATGGATACCCCGCAGTACCTGCGTAGATTGCTCATCCCCCGCAGGGAGGAGCTGAGACACGTCGGAATTCTGCCGCCGCTGCGCACCCCTCATCATCCAATCAACTCAAAGACGTCAGCGCTCAAGATCGGCGAGTACCGAGTCGGAGCAGTCGTCGAAAGCGTCGGATCTGATGGCGGCGTATGGGTGGAAATCGGTGTCGATCGCCCAATTCCCCTTCGCACTGATAGAGAAGTTCGAAGCTGGACAACGCCTAAGTGTCAGAATCTTTTCGCTAGACCCTCTCGCCGCTGAGCCTGTTGGCCGTAAAGAGATCCCCATATACTGGGGTTATGAGACAGAGGTAGTCGGGAGCCTGGAGGATTATCTTGGCTCGACGGACGCTTTTGTGCTTCTTACCTCAAGGAAGGGAACGCCTATAACGGCTGACCTCCTGCACAAGATAGGAAGAAAAGGAAGAGCAGGCCCTAGCGACCTTGCGGTGGTATTCGGCTCCCCTGCACGAGGCGTTGATGCATTCTTGAGTAAAGAGCTCATGGATAGATACTGCATGATGAACACTATTCCGCAACAGGGAACTGAGACAGTCCGAGTAGAGGAGGCGGTCTATGCCACCCTCGCGCTGCTTAACCTAGTTGCAATGGAGGAGTAAATGGGACATCTTCACCGACCAAGACGAGGTTCGCTGGCCTATAGCCCGAGAATACGAGCCAAGAGCGAGGTTCCAAGGATCAGGAGCTGGGCGGCTGACGGAGAGAAGGCTGGCATTACTGGCTTTGCAGGGTATAAAGCAGGCATGACCCACGTTATAATGATTGACGACAGGCCCAGAAGCCTCACCGAGGGCATGGAGATCTCCGTGCCAGTGACGGTTGTAGAGGTGCCGCCAATGAACGTTGTGGCTGTGCGCGCCTACGAGATGTACAACGGAGGGCTGCGCCCCGCTGGCGAGATCTGGGCCGATAACCTGGATTCCGAACTGTCCAGGGCCCTCACTCTGCCCAAGAAAACCAGAGGCTCTTCGGCAGAAGACCTCGAGGCCATTATCGATCACATAACCGATATTCGAGTTGTAGCTCATACCAACCCCAAGCTCGTAAAAGGAATACCCAAGAAAAAGCCGGAGCTCATGGAGATGCCAATAACAAACGGCTCGATGAGCGAGCGGCTGGAGATGGCGCGCGGGCTTTTAGGACAGCAGGTGCCCATATCAAACGTCTTCGAGGTTGGAGACATCCTTGACGTATCTGCGATTACCAAGGGCAAGGGAACTCAGGGACCGATCCGGCGGTGGGGAATAATGCTTGCCAAGAGGAAGCACGCCCGTACCGGAAAAGTCAGACACGTAGGCAACCTGGGACCCTGGCATCCAGCGCACATCAGCTGGAGAGTTCCTCAACTGGGACAGATGGGATACCACCAGAGAACCGAGTTCAACAAGAGATTGATGGCCATAGGCAATGACGGATCTGAGGTCACTCCGGATGGAGGATTCCTCGGATATGGCGCAGTGAATAACCAATACATTCTGATTAAGGGAAGCTTGCCGGGGCCAGTCAAGAGACTGATAAGGATGAAAAAGGCAACAAGACCTGAAAAGAACTTCGTAAAGGCGCCTTCGTTCCTCTATGTGAGCAAGGATTCCAAGCAGGGATTGAGATGAAGGCTAACGTTATCGATTTATCAGGAAACCAGGCAGGTCAGATTGAGCTACCTGCCGTATTCGATGAGGAGTACAGGCCGGACCTGATCAAGAGGGCCGTTCTCTCTGCTCAGGCCAACAGGTTGCAGTCCTACGGACCTCATTTCTATGCCGGCATGAACACATCCGCCAGGTCGTGGGGACCGGGTCACGGTGTCTCGAGAGTTCCCAGGATCATCAACGCCAGACGGGCGGCAGGCATACCCATGGCCAGGGGAGGCAGAAGGTCTCATGCACCTCAGCCAAACGCCGATCAGACTGAAAAGATCAACATCAAGGAGAGGAGAAAGGCCATTCGCTCTGCCATAGCTGCAACGGCTGTATCCGACCTCGTCTCCGCGAGAGGACATATCTTCTCAGGGGAGCTGCCGGTCGTCGTCAAGAGCGACATAGAATCCCTGAACAAGACCTCAGACGTAAAGAAGTTCCTTGTGGCTGCAGGCCTATGGGGCGATGTGGAGAGGGCTGAGAACGGCAGAACCATACGCGCTGGCAAGGGGAAGCTGCGTGGAAGGAAGTACAAGAACCGCAAGAGCCTGCTCATCGTTGTGGGAAAGGACCAGGGGCTAGGAAAAGCGGCGAGAAACCTGACGGGAGTGGACTTCATCAACGTGGACGGACTGAACGCAGAGATGTTGGCACCAGGCACCCACGCCGGAAGGCTTACGCTCTGGACTGAGGCCTCGCTACAGCGACTGGCGGAGAGGAACTCCAAGGAGCAGATAAGATGATGATCATCAAGAGTCCGTTAATCACCGAGAAGGTCACCGGGATGATCGACTCCAACAACACCATGGAGTTCCTGGTGAACATGAGGGCAATCAAGCCTGATATCAAGAAGGCCGTGGAGGATCAGTTCGACGTAGAAGTAGTTTCGGTCAGAACCATGATCACTCCCCGGGGAGAGAAAAAGGCTATCGTAAAGCTGGCCGGAGATAACAAGGCCAATGAGCTTGCCACAAGGCTAGGACTGCTGTAGGTGGGATTATGGGTCATAGATTAATGTCTCAGAACAGGGGCAAAGGAACACCGACATACAGGGCACCGTCCCACAGGTATAGGACTGATCTGAAGCATATTAAAGTAGATCAGGATCAGACCATAAGGGGAGTTGTGCAGGATATAATGCGCGATCCTGCCAGGAGCGCGCCCGTAGCCCTCGTCACCCTGGACGATGGGGAGGAGAGGTACATCCTGGTGCCCGAGGGCATGTACGTGGGCCAGGAGATCGCTTGCGGCATTTCCGCGGAGATCCAGCCTGGGAACACGCTACATCTGGCAGAGATTCCTGAAGGTATACCAATCTGCAACGTTGAATCCCAACCGGGACACGGCGGTCAATTCGCACGCTCTTCAGGCGTCTATGCTATTCTGGTTGCCCACGATACCGGAACTACTGTAGTCCAGCTCCCCAGCGGAGAGATGAAGCGCCTCTCCCCTAAGTGCCTGGCGACTATCGGCGTCGTTGCCGGGGGCGGCAGGCCGGACAAGCCATTGGTCAAGGCCGGAAATAGCTTTTACAAGTTCCAGTCCAAGGCCAAGAAGTGGCCAATAGTTCGTGGTGTGGCTATGAATGCCGTTGACCACCCCTTCGGTGGTGGCGGTCGCCAGCACCCGGGAAGGCCTAAGACTGTGAGCAGGAACACCCCACCGGGACGTAAAGTCGGATCGATAGCCGCTCGCAGGACGGGCAAACGCTAAAGGGGGATATCTTTGGCAAAGAAAGCAGGATCAAAACTTCCGAAGAGGAAGGAAGAGTTCACATATCGCGGTCATAAGGCAGCAGACCTGGCAAAACTTAGCACGGAAGAAGTTGCCGAGATGTTCCCAGCTAGGCTGCGGAGAACCATCAAGAGGGGCATCTCCAAGGAGCACAAAAAACTCCTAGCGAACCTTAAGACATCCGATAGCGTGAGGACCCATTTGCGGGATATGATCGTCTTCCCGGAGATGGTGGGAAAGAGCATAGAGATATACAACGGCAAGAGCTTCGAGAAGGTCGACGTCATTCCCGAGATGGTAGGACACTATTTCGGGGAGTTCGCGCTTACCAGGCACAGAGTAACGCATGGAAGCGCTGGAGTGGGTGCGACCAGGTCCAGCAAGTTCGTGCCGCTCAGGTGAGGTGTGAGATTTGGGAAGACTAAATTATTCGCTTGTGCCTGCAGGTCGCTCGTCCAGGGCTATGGGAATGGAGCTTCGCATCTCGCCTAAGCACGCTCGAGAGATCTGTAATTCCCTAAGGGGCATGAAGGTCATAGCGGCCAAGGCGTTTCTGGAAGACGTCGTAGCCCTGAAGAGGGCTGTCCCGTTCAAGCGTTATGCCAGAAACGTGGCCCATAGGCATGGCTTAGTAGGCGCTGATGCCGGCAGGTATCCCCAGAAGGCGGCGAAGGCCGTCCTGGAAGTGCTGACCAATGCCATGAGCAATGCAGAGTACAAAGGCATGGAACCAGACGGGATGAAGATCTATCACGCAGGTACCCTAAAAGGCAGGACCGTACGAGGATGGATGCCAAGAGCCATGGGCAGGGCAACCCCCAAGAACCATGAGACCGTATCGGTCGAGATGATCCTGACCGAGGTGAGCTGAATGGCCGTTGAGAAGAAGTTCGTGCAGGATGGCTTCACAAAGGCTTTGGTAAACGAGTACTTGGCCAAGGAGTTGAACCGTGCAGGGTATGGTGGGATGCAGATGAACAGGACACCCATGGGCACCCAGATCACGGTCTATGCTGAGAAGCCCGGCATGGTGATCGGAAAAGGTGGAAAGCTGATCAGAAAGATCACTCGCGACCTTGACCATAGGTTCCGATTGGACAATCCACAAGTCGATGTCCAGGACGTTGGAAGGGGAGACCTCAACAGCCAGGTTGTGGCCAATAGGTTGGCATCCTCTCTCGAGAGGGGCTGGTACTTCCGCAAGGCGGGCCAGTCAATGCTCCGTCGGGTGATGGATTCTGGAGCGCGAGGCTGTGAGATAGTTATTAGCGGAAAGCTGACTGGTCCGAGGTCTAGGACTGAGAAGTTCATAGCTGGCTACATAAAGCACTCCGGCAAGCCCGCCATCGAAATAGTCGACAAAGGGTACTCCGTTGCCATAAAGAAGCTTGGAGTGATCGGTTGCCAGGTAAGGATCATACCGCCTGACGTAACACCGCCCGACCAGTTCAAGATCATAGAGGTCCAGGTTCCCGAAACACAAATCAAGGCCGAAGCGCCGGTGCAAGAGGCTAAACCATCGGAGGAGAAGAAGAGCGAGCTCGACAAGCTTCTCGAGGCCGAGCCTGGAGCGCGAGAAGTCGCACCAGAGATCGTAGAAGAGCCAGCCGAGGCCGGAGGCATCAGCCACTGCAGAGGAGACTAAGAAGTCGGCAGAAAAGCCGTCTGTTCCCGCACTGGAGTCGACAGAGATCGCTCCAATCGAGCTGGTCGAGGAAGCTCCAAAGGCCGAAGAAAAGCCTCCCGAAGCCACCGAGGAAAAACATTCCGAGGATATTGTGGGGTGATCTAGATGGCCATATTCAAGATGGATGAGCTGCGGAACATGAGCACAGAAGAGATAGCCGAAGAGCTGAAAAAGCTACAAGGCGAGATAATCCGAGAACGTGGACTTGTCTCAGCGGGCGGCGCTCCTGAGAAGCCCGGAAGGATAAAGGACATCCGCAGGACCATAGCCAGGATCAAGACTGTTCAGAGGGAGCATACAAGTTGATCCATAGACCGGAGAACTTGGCAAGGCATGAGCTGATCGGACTTTCCGTCCTAGTGGTCGGGAGCACAGACAGGGGCCTTGTTGGCATCTCCGGTAGGATAGTGGACGAGACCAGGAATACGCTTCTAGTCGAGACAGAACGCGGGACAAAGCGAATTCCTAAATTAAACACGAGCCTTACCTTCACCCTGCTGGACGGGCAGAGGGCGAGGGTATCGGGCTCTATCCTGATCTCACGACCCGAGAATAGAATAAACAAAAAAATGCAGAGAACGAGGTGGAAACTATGAGGGATATCGGACTGGATGTAAACGCGCCAGAGAAAACGTGTGAAGATCCGAAGTGTCCCTTCCACGGCAGCCTACCTGTACGCGGCCAAGTCTTCGATTGCGTAGTGGTCAGCGACAAGATGGCCCACACCGTGGTAGTATTGCGCGAATTCGAGAAGAAGATAGCCAAATTCGAGCGCTATGAGAAGAGACAGTCCAAGATTCATGCGCATAACCCACCCTGTCTGGATGCAAAGACAGGAGATAGAGTCAAGATAGCGGAGTGTAGG
>CAVWIG010000048.1:0-27718 GCA_963754945.1 Methanotrichaceae archaeon
GAAAGAGCTGGTAGATTCTCTGCTCAAAGCTGAGCAGAGGCTCAACATGGCCAAGGCAACCGAAGGGACTGTAGCCATTAACAGCGTGGCTTACTCGTTGCAGAAGGAGCCCACCATCCAGCTCGAGTCGAGGAACATCATGGGCGTTGTGGTGCCCAAAATTGCCGCCGAATCAGTGCAGAAGAAGATGTACGAGCGCGGCTACGGCATCATAGGAACGAGTGCTGCCATCGATGAGGCAGCCGATGCCTATGAGAAGTTGCTTGACAAGGTCATCCTGGCTGCAGAGGTAGAGACCGCAATGATCAGGCTTGTCGAGGATATCGACAGCACTAAGAGGCGCGTCAATGCTCTGGAGTTCAAGGTGATTCCCGAAATCAAGGACACCATCAAGTTCATCGCCATGGCCTTGGAGGAGATGGAAAGGGACAATGTGGTCAAGCTAAAGATGCTAAAGGGCAAGTCCGAGAGGAAAGCTGCAGTAGAAGAGGCCAAGAAGGAAGCTCTGAAAGCGGCTGAAGCAGCCGCCAAGGCTTCTGCTTAACCTGAAAAATGTCGAACTGGTTCGAGCGAAAGGCCGAGGATTGGTTTGGAACAGCCGAAAAGAAGATGAGGCTAATGCAGTGGTTGGTGTATATCACCAACCTCTACATCATCTTCGGGATTCTCGTCCTTATTTATCTCTTGTACGGGCCGCACATCATTGAGTTCTGGCATGAGCTGACTCGGTGACCAAATTTTTTTTAAGGTCGTTTCTAAATTTTCAAATTATCTTAATTATTCTGCTTAGTTGATGTTAAATCTAGCTCCACAGCCCTGTCATACGCTTCAAGGGCGTCCTCATGCAACCCTAATTGATCAAGAGATTTGCCTTTTCCATACCAGGGCAATGCCCATTCGGGATTAAGATCAATGGCTCTATCATATGTCGTGATGGATTCGTTGTATCTTCCTTGATCAAAAAGAGCTACACCCTCGTTGTACCAAGATTCCCCGTGAGTGGGGTCGAGCTTTATGGCAATATTGGACGCCGCAATTGCTTCGTTGTACTTGCCCATCTTCCGCAATGTGTCGCCTTTGTGATCCCAAGCCTCTACAGAGGAGCGATTGAGCTCTATGTCTCTGTCATACGCGTCAATGGACTCATTAAATCTGCTCATATCGAAAAGGGCACCGGGCTGAGCAAGCCATCCCAATTGATTTGATTCGTTTGTGGTCGATATATTCCTGCAGCTCATGCCGTGCGCGGTTCCACAATCAACGGCTACAAATGCGATCAATATGATAACTGGCACCGATGATCGTTTCGTCAACATATCTCTCATCCTTAGCCTCACTGAACACGAATGAATTGTCTAGATGGCGTTGGTTTATCTCCTCGAATAAATATTCCCAAATGATACTGTTTTTCGTTGTACAACGGTGCCGTTCCGCCTGGGTTGTGCCATCGTTCCAGGAACTCCCGGGCTGGAATGAACCCCCTGGACCCAAGAGTATACGGGTCCTCAAGGTAAACGTTCTTTTCGTCGATTCCTATGACGACCATGTAATGACCATCGTACCAATCATCGGCCCATGATTTATTCGAGTACGCACTGCCCATCCATGATTGGCGATCTATTATCACAGGTACGCCTTCTCTGATGGATCTTTCCAAATCTGCCAGCGTCAGATTATCTTTTAGTTCTGCCTCAAGGCCCACCTGGCGAGCTACTCTTACCAAGTCCATTTCATCCGTACCGTAGTCGGGGCTGGTACCGAGCAACTCCATCAATTCATCTTCTTCGATGTCTATTCCCCAATAGTTAAGCACCGCCTGAAGAGCTGTGGCCCCGCAAGAGTAATTTGCACTCTGGCGGACGTCAGGCACGTGATACAAAATACCATTCTGTGCGATGTCTATATGTGCCTCCTCGGCGAGGCTTCCCACGATAGGACTTAAATGGATATTAGAAATACAATTATTAAAAGCAAGCCTTTCCGCATGGCATATTATCTATTACAGATCTATATATTTTTTGCTTACTCTGATGAAATGAAAATTAGTATCATTTAAGTGCTCCCAACGGCAAATTTGAGAAATAATATCATAATTTGATTGATGCAATATGAGAAAAAGGGCCTAATGGCCTTGCAGCGCCCTGGCCCTTGCAAAGGCGTCGTTGGCCTCATTGGTGCGATTGAGGGCTACGAGGTCCAATCCTTTGCCCTGCCATGCAGCGGCATTCTGAGGTTCCATGTACAGAACGGTCTCGAAGGCGTTCAATGATTCCTGGTACCTGCCAAGGAAGTAGAATGCATTTCCTAGGTTGAGCCATGCAGCCCTTAATGACTGATCGAGGTTTACCGCCCTGGTGTACATGGCGGCTGCCTGCTCATAAGAACCGGCCTTGTAGAGCCGGTCGCCCTCGTTCATCCAGTACGAAGCAGTGACATATCCGGGTGCAAGATAAGATCCAACAGGGACGCCGTAGTTGGAAGGCCGGTAGACCGGGTATCCTGTGTCGCCGTTGAGGAAAGCGTAAGTTTCAGCTTCCCACATGGCCTGCTCTCGGTCTGCTTGGCTAGGACAAGTTCCGTTGTAGTAAGACCAAATATCGCAGTATCCACCATCCGGGAAATAGCACTTTCCGGATTGAGGAATTCCCCCGTGGTTCATGCAGTAAGCCACCGCCGAGTTTGTCACTCTTGCCGGACCGATCATTCCCAATCCCTGGCCCAGGACTGGTTCCAATACGGTCAACGCCAGAGACACGATTAGCAGCATCAGTAACCAATTGTTCCTTTTCACAACTAACCCCGCCTACTCTTATTTCGATTTGATTGAAGATCCCTCTATCTACAACGTATTATCTAATATTTATGGGTAGGCGTCAGCTATCATCGGAGTTAAAATTGATAGGACGAGAATAGCGCCGCCGTTATGCAGTGTAGTAGTGACGTACGCTAGTCGATTTTTTGCACTGCCTAAAATGTGGGTTCCTGGGGTCACCCAAGCTTCTTGTATTTGCTGGTTTCAATAACCAACGCCCTTGGGACCTGGCTTTATAGCACTAACCTTAAAGCCGTCAGTGGACTGATGTGCTTCCCAGTCGTTCCATGTGTAGAGGCTGGAATTGTACCCCATGAGTTGGAGTGCGTACCATACCAGAGAAGCGTTCAATCCGTCCTCTGAGTATACAACAACAGGTTTGTCTTTTTCGAGGTCGGAAAATGTGTCGTTCAACCGCGCTGAACCCTCAATCCTACCGTTCTTCAGAACCTGCGCCGAATCGATCGAGATAGATCCGGGTATACGTTTCTTGCCGAACTCCTGGAAGGTCCGGGCATCGACTATCTGGGCTTTTCCGCTCCTAACATAATTGTAATTGGCTAGAAGCTCCCGTCTGATAATCGGTTCATAGCCTGTCGGCTTTCTGATGATCAGTCCAGACTCCAACGGCAGGCTTGCACTCCTCCAATCGTTCAATCCGCCGTCCAGGACCTTTGCATCGTCCAATCCTAGATATCGCATGACCCAAAAGACGAAGGTAGTGTCGTCCGGGGCCGAGTCGTCTCCGTAAATTACTGCCCTGTCCACTCTGGCGATCCCGGCATTCCCAAGAATTCCGGCCAATTCTGGCGCAGGCCGCAGGGTTCCGTTCTCGTAAAGAAAGCTCTTCGAAGGCAGATGAATAGCGCCCTTGATATGGGGTTGGTCCGAGTAGTTGTTGCCGTTGGTAGCATCGATCACAACATCAGAACCGGAGATGCCCAAAAGCGGCTTGAGAAATCCTCCATTCGCAAAATTATCTGAACGGGTTGCGGTTGAGACGTAATTCATAGCTTCGGTCTGGATGCTGATTGCCGTCGCGTTATTCAAAGGCTTCTTACTGGTCGCTTTGTCGCTAGATATTTCGTTACTAACATCTGCCTTCAGTGCATTGCTCGATATGAAGGTGTCGGGTACATCCGAGTTCAAGAAGGCATTGGCCGAGGATTCCCAATCCCCTGAGTTGCCTCCGCATCCACCACTTATGCTACATGCTGCATTTGCGTTAGATATTAGGACTAATACTAAGAGAATTGCAAGAAATCCTTTAACGGACCAGGACTCTTTAATGTCTGGTCTTCCGAAGAGTAAATCATCCTTCAACATGCATATCACTGGTGGTTGAATGCATAACAACAGGGCCGCCTAGATGATGAAATTTTCGGGTACGAGTCGTCTTGCAGTTGTATCAAAAAAAACCACATAGTTAATTTCATTCAACCTGAAAGAGATATATATGAATATATCACGGGCAAAAATGAGTGGGCTTTGATAAAAACATAGAGCATCCGGAGACTGTAATCATCTCTCAGACCTAATTATCGATTCGTACGGCTTTTCTCTCAAAAGAGTTCAATCATGGGGTTTTCAGAGAATGGCTTATAGGGCAGATGTGAGAATATGGAGCATAAGAGCATGCATGGAGCCAACAGATGTCCAGAATTCCAGGTTCGATTAACGTGGGACTGGTAGCGACGTTGCTGGTCGCTACATTCTTAACAGCTTATATAGCCGGGTCCTCAGCAGGCGACTTGCAGGGGTACAAACCAGTTTACTCATTGGGTTCTGGAAAGGAAGACTGGTGGGTAAAATATCCGGATCAGAGCCCTAATGCAAGCTCCCCAGTCGATCATCTTTCATGGATCGTCGATGATCTTAAACAGAAGCCTGTAATTGTTTTTGTTCATAGAACAGACTGCAAGGCCTGCAAAGTTCAAGAGAATGACCTAGATAAGGTTCTTGCTACCTACGGCGAGGACGCGAAATATTACGATATGGTAGCCGACGTTCCTGATGAAAAAATTCTCAGTGTCTTAAATGTCTATTACCCAAATAGCGGTGTGCCAACAGTGCCCACGACCGTGATACTCACCCTGGTTAAAGATACAAATGGCAAGGTGACAGTTGGCTGGCACAGCATGGACGATGCGATGGGCGAAGATGTAGTAGCCTCCTATGTAAAGGATGCTATTTATTATTACCATCAGAACTCTGCAGACTGGAATAAATGAATCACAACATGCAAAATTCCATAAAAGCTCTGCTCCTGAGCCTTTTATCTTTATCAATCGTAATAGCCTTTGTAGCGGCCTATGACTCATCGAACGTCTTAACAAAGGCCATAGCAACTGCTCCGGACTTCAACATAACGGATAGAAGTGGAAGCACCTTTGCTCTGAGCGACCTGAAAGGCGAGCCTGCAATTATCCACATAACGAATATTGAGATTCCAATTTGCCAAGAGTGCGAGAAGGATCTAAGATCCCAGATAAGCGAGTTAGCCAAGCTCAAGGCTGCTTATCCGGACACTCAGATTATAACCATCAACCTCAGAAAGAATCCTTACTCTACGGACGGAAGATCTTTGGTCCAGAAGTGGTGGCAAGTAAACATAAGCTGGCCCTGGACGGAGGATTTGGAACCTTATAAGATCGGAGGAAAGTACATCGATTACTGGGATGTGCGTGGCGGCTTTTCCAACCCTACGCTTCTACTAATTGATAAGCAAGGCAGGATCGCCGGCATATACCACGTGTACCGTGTCGGTGAGGGCGATATCGATGGTGTTCAAAGTGCTGAAACGCTCCACAATAAGCTGGAGGAGCTGAAGAGATCAGAATGGTCCGGCCTGAAAGGTGAGATCTCTAAGCAGAGTGTCTCCGTCCTTGGGATGTTCTTCCTTGGAATAGTAACTTCGCTCGCGCCCTGTTCCATCGCCCTGATGATCGCCGTCTTCTCCTATGTCCTGACGATTCGAAGAAAAGACGAATACCTGAGAAAAAACACATCTACCTCAAGGGAGGGTTTTATGATAGGCGTGGCCTTTACTCTGGGCATGGCCATGGTCTTTTTCGTCCTAGGCCTGTTTATTTCTCAGGTGGGCATCTTTGTAAGAGACTCCAGGTTCTTTGACTTGTTAGCTGGCGGGATTATGATCCTCTTGGGAATAAGCAACATAAAGCCACTCGACGAACTTCTGGAGCCAGCAATTTCTTTTATAAGACGAAACCAACAAGAAGTCCATGTAAATGGTGAAGGCTTAATTCAGAGGTCCGTAAAGACATCGATTTGGCTGTTTAAATACTCTGCTTTCATCGGGGCTTTCTCATTGGGGATCTTCTTTGCACTTGGATGGGCACCATGCGCTTTATCCATGGTCTTTCCGGTGCTAATTTGGCTCGCGTCCCAGAACGTGACACCCCTAGCAGGCGGCATGATGCTCTTCGTCTTCGGCCTTGGCCATGGAGTGCCTATAATTCCCATATCCACCTTCTCCCGGACAGTTGGCGGAAGAATCGGGGATAAGTACATCTACGTTGGGAAGTGGACCACAAAGTTCTTCGGGCTTCTTGTGATTGCTGTTGGGGTGGTGTATGCGGCAAGGTACTTCGGATTTGCCCTTTGGTGAGAATATTATAAAGGTTATGCCATTCATCTTTATTATTAAACGTTCAAATGGGCGATTACTATGAGTTTACCTAACTGAAATCGTATTATACGTACTCATAAGACGGTTCAGCCATAAAACGTGATATTGCCTGCCAGCTGATATAAAGGAACGAGAGAACGGAATAGAAAACGTAATCGCGTTAGGCGAATTTGCGAGATTGCGAGATTTTTGAGTATGATATAGGGGCTGACAAACTACTGATAGATTATCTAATCTCATTCTTGGCTTTGCTCGAGGCTTTCTTTCACCCTAGCTCTTATCCTCTCAAGAGTTCCTTTGGTTAGCTCATGATTGTCGCAGTGGGAGAAATCCTTCGGGCTGCAGCTGCCCAAGAGATTCATAAATATATCTGCGATCCGATCGCACCCCATATCTTCAAGTTTCTGCAGAAAGACTGCAGAAAGTCTGTTGAATTCCCTGCATTTGGCAGAGTTAGTTGTGGTCTCTTCGTGGAGCTTGTATAGCTCCTCCAGTTCTTTCTGGATCTCGATCCACGCTCTCCTGCAAATCTTATCCGACACGTACAATACCCTTTCGTGTTTGTATGTTTTGATCAATAAGAAAATCCGATATCAATAAGGCTATCTGAAGATCCTGTCTAGAATCTCTTTAAACTGAAGCGACATTCTTTTGGGTTAAATCATTCAAGAGGTACGTCTAACCTTTCCTAAAAAGAATAAAAAAGAAGGCTAGTTCCTCAATAACGCTAAATGCTATGAGTCAGTATGGGTTGGCCTATTTCTTGGGCTAATGCCCACGGATCCTCTGATAGGTATGGGGAGGCAATCTGCTGACTGTTCAGACCACGAGGTCCAGTTTGGGCTACATTGAGTGTCCTGTTATCAACATAGTAGCCGGAACCAAGAGGTGGTAACTGGCCTGCCTCAACTTTCGGAGCAGACATTAAGCCTGCCAGAATCGAAGTGCCCTGACCCTCAGCGAAGGCCGGATAGACTAGCCGGGTATCGCCTTGATCACCTGTGGATACCAATTTACCGCCCTGAATTGTGTTTCCTAGTGGAATTTGGCCCCATGACCAGAGTCCAGTTGCGTTCGTTGAATATATGTCCTTATTCCCGGTAGTTGCAATCCAATTCGAACCGAAGCTTCCGCCAACATCTACTGCCTGGCTAAGCAATGGTACAGCTAATAGTGCGATTAAGAGTGTCGTTAATAAGATCCTCACTTTGATCCCTCTGAACTTGTAGTTAACTTAAACGGATAAAAGTCTTTCTGTCGGGAATTCTTTGATAAAACTGTAATTCTTAAATTCAGTGAACGTCGGCTTGTGCAAGGAGTATTGAATTCTTTGATCAATTTTCCTATTGCGAATCAAATAAGCACTATTAATGACTAATAACCCTATGATTTATGTGATTGGCCAGTCTTTAATACAAGGAATCCCGCTTTGAAGGTAAATCCATGTTTGGCACCTTCGCCTAAGAAGTTGACGCTCTTGTATAGGAACAGTTTATTGCCGCTTTGGAAAGGTGGTTTTAAATCAAAGGCCTGACAATAAAGGATGATTACTCCAATGAGCTGCAACTGGGCCAACCATGAAGACCAAAAACATCCAGATTCTCATCTCGTGCCTTATCCTGGCCTCTTTCCTATTGGGAGCCTATCTTTACCCCATCATGCCCGAGCGGATAGCCTCTCACTGGGACGCGAGCGGCAGCGTTAACGGCTACATGCCCAAGCTCTTGGGACTCTTCTTTATGCCGGTTATATCGACGGTTCTCTTTCTGGTCTTCCTGGTCATCCCCCGGATTGATCCTCTCAAGGAGAACATTGCGAAGTTCAGAGCCTACTTCGACCTGTTCATCCTGCTGCTCTTCGGCTTCCTGTTCTGCCTTTATCTGCTCACCATACTCTGGAACCTGGGCTACAGGTTCAACATCATCCAGCTCATGGCACCGGCCATCGGCCTGCTCATCTTTTACGCCGGAGTCATGACGGAGAACGCCAAGCAGAACTGGTTCATCGGCGTTAGAACTCCCTGGACTCTCTCCAGCGAGTGGGTGTGGAACAAGACCAACAGGCTGGCAGGCAAGCTCTTCAAGGCGGCAGGAATCCTGGCAATGCTAGGCGCTGTCTTTCCTGAGCACGCCATCTGGTTCATACTGGTGCCTGTTGTTCTGGCTGGGGTCTATCCAATCATATATTCCTATCAGGAGTACCAGCGGGAGATTAGGGGGGGAAAATCGGAGGAATCTTTAATAAAGGTATGTGTTTAGCTCCTCTCAATCAGCATCTGTAAACCGATTTCGTGATGTCATCAGCAACCAGTTCCTAAAGGATAATTGCACGCAACATCGGCAATAGATATTGGTTTTAGATTTGGGCGAATTTGTTGATCGTCGTGCCTTCATCGAAGAAACCCGCATCCATCGAACAAGCAGATGGAGCTAAACACGTACTAATAAAGATGATCTCCATAATAATCAGGAAGAGGATGCCTGAAGATAGATAGTCGTCGATCCAGAGGTTGCTCACGGTAAGCCTGTCATCAAAGGTTCCAGGGTGCCTGTGGAGATTGTTCTTGGATCTTTGGCCGGTGGCATGGAGATTAACGATAACGATGTAGCAGAAAAGTACGGACTGGAGAGAAAGGACGTGCTGGCGTCGTTCAGATATGCGGCCAAGATTGTAGCAGAGAAGAGATCTGCGCTTATGCCTGATCTTAAATATGAAAATGGATAACGGTGTACATGATGCGAAAACTCGTCGCTTACGTTTCCGGAAAAGTGCAGATGACGGGGTACAGGTCCAAGGTAGTGACCATCGCCAGAGCATTTGACCTAAAGGGCTATGTAAAGAACTTGCCAGATGGCCGGGTGAAAGTTCTGGCAGAAGGTTCCGATGCGGATCTTGAGAGATTCGTCAAAGCGATTAAGATTGAAAATGCTTTGACTAAAGTAGAAGATATCCAGGTTGAGCTATCGGATGGAACGGAAGCCTATGACGACTTCTTCAAGGTGGTCGGAGAGCATGAGACGGATAAGCGTCTGGATGTGGCTACAGAGCATCTCAAGGAGCTAATACTCGTGGTGAGAGAGGGCTTCGGTGACATGAGAGAAGGCTTTGATGCCATGAGAGGGGGCTTCAGTGATATGCGAGAGGGCTTTAAGGAGAATAATGCCTCCTTGAAAGAGATGTCTGCAAAGCAGGACGATCTAATTGATTCCGTCAAAGAGGCCAGAGAGGGCATAGTTGAAGAAGTTCAGGGCCTGCGCTCGGATCTGAAGGGCCGCACTGAAGAAAGGCTTCAGAGGATTGAGAGCGATGTCGTCGAGATAAAGGCCCGGATGAAATCATGACCGTAAAGGGCAGATGATAGGTGGCCAAAGAGCCACATTGCGAAAGTGCGAACTAACGCACCGAACTGGTAGGACCGGTCCGGGTCTTGGTCGAAGATTGAATTGCTGGCGAATGTAAATGGCCCATGTCTTAGCTTGATCTCGTTTTTCTGTACTCCGACATGATCAAGACCAAGATTGATGGCCCCCAATATGTGCTAATTGATGTCCTCCAAGGCTGATGCTAGAAGTACCGACGAAATAAGAAGGCAGGGAATAGAAGCCCTTGCAGCCGCCCTTGGGCCGGTTGACGCAGTTAGGTTCCTTCAAATCTTTGAGCTAGGAAAGGGCGATTACACTAAGGATCGTGCGAAATGGTTGGACATTGAGATCGATGAGGTAGTCCGCGAGATCGAGAAGAGAAAGAAGAGCGAAATAACCGAATAAGGTCTATCGTATCACGGTCCTGTTTCCTTTCTCCGGGTGTAAACGAGATCAACAGGCTGGCTGGCAAGCTCCTCAAGGCAGCCGGAATTCTGGCAATGCTAGGTGTAGCATTTTCCGAGCATGCCATCTGGTTCATACTTGTGCCTGTGATCATGGCTGGGTCTATCCAATCAAATAATCTTATCAGGAGTACCAAAGAGAGAACTGAGATGTGATCTGGGTCGTTGCTTCAGAATGTATTTAATCTAAAGGATTGATTTTTAATAGGGATTTATGCTCAAACAGTTATCTCTTGCTCGAAGAAAGAAGAAAAGAAGATTGTCGGCCTTACTCCGGAGCAGCGGAGGCACCTTGAGCAGAGTCTGCAAGAAAACGACGAATTGATGAGATGCCTGGCTGAGATGTGACGGTTCAGACTCTTTGACATTTTCTCAGATCCATTGCTTTATTTGGTCAAGATTACAATCATAGAGCGCGATTCTGCGCAAAAAAGTCGCAGATCTCTTCTTTGTAGCCGGACATGCGTAGGCCGTTCGATCTCAAAATGATATCTGCAACCTGAAATCCAGTCCTCTTTTGACCGTCGTTGAAGGGATGAATCATAGGGGCAGGTCCACCTTGTTGAAGCGAAAATCTATAGCAAAAGATATAAAATGAAACTGAAATAAGACGTAATTGGAGATCTGATCTGTTGGCATCATCGATAAATCCTCCGATGGCTTCAGGACCATATCGTTTTGAAGCTGGGCGTTTTGAGCATGAGAAGCCAACGCTTTTGGATTTGGGTCTACTACCCGTCGAAGATCTTGCAAAACTCGCACTGCGTGAAGGACAAAGGCCACGTCAATTATATCAGGTTCATAAGTGGTTTGCGCGACGGTTTGGTTGCGAGTTTCGGGCGCTTCTTACAGCTTCTGTGTTACCAGTAGAGTCTGATTTTTGGAGTGCTTACTATCAAGGTGTGGACTTAAGCGGATGTACTGTCCTTGACCCATTTGTAGGGGGCGGCACATCGATTATGGAGTCAATGCGTTTAGGTGCCAATGTGATCGGCATCGATATTGATTCTGTAGCTTGTGCAATAACTCGATTCGAGAGTCATATGGCTAAAACGCCCGATTTAATTCCTACTTTGGAGACGCTTAAAAATCAAGTTGGTAAAAAAATTGACTGCTATTATCGAACCCTCACTGAGGGCGGAGACGAGAGATCTGTCTTGCATTATTTTTGGGTTCAAATAGTAAGGTGCCGTCGTTGTAGCAGACTGGTTGAAGCACATCCTCATTACCGACTTGCCTATGAAGTAGAAGGCAATATACAATGGACTTTTTGTCCTGTATGTCATGAAATTTACGCAATTAATCGCAAAGAAAGCAATCTTTTTTGTAGAAAATGTGGAACCGAGACACGTATCGAAAACGGGCCAGCAAAAATGGGAAAGTTTACTTGTCCCCACTGCAACAGAGAAGAACGCTTAATTGAAGTTGCTTCTCACGCAAATTGCCCACCGACATGGCATCTCTTCGCATTAGAAACTCTGGAGCCGCCCATTAAGAAAAGACTTCCAATGTCTCAAAGGTGTTTCCGACCTGGCGTCGAGATACGATCAATCAGTACTGGACATGGCGTCTTCTGCCTTAAAGAAAAGGCTAACTGAAGTGCCACATTGGACTTCTACGCGAATTATTCCTGCAGAGGGAAGAGCTGATAATCGACTTTTAAAATATGGTTATAAATATTATAGAGATATTTTTAATGAGCGCCAATTGCTTCATTTATCCTATTTGGCAGAGGCGATTGACGGATTGAATGACCCACTGCGGGAAGCAATGGCAATAGCTTTTAGCGATCACTTAATAACCAATTGCATGATGACAAGTTATGCATTCGGATGGCGTCGCCTTGTACCTCTGTTTTCATTAAGAGCTTTTAGACATGTGACTCGTCCTGTCGAACTAAATCCATGGATCGATGGCACAGGAAGAGGTACATTTCCTAACGCCGTTCACCAGATACAGAGAGCTATTCAATGGTTGCATTCACCTAGAGAACCATTGGTGAATGGTGGTTTTGTTAATATAATGGACCATGATAATAAATTGGAGCCTCCGTTGTCCAAAGTCATTCAGGGAAATTCTCAGGATATCGGTTTCATTAATGATGCCACAATAGATATTATATTGACCGATCCACCATATTTCGATAATATATCCTATTCTGAATTATCAGATTTCTTTTTGCCATGGCAACAGCTACTTGGCCTCGCCCCAAAAGATGGATCTAGTGAACTTGCTTTTCATGACAATCTATCTGCTAACGGAAGAAATGAGACATCAATAGGCAAATTTCAAGTTTCGTTGGGAAAATGTTTTTCGGAAATTGCCCGAGTAATTAAACCTAATGGCAAGGTAATTTTCACATATCAGCATAAAACCCCAGGAGCATGGGATGCTCTTGCATCGGCCATCAGTAGAAGTGGACTCAGACCAATCCAACTTTTTCCTTTGCTTGGGGATTGTTCCACGGGCTTACATAAACACGAAGGTAGCAGCAAATGGGATGCAGTATTCGTACTTAAAAAGGATTCTGGATTAGGCGTTTCAGATTTGAGTATATCTGATGAGGCACTAGAATCTGCTCAAAGGCATCATTCATTATGGACGCAAAGACTAGAAAGAAACACAAATGGATTATTTAAAGATGCAGATCGGAAAAACTTTAATTACGCCTGCCTTGTTGCAAGCGCATTAGGCATGTTCCCAAATACTAATCAGGATCGCGGGCAGAAAATATCGTTAAAAAAATCCCTGGGGGACGTATTTAAACCTACCAGCAATAATTAGACGGTGAATAAATGCCACATCTAAGTAAGAAGGTAATCTCTCAATATCTCCGAACGGAATGCAAACGTCAATTAAGGCTAAATCTATCACCAGATAATCTCCAATATAAAGCAGAGAGAGATCGTCAAGACATGCCGCCTAAGCAGCCTCCAAGACCAGGCCTAGAGTACTTTACTGAGGCAGGAGATGAGTGGCAAGCTGAAAAATTGAACGACTTAACACAGACTTTTGGCGCCGAAACGATAATAGGTCAACCATTTATTCACAGCTCCGGACAAACCAGATATCGGCCGATTTCGTTAGATGAAGCTTTATCAAGGTCCAGACCTAATCAGTTTATTGTAGAATCCGAATACAATATAGAGAATGAATTTGAGAGAGCATTCCAAATTAGCGATTACAGGGCAAGATTCCACCTAGATTACGCAACGCTTCGCCCAGACATCATTGAGGTTCTGCCAGCGCGAACATTTTCGAGTTTGGTTACACCAGCCGGCGATTTAAGTCGTCTATCTGAAAGTGATGAGAGGCTGCAACTGAGAGTGGCTGAAATAAAGCTGACATCGGAACCTTCCGCCGGATATTTTTCTGAAGTAGCATACTACACAATGGCACTGGCTGGGTGGCTCGTAGACCACGATTTCAATGAGAGATTTTTGGTTGTTCCAGATGGCGTAATATGGCCTGGCTCTCATGAGGCATCAAATCTAACATTAATTCACAATAAACTTACAAGAGATGGTCAGACTCCAACATTTTTGCAGCTTTTCAATGCCATGGAAAAGGATTTGGAGTCAGTTCCATTCGAAGTGTTTGTGTTCCGTATTAAGCGATTCCTTCAGGATGAAATACCTCAAATACTAAATACAGAATCTTGGCGCGAATTGGATTGGCATGTTGATAATAGATGCAAAGGTTGTGATTATCTCGGTTATCCTTGGAGAAATTCACAAGGACAATTAACAAATCATTGTGATCACTGTTGGCAGATGGCCGAAAGAGAAGACCATCTAAGCAGAGTGGCTTTCATATCACGCGGCGCTAGATCATCACTTGAGAATCAGGGCGTCGATAATGTAGCTTCTTTGGCTCAATTCGCTAGCGACAGTCCTTTATTTGACTCTCACCAAGTTTTGCGAGCGACACGCACTGTAGTCTCTGGAAGAGCTACTTCGCTTCAAACCCAAAATTCTCGAATACCAGATGAAGCAGGGACATCTGCTATCATGCCAGGATGGGCGGATCTTAGGATATATCTTTCTGTAGACTTCGATGTGAGTAGTGCAATTACCTTTGCATTTGGGCTCAAGGTATTTGGCCGTGACACTCACAGTACACCCCCACGCAGAAGAAGGATATTTATCGTGTATGAAAAAAACCTGCAGGCTGAACAGAGAGTATTGCTAGGATTCTTAGATCTGGTCAATTCGCTGCTAATTGAGGCAAGAGATCAAGATGCAAACACCAGTGTTCAATTTTATCTGTGGGATCAATTACAATACGATCATTTGACACGCGTAATAGGCAGGCACTTGCAAGCAATTTTAAATAATCATAGTATAAGCCACTTAGCTTGGCTCTTTCCCCCGGAAGAACTCTTATCTAATCCGAGAATGATCATGCGTCGTTCGACGATTACGGTTGTGCGTGATGTAATTCGTTCCATACTCGCAGCGCCGATGCCACATTATTATAGTCTATTAGGACTTGCCAGAATTTACCATAATCCGAACCTGCCAGAAAATATATCTCAGTTTAGTATTCATCCACTATTTGAAGATCCGCTTAGCGATCAAATTCCGTCAGAGCGAGCTCACGAAATCTGGTCACACTCCACGTCGATAAATCGTACTTGCTCAATAATCAGTTGATTTTACTAGCACTGAGAATGAGATCGGATAACTTTGGCATAGAATAACTATCTGAGAATATATCATAAAGATATTTGTAAAAGCTTATTCCGAGCTTCCTGCAAGTATCGATTATAGAGAGCATGTTTTCCCATGCAAGCTTGCCGAGTTCACTTCTTGTTCCATAACTGATTTTTCTCTTGATCACACCTTCTCGCACAGCTATCTCTGCGAGATTGTTATGAAGCGGAACATTTGGAAAATCCAACACCAGCAACAACTCTTGTTTCTTTTTCTTAGTCTTTGTAATGCGATCATCCAACGTCCCGTAACCAGTTACTGTCGAGAATATCGAATCAAACCTCTCCTGGACATACTTACTCATAATTTTATTAGGATTCTCCTTATATTGTGTAAGCAATTCATAGAACTTCCAAAGCTCAGTTAAAAACATATTAAGAACCGACTTATGATGAATTAGAAAAGGATTCATCTTTTTGTAGTGTCGTATTTCATGTATCCAGCACAGAGCATGGTGTGACGATACATCTATGTACTGCCCGGCATCATCCGAGATAATGGGTAAATCTATCTGCTCCTCATCATTTAGCCCAAAGAAATGTCTGATTGTATCACTTCCTTTGGTTTGCCTGATAAAGAAAGCACTAAAGAACTTGTTGCAGACAACGTGCAAATAATGGTTATTGCCTTTATGCCTCGCGCCTGTCTCATCAATGTTAAGATAATCAGCCCGATTCACACCAGTTTCAAATAAGGCCTGCTTCTCTATCGCATATGCATTGCTCTTTTCCTTGGTCAGTATGTTTGAGATCTCGCCTTCCGAGATTATTATGCCGATCTCTTCTAGGATCTTGTGGATCCTATTCTCAGTAACCCTTCCCGCATAGTAGAGGTAAGCGATGAATGCTTTCAGATGACTTCCAAATTCCGTGTTCTTAAGGGACTCGGCAAGTTCTGCTTCATAGGTCTTTTTCAGGGACGGCGAATAGTAGCGTTCCAACCAATATTCCACGTTGTCGGTTTCAAATTTTATGTTCTGCTTTATGACCCGTCTATAGCCGTTATGCTTGGCATCATGTGGAAGAATCGATTTATCAATTTTAATGTATTCTGTCCTGTCGATTTTTATCTTTGGTTTCTTGCTATCTTTATGCCATTTTTTGGGTTTTTCCTTCGGCACATTAGCCTGGTATTCAGGATTGTCCGGCAGTATTTTAGGACGGCCTTTCTCACCTTTCATCCGGTTTATTTCATCCTTTAGCTGTTGATTGTCTTTGCGGAGTTCTTGATTTGACTGGGCTAATTGCTCTATTGTGCTTAGAAGCTGGAGGATCAATTCTTTCATCGCTTCTTTATCGTCGAAGTTGATCTTGTCTACATCGAGGTTGATTATGGCCTCGTGTATGATATCTGGCACAAACAAAATATTTTAGATATATGTATTAATAATTTTTGGTCCATGCACTCACTCGATTGGGGAATTCAACGTAATATTGAGCAAGTACGATAAATCATCCTTGGGAACAACAAATGAGTATCCTTGAGGAAACAATATCGAAAAGACTTACCGCGTTAGAAACAATTACACAAAGATTAGGTATGGATCTTGGACAAGCGCTTAACCAACAAGCACCTACAATAAATATCGGCCCACCTGAACGAGAAAACCGATTGAGTGTTGATGGACAGCTCTGGTATGGTTTTGCAAAGCTAAATGAAGCGCTTAATGAGCTTGAAATTCACAAGATACGAGCAATGCCGCCACATGAAAGAGAGGCAAGATTCCATAGCGCGCGATTGATACGAAGGCTCATTGGACAAGAAGAATTAGATGCTATGGCCAGACTTTTTCCTGGAGTCGTAGCTAATTGCCGTGTTTATGAAATGAGGCCGGAGTCCTCAGAGGTAAAGCTGCATGAAGGTGATTTCAACTACGCTTTGTCTCCGGAAGATCAGCCGATTTTTCTAGACCAATCACTAATGTCAGTGACTCAGGGAACGCGGTTGCAACCTGATGATGGCAGAGGTTTCTACATTCGTATGGAGAACGTAACGTCAGTTACCGTAATGGCTATCGATAGAGAAAATCGTCTAATAGTTTTAAGGCCTAATCAGCGATGGCCAACCATGTTGGAAGACCTTGAGGAGCTAGGTTTAGCCAACTTTGCAGAGAATGTAATTCTTGATCCAACATATCACGATTTTTTTACCAAGAAGCTTTTGGCAACCCTTAAAGCGATCGGAAATCCTCCTTCTGCAAGAGACAATTCTTTGGTTCAAAAAGCTATGGGATTATCTGGCCGTGGTGCCCGTCGCACTCCGCATAATCCTCCCGAAGATTTCCTATGGAATGCTCCAAGAATGCATGAATTACTAATTGAACACGATTTAGAGACAACGAAAAACATCTTGGAGCAGCATGATATAAATTTAGATCCCAGCCAATGGACGGCTTGGAGGTCTGCATTATCTAGTCGCCTTCAACTCGTTTGGGGGCCACCAGGAACAGGCAAGAGCAGAACAGCGAGAGCTATTGTAGTTGGCGCTACAGTAGATGCACACAACAGAGGAGAGCCAATCCGCATTCTCATCTGTGCTAATAATTACACCGCTATGGATAACGTTTTGAAAAATGTCTACGAATATATTCAGGAACTCCTACCGGATTCCGAATATGCAATTTTTCACCTTAGATCTTATTCGAGAACACCTCCAACGGATACCTCTTTGAGAAATATCGATCTTGAAATTAATGGATACAATCCATCTCCTGAGGTGATCGACCTTAAGTTACGTCTAGTTAGTTCCAGTGGAATCACGATTGTCGGAACAACGCCTTCACAAGTCCATAATTTGCTAACTCTTAATAACGGAAACGCTCAAGCAGAGCTCTTCGATTTAATACTAATAGACGAAGCATCACAAATGGATGTACAGTTTGCTATTCTCGCAATTAGTTCCTTGGCAACTAACGGTAGTCTGATACTCGCAGGTGACCCTAAACAACTTCCTCCAATTCACGCAGCCGAAGCACCTTTGAACTTGGAAAATGTAGTAGGATCGATATTTAATTTTTATAATTTAAATAGTAATATAGACTCCACTATGCTCAATGTGAATTATCGTTCGAACAAGATTTTGGTGGATTTTTCCCTGAATGCGGGTTATGAGAGGGAATTGCATAGTTATTCTCCCCAACTCCGGCTGAATTTCGTAACACCACTTCCAGTTGATCGGCCACAAGACTGGCCTCAAGACCTCTATTGGACAAACGAATGGGCCGACATACTGGACCCAGAGAAACCTGTAGCCTGTTTTGTTTACTCTGAAGGCAGTAGTAGTCAATGGAATCAATTTGAAGCGGATGCAGTCTCGTCCTTGGTTTTATTGCTTTATAATCGTCTTGGAAACAAGCTAGAAAATGAGAGAGATCCTAGCACAGGCGATATTATCCAACTAACCAATTCCTCTGCCTATTCGGAGTTGGATTTTTGGGAGAAAGGGATTGGCATTGTTACACCTCATCGGGCCCAACAAGGAAAGATCGTGAGCCGCTTGCAGCAGATATTTGGAAACATGGGCATCATAACGCCAGAAATGACTAATGCTATTCGCAATGCGGTAGACACAGTCGAGCGCTTTCAGGGACAACAGAGGGACATTATTGTTGCCTCCTTTGCAATGAGCGATCCTGACGCAATTCGTGATGAAGATGAATTCCTGATGAGCTTAAATCGGTTCAATGTGATGGCTTCTAGAGCCAGAGCTAAGCTAATTGTGTTGATATCTCAACAGGTAGTGGATCATTTATCCGATGACCCCGATACTCTAAGAGACTCCAGATTATTGAAAAGCTACGTAGAATCGTTTTGCCAAAGCACTCGCAGCATGAATCTAGGCTATTACCAAAACGGAAATGCAATAGAAGTGGAAGGCATTTTCAAGCATAGATGAATTAATTTAAAACAATATAAAAGTTGAAAAGTAAAGGATAACTCAGGCTTTGCGCTTCCGCTTCATCGCCTCCACAAACGCCAGGAACGGCGGCGACGGCCTGCCCGGACGGGACTTCATCTCCGGGTGGAACTGCGATCCAAAGAAGAAAGGATGCTCCGGTATCTCGCAGATCTCCATCAGGTCCATGTTGGTTCCCGAAAAGATCATGCCCTTCTCTTCGATCTGCGATATATATTCGGGGTTTACCTCGTACCTGTGCCTGTGGCGCTCGACGATGTCCGAGGTCCCATAGATCTTGTGGGCCATGCTGCCCTCTTTCAGGTGGGCCGGATAATTTCCGAGTCGCATGGTTGCTCCCATCTGCCTGATCTTCTCCTGCTCGGGCAAAAGCGCTATCACGGGATGAGGCGTGGGCCCGAACTCAGTGCTGTTGGCTCCCTCCAGGCCGCAGACATTTCTTGCGAACTCGACGACTGCAAGCTGCATCCCAAAGCAGATTCCCAAGAACGGTATCTTCCTCTCACGGGCGAAGGTGACGGCCTTGACCTTCCCCTCTGTGCCTCGCGAGCCAAAGCCGCCTGGCACAAGGATTCCGTCCATGTCCCGGAGCATCAGCTCTGGTGCGCCCGCTTCAAGGGCCTCTGAGTCCACCCAGGTGATCTCCGGCTTGACACCAGTCTCAATGCCTGCATGCTTCAAGGACTCACGGATGGACAGGTAAGCGTCCTCCATTGGGTCGGCGCACTGAGATCCTATGGTGTACTTGCCGACGATTGCCACCCGGACTTTGCCCTCGACCTGGTCCATCCTCTTGACCAGCTCATCCCACTCCTGGCGTTCCTCAAGTGGCCACAGCCTCATGGCCTTCATGAGGTATGTGGTCAGACCTTGTTGCTCCAGCTCCAGAGGGACCTTGTAGATGTCGTCTGCGTCATGGCAGCTTATGACCGCCTCAACAGGCACGTCGCAGAAGTGGGCAATCTTGTGCTTCGTCTCATCGAGCAGGGGCTTCTCACACCGCACGGCTATCATGTCAGGGCGCAGTCCAAGCTCCCTCATCTCCTTGACGCTGTGTTGGGTAGGCTTTGTCTTCTGCTCGCCGTCCATGGTCGATGGGGCCAGGGTGACGTGGACGAAGAATATGTTCCCCGACTCCTCATGCCGAAGCTGCCTCATGGCCTCCAGGAATGGCATCGACTCGATGTCGCCCACAGTGCCCCCGACCTCTATCAGGCAGATCTCGCAGCCGCCTTCCCGGGACACCTGGCGGATGCGCATCTTGATCTCCTCTGTGATGTGGGGGATGATCTGGACGGTCTTGCCTAGGTACTCGCCCCGGCGCTCCTTCTCGATGACTGTGCTGTACACCTTTCCGGTGGTGATGTTGTGGTCGCGGGTAAGCTCGACGTCCAAGAACCGCTCGTAGTTGCCCAGGTCCAGATCCACTTCGCCCCCATCCTTCAAGACGAAGACCTCTCCGTGCTGGAACGGGCTCATCAGCCCTGCGTCTATGTTGATGTACGGATCTATCTTTATGGCCGTTACTTTATATCCCCTGTTCATGAGCAGCCTGCCGATTGATGCGGCAGTAATGCCTTTTCCGAGGCCGCTCATGACCCCGCCTGTGACCACAATATATCTCATAACTCACGCCTTCAGGAGCGTAGCCGCTCCGTATATGATAAGGGTAACGATCAGTATTGATGACGTCAGAGCGCCCAGGAACTCCGGGATGGTTGAAGTGTAAAATGTGAGGGCTAGAACAACTATTATCATGACGAACATTATGATCGGAACTATCTGTTCCGAGACAATGTCCAGCCCAAAGATCCCGCCTTTTGTCTCTACGTCGTCCTCTGCCACTTCGTCCGAGCCAGGATACGATAGCTCTTGGCTTGTTGCTGAAGAGTCATCGCTTCCTACGGTTTGATAAGGGGTCTCTTTTTCCGCGACGTAAGGCTGGTTGTAATCCTGACCGCCCCGGTTGCGGCTGCCTGGATCGCTCCAATATCGGCCCTCCTCGTGGTCGGCATAAGACCGGTGATCATGACGATCTCGGCGCTCGGTAGCAATCCCGTCGCCAGTCACGCCTCTTCGACTGGGCTGAGTTCTGTAGTTCCGGTAGCCTTCGTCGTCAGAGGAATCGACGTCCGGATCCGTCGGCACTACTTCTTCCGAGCCCTCCTCTTTGTCCTCGTCATCATATGCGCCGTAGTCGTCTTTGACTTCAAGGGATTCAGCCTCATCTTCTTTGTAGATGCCCTCGTCATCGAAGTCTTCTGCCTCTCTTACGAGGGAGATGGGCACCCTGCTGGTGCCGCTCTCGCCGGTGACAAGAAGCTCGCCATCAACCCGCTCAACATCATCGGGCATTCTGGCCAGGACCGGGATAATCTCCTCCAGCTCAACATAGTGGTTGGATCTTTTGAGGCGCATGGCCTTGATGAGAGGAGGGCTGGCATCAACGGAGATGTTGGAAGGGTCTCCGTGGTTTACCACCCGCAGCTCGAAGATGGTCTCCTCACCTGGGAGGAGACGAAGCACTATGGGCTTGACTTCCTCGGTGCCGTCGTTGATGTGCACAACATAATCCGTATCTAAACCCCCTGCTCCAGATAGGATAAGCAATAATATCTAATAAATATTTCGCCTGTAGTATTCCAGGCTAGTCTCTTAGGTCCGGCGGTAGCATGTTAGGTATGCCGTCCTCGATGGGATAGCATTCGTTGCAGGCTTTGCAGAAGAGCTTGCCGGTGATTATTTCCAAGTCGTTCTCCTCGAAGACCTCTATGGTCAAGTCTCCTTTGCACAATGGGCAAGCCAGGATGTCCAGAAGATCTCGCTTCATAACTCAGCGTTTATAATCCTGAAAAGTATAAACCTTTGTGGAGGTATATCAGGCAAAATCAGATTATCCCCAGCTCGGATAATCTCTCCGGAAGGTATGTCTTGGTCACATAGTCCAAGCCCTTTCCTGCGAATGCCTGCTGCTCTGCTTTCTTCTTCAGGTCTATCTGTAGCTGGATCTGCTTTTTCCAGTAATCGGTGTTGAACCTCGGATCCGTCAACTCAGAGCGTAAGGCGTGCATGTCCTGGTCGGTCAGCTTGTCCGTAGACAAGTTGTATTCCACAATGTCGCTAGGCTGTACGCCTATGAACTTAGCCGAGGGCGTCACAAGGTGCTCAGACAAGTGAGCACTCTTTATGGCTCCATATGCCAGGCTGGCGAAGATCCTGTAGGACCAGGGATCGCCGTCTGTAAAGACGACGACGGGTAGGTTCAGTTCCCCGTTTAACCGCTTAATTATGCGTCTGGTGGACCTGGCCGGCTGGCCTTTGATGTGAACCAGGATGCATTTATACTCCTCATCGAAGCCATTCTCGATGAGCCGGGCGTACATTCCGCCGCTTTCTATGGCCATGACCATTCTAGCATCGTGCTTCAAGAACTGGATGTTGTCAACGTTGAATGGTATCTGGTACCCGGCTTCGCCCACATCCTCCTGGCAGTGTATCTCCCGTTCTCCCCGTCGTGTCTGCTCACGGAGCCGTAGCGGGCCGAAAACAGCAGCACCATCCTCCTCCGGCCGGATGTGGAAATTCTCCCTGTGCAGGCCAGTCACGATCTCCAGGTCCTCGATCAGCCTGTCGCTCTCCGCCTGCTCGTGGAACTTGGCGATATCCCAGCCTTCGGAGATGTAGTAGATCTCCCTCAGGGTGGACCCTCTGTTGTTCTGCAGATGCTCCTTTATGAGCAGTTCCGCCAGGTAGACTGTCTTGAGAATGCTCTTAGCACCTCGAATGGTCTTCACCGACCTGTTGGTCTCTTGATCCCCGTAGACCCACACGTCGTCTTTGATGCTGTACTCGATATTGCCCTTCGTCCTAGACGGCAAGGACAAATGGGGAATTATTCCCTTCTGGAATTGCCCATAGAGGGATCTGGCCAGATCGAGGAGCTTGTCCTGGGCTGTTTCTATATTGGTCATGATCAGATCACCCTGGCCCCTGTTACTACCTCTGCCTCCAGCCCTTCAACCACTGGGTCTGAGAAGATGTGTCCCTCCGAGCGGACCTTGTAGCTCAAGGAAGCCTCTTCACCAGGAGCAAGGGACAACCTCCAGTGATAGTCGTAGCCGTTGCCAATGGGTATTGCCTTGGCGGTCGGCGATACGTCGGAGGCCTCCTGGGGTATCAAATCGTGGAGTTTGAAGGTCCGAGCCGCTTCGCCGTGGTTCTCGACAGCTATTCTGACAACCGTCAGTCCATTCTCTATCTCGATTATACGCCTGACGCTAACGTTCCCCATGATCTTGGCCACAACCGGTGATATGTCCGGCTCGTCCTGGTGCAGGATGTCGGAGAGCTTGCTGGCAATTCGGGGGAGGATTTTTCTTATGATCTCCTCCTTCTCCCGACGCACGGAGAGCGCGCTCTGTCTGGTCATGTACCTTCGCAGCTTCCGGCCAATCTCCTTCAATCCCAGTTCGACCTCAGCCAGGATCTCGGGGACGTCCGCTATGGCATCCTTGGACTCGGATGTGAAAGGGATCCGGGTGGAGGCCACGTGAACCAGCAGCACTGCAGGCCCTGTCGGTATCCCTTCACCGCCTGGCTGTGCAAGGTCGTAGTTCTTCCAGGTGATTCCTTCTATGGCGTGGGTTATGGCGCAAGCTCCCTGCTGGTAAACCAGAGGCACTCGGTTGGCAAATCGCAGTACGTCCACTCGCCCTTCCCTGTCCAGCTCTCCTCCGTAACCCAATCCCACTTCAACCAGGAAGGGGTTGCCGGAGTATACTGACACAGGTCGGATGGTTGTGACGATGAAGTCCAGACGGTACTCTTTCTCTAGGCCTGTTTTGATCAGCGATTCGCCTATCGGAGACAAACAGTCCACTGGTGGCGATTTGACTTTTATCTTCTTGAAGGCGGAAAGAAGCCGTTTGGCTTCAGCGTGATCCAGGCTGCCTGGAGGTCGGTCTGGGTCCAGGTCAGCCATTTTGCACAGCTCTTGGGAGGTTATCGATCCGATGCTAGAGAATGTCTCCTTCAGGAAGCCGGCCAGCTTCTTGCGCTCGGTGTACCTCAGCAGCTTGATCAGCTCGCCGAGCTCGATCCCCTCTGGATGAGGCTGAATGGCATAGGACTTCTTCGGAAGGGTCTCGGTGGCTCTCTCGAAGACCTCAACGTTGCCATCAGGCTCCACAAGGGTGATCCTCGCGTGAGGGTTGACGATGGCTACGCTTTTGAGAGAGCCGTAGACTGATTGGCGTCGGCTTCGAACATAGGCTCCTTCCATCTCGAGCTCAATCCTTGTGCCTCGGGGCCTTTCCCAGTCGACCTCCTCAGTCCTGAGAACTTCAGGCTCGTTCTTGGCGGTGTTTATCACTACTTCACAGTACGTGGCCCTGTGACCCGGTCCTATCTTGGACGTGACCCTGGCCGGTTTGCCGCTGGTAAGCTGGGAGTATAGGACGGCAGCCGAGATCCCTATTCCCTGCTGGCCTCGGCTCTGTCTGAGAACATGGAACCGAGATCCATAAAGCAGCTTGGCGAATACCTTTGGAACTTCATCGGCGACTATCCCCGGGCCATTGTCTTCTATGGCGACTGAATAGTAATCTCCGCTTCTTTTTATCTGAACGAAGATGTCCGGAAGGATACTGCCGTCTTCACAGGCATCGAGGGAGTTATCCACAGCCTCTTTAACGCAGGTGATCAGGGCCCGGGGTGCAGAGTCGAATCCCAGTATCTGGCGGTTCTTCTCAAAAAATTCTGCTACTGAAATGGCCTTCTGGTTTTTGGCCAGCTCTTCTGCTATCTCCATAAAAAAGTGGGGGGCTACAGCTCAGCCCCAACTACGGTCTGGGTTGCGGTGACGTTATCTATCTCCCGGATCACGTCCACCAACTTGTTGAGCATGCTAAGGCCTTCGACTTCAATCACTACCACAAAGTCGAATTCGCCGAACACGTGGTAAACATCTTTGATCCCGTCTATCTCCTGAAGAGCATTATAGACGGACTTCTCCTGGCCGGGAACGACCTTTACCATTGTTACTCCTATCACCATTTTCAGTTCACCGCTGTTATAAACTTCTGCATATTATATAAAACTTTTCAGCTCTTCTTAAAGACAGGGATGGTCTCTACATCATCCTGTTCACTGTCGGGAAAGCCAGAGAGAAGGGTCTCTCTTGCAGCAGATGCCTTTGACTTGCTCTTCTTGGTTGAATCCTGTTTTGCTTCCAGTTTGACCTTTCCCTGGTCGCCAGCCACTATCCGGGACTCGTCGGGCTTGGGGTTTTCTGATTCGACTACGTTCACCCTGTTAGCATCAGGGTTGACAGCTTCGAGCGACCTCGATTTCGAGCCCTGGCCTAGATCGGCTCTCAAGGAGTTCAGGGCCCTGATTACCATCTTCCTGTACTGCATGATATCTGTGTTGTAGTGCTGCTTGGCCCGATCTACATCCATGGCTGGCAAAGCTACCGCTTTATCTGCTGTGGAGAACTCGTTCGAGGCAGGCGCGGCCTCCTCCATAGCTTTCAGCCTCTCTTGGGTTCGGCTGGCGGTGTCCAGGATCCACCTGTCCCTTGTATTCTCATCCACCTTCTGGATAGCCTCTGCTCTCAAGGATATCACCACATTGCCGTCCTCCGTCTGATAGAGGTTGGGCTTCCCGACCACAGCCACATAGGCCGGAGGCTCAATGCTGGACAACTTCTGGGCAGCTTCTGGCTGGTACTGTCCGGCGTAGACAAGGATGCTGCTCGTGGGGTCCACAATTCTTCCCCGCCAGTACTCAGTATCGCCGCCTATGTCGTCCCTCTCGGTTAGAGTACCCACTATGAAGACGCGATTGCATTTTGCGCCCGTTGGGGTTAGAAGGTACATAGGTGCGTACTGGTGCTGATCCTCGCCGTCTCTGAAGGACAGGTTAGAATTGCGCAGCTCCTCAGTGAATATCCTCCTTGCCACCTCTCTTGAAAATCCGGCCATCTCAATCTACCTCCACCAGGCTGATCAGTTCGTCCACGTCTTTGGCCGCAACCGCAGGTGCTTCATTTATGGTCTCCACAAGGATGTAACGATCCACTCTTGGTCCTGTAACGGTGTAGTATCTTCCGAGGAGCTTCTCTTCAATCATACTTCGAACCACCTCGTGGTCTAGGGTGTCCATGGCCATCTTCTTGGCTTCTTCCAGTGTCAGGTTTACGAGTCTCTCAGTTGTCTCCCGGTTGATTATTATGTCCTGAGCCCTTCGCCCATCGTCCAGCACCGCCTTGATCCTCAGGTCGTATGTGCCGTCCACCTTGCCGTGCTCGCCGCATATGCCCTTTGTCAGAGATCTCTTGCATATCGGGCAGCGCTTGATTAAGCCCGATCCTTTCTGGATGTCCACCATGGCACCGGTAAAGATAATGGATTGCGATCCTACCTCTATGTCGGCGTCCAGCTCTATGATTTGGCTGGTGCGGTTGAGCTTGACGCTGAACCTCCCTTGGTACTCGTCCGTGACCACGTTCTGCAAGGAGTAGCTCTTGCCTTCGGCTAGCTCGGAGAGTCCCGCCTTGGCCCATTTGACGAACTTCAGGGAACCCGTCTCGTCTCCGACGAGGCCTGACTGAGAGATGGTCTCGCTGTTAGAATCCCAGAGCTGAACAACCTTGACCCTCAGATTCACCCAAAGGCCAGCCTCGGCGATATCTGCAATCTTCTTATCTTCTGTCGGTCCACTCCTCATCGGTGCTACAGCATCTACATCATGATCCAGCTCTGCCACCTGGCTTGTCCTGTTAAGTTTTACGCTGGGCTTTCCCTGGTAGTCATCGGTGACAATCCGCCTGATGGAGTAGCTCTTGCCCTCCACAAGGTCCGGTAGCCCCGATTTGGCCCATTTGACGAACTTGATGTTCCCTGTAGAATCTCCCACCAGGCCAGTCTGGGAGATGGCGTCGCTCGCCGGATCCCACAACGCCAGGACCTTGACCTCCAAATCCACCCATCGATTCGGCTCTGAGATCTCGTTCACTTTTACAAGTTCAGAGCTAGCCCTGACCAGAACAACTCCGTGCTCCTTTAGAAAATAGTTGACAACAGAACGCCTGGCCTCCGCCTCGGGAACGTGGAACTCATCCACCAACTTCTTTAAGCGGGCCACAATCTCCTCCTCAGGGACCTCGATGTTCTGATCCTTGAGGCGGGTCTTTATCTGCTCTACGAGTTCTTTCATACAATTCAGCCCCTGTTTTTTTAATTGAGAGGTGAACTGTAACAGAGCCCGTATAGTATATAAAGAGGACCAGCGCAGGCCGAAAGTAATCTATGGTATGATCTTCTTGTTAGGAAGATAATGGAATTAGTAGCCTGGTTTGGCCGAATCAATCCGGAGTCGACGTCAATTGTAGCCACGAGGGACGTGGACCAGATGGTTGAGAATTGACCGATCCTCCCCTATAACCGAAAAAATTCAGCCTGACCTACGGGCGTATGCAAAGGCTTGTCACTATGTCGAAGACGATTGTGAGTATAACCGCTTTCTAAGAGAAGTGGCCTTGGAGCTTGTCAGAAGAGAGCTTCGATCCCTGTCCACAGTTGAGCAAGATGTACTCCAGATGATTGAAGCCCTGGATGACATGGACAAGTCCATCAACCTCCTGGATGAACGGCTCTACGAGTGGTCACTGCTACACAGAGACGATATAGCTCGAACAAAGGATCTGCCTCTTTCGCTTGCCGGACAAGGACTGGTCGGAGAGCTTGCCACCGCCATAATTGATTTAAGAAGGTCGCGCCAGAGGATCGAAGAGGGGCTGA
>CAVWIG010000049.1:0-28038 GCA_963754945.1 Methanotrichaceae archaeon
ATAAAGGATTACGCCTGTTTTTGAGGGCAAAGTCCTTCCAGAACCATCTAATCGATTTTAACTTTTACGTCGCCTTGGAAGGGTACCTTGTACGGAACGTTAAGCTGAGATGCCGTTTGCATATTTTGCAATGGCCTTATCCTGTTGAACCGGACACATCCGAGCATAGGAGCCATGTACTTTGTGCTTTCTTTTTCGCTACCAAGTAAAATCCTTCATCGAAGAAGCGCAGATCGATGTCCTTCTTATCCACGCCCGGAAGCTCGATCTGGATGTTCGATGTTTCAAGATTGTCGTCATCTCTTAGCCAAACCGCATCACCCTCTCCTGAAATGTCGTTAATAAGCCCTCTAACGATTTATATATCTCCTAAAATTAAAAGTACTTTGATAAGTTATTAATGAAATCGATCTCAAAGGACCTGCGGAGATGGTAGAGGGCCTTCAAGTTGTCATCCTCTTTTCCAATTCCAAATATACTGCTTCTAACATTTTTCAGAAAAGTATTTTAGCATTAAATGTAATAGTTATACCTATGACTCAAGAGGATTATAAGGAATTTATCTGTAGTCGTATCGGTACTGAGTGCGGCTTCCAGGTACGTGCAAAGACTGAGGCTGAGATCATGGAGTATGTGAAAATGCATGCCGACAAGGCTCACGGTTTTAAGGAAATATGGCCAGAGACGGAAAAGAAGATTAAAGAAAATATCAAAACAGTATCGGTGGATGTGCCCAAGAAGACAGAAGAGAACATCCACACAACCAGGCAGGACTTTAAATTTAAATAAGGAACCTTGCACGGATCAGTACATGTAGGCATTTGAATATACGGTCGCCTGCTTGCAGCGGGGTCCGCCGCCGCAACGTTTGATATCGCAGCCTTATACTATTCACATGTTAGGCTCGTGATATTTCATCTATTGCGTGGCGATTGTTTTGACCCTGCAGCAGGCAAGATCCCAACCGAAATTTAAGAGTTGGCAAGAGCTGGGATAGAAAGCGTCCGGGCATTTTCTGGGACGGTGCAAACCAAAAATCAGGAAGAATAGGCAATGCGAATAGGAATGTTCAGCTGGGAGAGCCTTTATTCCACCAAAGTGGGTGGCATAGCGCCCCATGTATCAGAGCTCTCCGAAGCCCTGGCTAAAAGAGGCCATGAGATTCATGTATTCACCAGGCGTGGCGATTTTGATGCCTATGACAGGATCAACGGAGTTCATTATCAGAGGGTGGACTTCGATAAAACAGGAAGCTTCGTAGATCAGATGGACAGGATGAGCGCTGCCATGTATGAGCGCTTTCTCAAGGCCCAGAAGATCTTCGGCAAATTCGATATCGTCCACGGCCACGACTGGCATCCCGTTCCTGCCCTGAACCTGATCAAGAAGGATCAAGGCATACCATATGTTCTGACAGTACACAGCACGGAGTGGGGCCGAAATGGAAACAACCCCGGAAACACCGAGATCTCTCACCGGGAGTGGCTGGGCGGCTATGAGTCTTCAAGGCTGATAGTAACTACCAGGTGTATGCAGGATGAGTTGAAATCAGTTTATTCCATTCCGGAGAGCAAGATCAGTATCATACCCAACGGCGTAGTAAGCGGAAAGGTCCGCAAGGCCTTAGATCCCGCCCGGGTGAAAGAGCGGTATGGCATACATCCCCTGGCTCCTGTAGTCCTATTTTGCGGGCGTATATCCTATCAGAAAGGCCCTGACCTCCTGGTCGAGGCCGTGCCTCTGATCCTCAGAGAGCGCCAGGATGTCCGGTTCATTTTTGTGGGAGAAGGAGATATGAGCACCTACTGCAAGGACAGTGCCAGGGATCTTGCCGTAGCAGATGCCTGCAGATTTCTCGGCTACGTCTCCAGTGCAGAGAAGCAGGAGCTGATGAATGCCTGCGATCTGGTGTGCGTACCCAGCCGAAACGAGCCGTTCGGTGTGGTCGTTTTAGAGGCCTGGGATGCTGGCAAGCCCGTGGTGGCCACAGAAGCGGTAAGCATCATAAGAAACTTCCAGGACGGCCTTCTGGCCTACACCCAGCCGGAATCCATCGCATGGTGCATAAACCGGCTGCTCAAGAGCCCTGAGGAGATGAAGAAGCTGGCTGAGGCTGGACAGAGCAGAATCGAAAAAGAGTTCAGCTGGGACAGAATCGCTGAAAAGACCGAGGAAGTTTATGCCGAGGTTCTGGGGCTGAATCGAGATGCAAAGGAGCAGGTAGTGAACTCCAAATCTCGGCGGAGAAAGACTTATAAAATTTAATATAAATAATTAAAGGAACCAAAAGAGGTATCTCATTCCAACCACCTGTCCGTACTGCGGGTACTGGATGCAGTTTATACTTGGTCGTCAGCGATAACTGGTTACTTGGGTAAGTTTATAGGAGTCCTCTGCAGTATGCCTGAACAGCTGTCCTAACTTTTTTGCGTCCATGCCCTGCTTTAGGCGTTTAAGCCCGTATCTAAGCAAGGGAACTCATAACGACATTTGTATTGGGACGTATACTTATTTTGAGTTGTCGAGCGCATGAACCACTTAAACGATCAATCCATCCACCTTGTAACCTTCAACATCTTGGCGTTTAGCTGGTGGTAGCTTTTTCAATGGATATCCTACAGCACATCCGTTTATTTCAACTTCTCTGAAAGGAATGCCCAGAAGATTGCAGAATTCTTTATCCATTGCCATATCAGCTGTCGCCGATACCAGGTGAAATCCTAGATCAAGCGCTGTGGCGATACGTTGATGAAGAGGATAAAGGCATCATTGGATCGCTTTAGACATCGAGAGCGAGATTCACGTATGAACAAGGATAGCGAAAATTGGCAAGGATACGAATGGACTGCACTCTCAGTCACTACAATAGGCACCTTCCTCGCTTCTGTCCAGGGTTCTGCGTTGCTCATTGCACTACCTGAGATCTTGACCCATTTGCAGACCGACTTCATAACTATAATGTGGGTGATCCTGAGCTTCATGCTCATCACCACGGCCCTTGTACCTGTGGTTGGACGACTAGCTGACATGTTCGGGCGCAAGAACCTATACAATGCAGGCTTTGCCATCTTCACGCTGGGCTCTCTTCTATGCGCTTTGTCTCAGCCCCAGTTCCATGGCTGGGATCTTGTGCTCTATCGCATTGTCCAGGGTGTAGGCGGCGCCATGCTCTTCGCAAATGGTGCGGCCATAGTAACGGATGCCTTCCGCAAAGGCAGGATTGGACTGGGCCTAGGCGTGAACCAGATCGCGTTAGCTGCAGGATTCCTGCTAGGGCCGGTTATAGGCGGGATCTTGACCGCCATCTCCTGGCAATGGGTGTTCCTGATCAATGTACCTTTGGGTGCTATAGGCACCGTCTGGGGCTTTTTAAAGCTGCGAGAACCCGTCAGTCTGGCCGTAAACCAACGCTTTGACTGGATGGGCAGCTTCACATTTACAATTGGCCTGGGATCGTTATTGCTATCAGTCTCCCTGATCGCCTTCCCGCTGATAAGCATCAAATACGTCTATGCTTTGTTTATTTGCGCTATTCTTGCCCTAACTGTATTCTTTGTTGTGGAGAGACGCGTTGATCAACCCATGCTGGACTTCAAGCTCTTCAAGGACAAGCTCTTTGCCCACGCCTCTGCTGCTAATGCCCTAAATGGGCTTGCCCGGGGAGCTGTGCTATTTGTTCTGATCTTCTTCCTCCAGGGGCCTTACGGTCAGGACCCTCTATGGGCAGGAATAATGATGGCCCCCTTCGGTGCGGCTTTCATGCTTGTCGGCCCAATTTCAGGTTACCTCTCAGACAGATATGGCTCAAGGGGGCTGGCTACTGCCGGTCTGTTGGTATCGGCTATTGGATTGGCTGGTTTAAGTACAGTTGTTAGCACTACATCCTATTGGATTCTAGCTGTGTTTATGGCCCTGATGGGTGGAGGTTCAGGACTTTTTGCCTCCCCTAACATGAACGCTATTATGTCAGCGGTCCAACCAGGCCAGAGGGGTATAGCAGCAGGTACCAACACTATGCTCATGAACACTGGGCAGATGCTCAGCATAGCCATAGCTTTCCCTTTGGTGCTCAGCCGCATACCTTTGGATGTTATGTTTCGTGTCTTCCTATATGGCGGAGGCATGAGTGGCACGCCTCAGGCCCTACTAGATTTTGAGATGGGGACGCATGAGGCGTTCTTGGTATCCTTTGCTGTAACTTTGGTCGCGGCCGTAGTATCCTTCCTGAGACCTTCATTTGATCAAAAATCACCAATCGATAAGCACGACTAGGCAGGTCCAGAAGATCCAGAAGGAGAGGCAATATTCGGACTAGATAGAGAATTGATCTATTTTAGCCTGTGATTTCGCATGTAAATCGAAATCGTGATGTCGATACCTTTCGATTTTCATCCGTCACGTGTGAGCCCCGTCCTGAAGCTCATGGGCGTTTCAGCGAACTATTAGGACAGGCAGCTTTGAGTTGTGAACTACTTTTTCCGCTACGCTGCCCATGAGGAACTTTTCCAGTCCAGTCTTTCCGATGCTGCCCATTACTATCGTATCTATCTTCTCGTCTTCTGCAATCCTCAATATCTCGCTGGGAGGATTTCCCTCGACAATCTGCCTTTCACTTATAACGCCGGAAGCTCTTGCTAGTTCGCTCACTTGAAGCGTAACCGTTTCTCCAGTTTCCCTGATGCTTGCCACTACGCTATCGATTGCTTCTGGGCTGACTCCTCCAAAGGGAGGGATAAAAGATGCTGAATACTTGCCGATATCTGCAACATAGACAATAATGACTTTTCCTCCTGAGAGCTTGGCGAGTTCAATGCCGACCTTTGCCGCTTTTTCGCTAAATTTCGACCCATCAGTTGCGATAAGAATACGCTCAAACATGAGTTCATCATTGGTGTTTGAACATGATAATTATTTTGGTGATAAACACGGATGGATATGGATACAAGTTATTCGTAAATGAAGCCGAACACTAACCAAGCCTTGAAATAATTTCAATTTCAATACAAAAGGCTGAGCTAAGAACTATAGAGGTTTTGATATGAAGATTCTAGGAATAAATGGAAGCCCCAGGGGCTCTAAGAGCCAGACCCTAACACTTGTCAAGGCAGTATTGGAGGGTGCAAAAGCTTCCGGCGCAGATGTCGAGCTAGTGGATGCTTGCAATCTGAGGATAAATTATTGCAATGCTTGCGACGTATGTTACGCCAAAGGCAGGTGTATTCACGAAGATGATTTCGAGGGTCTCTATCGCAAGATGCTAGATAGTGAAGGACTGATCCTGGCATCTCCTGTGTATTTCAGATCCATCACCGCTCAGCTAAAGACATTGATAGACCGAATGGCGGATGCTATTCACTGTCAGCTTCTAACAGGGAAGTATGGGTGTGCAGTTGCGACCGCAGGAAGCCCTAATTATGCAGAGGTAACGGATTACCTTAGCCGGATAATTATAGGATTTGGTGCATCCGCAGTAGGTAGTGTTGGTGCTACTCCATCAATTCCTGGCGATATAGAAGCTAAGAAGAAGGAGGCTTTCAAGCTCGGGCAAACACTAGCCGAAGCAATAAAGACAAAGCGTACCTATCCTGAACAAGATGTGATACATAATGAAACGCGCAAACGCTTTAAATTGCTAGTGGAGATGAATAAAGATATTTGGACTCATGAATATGAGCATTGGAAGAAGATGGGTTGGCTTTGAGGGGTTGCTTCTATGAATCCAGGGATGATTCTTTTGGTGAATTCATGATGATTCACGTATCAGGATTAAAGCATGAGCGATGATTCTGCGAATTGGCAGGGCTACGAGTGGACGACGCTCCATCACCAGGTTCGACTTATAGTCAAGAACCTAAAGATTCATACTTATAGACCATCCAGATGAGTCGTCGCATGCCGTTATTAGTATCGATCTTAAGGTGCTACACTATAATTTCCTCGCCGTTCTCACTTTGATCTGCCCTAATTTTGTTGGAATGGTCTTGCTATCGATTTTTTCGATAGAGGGATTCACTGGATTTTTACTTTGATTCCATTTAGTAACGTCGAAATCATTACTGTAATAACCGATTCGTTGTCCAATGTATTTGTGAGTAAGTGGTACCAGTTGAAGCCAAAAAAGAGATCAATAAGAACCTCATAATTGGCTCTCTCAATTTCTTCCCGTGCCATTGCACGATCAAGCAATTGCTGCAAGAACATCCGTTGTCTTGGCATAAATGCAGCCTGCAATTGGTTAAGCGATTGAACATTGGACTGCGCACTGGCGATCAAATGCCGAAATGCTTTACCTCTTGCAGTTTCCCGCCACAAATGCCAGATTCGTAGCGAAAGTTCATTTAATTCTTCCTCCAGGGAACCCATATCTGGGATGCATATCTTGCTGGCAACGTCTGAATCATATAGGTCTATGAATAATGAGGCCTTGTCTGGGTACCACCGGTATATGGTTTGCTTTCCAACACCCGCACGTTTAGCGATTGCCTCAATGCTGATAGTACTAAGTGGCTGTTCGGTTAACAAATCTGCGAGGGCCGTTAACACTGCTTGGCGAGCTCGTTGGCATCTGCGGCGCTCGTCTGGCTGTGAGCGATGATCGTGAGGATTGCTTTTCTTCGTTGTGGAGTGTGCCATAGATCTAATTAAACAATGCTTAATGTATTTAATTCTAGGCAAAGAGACGAGACGTACCGTCTAATTTTTATAGCATCAATTCACATGCAGAATAATTAGATACAAGACATTCGGATAGCTGAATAGGATACTCCACAACTTCGATCTAGAACAGGTGCTAGCTGTTGCATTCACAACGCGATGCCGAGGCCGGGTCAACCCGTTTGTTCCTGCAACACCGACAGGAAATCAATAGAGAGAGTTCGCGCAACCATCGAGACTCGCAGAAGGAGGTTAATGCTTGGAGGACGAAATTGCCGCTTCATTTAGCACAGTAAAAAAATGGATAGGCAACCCGGTCTCAATAGGCTTGCTCAAATTTATCGCAAGAGAGGATAAATGCGGGAACAGGCTATCGCTGGCCATCGACTATTACCTCGGCGAGCCGGTCGAAGCGTGCTGGAAGTGCAGGCTGGCCGGTCGGCTCGTGTGCCGCATTCTCAGCACAGGTGAGAATTTTTTCGGTGTTCGGGACAACGACGTCAGAAACGCGTTTAAACAGCCGCCATTTAAGATGGGCTTAGTGAACATCCTGCGAAGCATATCTATCTACGGTGTCACTAGGCCTCAAAAGATCTATGCGCCCATCCTCGTCGTCTGGGACTGCACGCACGCCTGCAACCTGATGTGCAAGCACTGCTACCAGGACGCGCAAAAGAAGCTCCCTGATGAGCTGTCCACAGAGGAATCAAAACGGATGATCGACGGGCTGGCCAGTGCTGGAGTGATCGTTCTGGCATTTTCGGGCGGTGAGCCGCTCATGAGAAAGGATTTTTTTGAAATAGCTGAGTACGCACATGAGAAAGGCCTGTACCTGTCCCTGGCCACTAATGGAACCCTGATCACGAGGGAAATAGCCAAAAAACTAAAAGAATCTGGCTTAGAGTACGTTGAGATCTCCATCGACGGTAAAGACGCCCCCAACCATGATGGATTCAGAGGGGTGCAGGGTATGTTCGAGAGATCTGTTGAAGGAATCAAAAATTGTGTGGCAGAGGAACTGTACACTTGCATCGCCACGACCCCTACTAAACAAAACCTCCAGGATATCCCCCGGATATACGATCTGGCGTGCGAACTGAAGGCTGCCAGGATAGTCTTGTTCAACTTCATACCAACCGGCAGGGGTGCCGGGATGGCTGGGAGCGATCTATCGCCAGAAGAGAGAGAAGCGTTGTTGAAGCAGATGTTCAAAAAGAACTACGAAGGTGCGACCGAGGTGTTATCCACCGCACCGCAATATGCTAGGGTGGCATTGGGGCTGGATGGATTGTCTGTCGGGCATTTTTTGACATACAAAAACGTCGATAACTGCATGCTGACGCTGCTCGAGTTCATCGGTGGGTGTGGCGCAGGAAGGCACTACTGCTGCATCAGACCCAATGGTGATATCGAACCGTGTGTGTTCATGCGGCTGAAAGTAGGGAACGTCCGAGAAAGCGATCGGTTAGACATCTGGCATAATTCGCCGGTACTCGATCGGTTGAGGGATAGGAGCAAGCTTCAAGGCCACTGTGCAGTGTGCGATCATAAATACGTGTGCGGTGGTTGTCGAGCAAGAGCCCTGGCGTACTTCGGAGACCTGAACGCCCCTGATCCAGGATGCATAAATAACATGAACAGCTGGAACATGCTCTGCAAATCTCCTGTTTACTCAACGGAGCTTAAAGCTTGAACGATGATCCTGAGAATTTGGAGGGCTACGAGTGGACTGCTCTCTCTGTCACCACCGTGGGAGCTCTGCTCGCCTCGATCCAGGGTTCAGCCCTCATTATTGCCCTGCCAGACATCTTGACCCGTTTGCATACCGATTTCATAACCATCATGTGGGTGCTCCTGGGCTACCTCCTCATCACCACTGCGGTTGTGCCCGTTGTAGGACGGTTGGCCGATATGTTCGGTCGCAAGAACCTGTACAATGCAGGCTTCGCTGTCTTCACCCTAGGTTCATTGCTTTGCGCCTTATCTCAACCCCAGTTCCACGGCTGGGACCTGGTAGGCTATCGTCTTATCCAGGGAGTTGGTGGAGCCTTACTCTTCACCAACAGCGCGGCCATAGTGACAGATGCCTTCCGACATGGTCGCGTTGGACTGGGGCTAGGGGTGAACCAGATTGCCGCAGCGGCTGGATTCCTGATCGGTCCGGTTGTTGGAGGACTTCTAACAGCCTTCTCCTGGCAATGGGTTTTCTTGGTCAACGTTCCCTTGGGCATTGCTGGAACTGTTTGGGGAATACTCAGGTTGCGTGAACCGGTCTCTTTGCCTACAAACCAGCACTTTGATTGGCTAGGCAGTCTGACATTCGTCTTTGGCCTGGGATCGCTTCTTCTGGCCGTATCCCTGGTAGCCTTTCCGCTAATTAGCATTTCATACGTCTACATTCTCTTCGTCTGCGCTGTCGTCGGCCTGGCCGTCTTCTTCGTGGTGGAGAGGCGCGTTGATCAGCCCATGCTGGACTTCGGACTCTTTAGGGACAGGTTGTTTGCTTATGCATCAGCAGCCAGATTTCTGAATAGCCTTGCCAGAGGTGCGGTGCTTTTCGTCCTGATCTTTTTCCTTCAGGGTCCTTACAGACTCGACCCGCTAAGCGCTGGGATCATGATGGCCCCTTTCGGTGCGGCTTTCATGCTGGTCGGGCCGGTATCAGGCCATCTCTCAGATAGGTACGGCTCTAGAGGACTGGCTACAGCTGGCCTGATGGTCTCAGCCATCGGGCTACTGGGCCTGGCAACAGTGGTAGGCACCACGCCCTACTGGCGGATTGCCCTATACATGATCCTCATGGGTGGGGGCTCGGGCCTTTTCGCTTCTCCCAACACGAACGCCATCATGTCCTCGGTTCCCCCAGAAAAGAGGGGTATGGCCTCGGGCACTAACGTCATGCTGATGAACACGGGCAGCATGCTCAGCATAGCCATAGGCTTCCCTCTAGTGCTCAGCCGCATTCCTGTGGATGTTATGTTCCATGTATTTCTTTATGGAGGCGGCATGAGCGGTACGTCTCTTGCTGACTTCGAAACGGGTATGCACGAGGCATTTCTGGTATCGTTCGTCGTAACCCTTGTGGCAGCTATGGTATCCTTCCTGAGGCCTTCTCGGCGATCTGTAGAACATGGAGGACTGGAATAAGCATGAACAATGTTGTTCATCCTCTTATTAAAGAAAGGACAGTTTCCTCCCTGTGTCCCACCTGCCTGAAGGTCATCAATGCCCGTATATTTCAGGAGGGCGAGGCAGTTATGATCGATAAGCGATGCGAGGAGCATGGCAATTTCAGAGATACATACTGGTCAGACGTAACCCTTTATGAAAGGTTTATGAGATACTGGATTGACGGATCAGGCATCGATGGTTCATCCCAGGCTCGTCAAGGCTGCCCATTCGATTGCGGCATATGCGAGAACCACAAAACAGGAACCCTGCTGGGGAACATCGATGTTACCAGCAGGTGCAACCTGTCCTGCCCGGTCTGTTTTGCCGATGCAGGTAATAGTGCAGACGAGCCGACAATGGACCAGCTCAGGACTATGATGCAGATCCTGAGGGATCAGAGGCCAGTTCCCTGCTCCGCAATCCAGTTCTCCGGCGGCGAGCCTACCATGAGAGATGACCTGCCGGAGATTGTGGCACTGGCAAGAAAATTGGGCTTCTTTCAGATTCAACTAGCAACCAATGGTATTAAGCTCGCCAGCAGGCCAAATCTCTGCAGGGACTTAGTGCGAAATGGGCTCACAACCATCTACCTTCAGTTCGATGGAGTCACGCCAGAGCCCTACGAGACATTGCGAGGCGGTGACCTCTTGCCGATGAAATACCAGGCCATCGAGAACCTGAGAGCAGCAAAACAAATGAGCATAGTGTTGGTTCCTACTCTGGCAAAGGGCGTAAATGACGGCCAGATAGGTGATATCGTGAAATTCGCCTTCAGCAACTCGGACGTGGTAAAGGGCGTGAACTTCCAGCCTATCTCCTTTGCGGGAAGGATCGATCAGGTGGAAAGGGCAAAGAAGAGGATTACCATACCGGACATTCTCGCACTGCTGGAGGATCAGACGGATAACGAAATAACCAGAGACGACTTCTACCCTGTTCCTTTTGTAGCACCTATATCAAGACTCATAGCCGCTGAGACCGGCGTGCTCCAGCCTTCTCTGACCGTTCACCCTTGCTGCGGTGCAGGTACATACGTTTACCGTGTCAACGGCCGTATGATTCCTATTACCAGGTTTGTAGATGTCGAGGGGCTCATGGAGAGCATCAAAGAGGCAGTCCAGGATTATGATGGATCAAGGGTGGGCAGGCTGAGGATGAACGGCATGATCCTTAAAGAGATGCGGAAATTCATAGATGAGTCGAGAATGCCTGGCAGTCTGAACCTCACCGCACTGCTCCTGAGCGTCTTCAGGAATGGGACTTGGGAATCCCTGGCCGAGTTCCATAATAATAGCCTCTTTCTCGGCATAATGCACTTCCAGGACTTGTATAACATGGACCTGGAGAGATTGCAGAGGTGCGGAATTCACTACGTCCTGCCGGACGGCAGGATAGTACCCTTTTGCTCCTACAACACTGTTCATCGCTGTTCGATCATCTAATGAATAGAGTAGCATGGGATTGATGTAGATGATTATGGCAATGCTTCTCGTTACGCTGGGAATTGTTTGCATCGGATTGACTCTGGCCGGCTTCATGAACAGCCTGGAGTGCTATGGTACCATACCATAATGACATTCGTAAACCTGCCTATGTTCTTACTCAGTGGCGCGCCTATTTCCCGTGAATAACCTTCCGTCCCGGCTTAAGGGGTCGTTTACATCAACCCTCTTACGTATGATGTAGATGCGCTGAGGGCGGTTATACTCAGCAATGCATATGTTTCGCCCTTCACAATCCAAGTCGATGTGCTATTCCTTCTTATCTTCGATGTTGTCATGATACTGGTAGGAACTTATGAGCTCAGCCTCCGTAAATAATCTAACTGTACTTTCCAAGTTTCTCCTTTATTTATATTTTCTAAATTATATCAAATTATATTTTCAATCCCATGCTTCTGAGTATATAAAGCAATCCGCCTTCCGGTACGGGTATATTAAAATACATCAGCACATATTCAAATGTTTCACCTAATGCTTGCATTTTTACTAGGTCGATCATGTCGCCCATAGTTCTTGGATTTGAACCGTCCCCAGATGGCGGATTGTCTATTTCCCATAAGAGAATCGCAGTCCATACTGAGAAGACTAGCTGAATAAATCTTTCAATTGATTGTTTTTCTCTTAATTGGTAACCTTTGAATCCTAATTTTTGATTTGTCTCTCTGTGGGCCGTCTCGATATCCCATCTATCCTCGTAAATTGAGAGTATTTCTTTCGACGAAAGCGATTCATTAGTGCTTATAAAATATTTTGTAGTGCTCTCCTTTTTTCTCTTTGAGACTACAAGTTTAACTTCGCCTACCTTGTCTATGACTACCTTCTTTTCAAATGCATAGTAGGTCTTCTTTTTGCCCCGAACACTAATAGTTGTCTTAATAAAATACTTATCCTCAATTTGGTTTGCTAAGTCTCTAACCTGAAAACACATGTCCTTATTTATCCTGATTTTCTTATCAGATTTGATTTGGCAGACTATATTATGCCCTAATTTGAGACACTTGTTAAAGAGATCAGAAGAAAACCACCAGCTATCGAAAACGATATAAAGGTCCATGCTTTTTGGTACTTCTAATGGTTCAATGATCTCGTCCAAGGCAATCTCCATTTTTGTTCTAAAATTCTCATTTTCGTCATCATTCTTGATATACATCTTAGCTTTATGTGGTATGAATAATCCTTTGGATTGGATAACAGAGGTAACAAAATTGTTACCCCAAATGTAGGTTTCTTTACTATGATCATAAAATTTTCCTACACCTTCCGTTTGAGTTCCTTCCTTCTCATTGTATGTGTCATCAATTATTAACAACATTCTATCATTTTCTTTTAAACATAATTTCTCAATAAAAAGGTCCACTTTGCGTTGAGCAACTTCATCCTCGTCCCAATTCGCATCGCTAAAGAACCAATTGTACGAAGAGCGTGCTTTTTTTCCTTTCCTACATTCGGCCATAGTATCACAAAGGTTGGAAACGGTCTTGGATTTATCACACACGCTTAACGCTCCACACAAATCTCGAAACGATCCATAACTCGGTTTCGTAAAAAGATCCTGAAATTCATTCAAGAACGGCTCTAATTGCAATGGTACCTTTATTATTTTGATCATTCTACTCCCAAAAGAGAGAATTTGATCCTAGTATAAAACCCTTACTTTTTATTTTTTTTATTAAATTTATATTCTAATTTAATCTGATGATATTATAAATATACGAAAAAGTTGGAAAGTACAGTAATCTAAATGAAATAAAATAATATCCTAATCCGCCAGCTCTTGCGTGTAGAATTCTTTCCCCAACAGGTCCATTCAAGAGAACGAGTGCGTCTATGAGCACAAAAAGTATTAAGTTTGATCTCACAATATAAAGTGATTTTATGTCACAGGACTTGGTTATCGATAAAAGTAAGACCGCCCTTGTAGTTATTGATCTACAAAAGGGCGTTACAGCTCTGCCGAGCAGGCCACACACTGCCCAAGAAGTAATTGCAAATGCGGCCGAGTTGGTGAATGCATTTAGAAAGAACAACATGCCTGTATTCCTTGTGCACGTGCAAATGACAAACGAAACGATGCTGAATGTCATAAGCGACCAGACATTCTCTAGACCTCAACCAGCTTCTTCAGACTGGACTGAGTTCGTTCCGGAGCTTACACCTACTCCATCGGATGTAGTGATTACAAAGAGGCAGTGGGGAGCTTTTTATGGAACAGATCTAGATTTGCAGCTGAGAAGGAGGAAAATAGACACAATAGTGCTATGCGGAATATCAACTGACTTCGGTGTGGAGAGTACCGCGAGATTCGCCTATGAGTATGGCTATCAGCAGATTTTTGCAGAGGATGCGATGGCCTCAAGGTCGGATGAGCAGCATAATGCAGCAATCAACTTCATATTCAAGAGAATAGGCAGGGTTAGGAAAACTGACGAAATATTGGAGGTTATAAACGGGTTCAGCAACAGTTCTTGAAAAATTAAGTATTTTTTATCAAACTATGAACAAGAACTAAATCGCCGATGACAAAAATTTGCCAGTAAACTGGGCTGGTTCCGTCCCACAAGCACTATTCAGATCGATTTATATCTATATTAAGTCCCAAGTTGCAGAGTATTTATTACATTGGGAGCGCGGAGGGTCACGAATACCCCGACCTTCAGGTCGGGGATGAAGTGAACCCTCGCACATTTTTTGTGCTCTCTTAAATCGATAAACCATTGCTTCTGGAAACCAAAAGCAGAGGTTCAATTGCGCAGACCAAGGGGATCTAGGCAACTAAGACTTGACGATTTCTGAAATCCGGAAAAAACGAGCGTGCGGCCCGAAGCATACCCCGTCCTTTAGGGCGGGGTGGCCGCACGCAGTTTGATTTTAAAGTCAACGTTGCGTCGGCGGACCCCGCTGCAAGCAGCGGGGCATGTTCCCGCCGACGCATAAAAATGCTCTACAAAATCTGAAGCATCCTTAAGTTGGAGTTACATGCTCTTTATCCCAGCCGCAGCAAGCTGCGGGGTATTGCGTTTTAAAATAAAAATAGTTCTAGTCCCTACTTCTTCCCGGATGAGGATGTGTAGCAGGTGTCTAGCAGGGAACTCTTCCTTACAATCCGCGGGTCACCAGGCTTAATTGGCTCTACCGAGGCGGCCTTCTCCTCTGTTTTCTCTTCTTTCTTAGGTTCGTGATGGGTCATAACACTTCACCGTATCTACTTCTGCGCTGATGTTTATTATATCTTACGGTGAACAATACAAGAATTTTAAGCTATCCGAACCTAGACTCCAAAGGAAAACCGTGCAAAGATAACAGCAAGACAGGACCAAAGAGGTGAAATATCGCTTCTCGCAGCCTTTTTTCGTATAACAGTTCGTGAATCTTCACAGAGTGGTTGGCGAACCCGGGACACGGTTCTGAGGGCTCTTCTCCAGGATGCAGGTAGGGTCCTCGCCCAGCATGTCGCCAAGAAAGTGAAACGCCTTCTGCCTGCACCCTCCACACAGGTCCAGGTACTCGCAGCCCCCGCAGGCCCCTTTGAGGTTGTTCCTCATCTCACGAAGCGCCTTCAACTCTTCGACCGGGTTATCTATCCAGATATCGCGGAAGCTGCGCTCACGAACATTGCCTACAACCACCTGAGGCATGAAGTGACAGGGATGGACATCTCCACGATGGTTAATGTTGGCCACTTTCGATCCCGTCGAGCAGCCTCCAGCATTTGTCAGCAGCTGGCGAACTGTCTCACGCCTGGGGTCGTCCTTCAACAGCTCCAGTAGATAGGCTCCATCCATTGGTGAGTCAGTGGTCAGTATCTCGATCTCCTGGTCCTTCAGCTCCACGGCTGCTTCCGCCAACAGCTTGATCACGCTTCTGCGCTGCTCAGGTGTGACATCCTTCTCAGCAATCCCGGCCCCGCGTCCAGTAGGCACCAGATGGTACAGACAGAACCGGGGGATGTCCTCCTTCAGGGCCAGGTCAAGAAGTGCAGGTATCTCAAACCAGTTATCTCTGGTCAATGTGACCCGTAGCCCGGTCTTAAGGCCCGCCTCACGAGCGTTGCGGATGCCCTGCAAGGCTCTAGCATGGGCTCCCTTGACCCCTCGAAACTTGTCGTGCGACTCTGGCCTAGCAGAATCCAAGCTGACACCGACGTACCTGATCTTCGCCTCGGCCAGAAGCCTGGCTACCTCAGGAGTGATTTGTGTACCGTTAGTGGATAAGGCCGTCCCCAGACCGGCTTCACGGGCGTGAAAGGCATAGGCATAAAAATTCTTGCTGAGGAGGGGCTCACCGCCGGTGAAGATCAGTACTGGAACCTTCATTTCTGCAAGGTCGTCAATTAGCCGAACTCCTTCTTCCAGACCAAGTTCGTCTCGGGCTTCGTCCTGAGCGTCCAGATAGCAGTGATCACAAGAAAGGTTGCATTTCCTGGTCAGGTTCCACATGATTACAGGCCGAGCCATTCCAGAGAACCTGGCCAAGTCGGGAGGCAGGTTTTCACAGGTCTCCGATGATGCCCTCAGAGCTTTCCAGACTGTGGCCTGGTCGGCGAGGGCCTTGGAGAATATTATCATTATTCGGACCTCTTACTCTTGCGCAGAGCTCGTAGAAGTGCCTCGAAGGTGAACTCCTCAGGCATAACATCCACCCTAACCCTGAGCCGCTCAAGCTCTGCCGCCGTAGGCTTTCCTATTGCTGCCACTTTGGCCTTGGCCAACGCCTCTCTAAGAGGTGCCTCTAGGCCAAGCTCACCTGCTCGTTCGACCAGACATTTGGCAGTCGATGAGCTGGTGAAGGCGAAGATGTCTATTGCCGAGGCTCTCCTGATAAGGTCATCCAGCCTTGGGTCGTTTGAGCCGGTCACTTCGTAGAGGGGAATATCGTCTATCGTTAGTCCAGCGAGCATCAAGTCATCCGACAGGTACTGGCTGCCCCGGGCGCTTCTCAGGAAGAGTACATTTTTGCACCGGTTCCTGAGCAGAATCTCCAGACCCTTTGAGCTGTACTCCTCCGGCACCTCAGAAGTCAGGCCGTGCCTGTCCAGCGCCTGTCGGGTCTTAGGACCGATAGAGACTATCATCTTACCCTTCAGCCCTGCCCTTATTGGGTCATTTTCAAGGGCTATATCCACTCCGTTTGCGCTTGTGAAGACCACACACTCCGCTGCCTTAACTCTCTGGACAAGGTCGCCTGGGAGGGGCCTTTTTACAAGGGAGATGGAAGGAGCGCATATGGCCTGAAACCCGTAATCTCGGGCCAACTCGGCAGAGTCCTGCATCTGTGCATCGGGCCGGAATATTGCTATCTTTTTTGGCGCTAATTGCTCAGCCAACTTCACCACGTCTCCGACCACAAGGATAGCTGGAGGCTCTATCCCGGCATCCTTTGCCTTGGACGCGATATTCTCCAGGGTGCCTGAGATCATCCTCTGTTCCGCCCATCCGCCTTTCTCAACGATAGCTGCAGGAGTCTCTGAAGACCGTCCGCCGGAGATAAGGGCGGATACATTCTTCTCAAGCCGGGATACGCCCATTAGAACAACAAGGGTCCCGTTCAGCCTGGCCAGGGCGCTCCAGTCCAGAGGGCTATCCTTTCCCGGCTCCTCGTGGCCGGTCACTATCGTAAGTGAAGAGGTCACACCCCTGTGAGTGACGGGAATGCCGGCCAGCTCAGGGGCAGCAATGGCCGATGTGACTCCGGGAACTACCTCGAAGGGAATTCCCCGCTCCAGCAGGGCCAGGGCCTCCTCGCCTCCGCGGCCGAAGAGGTATGGGTCTCCTCCCTTGAGCCGAACTACAACCTTCCCCTCTTCTGCCTTGTCAATCAGAAGCTGGTTGATCTCCTCCTGGGTCATCTTGTGGTTTCCCGCAGTCTTGCCAACGTCTATCAGCTCCGTGCCCTCCAGGCCCTTCAACATCTCCGGGCTCAGCAGCCGGTCGAACAAAACGACTTCCGCCTCCGAGAGAAGCCTTTTAGCCTTTAGGGTCATCAGCTCCGGGTCTCCTGGACCGGCGCCCACAAGATAGACTTTACCTCTTGCCAACCGCCCTCACCGCCTCATCTACCAGGGTTCTCCCGCCCATCTCTAACAACCTTCTGCCCAGCTCCGACGCCCGCTCCAGGCTGCACGCAGGTATCACCTCATCGATGCGAACAAACCTGGTACCGTCAAGGGAGAGGACCTCAGCCACCACCTGCGCCTCGTCGTCACTCACTTGGGCGTGAATCGCCACTGGAACTACGCACCCACCCCCCACAGTCTCTAGGATTCTTCGCTCGATCATCGTCTCTGTCCTTGTGGGCAAGTCGTCTAAGGATCGCGCCAGCCTATCTGCCACAGTTCCTTTTTTGGCTACGGCCACTATAGTTCCCTGATTGGCTGATGGCACGAACTTTTCAGGATCAAGTACGGTGTACTCCAGCTCTATGCCCATCCGCTGTACTCCTGCCTCGGCCAGGACTATTGCATCGTAATCTCCTTGGTTCAGCTTCCGGAGCCTTGTTTGCAGGTTTCCCCGCAAGCTATGGATCTGAAGATCGGGCCTAGCCCGCTTTAGCTGAGCTGATCTGCGCATGCTTGATGTACCGACGGCTGCTCCATTCGGGATATCATCCAGCTTCAAACCGTCCCTGGTTACCAGGATGTCGTAGGGCGAGTCGCGCTTTAGAATCGCCACGATGTCAAGCTCTTCCGGCCTCTTGGTGGGGATATCCTTCATGCTGTGAACCGCCAGGTCGATCTCTCCCGAGAGCATTCTGTCGTCTATCTCGGCCACAAACACTCCCCAGCCGGAGAGCTGATAGAGGGGCTTGTCAAGGAAAACGTCTCCACTGGTCTTGACTATGCATAGATCAACGTCTACACCCAACTCCTTCAATCGGTTTACGACTATCTCCGTCTGCCGTAGGGCCAGAGGGCTTCCCCGGCTTCCCACGGTTAGCCTTTCAGGTTTGACTTATAGGCCTCCAGTGTCTTATCAATATCATCCTTGGAGTGGGCAGCAGATATAAAGTCTGTCTCAAACTGGCTAGGGGTCAGGAATATCCCTGAGTCCAACATCCTGCGGAAGAAGCTTATGTATCCGGACTTATCGCACCTAAGGGCGCTCTCGTAGTCCCAGGGCAGAGGGCCAAAAAAGACCTTGAACATTGACGCTATGCCAGTGACGCTGTACCCTAGATTAAGGTCGCTTACGATCTCAGACAATGCCTTGCGCATTTCGTTCCCAACGGCGTTAAGCTTCTCTAAGATATTCTCCTTCTCCAAGATATCAAGGGTCGCCGAGCCCGCTGCCAGGGAGACAGGACTTCCGTTGAAAGTCCCAGCCTGGTACACGCCGCCGCTGGGAGCCACCTGCTCCATGAGGTCTCTTCTGCCGCCGAAGACACCCACAGGGAAGCCGCCGCCGATGATCTTTCCTAGAGTAGTAAGGTCGGGCTTGACTTCGTAATACTCCTGGGCTCCACCCAGACTCAGCCGAAAGCCAGTTATGACCTCGTCGAAGATCAAGAGAACGTCGTTCTCCTCCGTAAGAGCGCGCACTCCCTGCAGGTAGCCATCCTTGGGAAGAACGGTGCCTATGTTTCCAAGCACCGGCTCAATTATCAAAGCTGCGATCTGCCCTGGAAAGCGCTTTAGTATTTTTTCAAGCGATGCAAGATCGTTGTAAGGAACTTGAAGGGTGTTTTTTGCGGTGTCCAGGGGCACGCCCTTCGAGTCGGGGACGCCTAGAGTTGTGGCTCCAGATCCTGCTTTTATGAGAACACTGTCATGGGCTCCATGAAAACCGCCCTCGATCTTGATTATCTTATCCCGTCCTGTTGTACCTCTGGCTACTCTGAGTGCTGCCATTGTAGCCTCAGTGCCGGTGGAAACGAACCTGAGCATCTCCATGCTCGGATACAGGCGACTTATTCTTCCCGCCAGGATGACCTCCATCTCGCTTGGTGTGCCGTAAAGCCAGCCCCTCTGAAGCTGGTCCACAACAGCCTTCATGACCTCAGGATTCCTGTGTCCAAGGATCATGGGACCGTAGGCCAGACAATAATCGATCAGCCTGTTCCCTTCAAGGTCCCAGAGGTAAGGCCCTTCGGCCCGTGAGGTGTAGAACGGAGCAGGAGAAATGGCCCGAACTGGGCTACTAACCCCACCGGGCATCAGTTTTTTGGCGGACTCGAAGATCTTCGTTGAGGCATCAAAACGCATGAGAGGAGCACCAATTAAGCAACCTGGTTTAGATTAATCAAGGTTACGATCGATTGTACCACCATCTTGGATGAATCAGTCAAGCTGAAAAGATAACAAGGATCTATAAAATATTATATTCTAGAACATCATGTAAAATGCGTAACTTCTTAAAAATTATGATCCATACATTTGGAAAATATAAGGCACAAAATTCGATAACTTAGATCTTAGAAAACTTTATATAAAGGTACTTCCCATCTAAACTGTAGTAGTATTATGAGATAGTTATGGGCTGTGGATGAGCTCAGACAGGTAAAATATTGAGGTGCAGTCAGATCAACCTGCATGGCTCGTGGCTATCCCTAGTTACTCGGAGAAGAGTCAGATGAGGAAGGCATCAGCAATTCTTGAAATCGTGGTGAAAGCTATGCATAGCCTTCATCATCAAGGTTCGAGGGAGATTCATGAAACGCGAATTTAACTGTTTTGAAGCTGTGTTCCTGGCATTAGTGGTCCTTTTGGCCCTTTTTGGCGTCGTCCAGGCTGCTGGACCTTACCAGGTGGTAATTGTAGGAGACAGTCCGCCCCACTCATCTTCAGTGGAGGTTGGACCAGGAAAGAGCATAGACATGCGGATGGTAATCCTGAATGTGACGGATTGGCCTGTGGCAGGGTCAAGCCTCTACCTGAACTACGATCCCAAGGTGATCTCCAGTGTCTCGTGTGTGAGGTCGATCTTTAAAGAGTTCAATAAATGCGAGGAAGTCGAGCCGGGCAGATTCCTGTTCGAAGGTTACGATACTTTCGCCAAGTATACGGGAGATGTGGTCGTGGAGGTGCTCAGGATCACGGCCAACGCTTCCGCGCCAGAAGGCAGCTCGACTACCCTGCGGATATCCGGTCCAAGACCTGGTGCGGTTTCGGGGGGAACTCCTGTTTGGGGCCCCTTCTGGCAGGGGATAGAGACATCCTTTGGGAGCGGCATGCTAACAGTAAAGCAGCAGGAGACTTTGGCCGGCATCCAGGTCAGCAAGACCGTCTATCCCGGGTCTGGTTCTCCTTCCACCAACGTCACCTTCAACATCACCGTTAACAACACCGGAACTGCGGACCTGAATAACGTCACAGCCATTGATACTCTTCCGGAAGGCATGAGATACGTGTCAAGCTCGCCCGTCACCGGAAATGTCTCCGGTAGGGTTGTGACCTGGGACAACATAGGTCCGTTGCTTTCAAACAGCTCGCCCGTATCCCTTGTGCTGGTAGCTCATGTGAATCAGGGTGCCTCGGGGAACCTGAGGAACTCGGTGAAAGCAACAGGCAAACCTGAGCGCGGCGGAGTGGTTACCTCTACGGCCACAGCTAATTTCACAGCTCTAGAGGCAGGGATACAAGTCAACAAGACCGTCTATCCTAGGGCTGGCGCTCCTTCCACCAACGTCACCTTCAACATCACCGTGAACAACACCGGCACTGCGGACCTGGGTAAAGTCGCCGTCGTCGATACGCTTCCGGTGGGATTGAGCTATGTGTCTAGCATGCCTGTTGCAGAGAACATCTCTGACAGAGAGATAACTTGGAAAATCGGTCAGTTACTATCTAACAGCTCGCCGGTCTCACTTGAGCTGGTGGCTAATGTAGACCGGGGTGCTTCAGGAGAATTGGTAAACTCCGTGGAGGCAATAGGTGTGCCCGAGCATGGAGGCATTGTTACTTCAACGGCCACGGCAAATTTCACAGCTCTAGAGGCAGGGATACAAGTCAACAAAGCCGTCTATCCCAGTTCTGGCGCTCCTTCCACCAACGTCACCTTCAACATAACAGTGAGCAACCCCGGCACTGCGGACCTGGGTAACGTTGCAGTCGTCGATACGCTTCCGGAAGGCATGAGATACGTGTCAAGCTCGCCCGTCACCGGAAATGTCTCCGGTGGAGTAGTTACATGGGACAACATAGGTCCGTTGCTTTCCAACAGCTCACCTGTTTCTCTTGAGCTGGTGGCCCAAGTAGGGCCGGATGCTTCAGGAGAATTGGTAAACTCCGTGGAAGCAATAGGTATGCCCGAGCATGGAGGCATTGTTACTTCAACGGCCACGGCGGATTTCACAGCTCTAGAGGCAGGGATACAGGTCAGAAAGATCGCCAATCCCAAGGTTGTGGGAGTGCTGTTCCCCGTTGCCTTCGAAATACAGGTGAAAAACACGGGGGAAATCGCCCTGGACAATGTCACTCTAAGGGATACGCTACCTTCGGGGATGTTCTACTTGTCCAGTTCGCCTCATGGAAAGATAAATTCCGGGAATGTCAACTGGGATCTGGGAACGTTGGAACCTCATGAATCCAGGTTAATAGAGCTAATCGCAAAGATAGGATTCCGGGCGGGGGATTGCCTCAGGAACGAAGTAATTGCAGAGGGATCTCCCATATCTGGCGCTGACGTAACCAGCTCTGCCTTCGCCGTAGTAAAGGTTGATAGGGAGTTGAACATGGCCTACATCGCCGGTTGATTCAGGAGGTCCTCAATCAAACAGAACAATAAATATCCGCCAGCAGGAAAGGGACTAACAGTCTAGATCCCTTTCCTTCCCCCATCTTCCACTCTTTTTATCACCGCTCTCAGAGGCATGCCGGTCTTGGTAGCAATCCTTTTGCAATCCTCGAACTCCGGCTTGATGTTGAGGACGGTGTCCCCGAGCCGGCTGACCTTAACAGAGGCCTGGTAGAGTGAGCCGTTGATCTCCACTGTCACAGTCCTCGACTCCCTCTTCGCCACATTGCGGTGTACACTTGGAAAGACCCTGATGCCCAGGGATCCAGTCTCCAGCATTATCAAACGGGTGAGATCTTCTGTATCATCCTGTCTAGCTATGACTGTAATCACGTTTCCAGGCCTACCCTTCTTCATTACAGCCGGGACGATCGAGACATCCAAGGCTCCTGCTTGCATCAGAAGCTCTATCAGATTACCAAGAACCTCGCCGGTCACGTCGTCCACGTTGGTTTCAAGCTGAACCACCCGATCAGGAGTTAAACGATGCCAATTTATCTCACCGATCACGCCCCTAAGGGCATTGGGAAGGGCGGCGTCTCCGCTCCCAGCTCCGTAGCCTACGGATTCAGCAATGATGTCTGGATAGGTGTCCAGGAACTGATGAACGATGTTAACAAATATGGCTGCTCCTGTTGGGGTTAGAAGCTCCTTGTCAACAGGTCCGCCCTTCCATGGGGCCCTGTGGGATCGCAGGATCTCAAGAACTGCCGGCCCTGGGACAGGCAAGAGGCCGTGAGCCGACTGAACAAAACCTCCTCCCACTGAGATGGGTAAAGAGAAGATCTTTCCTACTTCTAGGCTGTGCAGTGCGGCGCAGCTCCCGGCGATGTCCGCCAGAGCATCGAGGGCGCCTATCTCGTGAAACCTGGCCTCCTCCTTGGGCACGCCATGGACTGTGCTCTCCGCAGTGGCAAGAGTGTCCATGATTTTAAGGGCTCGATCTTTGGCAGAAGTCTCCAGATTAGCATCCTGGAGCAAGGACACTGCTTCCTCAAGGCTACGGTATCTTTTGTCCGATGTCACTGTCGCCCTTGTGGCCAGGATGTGGCTCTTCTGCTCTTTGGAAATCTCCAACTTGCAGCCCAAGGATTCTATGGCATCTCTTACGTCGCTAGGGTCTGCCCCCAGATCGAGAAGGCAGCCGATGGTCATGTCGCCAGATGCGCCTGCAAAAGGATCGAAGAGGAGGACTTTCATAGCTAGAATAATCTTGCTTGAAGTGTTAAATAACAATCTGGTCTTTGAACTCCACCGCCAGCCTAACGAGTAGCATGCCTGTAGTGAGAACCACCAGAATCTCAAGCGGGTAATTCTTCAAGGCACTGATCGTCCCCACCAGCTGGTTCATGTTGGCGTTGCCTGAGCCCAGATTTGCGTCTCCGATCACGCAAATATGGGGATCTTTCCCTCGGTGAGATGAAATTACATCTGTTGTTAAATACTCCTTCTTACCTGGAATCATCCACAGTGAGTGTTCAAATGACGGAAGAAGTCGATGCGGAGTGGAAAGGCTACGAGTGGGTGGCCCTATCGGTGACAACAGTTGGCGCTCTGCTGGCCTCGATTCAGGGATCAGCGCTGCTCATAGCCCTGCCAGAGATCATGACCCACCTTCAGACCAGCTTTTTGACCATCATGTGGGTCATCCTGAGCTTCATGCTGATCACCACCGCTGTGGTCCCAGTGGTAGGCAGGCTGGCCGACATGTTCGGCAGGAAGAATCTCTACAACGCAGGCTTCGCAGTCTTCACTCTTGGGTCGCTACTGGCCGGTCTCTCCCAGCCTCAGTATCACGGCTGGGACTTGGTCCTTTTCCGTGTGGTCCAGGGAATAGGAGGCGCACTGCTATTAACGAACAGCGCTGCCATAGTCACCGATGCTTTCCGGCACGGTCGCATCGGTTTCGGCTTAGGGGTGAACCAGATCGCATTCGCCGCAGGCTTCCTGGTGGGACCCGTCGTTGGTGGCATACTGGCAGCAATCTCGTGGCGATGGATATTCCTGGTCAATGTGCCTTTAGGGATCTTCGGCACTATCTGGGGAATGGCAAGATTGCGCGAGCCCGTCTCTCTTCCTGGAAACCAGAAGTTTGACTGGCTGGGCAGCCTCAGCTTCACAGCGGGCCTGGGTGCTCTGCTCCTGGCCGCGTCCTTGGTGGCCTTCCCCATGGTCAGCATGAACGCCGTTTATTTGTTGTTCGTTGTCGGTGCCTTAGGTCTGATCGCCTTCTTCATCGTCGAGAGGCGTGTACACCAGCCGATGCTCGATCTTCGGCTTTTCAGGGACAAGCTCTTTGCCTATGCTTCCGCAGCCAACGGCCTGAACGGCCTAGCTCGCGGGGCAGTGCTCTTTATCCTGATCTTCTTCCTCCAGGGACCTTACGGGCTTGACCCTCTGTGGGCAGGCATCCTGATGGCTCCTTTCGGTGCCGCTTTCATGCTGGTAGGGCCGGTCTCTGGCTACCTCTCTGATAAGATCGGCTCCAGAGGGCTGGCCACGGCCGGACTCCTGGTCTCTGCGGTTGCACTGCTTGGCCTCGCAACGGTTGTCAGCACCACTCCCTACTGGTTGCTTGCTGTCTACATGGTCCTGATGGGCGGAGGCTCAGGCCTGTTCAGCTCTCCGAACATCAGCGCCGTCATGTCCTCAGTACGGCCGGAGCAGCGCGGAATGGCAGCAGGAATAAACTCCATGCTCATGAACACAGGAATGATGCTGTCCATTGTGGTGGCTTTTCCCTGGTTCTCGCCAGGATCCCAGAGGACGTGATGTTCCACGTTTTCCTGTACGGAGGAGGCATGGCCAGTTCGCCCCAGGCGCTGGCCGCATTCGAGATGGGAATGCATCAGGCATTCCTGGTCTCTTTCGCCATAACCATGGTCGCAGCAGTTGTATCCTACCTACGGCCATCCGGCCATCGTGACTTGCCATAACGTGTGCTTTAACGAATAGTTTCATTAAGGGCGTATTAATGAAAATAATTGGATTAATCGGTTGCGGTAATTGGGGTTCCAATATTTTGAGGGATTTAATTCAATTAAGCTGCGAAGTGTATGTAGTTGATATTGATTTTCAAGCCAGATCACGAGCTGCAGCAAATGGAGCCCAGCAAGTTTTTTCTAAAACAGATGACTTACCCGTTTGTGACGGCTATGTGGTCGCAGTTCCTATTCCGGATTTAACCAAAGAGACGGCAGGTTTGTTGAGATTTAAAAAACCGATATTTTCAGAAAAGACCTTATGTCTGTCGATGGAAGATTTTAACTTGTAGGATTGCGAAGGACGAAGCGAGAAGTCCCCATCCTTTAGGGTGGGGATGAAAGTGGAGTCCTTTGCCCTATTTTCAGTCTAACAATAACTATTTAACCTTTAAACGCAATTAACTGTCAATGCTTAAATCGTATCGCTATAGGCTTTTCCCAAGCAAACTTCAAGCCCGTATTCTCGAAAGGCAACTTGAGCTTTGTAGGCAAGTCTACAACGATACCTTAGCATATCGGAAGAATGCCTGGGAGAAAGAACAAAGAACGGTCAAGCGTTTTGAGACTCAAGATAGATTGCCCCAATTGAAGGTCAACCGTCCTGAGTTCAAAGAGGTTCATTCCCTAACTCTTCAGAACGTGGTTTTGAGAGTGGAGCTTGCGTTCAAAGCGTTCTTTCGACGAGTCCAATCAGGAGAGAACCCAGGATATCCCAGATTCAAAGGCAAAGGGCGGTATGACAGCATAACGTACCCTCAATCTGGTTTTGGGTTAGCTTCTGGTAAGCTTCATCTCTCCAAGATCGGTGATATCAAGGTCAAGCTCCATAGAACAATCGAAGGCAAAATCAAGACTTGCACTATTCGCAAGATGCCTACGGGGAAATGGTTTGCCTGTTTCTCGGTTGATGTTGGTGACATTCAGCTTCCTCCCTGGAAAGATGGCTCAGTTGTCGGAATCGATGTAGGCTTAGAGAGTTTTGCGACGCTCTCCAATGGTGAGAAGATCGCTAACCCTCGATTCTTCCGAGATGGAGAGAGAGAGCTTGCCAGAGTCCAAAGGAAGCTCTCAAAAGTTTCGAAAGGCACGCCTGAGAGGAAAGCTGCCTTGAAGGTTGTTGAACGAGTCCATGAAAGGATCGCTAATAGGCGAAACGATTTTGCCAACCAAGTTAGCCGTCAATTAGTAGATCGATTTGGCGTAATAGTCTTTGAAGATCTTGATATCCGAAACATGCTCAAGAACCACTACCTAGCAAAATCAATCTCAGATGTGGCTTGGAATTTGCTAGTGAAAGCAACCGAGAGCAAAGCAGCATATGCTGGCTCAAAAGTTGTTTTAGTTGATCCAAGAAATACATCTCAGATGTGTTCTAGGTGTGGCCTAATAGTGAAAAAGGATCTCTCTGAAAGAGTCCATAGCTGCTCGGAATGTGGCTTGTCTATGGATAGAGATCTCAATGCAGCTATCAACATTCTGAGATTGGGGATGCAATCTCTTCGCAAAAACGATAGAAGCCCCGCCCTTTAGGGCGGGGAGCATTCACCTTGCTGAAGAGTTTAGGAGGATTGGAATATGTTTTTTGTATGCATAAATGGCATTACCATCCTGGTATTGAGGCGTTGCGTCTTATTGCTCGATCAGGAAAGATTGGAGAAATTGAGGAATTAGATACCACGAGGCATGGCTGGGTAAATGATTTTCATGGCGGGGATATTTTTTGGACTCTAGCGGTTCACGATCTTACGATTATCAAACATATTTTAGGCTATATTCCGGACAAGATTAAAGCCATAGACGTTATTTGTAACGAAAAAGGATTACCTGTCAGTTTAATTGCTCAATTAGGAGATAAACCTGCGGTTTTTATATCGGTCAACGGGAGGGAGAATAAAAAAATAAGCGGCGTAAGTATTCATGGAGAAAAAGGCTCCGCCGAACTTCAAAATGCTTATGACGGCTATATCACTTTAAAAAATGATGCAGGTGAAGAGATGGTACCCATTGACACTACATTTCCTCTTTTCCTGGAATTAAAGGAATTTGTGAGATATCTGGATAATGGTCCTAAGCCGCGATGCGATCTTTATAGCGCCGAGGAAGTAACTAGTGTCGCGTCAATATTGAAGTGACATAAGGTTTAAGATATATTATCTTCATATCCAATGTGGGGTAATAGCAATGAAGAAATATATCGTAACGCTTACTGAGGACGAGCGCAAAGCTCTTAGCGACCTTACAGTCAAGGGAAAGCAAAAATCACAGAAGATCCTCAATGCATTAATATTGCTCGGTTGTGATGAAGGTGAGTACCAAACAGAGGGCTCGACGAATGAAGAAATAGCCCGTGTGCTCCATATAAGCATGAGAAAGATAGACCGTTTAAAAAAGCGATTTGTAGAGGGAGGTCTTGATTCAGCTCTTGAAAGAAGAACGGGAAACCGCATCTATGCCAAGAAGACCGATGGAGATTTTGAAGCCCATTTAGTTGCATTGAGTTGCAGCGAACCACCAGATGGTTTTGCGCGGTGGTCTTTGAGGCTGTTAGCCGATAAGGTCGTCGAGCTCAACTACATTGACAGCATTTCTCATGAAGCTGTGCGTCAAATTTTAAAAAAACGAGATCAAGCCATGGCAACGCAAAGGATGGGTAATTCCGCCAAATCAAAACGGTAGCTTCGTCGCAAATATGGAAAGGGTATTGGATGTTTATAAGCGTCCGTTTGATTCATATCATCCGGTTGTATGCATGGACGAATCTCCAAAGCAGCTGATATCCGAGACAAGAGTACCTATTGCAATATCTCCAGGGCGGGCTGCCAAACACGACTATGAATACAAACGCTGCGGCTTATCAAATATTTTCCTTGCATGCGAACCGTTGGCCGGGAAGCGTATGGTAAAGGTCACTGAAAGAAAAACTGCGCTGGACTGGGCTTGCTTTATGGAAGATGTCGCCGCCCAATACGAACATGCAGAAAAGATAACATTGGTGATGGA
>CAVWIG010000050.1:0-27963 GCA_963754945.1 Methanotrichaceae archaeon
AGTAGTGGTCTCCGAAGAGGAATACGTTACCTCCTGAAGAGGAGTAAAATCCACACTTGGTGAAGGGCTCTCTGCTGTTTGAGTTCCCCAGACGGTGTCGTGATTGTCTTTCCAGTAATAGTTGCTTCCGGATTCAACACTGGTGACCTCTCCAGTATTTGGATCTCTCAAATCCGTTGTTCCTAGAATGGTGTTGGACCACTTGTTGGATAGATCATCCATTGTCTTCTCCCGGTTGTTGTAGGTCTCAGTTATAATGTTGCTGACGTCTGAGCTAGCATCGATGCTGCTTCCGGAATAGGGCGAGGAATAAGCAGGACTGATGGGATATTGAACAGGATTAATCGAGCCCGTGTGTTGGCCTTGGCCGGAAAAAACACCAGGATATTGGCCTTGGTTGCTTACCATGCTTGGATATTGGCCTTGGGATGCCGTACCTGGATACACGCTTTGATTGGCCATGGTGTTGGATATTGACCCTGAATAATTCTGAGCCTTCTGGTTCTGTGTCCACTCGCTGTTGTACTGGAAGGAGCTTACCGCTCTTTCCAAGACAGAACGAAGCCAACAGCTCTCTAGAGTCTGGAGCTATGTAGCCTATCAATTTCGATACCTGCCAGAGATAGCTGCCTGATCCGAGATCTCTACTCGCAGTTACCGCCAAGCAGTATCCTTGCCAACGCTCTCCGTTAACCTCTATGGTGAACGTGGTCTCTCCAGCGTTGGCCTCCAAAGGCAGACCAGACTGTCTATAAACCTCGTTGATGGCTTGAGAAAGATCCTGTCGATCCTGATCGCCATTGTAGATGACTCCGGGTATGTCCTTCAGGACGAAATTCGCGTATGCTTTTGCAAACTCTTTGCCCGTCATGTATTGTTTTGCTTTGAGGTATTGATTGTACTCTGGATAGTATTCTGTGCCGTCTACCAGTCCCAGACTGTCTGGCTTTCCGCTCATTGAGATGTACAGGGGTATTCTCGTATCTCCATAAATTACGCCCACCTTGTTATCCGGTGAGTCAATCTCCACGCCTAGCCTCAAGTCTCCAGGATTAGGCTCTAAGAGTCCGCCTGTTATGTTCCAGCCCGAAGGCACATCTAAGCTAAAGGCATCTTTCTCAGGGTCTTTCCAGACAATATACTGAACATTTTGGCTCTGTGAGGTTTCAGGCTTGATAAAAGAAAAGCTTTTTAAAATTCGTATTAATGTAGTGCTTGTGTCGTTAAACTTCAAAGTAGGAGCAGCGATTGCAAAAAGCATCCCAGAACGATTATCGAGCACGCATAGAACGGCAGCCGAACCCAGGACTCCGCCATCTGAATAGTTCATGGCCATTACGACCTCTTCAGGCCTTTCGAGAAGCCTCTGGAAGCCTTGGATCCTTGCTTCAGGAAATTGTGAGGCGAACATCGATGGCGTTTTGTTTAAATAATTCATGGCCGTGATCTGTTGGTCTGTAATGAATGGATAGATTATTACAAAAGCGGACCCATTTGGACTCTTTATCACTATAAACTCTTTTCCTGGGGTTTCAACCGACCATCCGTTTGGATGAGAAACCTGAAACCCAAGAGGATCTTTGTGAACGGTCCAGTCCCCTTCACAAAAAGCCAAGTTAGCCACGATGAATAAGATAATCGTAGATATCAACGAATAGACAAATATCTTAGACGGTCTCATGATACTCCCTGAGATAAATATCTAATGTATCTAATATCTACCATATTTTGCAATTGTGACCCGTCAGCGTTAAATCGTGCATAGATTGCTAAAAGGACTAACAGAGCCCTAACTGAAAAAGATTTACTTATTTCCATCGCGGACAACACCCCACTCATCTTTTTTCGGACGTCCCCGTTTCTTTTCTACTTTTACCATAACCGGCATGACCTGCACATTCTTGAGCAGGTGATGCGAGTGCGCTGATTGCCATAATCTCAAATCATTATCGGCGTCCGATACGCAGGCAAATTTCTTTCTCATTAGCTTTTTGAGATCTTTTTCGGCATCAGTCGTTTCGTTTTCAATTTTTTTCTCGAACGTTTTTTGGTTCCTCTTTTCCATTTCTTAGGACCAAACAACAACCGCACGCTGAGGAATTCCTGCATAATTAAGAGCGGTTGTAAAAAAAGCGTATCTTGGATCGCTGCCAGGTATCATATTTAAGTTGGAGTTGAGTAGTTTTTGAGCTTCTGATACAGTGGCTGGGATATGCGTAATCCATTTTGTATCTGTTCCCAAAAATTTGATATTTTCTTCTGTGTACAAAGCGCTATCCGCGATCCAATAGCTTTCATCGTCAAAATCAATCGCTTGTTGCGTTTTTTGTATCATTTCCATTATACTTTTCTTATCCGATTTATTTCCCGAGTATGCTTTAGCAAAGAGCGGCAAACCAAATTGATTTGTAACCATACCGAGAACGAACCTCTTCAGATCCATTCTACCGTCTTTGGCATGACCAAAAGTAACCTGGATTGAATCAGCGTCTGGCGCATCATTTTCATATTTCCCATAGACGCTGAAGTTTGTTGTATCTACATGGATTAGTTGAGTCTCGAAAGAAAATTGTTTCATTATGTGCAAAGAGATCTCATTGAAGAGCTCAGTGGCACCGTTTTCGTAAATCGCATCAAGTGTCCTGCCAACTACGTCGTCATTGAGGTCGGCTGGATTGATGCCTTCACCAAGTAGCTTTCCGGTAGGAATTGTCATGAAAAAGTTGGGAAAAAGGTACAGCCGCTGACCAGTAAAACCCAAGCCGTTCAAGATCATAGCTTTGATAATTACTGAATGAAGAAGATTTCGCGAACCTCTCTTGGGAAGAACTCGATCAATTACGTCAGCGATATTCAATGCATCAAATATGCCAGCAACTATGCCAAGGTGACCTATCAAATATGATTGGACATCCATATCCATGCTACTTCCCTTCTTGGAAGCAGTAGAAAGTCGTTATTAAATAATCTTTCCCATTTTAATCATAGGCTATTTCTGGATTATTTGATGCGAAGCGCGGAATGTGGGGATATTCACCTCCATACGATTTTTGAAGCTATATTATTGTTTTATATAGTTTCTTTGTGGAATGAAAGAAAAGAGCACCAGACGTTTGCTTTGCGGAATTGAAGTTGCAGAGGAATGCGTGCATAGGGATGGGCTTGGAGGGTAATCCTGAAAGCACACCAAGGTTAGCAAGAGCCGAGCTTGAATCCTTGGAAGGCTTGCTCCTTAAAGCCTCCGATCAACTCTATCATGAGGGTTAAATTTATATTCTACGCTGCGATCTAGCAGGCAGGAGATAAATGAATAATTCGTTTATATATTTCATAGGAATGTTGGCCATTATGACGGCCACATCTTTGATCGTGGTCACATCCCAAGAGTATGCTAATATAACAATTAATAATGCCATTCTAAATAATACAGCCTTGAGTAATACAAGCATGAATTTTTCTGCCATGAATAAAACCGTTATTAATACGACCAATGAGACCGCTTTTCGGATCGGCAATAGGATAGAAGGTAATAAATCGGCTTTCGAAATTGGTTTGCCGGTCAAGCCTGTAAAAGATGCAGGTAAGTTTTGGTATATCATACAGGCAACACCTCATGGAACTGTTTGAAATTCGAAATTGCCTTCTGTGCGTCTCCACAAAAAGCCGATAAAGAGGGCCATCCTCTTCTCCTTGTTTTCGGCCAACAGTTCTGTAACACTTTTCGGATTGGATAAGTAGTGTAATAATAACCCCTAATACCGTATCGTTTTGACCAAAATGACTGAATGCCAGATTAAATCTGGAAACACCGGTCAAGAAGGCACGAACGGTGAAGCTTGAGGCGATCTGTAGCCACCTGTATCAGCTTTTCTCGTAGCTAAGGCGATGTTCAAGTCCATGTGATCATTGCAACTAAATACTTTAATAGAGTTTCTTTATGGCATGAAGGAAAAGAGCATCGAATCTTTGATTGCGGAATTGAAGTCACAGAGGAATGCCTGCATAGGGATGGACTTGGAGGGTAATCCTGAAGCAGAGCAAAGGTTAGCAAGAGCCAAGCTCGAATCCTTGGAAGGCGAGCTTCTGTACACAGTTGCTATGCATGTTATTGACCTGGAGAAAGAGATAGCCAGAATGAAGAGCGGTGAACTACCAAATGATAAAGGTGGTTACTTTGTAGGAGAATAGCCTAGAAACTCAATAACATTTAGGGCTCGGTGACAATGAGATGGCAGCCGTCTTAAAAGAAGAAGAGATAAATTACAGTGAGGCGGAATATGTTATTTCCAATATGAGTATATACCAAAAACGCAAATCTGAGGGGAATTCTTCTTCACCACCTTTGATGGTCCTGCTCACACCTACCAGTACATGCAAGAGATCAGTGATTTGCTACAGCTCGCAGTCAGAAAAAGACACCCATAAGCTTTCAGATAGGTGGAAAAGATCCTTGCCAGGAAATGACCAAGAGCGTGTTCTGTGGACACTTACAGAACATGGTTGCTCGATGGGCAAGAGGCGTACATGGCTCGCCGGTTGCAGACGAGGCAGATCGTGCTTGATGTAGTCTTGCAGGAGCTTGAGCGTGCCGGAAGGTCAAGCTAACAGAGATTAAGGGCAAGCTCGTGGTAGGATGAAGGAGAGCCGATGACTATTAATTATCCTAGCCAGCTCTCCTAGCTTCAGCTCATCTCCCTCAAGCCTGCTCTGGATCATCTCCTCAACATCCGAGGGCCTGGCGTGGAAGATCTCCACTAGGGTCTGCTTGGCCGTCTCCAGCTCCAAGAATAGGGGTTGGCAGCATTGTCACATCCTTACTGCTTATGTGTCCACATGAACCTGAAGGCTGGCCATTCCTTGACTATCGTGGGGAACATATAATATAATAACAATTTAACTAAGTTACGTGCAGAAGGAAGAGATTATGTTCGTGCGGCTATAACTTCAGAAAGGTATTTACGAACTAAACGCTCTGATGAATAATATGACGATCCGTAAAAAGACCCTTTTCATAATCTTCGTCACAACGCTATTTCTGGTTTTGCTTCTTTACGGAATTTCAGAAACCTTCTTTCTTGGCAGTTTCGCAAATCTAGAAGATCATATGGTTCTACAAAACGTCGATCGCGCTCAGTTGGCTTTGTCCTCCGACATCGACCAGTTGAACTCAACAGTACAGGACTGGTCTACATGGAACGAGACTTATGCTTTCATAATGGATCGAAACCAAAATTATATCTCAGCAAATCTGAATGCTGAATCTTTATCTAATCTCAGGATTAATTTGATTCTGTTCGTCGATTCATCCGGACAATTAGTCTTCGGCAGGATGTTGAACCTCAACACAAAGAAGGTGATGCCCGTTCCACAGAACTTCCTGAAAAATCTCTTTAAAAAAGGGACTCTGGTTTGCCGCAACGAATCGGACATGTTCAAAGGAATTGTCCTCCTTCCGGAAGGTTCTTTGATTATTTCCTCACAGCCTATCTTGACCAGCGAGTGGAATGGACCCGTTAGGGGGACGCTCATTATGGGTCGCTACCTCGATTCAGAACTGACGCATCTGAGTGAGATGACGCAATTACCTATTGTTAGCCAAAGAATAAACGATTCAAATATGTCTTCTGACTTCGCTGCTGCACAATCCTCTATTTTAAAAGGCAAACCCGTTTTGGTTAACCCATTATCAGAGAGCTCAATTGCTGGATACGCTCTCATAAAGGACATTTACGGAGATCCCTCACTAATTTTGCGAGTTGATTTGCCAAGGGACATCTATCGTCAAGGTCGGTCTGCAGTTTATTATTTTTCTATATATATTCTATTAATTGGGCTTATCTTTGCAATTGTGATCCTATTTCTATTGGAGAAAACATTTCTGTCCAAAATTGCCAGGCTTATCCTCGATGTTCGTAATATCGACTTGAGCGGTGAGGTCTCGAAGCGAATTCCCGTAGCAGGAAAAGACGAGCTGTCGAGGCTATCATGCAACATCAATGATATGCTAGATAAGATCGATCAATCCATCACCGAGCGCAAGCGGGCAGAGGAAGCACTGAGGAAAGCCCATGATGAACTAGAAATGCGGGTAAAAGAAAGGACTGAGGAGCTGGCGAGGAAGAACATAGAGATGGAGAGGTTCGTCTATACTGTATCACATGACCTGAGAACTCCTTTGATCAGTGTTAGCGGTTTTCTGGGATTAATCAAGCAAGACGCTGAAAAGGGGGACCTGGATCGGATGCAGGCCGATCTTCGGATAGCAAATGGAGCTATCACGAAAATGGACCAGCTCCTCCTTGAAACATTGGAACTTAGCCGCATCGGCAGAGCAGTCAACCCACCGGAAGATGTACCATTCGGGGAGATTGTCAAGGATGCTCTCGGACAGACTAGCGAGAAAATCAGATCCAAGGGGTTCAAGGTATCTGTAGTAGGACTTACGCACTTGGCAGAATCTTCTTATATTGCATGGACTATATTAAGACCTACAAATAAATGGAATAGGGCTGAACTTGAATCCTTCCAATGCTGTGTCGCATGATTATTATAGTATTATTTCGTTATTCAAGAATTCATAATTTATTTTAACTAATTACTTATATGCTCCTAAGTATATTATACAAAATGAATGCTCTTTTAATCTCGGCGACCATTCCTTCGGGTGAAGATGCCCGAACCGTCTCACCAAAGATACGCTTGATCGATGAGAAGAAGCCTTCAACTGCCCACCTTCTACCGTACTGATGCATTTGCTTCCAACCCTTGTAGCCCATTTTTTTGAATTCCAGAACCGCTGTTGACCTGGCTGATGCATCTTTACCTACTATCGCGTTCTCTCTGATCTTAATCCCTGGACAATCTACACCTTTCGATTTCATAAATTCAAATGCGTCGTTTGTGTCATATGCGCCATCCATCAACCCCTCCTCAATATTGACGTCTTTCAACAAAGGGCGCAAAACCTCGCTATCCGAGGTGTCTTCTTCTGTAATTTCCATAGACAATAATCTCTTTGATTCAACGTCGACTGCCACATGAACTTTAAGCCATCCTCGCCGCTGCTTTCCGTGTTTCTCGCGCATCCAATCCCCTCTATTTGTTACCTTTATCCCAGTTGAATCAACTGCAACAACAGCGTCGTTCTCTGGTATCTCTATTCCAAGATCTTGCTTAGAGATTCGCTTATGGAGGGTGGTATAATCTGCCGCCACCAATCCTGGTTCATAGGTCGAAAGTCGTCCAAAGAATCCTTCAAGTTGACGATATGGCATTCGAAAAAAAGAGTATATTATTGATGCAAAAGTTATAAAAGTGTTAGGGTATTTGTATGGAGCGCCTGTTTTCTTTCTATTCATTTCTCTTAATTCCCAACTCCAGTTCTTCACACAACTCAAATCGAGATAGAATTCGCCTCTTCGAACAAGTTGGGCATTATATTCTGGCCAGTCTCTATTATCAACATAGTTCATGATATAATATTTATATTTAAACTATTTAAGCTTAATCGACACAGCACCATCCAAGTGCGATGATCTTGATTATATTCACTTTCTGATAGCATCAGTAGATGTTTTTACCTGTACCGAAGCCGCAAGGTGTCAGCCAGTCGGAGAAAATAGTTCATCGCATGATGCATTTACCCGTCTTCTACAAAGACAGCCTCCAGATACGGATACGTTGTGGAATGAAGTAAAGAATATTGTTCAGCCTCAAAATGGTTTCTTGGTAATTGACGATACGACGTTGGACAAGCCGTATGCCAAAAATATGAGCCTAGTTTATCATCAATGGAGTGGAAAACAGCATCGACTGGTGAATGGAATCAATATTTGTACGTTGCTGTGGACAGATGGAAACGCCATAATTCCCGTTGATTTCCGAATCTACGATATAGATGTTGACGGCAAGACAAAAAATGATCATTTTCGGGATATGCTTGCCAAAGCAAAAGAACGAAGTTTTCAGCCCCGTATTGTTCTCTTCGATAGCTGGTACGCCAGTGTAGATAATCTCAAAACCATACGGAAGTCTGGATGGCACTGGCTGACCCGATTGAAGAAAAATAGGCTGGTGAATCCAGATAACACAAAAAACATGCAAATCCAGGAGATAGAGATACCGCTGCAAGGCAGGGATGTGCATTTAAAAGCTTATGGTTTTATAAAAGTATTCAAGATAGTCTCTAATGACGGCGACATAGGATACTGGGCAACTGACGTGCTGGAGATGGACGAAGCTAAACGCGAAAAAATTGGTGGATATTCCTGGAAGATTGAGGAATATCACAGGGGAATAAAGCAATTCTGTGGAGTCGAAAGCTGTCAAGCAAGAAAAAGTCAGTCCCAGAGAGCACACATAATGTTCTCCCTGAGAGCGTTTCTCAGATTAGAAGTAGAAAGGCTTAGAATGGGAATGAGTTGGTTCGAATCTAAGCGAAGAATTATTCGTGAGGCAATTCGCGAGTATATAAAATATCCTATTTATTCATTGTCGAATGCTTCAACTGCGTAAGTCCTAAAAAATCAGAAATTCGTCTAAACTTCCTTGGCTTTGACGAAGGCTCCAAAAGGCCGTTTATAACCCACAAAAATTATCAGTTGACATTGTGAGCTTCGGATTTGATAGAATCTAATCCAAAATAAATAAGAATTAACACAGGATAAATTCAACTGAGCAGGGGGCGGCAGTGGCCTTCTCGACTGCCGCCCTCAGCGCATCCACGTCTGAAACTTCAATCTAACCCGACACTTCACCTGTGAGCATAATAAGCTACTATCGGCTCTCCCAGGCGGTTTATGCGCACGAATCCATAACGCTCGAATTGCACAACCTTGCCCAGCTCCGTCGCTATCCCGGCCTCGCCGAATCCCTCATCCACACCGTCGGGCTTCATGACCTTGACCGGCAATGCGTCGCGTGGAGCCCAGTGGATGATTCTAAACCTGTCTTTCTTCGCCTGATCAGGGTCTACGTAGGCCAATTTCGCCATAGCAGGCTCTTTGCTTGTAAGCATGACTGTGCAGAAGTCCTTCAGTCTGAATAGACCTCCAGGCGTGAGAGAAAGTAACTCTAGGTCACTCCTACAGATGTAGACTTTGTTGCCCGCCGGTATCTCCCGAAAGCCACGGTCTATGGTGGGATGGAGCGGCGCGCGCGCGAGCGCGGGCACGTCCCCCTCGATCTCGAGTTCGACAGGGTCCCAGACGAAAAAGTACCTGTTGGCCTCAGGGTCGATTAGCTTGCGGTTCTCGGCGTAGATGGTGTCCATGCTTATGCTGATGTCAGTCTCGCCGACTCCAAGCTCCACCATGAACTTGCGAAGGGCTTCTGGCCTGATTCCGCGGCAGCGCATAGCTCTGACAGTGGGCACCCTCGGATCGTCCCAGCCTGTGTACTCGCCAGCCTCGATGGCCTTCTTGAGCTTGCTGGTGCTGAAAGATCCAAACTGGTGGATCTTGATCTTCCCCCAGTGAATCACCCTCGGATACTCCCAGCCCATGTGATTGTAAAGGTACTTCTGCCTGCTTTCGCTGTCCGCCAGGTCCTTGCCCCGGAGGATATGAGTCATTCCGAGCAGGTGGTCCTCCACGCCGGACTCGAAGTCGAGTAGGGGCCAGACTCTGTACTTCGATCCGACATGAGGATGGATGGCGGTTACTATCCTGAAGGCAGGCCAGTCTCGCATGGCCGGGTCCTTGTGAGTCATGTCGGTCTTGACCCTCAGAACCGCTTGCCCTTCCGCCAGTGTGCCATCGAGCATCTTCTTCCACAGGTCCAGGTTCTCCTCCGGCAACCTGTCGCGGTGGGCGCACGCAATCCCTGCATCCTTGTGCTCCTTGAACACGAGCTGCTCGCAATGACAGACGTATGCCCCGCCTCTTCGAATCAGCTCCTCCGCAATCTCATAGTAGAGCGGCAGCCTCTCGCTGGCTATTATCACCTGGTCAGGCGTCGCACCCAACCAGGCGCAGTCCTCCAGATACCAGCCATACGCCTCAGGCATCGGCCTTTTCTTTACAGGGTCGGTGTCGTCGAAGCGGATCAGGAACTTGCCGCCGTACTTCTTTACATACTCGGAGTTGATGATGATCCCCCGAGCACTTCCTAATGTCGGCGGGCCGTTGGGGTTTGGGGCAAAGCGCATTACTACGCCCTCGTCCGCTCCAACGAGATCAGGAAGGCCTTTGTCCGGCTCTTTGTGTTCGGAGAGTTCTGCGATCAGCTCCGGTGCGATGGCTTCCAGGCGCTCCTGCCACTCTTCAGGACTCATCCTGGCCACTTGGGCCAAGACGGATTTAATCTCCGGCCCGACCTCTTTTGCCCTGGGACGAAGCTCGGGATGCTCGCCCATTAGTTTTCCCATTACAGCCCCGGAATTTGGAGCAGCCCTGTACTTCACAGCGTTCTGAAGCGCGTACTTCTCAATGAGCTCCCTGATCTCTGCCATTTGACTTCTCCTGAAAAACTGCCTCTATTGGTATCAGTCTTTCTACAAAGGGATATCTCTTTGTTGTTGCGGTCGGTGATTTCTGGCCTTGGGATTCAATCTTGGGATTCAATGTTCTTTGCTTGGCAATTGTTGCTCGAGGTCGGAACAATACAGCCTTAATGCATCTCCTATCATTTTGTCGTGATCGAAAGCAAGAATGGGCAGGTCGTCAAGCGGAAAGACTCCGGCCGATTTGGCATCGGATCCTGAGACCAGATTACCTGACCCTTTGGAAAAGTAGCAGACAGAGACTACATGCCCCCGCGGATCGCGATGGGGATCTGAGTAGACTCCAACCAGGCCAACAAGATCGATCAATAGGCCGGTCTCCTCCCGGACCTCTCTGACAACAGCCTCTTCTGTGCTCTCGCCAATCTCCACAAAACCGCCGGGAAGAGCATAACAGCCCTGAAACGGTGGATTCTTCCTCTTGATAAGCACTACTCCGCCTTCGAAGAAGATGACCGAATCCACCGCCAGGAGAGGAGTTCTCATACACGACCTTCTGAAGGAATAACTTTTGCCGGACCGAAAAGCTTATTTGCGGCATGCGTCGTTACCACACACGGCAAAGGTCGATTAGTGATCTCCCTCCTTAACCCTAACATCCAATCGACTTTTGCCTCTTATTCGCCATGATTGAGTTCAAGAGATAACCTTTTCGGTGCAGACTCTACAGTGCGCACTCTACAGTAAATGACTACAGTGAAGACGCTGTGGTGAGGACCTCACGGTGCGGCCGTGCAAACGATGCCACAAAGTGCCCATCGATCCTTCGCGGCGATGAAGCTAAATTGTATCCTTCCTTTCTTTAACTCATGCCCTTTTATGTTCTCAAGCTGGGGGGCAGCCTGATCGGTTCAGCCAAGGCGATTGTGTCCAGATTATCTGACCTTGAATCCAAAGGCTATAGCTTCCTGGTGATTCCGGGGGGAGGCCCCATGGCAGACCTGGTTCGTGGACTTTTCTCGGAGTACAATCTAACGGACGAGGCAGCCCACTGGATGGCAATCCTGGGCATGGAGCAGTACGCATACATCTTGGCAGACGGCACTGGAGCCGCCTTGACAACGGAAATCGCCAATTGTGTTGGAGTGAAGGTTCTACTGCCTTATCAAGCCCTGAAGGAGGACGATAGCGGTCTCGGGCACTGTTGGGATTACACCTCCGATGCCGTGGCCGCGCTGGTGGCCGCCAGGCTGAAAGCAGATCTAATCAAGGCAACGAACGTCGACGGTATCATAATGAACGGCAAGCCAGTAGAAGAGGTCACTGCTGCTATGTTGGTCCGAGTAGAGTCGTGCCTTGATCATGGAAGCCTTGAGCTTCTCAAAGGCAGAAGCTGCTGGATTCTTAACGGGACAGATCCGAATAAGCTCATCGATTCAATACTTACAGGAAGAGGAGGGACGGTTGTAAATGGGTAGTAAAACGACACTCGGAACTCAAACTTCCGACCTTTCCTTTCTGTCTCGTCTCTCTTCTATGGGAAGGTTTATACCATGTGATACAGCAACCAGGAGGGAGAAAACATGAAGGAAGAATTACCCGAGAAGTGCATATCATGTGGCGTGATGCTGACTGGTGTAGGCGGGGTTAAGTTTCCCTGTCCAAGCTGCGGCACCGTAATAGCCAGATGCAACAGATGTAAAAAACAGAGCAATGCCTACACCTGCAAGGTGTGCGGTTTTGCAGGTCCCTGAGGTGACTTGAATGGGTGACGTAGCGATAAGGATGAAGGTCATGCCTGAGAGCACTGATGTGGATCTGGTCAAGCTAGGGGAGGCCATCAAGGCAGTCGTTCCCAGCTATGCAAGGCTGCATGCTATTGAGCAGAAGCCGATTGCCTTCGGACTGAAGGCTCTAATAGTGGTCACAATTATGGACGATAAGGGAGGCCACAACCCAGAGGAGACAGAGCTCCTCCTCGCCAAGATTCCGGGTGTGGAGTCGGTCGAGGTGGAAGAAGTAGGCCTTCTCTAAACTTTTCTTTTCCGGGCTTGTAGATCAGCGGTAGATCGCCGCCTTCGCAAGGCGGAGGCCGCGGGTTCGAGTCCCGCCAAGTCCATTTTTCGATGTTTCTGTATCATTTTTGGAATAAGCTTATTCGATTAAAAATTTGAATCCTACATCCCAATGCAAAAATATGATCTCTGGCCCGGCCCAGCCTTCCTCGTCCGGAAACCCTCACCGAATCAGTCCTCACAAGATGATTTGCCTGGCCTAAACCACCTCGTAAAATCTCACCGCAAAGGTTTCTTCATGCCTTCTCTTTTCAACAGAATTTCTACTGACCGAAGAGGTTATGTGTGTCCATCGTCTCTATACTATTATGGCTACAGAGGATCCAATCAAATTGAATTTTGGTGCGTATCTTCTCCAATTTGATCGAAGCGAGTACAACATCGAAATGAGAGACTGCATTGCCATAGCCACCACAAAGGACGATCCGAATAGTAAAGCCAGGATCTCGATCTTGCCGAGCGTTCCTTGGACAAATCTGTACATAGACACCCAACAAAGAGTTCGGACAGCTTCGCGGGACTTCCCTTGGAAGATCGGGGACATCCCGGCCGACATTCAAACCCCTGGTCCTGAGCGCATTCAGGTGGATGGTCGCGATGGATTCCGTGTTCAAAACGACTATCTGAGCAAAGCTGGAACAGTTATTTTATCTGCTGAGCGAGTGGGCTGCTGGCTTGATGACTTCGTTATGTGCGAGATCCTTGCCATCTATTCTCCGAATGATAGGAATACAGTGCATTTGATGAGGTCGATAGTTAAAACGATACACTTTGAAAAATCCTAGATTCCTTTGGCCCTCATCTATAGCTCCCCATCTATGCAGTTATCCATTTCATAGGGCCCGAAAGATGTGATTCTTCTGAGGGATTTAGCTGTTCTACAAGAAAATATGCGAGAGGGGATTCTGAAACGATAGCTCTAGATCCATGGTCGGTCGATTATTTTGAGGATAAGTTCGCGAAACCCGATCCCTGGAAATACTTTACTTCGGTCTATGAGAGGACGAAGTACCAGCGGCAACTCGATATTATAAAGGATCGCAATCCAAATCCTCAAAGGATTCTAGAGATCGGTTCAGCCGAAGGGGCCCAGACCCTTCTGTTGGCTGATCAATTCCCAGAAGCTAATATTACGGCGATAGAGATATCCTCGAATGCTCTAGGAAGGGCTAAGAATAACCTGTTGCAGTTCGCGGATAGAATTGAGCTTATAAATGCCGACATTGCAGAATACGAACCCAGCATCGAAGATAGCTGCTTTGACGTCTGCATATGGAGCGAATCGATCTACTACCTGGGTGCACGGCTTCCATTGACTACGACGTACGATCTTCTGGGCAGAGTCGTGAACAAGCTGAAGGACGGAGGTCTGCTGGTCATGGCCAATACAGTGAGTCTGCCCGAGGGTATACCGGAACATGTTATGACCAATCGGCCAATTATAGATTGCTATTATTCCCTCCTGTCCAGTCTGGCTTTGCCTTTATCGAAATCAAATTACTCAGAGGACAAGCTGGGACGGATGTACGAATACCAGGTCTGGGCATTCGAGCTCAAATTATAACTGTTTTTGAGAAAAATAATAAGCTGCATTTTAGCAGCTAAGCCGTTTGATTAAAAGAAGCATCGCTTACTCTAAAGAGGAGCGTGCCTCGGCATTATGTTGGGATCTATTCCCTTTGCGAGCTGTGTTACATCAGTGACCTTGCTTTTGGGAGTCTGGTACGGTTGCCCAACGGTGGTTGGAGTCTGGGACTGCTGCCCGAGGGTCGTCGTGGTATCTTGAGCTGTTTGGGGCTGCCCTGCCGCTACCGTCGATGCCGCTGGCGACGGCGTGGCGATCTCCGCAGGCGTGTAACCTGAAATGTCCGGACTTATTTTCGTAGCCGTAAACATGTCTTGGGTTGCGCTGCCATTGCTGTCATAGCTGGTATAGCTCCCCCGAATAGTATCGCTTGAGATCAAACCGATCATCTCCGTGGATACCAGAGTCTTGGCCTGCATTGCAGCTACTGCGATGTTTGCCATCTTACCGGAGATCGATCCTGTCAAAACGCCATTCCATGGTTCGGCTCCTTCGAATTTGCACCTTCCCGAGAGAGTGTCGCCCGACTGGCTTAACGCCATGGTAATCTCGGTATCTGCAAAGGAGACTTTCCAGATTCCCTGAACACCGACGAACTCGACCGCTGGCGCGGGCGTTGAGGTGTCATTAACTGGAGTCGTTGTCACGTTCTCCGACGAGTTCTGTCCAGGAGCCGCAAGGACGCTCTGAGGCGCTGCGACCAACATCAGTAAAAGTAATGCCGCTTGTCCAATCCATTTAACTCTCAAATCTGAACCTCCATACTAAGCGCACAAACTGTTTTTGGTACCGCTTTTGGTCCTCTGGCATTTTCGTCTTTCAGGTTAATAAGCCCTTCATCTGCTGTATGGTTTCCAAATATTCGTGCAGAACAGAATTAATCACGATCTTAATCGATATTATCGGGGCAACTCCAGTATAATCTCCAGCTAATTAGCAATAATTCAACACATTACTCCCCCATTCAGAAAGACGACGAATGTCGATTCAAAGGTGAATGGATCTCTGAGTTCATCAATTACTCTTTAACTTTAAGCAAAATCGCTTTGGCGATCAAAAGTTTCTTAAACCATTTTATTCTTACATCAATGATAGGTCAAGGAGATACAAATGGCAGGTTGCACACACAGAAACTGCGGCGATAGCGAGAAAGTATGGCTTATGCATACTTACAAGGGCAAGGATTGCGGGCTGAAGCCGCATCCCTATTGCGTTGAATGCGGCCTGGTCAAGAACCTGTCCTCGGATAAGCCGCGAAAGATCGGCTTTTATATCAACATCCTGGCAGCTCTGGGAGAACGATTGAAGGTAGGTCAGGCTCAGATGAGGCTGGTTTCAATGGAGCTGCAGGACTCCGGCCTGGAAGACTCCTACGGCATGGACCGATATCAACAGGAAGTGCTGTTTACACAGACCGTCAGAAAATACGTCAAGGTATCAGAACAGATTATCCGCGAGCTTTTTTGACTCTAATATTTTCTAGTATTTTCTAGTTCGACCCTTCATAAACATTCTCAATAACGCCGCTTATCCGGTCCCAGTCGTAGCCTCTTGCAAGTTCGATGCAGTTTGTCCTCATTGATGCGCTTCTATCTAGGACGCGGATGATTGCTTTCGATAGCTCGTCGGCTGTCGGCTCACACACGATGCCGGTCCCTTCCGTTACCAGATCGCTTACTGCATTCATTCTATGGTTCACTGTAACCAGAGGCAGCCCGCATGCATTCGCATCTAATGCCGCCATTCCAAAGCCCTCTCTTGTTGAAGGCATCACAAATACCTTCGAGGACTTCATCCTGGCGATGGTCTCGTCGTAGTTTTCTAGAAACCCGGTGAATTTTATGTTATTCTCCAGACTAAGTTCTTTGGCTAGACGTTTCAACCTAGTGGCATCCGGTCCGTCTCCAATTATGACCGTACTGATGTCTGGAACTTCCCGTTTAACAAATTGTAGCGCTCTTATGAGAAGGTCTAAATTCTTGTGCCTGATCAGCCTTCCGGCATAGACAATATCAGAAGCCGTATCCCAAGCATTGATTCGTTCAATTCTCTTAAAGTCCAATCCGTTGGGAATAACCTTGACGCCCTCGACTCCCAGATGCTCAAGCTCTCTTTTCGTCATCTCTGAAACTGCGAGGTTCTTATCTGTGAGCTTTGAGGCTGCGGATTCAATATACCTGCCGACACCGCCTTTTTTCCCAAGATATTCGTACCAGTAGTCTCCCCAGACTTCGTGCCATGTTATGAAAAGGTCGGACTTACAAGAAATCGAGACCAGCCTCGCCGAAAAGCATGGTAGATATGGAAACTCTTGGCAGTCTATCAGGTCGTAATCCCCTTTTAAGGATACAAGAACCTTCCAAGCAAAAACCAACGCCTCTTGTATCGATCTTCGATCCCCGGAGTAAAGACTTCTGGGACTGCAGATGCCGTGAAGGAAGACGCCATCCCTTTGGATGACGCTATCGCCCTTCCACCATTTGATCCCAAAGCAGTGAACCTCATGCCCCCTGTCGGCAAGTCCCCTGGAGAGTTCATACACCCTCTTCTCTGCGCCTCCTTTAACCCAAGGGTAAACGGCATCGTAGACGTAGGCAATCTTCATCCAGAAGCCTCAGAATCAATCGGCCTTGGTGCCGTTGTTCAGCAGCAGCAGGCTCAAGAACATCCCTGAGAATATGGTCTGTATCCCCAGAATGGACAATATCAGGGCCATCATAGCGTTCTGGGTCTGGTACAGCCCTCCAAACCCTGCCGCTCTCCAGTCGAGCAGTACCTCAACCCCTAAAACCACGCCGAAGACGAGGAGCAGGAATCCAAGAAGTAGCTCCTTCTCCAAGGAATGATAGCTCATGAGCTTCTTTGTCAATTTGGAGCTGCTTGAAACTCCGTATGCCACTCCATAGGCTGCAAAGTAGAGTCCGGCTAGGAGCATCTGGTATCCGATTACCAGCAGCAAGCTTCCTAGAATCAGCGAATGCATCCTGTTCTGTTCATTAAGCGAAACTTCAGTGGCAAGGGCCAATCCTATGATAAGGGCCACTACGCCCGGAATCATTAGAAAAGGTACGGGCCTATAAAGCATCATGAAGCGCAAGTGTCTCCAGCCGTCAGAGAAAGAGCTCAGCTTGGATTTGCCCAGGCGGGGATAGTAGGTTATGGGAACCTCGGCTATTCTCAAGTTCTTGTTGGCAGCTTCGATTACCATCTCCGAGGCGAACTCCATCCCACCCGCCTTCAGGCTTAACCTGTCTAGTGCATCCCTGGTTATGGCCCTCAAGCCGCAATGGGCATCGGAGACTCCAGTGGAAAAGAGTTTGTTCAAAACCCACGTTAGGAAAGGATTGCCGATGTACCTGTGAAGTGCGGGCATTGCACCCGGTTTTATAACTCCCTTTAGCCTGGTCCCAAGGACCATATCTACGCAACCGCTTTGGAGACAGGAGATTAACTTATCGATCTCTCTTGGGTCATAAGTCAGGTCTCCGTCCATGAGAACAATATACTTTCCAGTTGCATGCTTGAAACCGTTAAGGTACGCATTGCCGTAACCCAACTTCTCTGGTACAACTACGGTTGCACCAAGTGCCTTGGCTATTACTGGGGTGTCGTCTGAGGAGCTGTCTACAACTATTATTTCTCCTTCAAGACCCATTTCCTTGAATGCTGCATTAGCCTGCTGAATGCACTCGCCGATAGTTTTAGCCTCATTCAAGGTGGGAATTACCAGGCTGACTAGTGGCACATCCCATCTGATAGATCTTCAGTGATTAAGCCTTTCCCATATAAATTGGCATAAACGAAAGACTGCATCCCATGCGAACAAGAGTACTTTGAGTAACACGAGGGATAACATGGTTGTCAGCTAATGATATTAGTTGAAGGAACATTCGGTCCACCTCACAAGATCGAGGCCACTTTGGTTGATCAAGGTTCGTCCTGGAGTGATCTAGATATGAGTGATCTAGATATTATGGTGTACCTTACTGATAAAAAAAATAGCGCCGAGGGTGAGATTCGAACTCACGAGACCCTTGCGGATCACCAGCTTTCCAGGCTGGCGCCATACCGCTAGACGACCTCGGCATTCAACGATTATTGCCTGGTACTGGGGCCTGCATAGAACCCGGCTTCTTCTCGGCCAGTTTCCACGCCCTTGGGTACGTGCCCGGCTCCATTATTACCCTTTCGGTCCTGGCCACGATTCCCCTCTCTGCAGCCAGCATTTCTGAGCTCGATAGGTCGGCCTTAGCAAGGGCTACCGCCTCGCCCTTAAGGGTAAAGATTGCCACGTCATCGTTCTTGATTATGTTAGTCTCGAGGCTGAGCAGCCCCGGCGCCGCAAGAGGAGCACCATGGCAGACAGCATCGACGGCATTGTCGCTTATCACAAGCCTGGGCAGGTGCCGCAGTGCAGTCTCTACCGGATGAATAACGCGACGCAGCTCTTTCTCGTCTCCTGTCTCCCTCCATTGCTCGTAGGCATCCTTGAGCTGATGCAGCGTGACAAGAGTCCCGTCCTCTCGGAATGGACCAGCCTTGGTGCGCCTAAGCTCTTCCATATTTGCTCCGGTACCAAGAGCTAGGCCGATGTCATAGCAGAGCTTGCGTATGTAGGTCCCAGCCTCACAGCCTACCTGCATCAGTGCGTGCTGCTCCTCGATCTCCAGGACGTCCAGGTAGTAGATGGTCCTTGTCCTGAGCTGTTTGACTACAGCGGACTTAAGAGGCGGCTTCTGGTAGATAGGACCCTCAAACTCCTTACAGACCTCCAGAATCCTTTTGCGCGGCAGAGCTTTGTGCACGTGCATGAGGCAGATGTATTCCTTTCCCGCCAATAGAAGCGTGTCCATTACCCTGGTGGCATCGCCGAGCAGAACAGGCAGGATTCCTGTTACCTTGGGGTCCAGGGTTCCGCTGTGACCGGCCTTATCAACGTGAAGTATGTTCTTGACCCATGCAACGACCTCGTGGCTGGTCGGGCCCGAGGGTTTGTCCAGGTTTATGGCACCCAGACGCAGATGCATCTCCAGGGACCTGCTCTCTGGAGAACAACCAAAACCCGGATCGGTTTTGGCCTTCCTCTTGAATATAGTGGATCTGATCTTATCCGAAGGCAGAGTTTTAGAAGGTGTTTTGATGACCGGATTATGGCCTATAGTTCCCTCTGGGGCGTTCATTGTTTCAGAGACCTGACTGCAGCAAGGACGATGTTCAGAGTTCCCCTCTCATCGAACTTCCCAGTGTCCACCACTAGATCGTAAATGGCAAGATCGGCTATGTCGATGTTGTAGTACTTCATGTACCGACGGGCTTCGCTCTCCTCTCGAACCCTGGTTTCTGCGAGAGAATCCTCTAAAAGCTTGGACTCCCGATTGGCAATCCGCCCGGCTCTGATCCTGAGATCCGTCTTGAGCGCGACCTTCAAGTCGGCATTGAGAAGATGTCCCGACAGCCTCCCCTCAAAGATGCCTGAACCGGCTTTTGCCAGAGATTTTTGACCATCGTCAATGAGATAGTCTATCTCAGGTCCTCGTTCGGCAAGCCGATTGAGATCCTTGACTGATACATTCTTCTCGCTCGCGATCTTTCTGAACAGCTCTCCTGAGTTGACCCACCTTATCCCGAGCTCGGCTGCAAGGCTGCGGGCCACGGTGGTCGTTCCAGTCCCAGGGGCACCGCTTATGGTTATTATCATGTCCGATTTCCTAGTTCATGCTGCCTATATCCAGGGCCTTTCTTATGATCTGAGAGACTGGTATGGAGCAGATGAAGTACCAGTAGAACCAATAGATTACCGGACCGAGAACCACTTCGGACACGCCATGGGTTCCCCAGAAGGGGAAGGTCATCATGAGATGGTGCTGTGCTATGTACAGGTAAGCCCACATGAAGAGGGGTATGGAGACGATGCCGATGTACAGCATGGGTTTGAATTGCATCTGCATCATCTTGCCCTGCTCGGAGACCATCTTCATCTGCTCTGTCTGGAGCTGCTGCAGTTTTCCCTTGTCTCCAGAGAGCTGTGCCTCTTTCATGGCCGCCTGAAGATTCCTCATCTTCTCTTGCTGGTTCTTGAGGAAATCCCAGTCCATGGTGTACTTCTGGATCAGGCTGGCGTATAGGCCCGTCACTGCCGCTAGGGCAAAGAGGACTACATGGAAGGGCAGTATGGCTGGAAGCCAGCCCAAGACTGCACCCATGGCGACCCCTATTACATGTCGCAGATCACCGCTGACCATGATCCCAAAAAAGAGAAAGAAGCCCACTGCGAGAGCAAGAGTATCTATGGACTTGGTCAGCTTCCCGTTCATGACGTGGCTCCGAAGAACTTCTGCATCATCGGGTACATCTCTTGGATCTGCTCGCTCGCGATCTGTTCATAGAGCCTGTAAACTATGCTCACTGCCAGAAGCAATCCGGTTCCACCAGCACCTCCAAGGGTTCCCATCATGTTGGCGATCAAAGCCAGGAGGGCAATTATGATTCCTCCGATGACAGTCACCTTGGGTATATACCGTTCCATCAGCCGCTCAATGGAAGCGGGATTTCTCCGGTATCCTGGGATCTGCAGACCCGATTTGTGTATCTTCTCCGCCACGTTCTTGGCATTCATCCCGGTGGTTTCGATCCAGAATATGGCGAATATGATTCCCCCGATGATGAGGAAGGATGCGTCCGTCATCACATGTAGCAGTATCTGCCAGTTGGCGATGGGAGACATTCCCAGTTCTACCATCCCTGGGTATTGCTGAGATACCAAGCTCGGTATCCAGTTACTGGGCCCGTTGATTGGAGACATGTAATACATTGGTCCAGAAACCGGCTGAGGCGAAAGAGCGCTTATGGCCGCATTGGTAGCGGAGTCAAATCTGGCAGTCGAGATGAAGTTTCCTAGCCAGCTGGTGTAGCCAGTGTATACCGTTGTAACGCCCTGACCTGTGACTGACGTAGTCGTGACACTGCCAAACCTGGATGTAAACAGCGCTCCTATCATCTCCAGGTTGGCCTGAATGGCCCGGACCAGGATCATGGGCAGGACACTCGCATAGACCAGCTTTACTGGGAACTTGCCGCGCGCGCCTCGAACCCGGCTATGAGCCAGTGGTATCTCTATCCTGGTAGACTCGACGAAGACAACCATCATTATGATTATTATTGTCGATATGAGTGCCAGAATCCCGCCGGTTATGAAGATGTACCTGATCCCTTCAGGGGTAAATATCTCTCCCAGGCTTATCAGGCCAAGCCTGAAAATATCAAACCACTTGGGAATTATTCCCACAGGGAGACCGCCGTCTCCGGGTGCCCAGTTGAATATTCCTGTGATCAGCTGCTGGCTTATTCCTGCTACTATGAACAGGCCAACGCCTGACCCAACACCCCATTTGGAGACTACCTCGTCCATGAACAAGATCAGCGCTCCGCCTATGAAGACCTGAATGAATATTATGAGAGAGATCAATCCGGGAGATACACCTAGAGTGGCTGCGAGGTTCATATCTGGACGGAGATATCCTCCCAGGACCTGAGGTAGGCCCTCTACTGCGATCATCACGAAAACCAGGGCCTTTTGAGTTCCCTGGAACACGGCCTGATCTCGAGGATCGCTGAGATTCAGCTTGATCACATCTGCGCCCACAAGGAGCTGGAGCACGATGGAGGCCATTACTATAGGCCCTATTCCAAGCAGCATCAGCGATCCGAAGGACCCGGCGAAGAAAGCCCTGTAAGAGGCGAAGGCGTCAATGGATGCCTTGGACAATCCGAAGAGAGGAATGTTGCCCAGGGCGAAGTACAGAAAAAGTACGACCAGAGTCCAGGTCAACTTCCGCTTGAAGTGGACGTGGCCTGCCGGCCTCTCCACTGCCGGCAGCCTTCTCACAAAGGGCTCTATGGCATAAAAGAAAGTATGCTGGTTCATAGTACTACTGCTTGTCCGCCTGCAGCCTCGATCTTGCTTTTGGCCACAGCCGAGAACCCAGTTGCGCTAACGACGAGCTTTTTAGTAACCCTGCCGCGGCCTAGTACCTTAGTCTCACCCAGCTCGATCCTACCATCCTGGCAAGCCATCTGATCCAGCACGTCTACATTGACCACCGGGACGTCGCAACTATTGGGCTGGACAAATCCGTGCTTGCCCATCTGAGTTCCCAGAAGCATCGAACGCATGAAATGGTGCTTACATTTACCTGAATCGCCTCGGCCGCCACGAGACCCACCGCCTCTGGCGTTCTTGTGCTTTCCGTGGTAAGTCCTCATTCCCCTGCGTTCCTTGGTCTTTGGTCTAACCATTGTTCTACCTCATCTTCGTGATAAGATCATTTATCGATTCGTGGAAGCCAAGCACTCCGCCCTGCGGTACAGTCTTCTTTGTGCTCTTGAGGCCCTTTCGGGCTGGGTGGAGCCTGAATACCGGCTTTATCTCTAGGTCTTTGAAGCTTGCCGAGCCTGCGTTTATAGCTTTGGCAAACTCCTTGATTGAGCCGAAGGCGGTCTTCTCTTTTATGAGCTCTTCAGTCAGACGCCTGTTTCCAGCAAGCCTTCCACGCTTTTCCAGAAGCAAAGCAAGGGTATCATCATCTATCTGGCCCCAGGCCACATAATCCTTGACTTTTTGGATCATGCCGCGGTAGTGAGGATCTTCCTTGACCACAGCGCAGTGGTTGACCCTATTCATGTGCAACAGATCAAGAGTATCTCTTATCTCGGGCCTTGTGTTCACTCCGCCTCTGATCCTGACTATCACATACATGATCAGGACCTCACGGTTATCGTGTTGAGGAGCGCGTTGTAGGTGGCCATGGCGAAGTTCAAGGTTGTCCTCGTGGAGCCAAAAGTTCTGGTCCAGATATCCTTGATGCCCGCCATATCCATGACCTTCTTAGCTGAGCCGCCTGCTGCGATACCTAGACCCCGGGGTGCCGGCATCAATACTATCCGAACGGACCCGGCCTCGCCCATGACCTTGTAGGGCACTGTGTGAGGCTGCCCGCATCCGCACTCCCAGCTTCCGCATCCGCGGTTGATCTTGAAAAGGTTCAGCTTGGCTTTGTCTATGCCCTTCTTGATGGCCTTGCCCACCTGGACGTCCTTGCCCTCGCCCAGGCCGATGTAGCCGTCCCTGTTCCCAACAATCACAGTGGTTCTGAACTTGACTCTTCTTCCCGAGTCAGTCATCCTCTGGACCATGTTGATGTCCAACACCTCGTCCTCGAGGTTAGGAAGAAGCGCACTGACCAGGCCAGATTCCTTAATCGGTAACCCAGACCTCAGGGCCTCATCGAAGGTTGTGACTTGGCCTTCAAACACGAGCTTGCCGAGCCTGGTTTTGGGGATCCATTCCTCTTGGTAATAATCGCGTCTCTGTTTTTGATCCACAGTTTCACCTCAGTATCTTCTCCCTGGCTGCTTCGAACTGATCAACAATGTCCGAGCCCGTGTGCTTCTTTATGTGCTCGCCCCGTACGCGTTCAATCTCCGGGAATATCTCCGGGCTGTGCGGTATGTCCGCTCCTGCATCGACGACGCCCTTGATGGCCGAGTAGACCCTTCCACCCTTGGTGGAAGCATGTAGTCCAATGTCGGCTATGGCCTCGCTGACACCCAGGGCCAACATCTTCTTTCCGAAGAGCAGACCTGTTAAGTAAGCTGCCGGCAGGTTCCCTGTGGCCAGGGTATACCCGTAGTCTCTGAGCTCCTTCGAGGTGACCGTCAGGAGCGTCTTGTCGCCCGTCATCTCCGCTACAACCAGTTGTAAAGTCGTGTTCGCGTTGCTCTTCCTGACTACTAATCTTGGTTTCTTGGAAAGTATAAGTTTGTATCTTACATGATAGTTAGTTCTGCCCTCTCTCCGTCTTCTGAAGGGCACCTTGTATCTAGGTCCGGTTGCCAAATCACTCACTCCTAGCTAAGCCTTTGGCCTTGATGTACGCGTTGAGATGCGCCGTGCTCCTGTACTCTCCGCCTGCGGATTTCCTGTAGAGCATCCGATAGGTGTGACGGTCTATCTGGCCGCCATCCTTAAGGTCCCTTAGCCTTCTTCTGAGGGCTCTTATCTTGGCCATCCACTGCTCTTTTCTGGGGGTTCGCGCGCCTTTTGCGCCTTTTCTGTGGCCCGGCCCTTTTCTGTGACCGTAAGCCCTCTTCTCAGCCCTGAGCCTTAACCTCGACCGGCTGTTTCCTTTCTTGGGCTTTGCCTTGATGTTCCCTGCCTCGATCTGAGCCCGGATATCCTCCCTGGTTATGGCATCGGATAGATCGCCGGCTGCTTCAATATCAGGGCTGATCCAAACTCTGCTCTGCCCGATCTTGAGCTCGGAAGCGGCAAGCCTGCGCTGCTTGAATAGGTCTGCCACTCTAATCGCCTCCGGTCTTCGATGCTAGGGTCTTAGGATTCAGGATCTTGAGATTCATCTCGGCTGCCTTGGCCTCGATCTCTGTTCGCTTCTTTCTGCCTAAGGTTGAAGCCATGCGGACAGCATAACCTTCGGCCTTTTGTAGATCCGCCATGTTCCGCACAAGGAGCTCCCTGAAACCCGATGGGTGAAATCCCTTTACTGCTCTGGGACTACCAAAACCTGGCCGAACCAACTTGCCCTTGGCAGAAACCTGCGCTCCGAGCTTATTATGTATACCGCGAGGCTTGCGCCAGCTAGTGCCCAGGCGTTTCTTCTTATGGGAATCGTGACGGTTGAACTCGGGCTTCTTGGACTTCTGCCTGAGCCTTACCTTGAGCATCTTATCCATGGACGTCACCTTTTCCCTACCAGGTATATCCCGTCCTGGAACACCCTGATATCGAATCCTCTGACCCTGGTCGCCTGTTCGATATTGGCCATGGTCTGGCCGACCTTCTCCTTGTCTATGCCCGAGAGAGTCACCTCATCCTTACCGAGATCGACCTTGGTTCCTCCGACGATCTTGGCAGACCTGGCCCTCCTCTCGCCCAGAAAGTTGTTTATTATGAGCTCGTCCTGGCCCGCTTTTAGCTGAATAGGGAAGTGAGAGTAGACGACCTTCATCTTGTACTCAAACCCCTCTGTGACTCCAGCGATCATATTGCCGATATGAGCTGCCAGGGTACCCACCATTGCCCTCTGGTGTTTGCGATCGAACTTAGAATTCACGATCAGATGCGATTCCTCTTTGTTGATGTCAATTCCAGGGTACCACAGCCTTCTGGACAGTTCCCCTTTGGGGCCTTTGACTGTAACTGTCGAGTCGGCCACCTGGATGTCAACTCCCTCAGGAATCTCTATCTGCCGTGCCACCTCTTTAACCATGAGATCACCTAATAAACGTACGCCAACAACTGGCCGCCGATGGACTGGGACCTGGCATCGCTATGGGCCATTACGCCCCTGCTGGTGCTCAGTATCAGCACTCCGAAGTTCCTGGCAGGGAGGAATCGCTTCTCCCATTTCTCGAGTTCAGCAACTTTGGCGGCAAACCTGGGCTTTATCACGCCGCACCGGTTAATCCTTCCAAGTAGCTTCACCCTGAACATTCCCGACTTACCGTCGTCTACGAACTCGAATTCGCCTATGTATCCCCGGTCAGCCATGACCTTCAAAGTCGTTCCTATAAGCTTAGAGGCCGGGTGAATTATACATTCGGGCTTGCCTACGCTCTCCGCGTTCTTTATTACGGACAGTGCATCGGCTAGTGGATCCAATAACACTTTGACCACCTACGAAAATTTCTCAAAGCCCATCTCGGGGGCGATCTCTCGGAAGCACTGCCTGCACAGGTATATCCCGTACTTCCGGACTAGGCCGGCCTTTCTGCCGCAGCGCCTGCACTGGTTTGCGCCCCTTCCAAAGCTCTTCTTAGTCTTCTTCATGCTGCCTCCAAGATCTCCACGCCGAACTTCTTCTGCATGAACCCCATAGTGTCGGCCTTGGTGAGCTTCTGCCTAGTGGGTAGCTTCTGTGTGGCTATCCTCCTCTTGGCTATCCTGTACCCAGCCCTCTTCATGGCCACGGACACGTCCATTCCGAATATGCCTATCTCCGGATCGTACCTCATTCCTGGGAAGTCGGTGTGCTCTTCGATACCGAAGGAGAAATTCCCCAGTTTATCGAACTGGCCGGGCTTCAGAGAGTTGCCCGCAGCTTTGAGGGCCAGCACAAGGAAATCCTCTGCCGCTTTTCCCCGGAGGGTTAGCTTGGTTCCGATTGGCTCATTCTTCTTTATTGCGAAAGTGGGCAGGGTCTTCTTGGCTATGGACCGCACTGGGCTCTGGTGAGTGATCTGCTTGAGGATGGTCTCAGCGTTGACCAGCCGCTGACCGCTCTCGCCCACACCGATGTGGACTACCACCTTGTCGATGCAGGGCTCTTGCATAACGTTCATCTAACCGCCCCCAGAGCGATAGCCGCCTGGTCCCTGCCGATCATGAAGACGTAATCGGCTATGGTCTCGAAATCCTCCTCGCCCGCAATTACTACTCGATTGGGCCGGGAGCTTCTGACCGTATGAATTGCCTTTATCTTGCCGGTCTGTCCAGAGTGCTTTCCCCCCACCACAACGGCAAGGTTTCCTTCTTTGAACTCGATCCGATCCTCGATCTTCTTCTCGGGGATGGACAGAATCAGGGAGTCGCCAGGCTTGTAAGCGCCTTCTTCCAACCGGTTCGACCCATCGTTGAAGTTGAGCTGCTGCTTATTGCCTTTGAGCGTGGTCTTGTTCTCCACCCGCACCAGCTTTTTCCTGTCGGTTGCCTCTATGGGTTTGAAGAAGAACATACCTCTCTCGTCACGAAGCATCCTATAGTCCTGATTCAAAGCAGGGACGGATATAATGTCGAAAATTCCTACGGGCTGCTTATGGTCCTTCACCACCTTTCCATCAACAAGGACTTTGCCCTCGTAGAGGAGCCTTTTCGCCTCACGGGAGTTGTCTACCAGCTTCAGCATGTCTCTGATTACCATTACCAAGGGCATGCTGTCCTCAGACGAATGGGGACCTGGGCTGGCCTTGGCCACCCATTTAGGACTCTTTCTGGCGATAGGCCAGCTTCTGGGAACCGTTACTCTCTTTTGATGTCTACTCATCTGGTTCACCTCGAAAAGATTTTTTCTCTCTCCCCATCCTCTAAGTTCAGTTTGGTAATCATAACGTTCGATGGATGGATTGGCCTTGGAACTTCTGTGCCGTCAGCGCGGAAGTTGGAAACACCGTGAACCTTGATTAAGGTCTTCTTCAGGTCGACGTTCTCGACCTCACCCTCAACTCCGGCGTGATCTCCGCGCATAACCCTGACTGTGTCGCCCTTGCGGATCTGAGCATGGCGACTCTTCAGCTCCGCCCGAAGCTCTTTGCTCAGGATGGAGTGCATGTACTTCTGCCTTATATGCAGCGGCGCATTGTACCTAATCTTTCGCTGTTTGCGTGGCTGAATGCTGTTCATAATCATCACACTATCATGGATGCGGCAGAAGCTATCTTACCAAACCGTTCCGCAACCTCACGAGCAACTGGTCCTTTGACCTCGGACCCCTTGGGGACACCCTCGTCGTCTACTATGACGGCGGCGTTGTCCTCGAAGCTGACCCGCAGTCCATCAGGCCTGCGGAACTCTTTCCTCTGGCGAACGATAACGGCTTTGAACATCTGCTTTCGCATCTCGGGAGTTCCTTTCTTTACGGAGACTACAACCGTGTCCGCGATTCCTGCGCAGGGCTGTCTATTTTTTACGCCGCGGTATTTCTTTACCGCTATGACGAATAGCGTACGCGCACCTGTATTGTCTACGCAATCCAGGTATGCGCCAGTGTTGATCGCCCTTGGGATCTTGGCCTTAAGTCCTCTCATTTCAAAACCTCCACTATCACGTAGGACTTTGTATTGGAGAGAGG
>CAVWIG010000051.1:0-10672 GCA_963754945.1 Methanotrichaceae archaeon
TATTTCAAATAATATTATTGATGACAAGGCCAAACCACAGAGACTCGAAGAAGAGCCAATAAATGAGGGAAGTTGGGCAAAAAAGGGTGTCAAATCCTTTTTCGGATATAAAGGTCATATCTCAATCGATACCAATTACCACCTTATCAGATATTTTGAGACTACAACTGCTTCTGTACACGATAGTCAGGTAGATCTTGGAATTGAAGGGCTACCACGTTACGCCGATAAGGGATATGATGGTGCAAAAACTCGAGGATATGATGCAGCCATGAAAAAAGCTACAAGAGGTCACAAGCTTGGAATCATAGATCTTCTGAGGAATAAGAGAATCAGTAAAACGCGATCGCACATCGAAAGATGCTTCGCTGTTATGAAGCGGGGGCATAAGGGAGCACATGTTTATGTAACAACTGTCGCAAGAGCTGGAGTAAAATTCATGATGAATTCGGTCGTTTACAACCTGGAACAGTTGAAATATTTAGTGCATAAACAAACAGCCTAGCGGAAGCTCTCTAAAAAAGCGCAAAAATTAGAAACAACAAGGTAAATTGAAATCTAATAAGCCAATTTAGGGGTGAAATATGCTAAAAAACCACTATAAAGATTGAAAATATTAACGCAAGAATTTAAGGCTTCATTAACCAACACTAAATCGAAACCCTCATAGAAATACACATAACACAAGGTTCTAGTGTATGAAAACGCATCTAGCGCTAGATCTTTAGCTTTGGTAGCATTTAACCCGGGAGTGAAGTCATCTTAGAACTTAGCGGTACGTCCCTCACTGCTCTTCTTTTCGCTGTATGGCCTCGTCACCAGGATCGCGCCACATTCACATATATTAGAAGGACTTAAGCGATATACTCGGCCACAGCGCGGGCAATCCGACCATTTAAGGATAGGGGGCATTTCTAAGTCTCCTCGACTGCAGGAATGGATCATAGCGCACATACCTATAATCTTTTAGAACTTGTAGTTCTGATGAAAGATAGGGGGAAACTTGAATTTCTTAACCTTAACTCCGCCTGTGTAGGGAACAATCGACTAACGTGCATATGCAGCGCATATTGAATCTTCGATCGATGGTAGTTATATTTATATATGGCAATATCCCCTAGCCTGGTGGGAAAGATGATATGTATATACATGTATCCCTACGGTCACTGCATATCGGTTTAAATAATTATCCTGCACATATATTTATATAAATCCCTATTGTTGCAGAGTTAAGGTTCTTAACTTAGAAGGGATGGCCATGGACGGCCTTGGGGGATGGTCTCATTTCCGGAATCAGCAATAATAGTAGCTGTACTAGCCTCATCCAGGTCCCACGGTGACGACCCTCCCCCTTGCTTACTACCCAGATCCTCAAGCAGGCTTAGCTTTCCAGATCGTCCTGATCTGACGGCTTCAGTTCTTCCAGCCTACTTAAATCGGCAGTGGTTGCTCTCGGTAGAATAAGATTACTCTTCGTTCTGTCGCTGTCATACATATTGTATTCTTCTTCAGAGATCTCTTGCCACCCAGCGAGGACTATAGTATGGTTGATTTCCGATTGAGCTTTCTTGAGCCAATTAAACGGATGCTCGTTGATAACGTCGCTTTCAAGATACTGTCTTCCCAATTTGCGAGATATATATGTGATAAAATAGTATTTGTTCACCTCAATTCCTCCCTAACATTTCCAAGCCTTCACTAGATTGCGCTTCCTTATATCATTGCCTCTGAAAGTGACTTACCATGGCCGCGCAGAGGATCAGACAATCACCGAGGGCTCTAACGAGGCTGCCTTACAGGATTTTGAGGCTGGTCTCCGAAGGAGCATCAAACAGTATAAAGCCGGCCAGGTGAAATCCTTTAAAGACCAAAGATGATTTTCTGAACCATCTTCGCCAGCTTTAAATATCAATCGTGATGGATATTATCTTGAGTAGTGTTGTAAGTCCTTCCCGAAAAGGATGAGGCCGCCCTGAGGCGGATGGGACGAAGTAGGGAAGGGTTCACCGCCTTTTCGTAATCCTTATAATCTGGCAGGTCGAAGTACGTATTATGCCTATGCTTATGAAAGCCCCTGTGGTAGCTAAACCCGACCTAGTAGATCAGAGGCTTGAATCGTTCTCTCCAGAGCAGCGAGAGCACTTCAGGGATAGCGTGCGACATAATCACCGCGTACTGAAGCGGTTATCCAAAATGTAGCTGAAGGCCTTTCAGCTTTCGGGCCTTCCTGCGCACCCATTTTAATATCTTCGGGATATCGCATTTATATTCTGCTATTTTGGTCAACGCTTGAATTATCTCGTCGTCCTCTGCATGGATATGATAACCTGCGTCCCTCAAAATGAGGTCTGCAAGTTGAAATGCCGTCCTTTTTTGGCCGTCCCAGAAGGGGTGACGGTCGGCTAAAAGCAATGCCCACGCGGCCTTTTCAAACGCATCATCTTCCCGATTAATATTCTCGATTAAGTACTCTAATGTGCCGATATCTCGGATACCAGGCTCTCCACCTTCGGTTTCGATGAGATAATCATGAACCTCCATAACCTTCTTGGTGGTTAGCCTGATCATTATATGCCCAACTGTGGTATCGCTGATAGATAAGCTTCTTGCACATCCTTCGGGTCTACGTGGAAGTAGATATCAACGGCTTCCTTGATCGCGTCACCCCGCAACCACTGCACGTATTCCCTCTTCATGCCCGCCCGGAGGAGAAAAGTCGTATTCCAATGTCTACAGCAATGTGGGCTAAAATGATCTTCCATCCTATTGGAGTTGGGATCATGCAGGCCCACGCGCACCGCTGCTTTGACCACCGAATCATAAATATCATCTGCTGAGGCCCTACGCTTCCGCGTACTCAGAAATAGAGCATTATCCTTGTGACTGTTGACACTCTCTCTCATCTTGAGCCATCTGCGAAGAGTCAACGTTGCGTCGGCGGACCCCGCTGCAAGCAGCGGGGCATGTTCCCGCCGACGCATAAAAATGCTCTACAAAATCTGAAGCATCCTTAAGTTGGAGTTACATGCTCTTTATCCCAGCCGCAGCAAGCTGCGGGGTATTGCGTTTTAAAATAAAGGCCGTTTCGTCGTCAAAGAACACGGTTCGGTTGCTTCTCTTCGCCGTGGGCTTGAGCCTGATTCTCTGCTCCACAAAATCCACATCAGAGACATCCAGGCTGGCGAGCTCATTTCTCCTTATACCAGTCTTAGCAAGTAGTGTTAGAATGGCTTTATCTCTGATATTCATTTCGCTATTAATTATCTTGACCATATCTTCGACGCTTATCAGCTTCCTTTCTTGACTATCGTGGTTATCTTTGTAGCTTTTCAGATAGCGTTTTCTGATAGGCAAAATAGGATTGGCGGGGATCTTTCCTTCGAATGTCAGAAATTCATAAAAGCTTGATAATGTGCTGAAATAGTTCTTGAGGGTCTTGGTCCTGGCTTTCTTCGATCTTAGAAAGTCAATGAATCCGACCAAAGATGCATTGTCCACAACCAAGAAGTCTACTCCTCTTTGATCCAGATAATTTTGGTATTTCTTGAGTACCGATCGACTGACTGGCAATGATCTCGCGGCCACTCCTCTGCTCTGGCAGTCTTTGAGATAGTCCTCGATTAGCTGATCCATCGCCAGCCCTTCGCTTCAGGTTTGATCATGCCGTAGCCTTCAAGCTCTTCAAGTTGCGTGGAAACGGCTTTAACAAGGTCGCTTTCCCTCGGATCTATGCCTAGATCCTCCAAAAGCCTGTAGCTGTCCACAAAGCCCCTAGACTTTAGAATCTCTACAAGCTCCTTAGAATAGCGTCTCATCCCCTGGTAATCCTCTCCCAGGAAAGCCTGAGACCGATATCGTTTCAATTCATTCTCATACTTTTCCAGAACTATTATTTTTTGCCTTAAATCGTCGCGCAGAATCTTATTTTCCGCTTTCAATGTCTCCATTTCGCGCACAACTTCGCGACGCGGCTTGAATTCCTCCTCCTCATCCAACACGCCATCCACAATTCCAATAATGAACTTGGTTAATGGGGTCCTTGCCTTCTTTGCAAGCTTCACCCATCGCTCTTTATGCTCCACAGAAGGATGATAGACGTAAGTGTATCGCGCTTTGTCTGGTATGGGCAATTACTCACCATTAGATAATTATCGTTATGCTATAAATGCTTTACTAAGTAAAAATACGCTTTAGCTGTGGCCCTGAGGCCTCGCCCTTAAAGCTCTAACTATTGACGTTATCCTTAAATCCAAATCTTTCTGTAGCGCCTAGTTAGCTTTTTCAACCTCATGTACCCTTTCCAAAAGTAGATCTACTATTTTCTTGAAGCTGCCTTCCGCTCTGGTCGCTCTATCAGCAAAAGGAACTCCACGGTCACCCAAGACCCTCACTTCGGGATCAAGGGGAATCGCTCCCAGAAAGGGAACCTCGAGTTCTTCTGCAGCCTTCTTTCCGCCACCAGTGCTGAATATGTCGATGAATTCGCCGCAGTGAGGGCACGATAGGCCGCTCATGTTCTCGATGATCCCGAGGACGGGCACTCTCATGGACTTGACCATGTTCACGGCCTTCCTGGAGTCGAGGAGCGAGACCTCCTGTGGGGTAGTTACAACAATCGCCCCTGTCATGTCTGGTATTAGTTGGATTACACTGAGTGGCTCATCACTGGTCCCGGGAGGAAGGTCGATCAGGAGGAAGTCGAGGTCGCCCCAGAGGACATCCTGGACGAATTGCCTTATAGCTGCTATCTTCATTGGACCTCGCCAGACTACGGGCGAGTCCCGACTGGGGAGCAGCAGTGCCATGGAGGCCACCTTTATCCCGCTAGCGTCTCCAGGCTCCACACCGTCTGGCCCTTTTTTCATCTTCTGATCCTCAATACCTAGAAGCTTGGGAATGCTCGGTCCTGTAATATCAGCGTCTAACAAACCGACACTGAAGCCTTTGGCCTTTAGGGCCCAGGCCAGGTTAACAGATACGGTGCTCTTGCCTACCCCGCCTTTGCCGCTGGCTATTATGATCTTGTGCTTAATCCGGCTCATTCGATCGAATGAGCACGAATCAGTTCTATCTTTATCCACGCAGGCGTTCCTTTGGGAACAGGCATCGCAAATGTTCTCTCTTTCCTTCATCGATTCACGTCCTCGGAGCTATCAATGCTCAATTTAGCAGATTTAGCAGATTTTAACGATTTGCTGGTTGGATCGACTGATAATCATATTAGCGCTAAATTTGCTAGCACTAAATAATTAGCACTTAAGCCAAATAGTGTTCAATTGGATTAGTCATCAATCGAATCAACCGGTCATGAAACGGATGTCTGGAAATGATACTTTCCTTTAAGTAGACGTCTTTTGATCTTTCCTTCGCGTTCCAGGATTATGGCGTACTTGACCGCCGTGTTCTTATCAAGACCAGCCAGTTCCGCGATCTCGTATAAGGTGCACGGTCGGTCGACCAAGATTTCCAGGAACTTTGCCTCCTGTTTCTCGGGCACTCTCCAGTCCCAGTCTGGGATGATCTCTGCATCCTTGAAGACGCCGAGGATGTTCATCATCTCCGATTCATCCAAAGGAAGCACTGGCTCGGCCGGGATCCTGACCACAGTGTTCAGCTGAACCCTATCCGGCTTTATCAACTCCACCGCTCTGGCGATCTGTTCAGCCTCGCTGTCGTTCACGTCCTTGACCAGCATTACCTCTAGCCAGATCTCTCCCGAAAACTCGGATCTAAATGCTCGGAGGCCTTCTATTATCTCCTCAAGCTTCAAATCCTTCGCTGGCCGGTTGATCCTCTCGAAGGTCGACTGTGTGACGGCATCAAGAGACGGAAGAACAATATCGGCCTCAGCTACCTCAGATCTAACCTTTGGGCTGGTCAAAAGAGTGCTGTTCGTTATCACTGCCACAGGAACGTCCACTATCTCTTTGGAGCGGCGTATTATCTCTCCAAGGTCAGAGCTGAGAGTCGGCTCGCCGGATCCCGCAAAAGTGAGGTGGTCGAAGTCCTCCTCTGACCGGGATTCGATCTCCCTCTGCACCTTATCAGGAGAGATGAATCTATCTCTCCTCTTAGTCAGGCTGGAAGTTCTTCCCAGCTCGCAGTAGACACAGTCCAGGTTGCAAGTCTTGTATTTGAGCAAGTCCACGCCCAAGGATAAGCCCAAGCGCCGGGACAACACTGGACCAAAGAGACACTCCATCATCAAAGCCCCGAAATTCAGTTCATGTGAATGATCTCACCAGGAGGTAGATATAATTCTATCCTGGCTGTTGTGCTGCGGCTATCCTTCACAGACGCAGCAGGGAAATCACGATTAGTCCAAACAGGATTCGCTAAAACAAATCTTGCCAGCAAAAGCTTAAGAGGGAACGCCGGGTTAAAAATCCTCATGGATTCTATCTCTGAGCTTGTTCATAAGCTCGGCCACAGCGACGATTACTTCGAGCGCCAGAAGGCCGCCTGGGCCCTGGTGAAGATCGGAGACGAGACCATTGATGCTCTGGTTGAGGCTCTTGAGGATGGCGAGTTCTCGGATCTAAGGTACAAGGCGGCATGGGCTTTAGGGAAGATAGGCAACCCAAGAGCTGTAGAGTCGCTAGGCAAAGTAATGCAAAACGACTCGGACTACGTTGTTCGCGAGTGGTGTGCTGCTGCCCTGGAAGCTGTGGGAGATGCCGGGGCCGTTCCCTACCTTGTCCAGGCAATGCAGAAGGACAGCTCAAAGGACGTCAGGCTCAGAGCCTCGGTCGCATTGCGCAACCTTGGAGCAGCAGAGGCCTTGATGGATCTTCTCAAAGCGCCAGAGCCAGAGACACGGGGGATGGCTGTAACTGGTCTCGCCAAACTCAAGTTCGAAGCAGCTTTGGGCGGAGTAGCTTGCCTTCTGACAGATGATGACGTTGAGGTCAGAAGGAGATGTACAGCCTTCATGGGAGAGTTCGACAGCCAACAGGTCATGGAGTCTCTAGCTCTCGCTCTGAAAGACGCCGAAGCAGCGGTTAGGACTGAGTCACTCAAGTCTTTTGGTAAGGTGCGAGGAGAGAAGGCATGCATTCTGGCCTTGGGCGCTCTGAAGGACATAGATTCCGATGTGAGGCTTTCTGCTGTAACAGCACTCGGCGAGATAGGTCAAACTGCTGCACTAGATCCTTTGGTCGAGGTCATGTTAGGCCAGGATGAAGAGGAGATCCGTGCCTGGGCTGCCTGGAGCCTGGGCGAGCTGGGAGACGCCAGAGCAGTTGATCATCTGATTAAGGCCTACAAGACGTGCCCCATGGAAGTAATGAAGAAGGCCAAGGCGTCGCTAGAAGAGATCTATGGTGTAAAAGTCTGAGATGTTCCACCTAGCGGACTTGTCCATCTTGACTCCAACTCCTTTTTTTGCATCATTTTACTGTGTCCAGAACATTCTTAAACATTACTTAGCTCGCTTTACCGTCTCTGCTCTGTATCAAGGATAGTGAGAAGACCGACCAGAAGAACTCCTCCACGGCCTCCGTCAGCTTCTTCAAAGCCTGACGGAGCCAGGGCAGGATTCATGAACCTTACAATTGAGCATCCAAAAAGCTTTATCCATCGATAGCCTCATGGTCCGCGGTTGATTTCCATGTCAGGTTACTGGGATCCGCATATCGAGCGCATGCCTCTGGAAGATCTACACTCACTCCAGGAAGATCGGCTTAAGTCGATAACACGCTACGTTTATGACCACTCTCCATTCTATAGGCAGAGATTCAAGGAGGCAGGCGTTGAGCCTAACGATATCAAGCAGCTCAGCGATCTGACCAAATTGCCATTCACAAGAAAGGTCGATCTGCGCAACAACTACCCCACCGGCATGTTCAGTCTCCCCATGAACCGCATTGTCCGGTATCACGTTTCCAGCGGCACCACTGGAAAGCCAACCGTGGTCGGATACACCAAAGATGACATCGACTCTTGGTCTGAGTCCCTGGCAAGAGCCCTGACCTCTATTGGCCTTGGCCGCGGAGACGTTGTCCAGGTAGGGTACGGCTACGGCCTCTTCACAGGGGGACTGGGGTTGCACTACGGCGCTGAGAGAATTGGTGCCACCGTCCTGCCTACGGGCGTGGGGAGTACAGAACGCCAGATCGAGCTGATGCAGGACCTCGGGTCCACGGCTATAGCCTGCACGCCTTCATATTTCCTGCACATGATTGAGGTAGCGGATAAAATGGGGGTTAGCATCAGAAACGATACCAAGCTCAAGACGGGCATCTTCGGTGCTGAGCCCTGGTCGCAGGAGACCCGCAAGAGGATCGAGGACGCCACGGGAATAAATGCTTACGACATCTATGGAACCAGCGAGCTAAGCGGCCCCCTATGCACTGAGTGCCAAGAGAAGAACGGCATCCATATCTGGGGAGACCTATTCCTGATAGAGACCATCGATCCAAAGACAGGCGAGCAGCTTGAGGTGGGAGAGAACGGAGAGCTGGTGGTCACAACCCTTCACAAGTTTGCCATGCCTCTGATCAGGTACAGGATTGGCGACCTGACCATCCTCAACTCCGAGCCTTGTGAATGCGGCCGAACGCACCCCCGGATCATGAGAATATTAGGTCGCGCAGATGACATGCTGATCATCCGCGGCATCAACGTATTCCCGAGCCAAGTGGAGTCTGTGCTTATGAAAATCCCGGAGGTCGGTGATCATTACCAGATAGTTGTAGGCCGCGAAGGACCTCTGGACGTTATGACCGTTCGTGTTGAGATCACCGAGAAAGGGTTCAGCGACAAGATCGGCGACCTAATGTCCCTGAAGAAGAAAGTCGCAAAAGAATTAAAGAGTGTGCTGAACATAGCTGCTGGTGTGGAGCTCGTAGAGCCGGGAACAATACCCAGATCCATGGGCAAGGCTCAGAGAGTTATCGATAACAGGAAGGTTTAGTAAAGGTGGAGGAGGTTCGTAGATGGCTGAGATCAAGCAGATATCGCTCTTTGTTGAGAACAGGCCTGGAAGGATGGCAAAGGTCTCAAAGACGCTTTCGGACGCGGGCGTGAATATAAGGGCAATGACCATAGCTGAGGCGGGAGACTTCGGGGTCATAAGGATGGTAGTTGACAACCCCGACAAGGGATACAAGGTTCTTCACGATAGTGGATTCACAGTCTCAGCGACGGACGTTCTGGCCGTGGAGATGAAGGATACTCCTGGAGGGCTTTACGAGATAGTCGATACCCTGGGAGCCAACAAGATCAACGTGGACTATGCCTACGCCTTCGTAACGGCCAAAGCAGAGCGTGCCATGCTGATCCTGAGGGTGGACGACCTTCCACGGGCAAAACAGTCTTTGAGCGCCAAGGGTGTGAAGATAGCCACCAAGGACGAGATCCAGGAGATCTAGCCCCCCTTTTCCGGGGCTAGACATTTCTTTGATTACGGAAAGTAGAACCTCTTGAGATCAGGGTGTCCTAATTAGCGGTATTTACCGCTATCGAAGGAGTAACATAATTCATATTTCTAAGCCAGTATACTGGCTCGCAGTTGTCGGTTTAGGGGCTGTATAGATAACTTTGCCACTCCGAAAACTAATAAATCATCAAGCCTATTCATATATTAGTGAGGAAAGAAGGATATCCTTCTCCTATTTTGTATTATTTCACTCACCTCCTCCCCTCCACCCCTCCTACTATTCCTCGATTTCTCACCCATTTATCAAGAACGCAGACAAATTACACTTTGTACCCACTAGCTTGTTTCCATCGCCCGAAATACCGATTAGAATTGCTGAACACTTCTATAGTCGTATACTTTTTCAAATGAGTGATATGGACCTCAGACAATAGACTTTTCCCTGATATCCACGATCCCGTCCTGGGACAGAGATATCGAGGATATCTGTAAATTACAAGATTTTAAGCCCTGAAGGGTTGAGATACCAGGTGATCACGAGATTTTTGTTAAGGGTTTTTGGTTCGTAAATAATTAATAAGGATACGTTGATCCTTCTGAATTAGAAATACATGGTTTGGATGAAAATAATCAAGATTCGTTGCAAAATGCAAAGTTGTTATGCGTAGGGCGCTGAATAGTATTGGACGATGAACAAGACTTCAAGCCTTATCGGAGGTTAGATTGATGGTATCAAAGAATGAAGTTGTTCGCAGGATTGAGCAGATAGATTGTCTGCTTACAAGCCTCCAGGATCTTAGGAGGTCTGAGATGAACGAACTTGAGAAGATCGAGGCCGAGGCGGCCGAAGAAGGCGTTTAGCAATCCTGTTCGGGACTCTAATCCGACAATAATACCCACATATTCCTGGTGAGTTGCAAAATTGTCGAATTCATCCTATCGGTAACTCGAAGCCACCGGTGCTAGATCAAAGCCTATTTGTACAAAATTCCGTTCTGGATCTGCTTTGCACAAGAAAATCCTTCGCAGGCCCATATAACTCGGAAACTGTTCTTTCATTCTTTGGAAGCTCTGACCCTGTGCAATTTTATAGAGGCAACACAGGTTTCAATTATTTTATTCTATCCTTTGCATTCTACTGCTGCACGGAATCACTGGCTCTATTCACTTAATGCTTCATGTCGATCTCGGAATACGAAACCTTCATGCCCGATTGGGCACCCATGAATATGAAAATTGGGCTTCAGTTATATATTAGGATTCGACTTTATTGTTCAATTATGAGACAGGCAA
>CAVWIG010000052.1:0-28677 GCA_963754945.1 Methanotrichaceae archaeon
TTAGCTCCCCTAGATAATCAGATCAGCCAAGACCTGTTTGATCGGAAAAATTATATAATATCACATTGATACCTTTTCTGAAGGAGGATGCAAGACGAAACAACCATCAAGCAACTTCAAGACTCGATCGATGGATTAAAGGAAGAGAATAGTTCAGGCTCGCATAAAGGAACTCGAGGCCCGATTAGCCAATATGAGAATGCTCATACCCCGCCAAACTTAAGACTGGCAGGAATCGTAAAAAAGAACAGAATGGAGGAGAGAGGGGAAAACCTGACAAAAAATCGGGCATAAAGGCATAACAAGACCGAATGCCAAGCCCGATAAACAAGTGGAAGTCACATAAGATCGATGTCCAGATTGCGGAACAAAGCTAGGTAATCCAATCAGAATAGAGTCAAAGATCATCGAGGAAACTCCTGAGTCACAGCCTATCATCGTCATCGAATACAAAATTGCGCATTACAGATGTCCATGCTGTCATAGAGAGTCGCTGCAAACGATGCAAATTCGCCAAATAAAGGCATATTCGGAAACAACACAATCCCACAGACGACACGACAAAAATATCAGGATAGGCTGCCCTCTTAGGAAGATCCAAAACGCACATAAGCGACTATATCGGCTGAACATGAGTCCTGCTACAATCCTCGATTGACTCGTCGTGCCGCAGATGCGGTTCAATCGGGAGACGAAGCAGTTCTGACCAGGATTCGTGCTGCACAGACTCTGTATATTGATGAAACGTCAATCGATGTCCAGGGAGAGATGCATTGGATCTGGGCATTCACTACACCATCTGAAACTTTTGTCGTGATTCGGAAGGTCGAGGTATGAAAGTCTTGATGGAGGTTTCAACGAGGAGGTTCACGGGCATAATCGTATGTGACGGCTGGAAACCGTATGCCAGATTCACAAAACACTTACAGCGATGCTGGGCACATCTGCTTCGAGAATCGTTGGATCTCGCCGAGAAGATTGAGGAAGCGGTTCCTTTGCATAAGGCCCTCAAGGAACTCTACGAAGAACTGAACGACGCGCTTGAAAACGATCCTCCGCCAGAAGTTCGAAGGGAACTATGGCACATGGCACGAGCAACGCTCCAACAATGGATCATGAAAGAATACGTCAGTGAGAAAGTCAGAAAGCTCATTGGCAAGATTAGTAACGGCTTCGAGTACTGGTTCACGTTTGTCATTCATCCCGGTATAGAGCCGACCAACAATAGAGCCGAAAGGGCACTACGCGAGCATGTCGTCTTGAGGAAGATCTTGGGCACGTTGCGCAATGACAAAGGGACTTCGATTCATGAACGTATCATGACAATGCTGGCGACATGGGGGCAAATGGGACTCGATAGTCTCCAGATGTTGAGAGCAAGCCTGTCCACCTAAACACATACATGTATGCAAGTCCCGGCGGCTTCGACACGATCTCCTCCTTCATCCTTTTCACCTCTTCGCTTTCTTTTTCAATTTTCTCGCCGAACGCCGAAGGATTATAAAATATCTGGATTCCATACTCCTTTTTACCCTTTATTTTATCCATTTTCCTCAGTATTTCCTCATGCTCATCCGATAACCATCTCATCAATGCATCCTTTGCAGTTGCATTATCTTTGGGCGATATTATTGTATCAAAGCTGAAGGGCATTATGTTGCCAAATCTTTCTGCAGCAACATCCATGACCCTTTGATGCACTTTAACCCATATCTTCACAGTTTCATCGTCATTGCTTTTGTAAGGCTCCAATGGAGAATTATGAACTATTGCGGATATCCCATCATATGGAATTGTATATACCTCACATTCGTCAATCCCTATTTTTCCCAACCTCGCAGATACGCTTGTATCAATCAATCCGTAAATGTATAAGCCTTGATCATAACCGGCATCTGATGCCTCCTCAACCTCTTCCGCCGTTGCCTTTTGAGGAGGTAACTCTCCTGAAGAAACTGCTGTCTCAATCTCCTCTTTGCTTCTCCTCTCAAATATGGCATGCTCATCAGACGCTGCACATCCTTCAGAAGCAGATTGTCCGCCTGATGCAGCACAACCCAGCTCTTTTGCTATCGATTCTCTTATTGCGGCCCTAAGTCCTGGTATGAGTTCTGCGCTTACAATCTCTGCTATTATATTCTTTGTCTCCTGCGCGATCACCTTAATCTCTTCTCTCACTATCCTTGCAATTAGCTCTCTAAACTCATCTTTCTCGATCATTTTTTCCCCTCTACCTCGTCCCTCCATCTCTCCGGATTTATTATCCTGTCAAGCACGTCATCGACAACCTCGTCCAGCCCATTGCGAACACCCTTTACAGATTCCGTTATCCCTTGCTCCTCTTTTATCTCTTCTATAGCAATACCGAGTTCCATAAGAGCTTCACCAAGCCGGTTCATCTCTTCTTCGTTTAGAATTCCGGATTCCATACGTTTAAAGGCCTGTATTCGAAGGGCATCCCTTATCACCTCGACAAGTGCCATAACGAGCCCAAGGACGCCATGCTTCAGGTTATCCTCATCGATATCGATCACCATGCTTCAACACACGTCCAAACAATTATTTTTTGATGGCAACCTCTAATACGCCATTTTTGAATCTGGCTGACACATCAATCTGATCTGGAAGCTTCACGTCCGGCAAACCTGCAATTATGAGGATCCTCTCCCCCTCATGGAACAACTCCACGTTATTGCTTAACACAGGCCTTTCATCTGCTATCCACCAGGAGAAACAGACCTTTTTGCCGCTCACTATATCCATCTTAGATTGTTCAAATTTCACTATCGTATGGCCCAGTATCCTCCTTGACTCAGGTATTATAACCTCTTCTAGCCTGCTCAGCACCTCATAGTGAGAGGCACAAACGGCTTCGCTCAGCTCCACTATGTTCGCGTGCCTTCTTTGATAAAGGTGCCAGAGGATTGCTTTGCTTTTATCGTCCCACCCCTCCATCAGGTCTTTTTGCCTCGGTGCTGATATGCCGAGCCCCCTAAGGACATAGCCGAACTCAGCGTAGCCCCTCCATATCAGATTTCTCAGCTCTTCATTCCCAGAATAAATCGAGAGCAGCTCGGAGAAAGTCTCATCAGATCCTTGTTTCAATTCCGAGATTTTGAAACCCATCCGCTCCTCGAGCTCACTCTCTCCATAGCAGCTCGTCAGCAGGTCTATGATCTTCTCTTTTAAATCTTTACACATATATTTAGATAAATTGTTCATAAATTTATTATTTTTTATTGCATCCACAAATATAGCAGCCCCTCACCCTGAACTCTTCCGTTATCAGGGAAGCGCCGCAGATCGGGCATCTCGTCTTGTAGCCTTCACATCCTTTGTCCAAGCCCATCGAGATGCTGAAGCACCTCCTGGCCTTTGCCAATTCCACCTCTTCTGCGCCACCCTTCCACCCACAGATGAAGCAACTGCTCTCGAGAAGATTGCTCTTAAGTTGCCTTTTTCCACAAGAGGGACAGACAGCATGGTAATTGCTTTTATCCAGGCGCTCCTTTTCTCCTTCGGCATAATCCAATATCTTATCGCCAATTCCAAGCGTCGGGTCAATCCCCAAGAAGTTGAAGCCTCTATTTTTCTTCTCCAATATCTCACTACCCTATTTATCGCAATTAGTTCCATTGCCCGCTACTCAACTAAAGCGATCCTTGCTCCATCTAAAGGCGGTAAAGCTGCTTGATTCGCCGAGCTTTCCTGAAAATTTCCGATGGACGTTCACGCAACAAGCTTTCTCACTCTTGGACTGATCCATCCACATGCCACGCAACCTTTGGTTAGCAGCTCCTGGACAGGCGCTTCAGTTCCGCATGATGGACATGTCTCGGTCTCTTCGCCTTCAATCGCCTTTGATCCTAACACCTCAACTATTTTTTCCATCGAATCGACGTCACCCGAAAAGCATGCATCTCCTCCTCCATGAGAGATAATGATAGCAGGCCTTGTACTTGCTAAGCCTCCAAGGTCCTTTGTCTCAATGCCCACAGCCCCTATATCTCCCAGAGATAAATCAAAAGCAATACGCTCATCAAAGTCATGCCACCAGCATACTCTCTCAGATGTGATATACAGCCTGCCAGCCTTCCACGTCCCTCTGGATATGCCACTTGGTGCAGAAGTCTCCAGAAGATGCCACATCTTCTCGCAATGTACGAGCCCCTCGCCTTTCTTTAAGAATTCGTCCGCATTTCCGTCCATCACTGGAGTAGACATTTCCTTGCAGGAAAATCCAAGCCAGTTCATCTCATCAACGACAGCATCTTTTACGGCATAGGCATCTGTGGGATGGAACCTTGCGATGGCACCATTTTTGAGCATGATACATAGATAATCGGTCTCCTTCTTTGCGATGTTCACCTTTCTCTCCATCGCGTAGCCCATTATATCTTCGTAATATGCTGTGAATAAAATTTCTGCCGGTTCCTTTCTGTATGAAAATATGCGCCCGTTCGTGACATAGATATACCCTGGCCTCCAGCTATGGTATATTCCATTGGAGTACCAATGAGTTCCGAAGGTCCTCAAGAGTATCTCCTCGCCTTCCTCCAAGGGCAGCTTGTCAAGCTCCTTTCTTCTTCGCTCTTCTGTTGCCCATGCCCTTTGGGCTGCATCCCAATCCTCCCATATGCCATACTTGAGCATGGTATCCATTCCAGCGAGGGCTGCTTTGAGATTCAAGCCAAGCAGAGGTATCCCTGCGACTGAGATGAGCACATCTGCATTTAGCACAAGCCCTTTATCCAGTACCCTATCCAAGAGGTCTACAAGTCCGGCATTTGTGTTCCTTTTAGGTTCCATAGTTATTCTTTATAACCATAGGCATCTCATCAGCTCGCTCCCTCTTCCTTGCCAATGCACTAGTCCACCCACACCACGGGCAGCACTCGTTCATCAGCTCTTCTGCCGGCACTTTTTTGCCACACTGCGGACATTCCTCCTTTGCAATCATCGTCTCTTTCCACGCAGCAGTTTTATAATTGGTCCCAGACGGGAACTCTAGGCCGTATTTTGCAGCGGTTTCAAAGGATGCAAGCGCTGCTCTAACCTTGATGCCCAGCAGCTCAACTCCTGCAACCGAAACAGTAATATCTGCATTGATCACCAGTCCCTTGTCTAATATTCTGTCTATTGCACCAGCCAGCCCGTTGTCTGAATCTTTCTCAAGCTGTACCATTCATATTTCCTCCGCTAACCATCTTCTCGGGTACGTCTCTGGTCCACCTGAAAGGCTTGTTCCTCGGGGAGTCCTATTCTGACAACACCACTTACAGGCAGCCCCGGAAAACATGCCTTTCCCGAGCCTGGAAGGGCCACTCCTTACCTCTCCATACCCTCCTTCCGGAATCTGCAAGAGCTTGGTTATCTATCCGATTCGACCATTCCTATCTTAAGACCTCCTCTGCCACCTTGAGATTATGCATCAGCTCTGCATTCGTTCGCTCGTAATCCTCACGCTCCAACTCTCCGAATTCGTAGAGCAGCCTGTTCTCCTTGATCTGGCTCTTGATTTTTTCGGGATTATACATCTCCTTATTAGCTTGCTTCTGTATTTGCTCTATGGTTCCGATCATGTCCAGCCCAGGGGGCATTGATATCCCAAGAGACCTGAGCATGAGATCGTCTATTAGGAACATCCAACTTCACCTCCTGCTCTTTCTAGGATGCTGATGTCTGTGTCTCTGCGAGCCTGCCAGGATCATATTTGAATGGCCCAACTACCCAATTCACATGGACTGATAAAGCAATTTGACGCCTGTACAAACTCTTTAATAATTCTCATTATCTCTTGGATATATAGATATGCAAGTTTCGAAAAAAAGAATGGAAATTCTAACAAAAATGCTTGATATCAGCTAAATGTTTCTCTGTATTTCCTAAAAGCATAAACTATACTCCACAGCCGCCCAGTTTGATGGTTTAGTGATCATTCAGGTTAAGTCCATCACAATAAGCTATCTTTTGAACCTACCCAAAACCCTCCTCAGCCTAGGTGGAATCTCTGGATGGCCGGGAACGCCGATCATCTGCACAATTACATATATATATTTCATAACATCTCCTATATCATCAAGATATATATCATCAAGATATGATTCCATGCAGATGTTCTTAAACAGCAGGCTAGAACTCTTCCGGCAGTAAATCTTAGGGTCTCTATGAGACCCAAGAGTAGGTTGGAAACATCCCGAATCTGCCTGATGTGATTCGAACCTATGTATTGTGGCAACACAATGTAAGTTTAGGCAAATGGAGCAGGGACCGGAAATTCCGCGAAACGCAACTCCCGAGCAGAGGCTTTAAGGACGCAAAAAATATGAAGTACGAGTCGGATGCCTCGCCATTTAAGGCGCTGAGGAGTTCACTCATGACAACCAATCTTGAAAGGGGATACTGCACTGAGCAATGAAGTCGAGCTGGATGAGATCGATGCAAAGATTATAAAGGCGCTGCTAAAGGATGCGCGCACAAGTCTGAAAGACATTGCTGAGGATTGTGGCCTATCATCCAATGCGATACATAAGCGAATTCATAATTTGAAATCGCGCGGAGTAATCGCAGGAGCAACGACGCTATTCAATCCGCGAATATTAGGTGATAGATTTACAGTCTGTATGGAAATCACCGTCGATAACACCAAGAAGAATGATATCGTCGAGTTTGTCCGACAGCATCCGGATGTTTTAATGTGCATCGAAGGTATTGGGGTTTGCGACATATTCGCCATTATGACAGTTTCGAGCGTTAATGAACTAGACCGCGCAAAAGAGACAATAAGGAGGCAGTCGGGGGTAAGAAAGGTGGCAACTATCATCATGATCGATGATATTCAATTCCTTTTTGAAAACCTTGACCTCTCAGGAGATAATAGAATTGAATGAAATCGATCGCATTATAATGCATGAGCTGATTAATGATGCTCAAATCCCCTTCAGAAGAATCGCATTAAAGATTGGCATCTCCCCAGAGACAGTCCGGAAAAGATACGAGAAAATGAAAACTGAGGGGATGATCAATCAATCGATGATATCCGTCAATCTAGAGAAGATCGGGTACAGTGGTCTCACTTTTTTAATGATCGCCAGCAAAGACATAGCCGGAACCATCGCCCATCTAAAGAAAATGCGGAACATAATATGTGTAGCCAAGACGACTGGTGATTCCGATATCCTAGTTATGGCCGCATCAAAAGATATTGCTGACCTTCTCAGTTTAGTTGAAAGAGTAAAGATGCTGCCGAATGTGGATAGAGTGGAGATTTTCTTGAGAACATTAGATGCGCCTTTTCCAGCAAGCATGATAACCCCTGGAATGGCGTTCCTTCTGAGGAAAAAGGATGTGAAGGGCGTCTTAGGCTAAGTTTGATTTACAAACACAAGGGATTGTATCCTACTTCTCCTTTGCCAGCTCGTGCACCTCCTTAGACTGCTACTTTATCAACTCTACCAGTAATATGAAAACTGCCTCATACAATGAATCATCCAACGCGTACTTCGCCCTCTTGAAATATGCTAACGTCAATTACCTACACGCAAAAACGGCATAAGGACTGAACGATGCCAGGTATAAGGGGCCTTTCGCCATCCATCTGATCTACCTCGCTTGATTAAGGAAACTTGACTTTTTAATTACATATTTATATTTTATCTATTGCATGATTCTACAAAATTCAATTTTTTGCTCTCTAAAAGCTCAATAAGCTCTTTCGTAGTATACTTGTTCATAAGCTCCAAGATTTTGTCCATCTCTTCATAAAATCGTCTCGTTTTAGCCAATATTGCGCTCATTTTCTCAGCTTCCTCACTGTGGCCCTCAAGATTTTTTTCGATTTGATTGAGTGCCTGTAAGACCAAATGAGTCTCATCCTTCGCGGCAGATAAGATCGCGGGCTTCATCTCTTCAGGGTCAGTCACCAAAACATAGCGATGCAGCTTATAGCGATGCTCTTTACCTACCTGACCCACTACGCGAATGGCCATGCCGAGGTTTTCGAGGTAATTCATGTTAGACCGTACTGTGGTTTTGCTGTAGCCGGTCTTCTCGGCCAGCATATCAAGGGACATGGGTTCGCTTTCCAGAAAGAGCGTCCCTCTGAGAATTCCCATTGCATCACTCCACCCATTTTTTTTGGCGGATTTGATGCAAGCATCGATAATTGGCCTCTTTAAGGCCAGTAATTCTTCATCGTTCACAATACTGACATCAAACGCAAAGTTTAAGTATTTTGCGCTTATTTGGTTCGTTCGAAAAAATCCGAATTGAAGGTTTAATTCGCATGATTGGCTCGGAAAGACTCGGGGTGTGGATCACCAAAAATCCTGTGATAATCATAGCCGTAGCAGTTCTCTTGACACTGGTCTCTATTCACTATGCCCAGCAGGTCGAGAGCCAGGGCATGACTACGGAGAGCTTTGTGTCAAAAGATTCTGCCCTCTATCAATTATATGATCACCTGTACCAGGAAAACTTCGGCATAGATGCCAATGTAATCCTGATAGAAGGCGACGACGTCGCCAAAGAAGAGGTCCTGAAAGCGGCCTTGCGTTTATCCGATCACATGAAGCAGGTTCATAACGTTGTGAGTGTCCAGAGTATAGCCGACATCGTGGCCGATGCCGAATATCAAAGCAGCGGCATCCGTCGTATCCCCTCTCAGGAGAGGATAGACGAGATCCTGGCGGGCGCGGGCCCCACTGTTCAAAGCCTCATGCCAGATAGCGGTCATTCCAGGATGATCGTAACGATGCCTGCCTCCTTGCAAGATTCCCAACGCAAAGAGCTTCTTTCAGAAATAAATAGCGCAGTCGATTTTGCAGAATTTCCTGCAGGCTACGGGGTAACCGTCACAGGCGATCGTTCTTTCCAGGAAGCAATTGTGGGTCTGATGAACAGTAGCAACAGCTCGATCCTTGCACTATGCGGGGTGCTGATGGTAGTAGCCCTGCTTCTGGTCTTCAGGCATGTCAGATGGCCTCTCCTTCCTATACCCGTGGTCTTACTGGGCATAGTCTGGACCTTCGGAGCCATGGGGTTCTTCCATATACCCATGAGCATGGTCTCATTTGCCGCTTTTCCCATCATGATAGGAATCGGCATAGACTATGCCATCCAGTTCCACAACCGGATAGACGAGGAGTTGGTCAAAGGCAAACCGTTATGGAAGCTGCCGTCAGCACGATAAACCATGTGGCCATTCCTGTGATCATCGCCTTGACTGTAACCGAGGCAGGCTTCGTCTCACTTCTAAGCTCCACCGTCCCCTCGATCAACGATTTCGGAAAGGTCTGCATCATCGGTCTGGTCATGTGCTACCTCTCCGCCCTCTTCGTTGGCGTAACTGTCCTTTATCTTTCTGAACAAAAAGCGCCCCGAGAAAAGAAGGCTGATGGCCATTCGACCGATGGTTCGGGAATTGGCGCTTTTATAGCGAAGCTCGCATATTTCTGTGTCCAAAGGTCGAACGCCATACTGGGCGTGGCTCTGATCCTAGCCCTGGCAGGAAATTATGTTGACTCCCTGGTCCCTATTGAAACGAATACCCAGAACTACATCCCCCAGGACCTATCTCCTTTGATCGACTTAAATCATATGAAGACGATCTTCGGAGGAACGGGTTCAGTTCAGTTCCTAGTTCAGGCTGACGACGTTACCGACCCAAAGAATCTCAAGTGGATGGACGATTTCAGCAACTACCTGCTCACCTCAAGATCAGATAGGACGGAGGGCGTCACAAGCATAGCCACCTATATCAAACAGTCCAATGGTGGAGAGTTACCCGATGATAAAACGAAAATACGGGAAATAATTGCCTCCCTGCCACAGGTCGCGCGAGATGCATACCTGAGCGGCCATAACCTTGCAGTCGTAGATGTGAATATAGGCAATGCCCAGACCAATCTAGGAACTGAAGGGATGTCCCGGCTCATCAAGTCGTACGAAGATGACCTGGCCTGGATGACTCCACCTCCAGGAGTCTCAGTTAGGATAACTGGTCAGCAGGTGCTTATGACAACGGTCATGGATGCCCTGACATCAGGTAGGATCGAGATGTCGCTGCTCGGCCTGGTGCTGATCTTCGTCCTGCTCTTGTTGATCTACAGAGACCTCATCAAGGCTCTGCTGCCGGTGCTGCCTATGATGGTAGTGATAGGATGGATGGGCTTGGTTATGTACTATGGTGGATTGAAGTACACTCCCCTCACGGCCACTCTGGGAGCGCTGGTCCTGGGAGTAGGCTCGGAGTATGCCATCCTGATGATGGAGCGCTTCTATGAGGAGCTGCATAACGTTGGCGATCCTTATGAGGCCCTGGCGATCACAGCCAACCGCATAGGTTCGGCTCTGATGGCATCGGGAATGACTGTGGTCTTCGGATTTGCAGCACTTATTGCATCGCCCTTCAACATAATCAGCAACTTCGGGCTGGTGACGGTTCTGTCGGTTGTCTTCGCCCTCATCACTACATTCACAGTGTTCGTGGTCCTGATGATTCGCATGGAAATTCAGCGTGAGGTTCTGGAGAACGCTAAACAGGAACTAAAGAAAGCAATGGCGCTAATCAATAATCAATCATGGAGAAAGATGAATGGAAGTTAAGTTCGCTTTATGTCTAGCCTTAGCCTGCACGCTGGCCTTACTGGCTGCTGCTCAGGCCAACGACACGTACATCCCTACCTATACAGGTGGGGATAACTACTACAACTTCTTCGGTGGTCCAAGCCTCTCAGCGAGCGTGAGCGGCACAGACGAGTTTGATCGTGGAGATACCGTCACTCTCTACGTAGATCTAACAAACTACGGCAGAATAACGGGCTTCAAGCAGGACAAGGTCCCGAACACGGCTACAGAGTACGCCCTGGCCAATGCAGAGCAGCAGGAGGAGGCCAAAATAACGACCGCCCTTGGGGTCAAGACAACTCTCATATCCAACACCTCCCAGATAGAAGTAAAATCCGGTGACCAGGTTGTACAATCCCTGAAAACTGGAGAAAAGACCACCAGCCCGATGAAGTTCACAATCAAGCTCGCAGAACATGCACCGGCAGGGGTTTATCCCTTGACCTTAAAGACACAGTACGACTACCAGTCGAATGTCTTGGTCTATGCCTCAAACCTTGAGAATATTCCGAACGTCAACCTTCCACCCACGTTCGTGAATGCTGCATGGTCCTACTTCTACGGTCATACGATTCAAACCCTCACTATACCAGTCGTAATCAAGAAAAAAGCAGATTTCGAGCTGGTTGTAGCCAACGGCACTCTAGCCGCCGGCAAGAAGAAGGGAGAGCTGAAAGCAACTTACAAGAACATCGGCGATGAGCCGGTCAAAGATGCGATAGCAAGGCTCAGCATATTCAAGCCCTTCTCCTCGACGGATGATCAGGCATACATCGGAACCCTCGATCCCCAAGAAGCAAAGCCTGTGATATTCAGGATCGATGTCGACTCGGACGCAACACCAAAGGAGTACGGCATCAACAGCGAGATCAAGTACACTGACGTTAACGGCGACACTGTCATCTCGGAGAGCATGAAAATACCTGTGGTGGTGAAGGCCGCATCCTCATCCCTGCTTCTGCCGGCGGCGATCGTTCTCATTATCATAATTGCAGCAGGTGGATACATGTACCGTAGGAAGCAAAAGAAGGCCGCTTGAGCAGGTCCTTCCCTCCGATTTTTTTAGGAGCTAACAAACAATAACACCTGAGAACAGCAAGGAGAAAAAACGGGCACAATATCGTGGATATCTGGGTGCAAATGAGCCGAAATTTGTTGTCTCAAACGGGGTTCTTATGGATGAGATAGTATTGTCAAATTGGGAAAATCGTTTTTGGGCCTGGCTGATGGATGTTCTCCTTATGAGCCTCCTATGGCGCGGGGTCCTAACCTTTCTGGAGATAGATGCTTATGGCCTTAGAGGGGTATTGCTGCTGGCGTCGTTGTTATTCATTTATTGGACCGCACTGGAAGGTTACAGAGGTCAGTCATTGGGAAAGATGCTCCTCAATATAGCTGTAACCGGCCCACTTGGGGAGAGTATAAGGTTCAGGGACGCGGCTGTGGAGAGCTTTGGAAAAGCATTTCTGCTTCCCTTCGACTGCCTCATATGCTGGTTCGTCTTCCGGGAGAGCAGGCAGCGTCTATTCAATAGAATATCTAATACCATTGTCATCAAACAAATGGAGTAGAAAAGAAAGAATTGTATTGGATATATATGTGTGACGAAAATGCTAAAGGATATTCTTTGTTACAGGATATAACAAAGCATATTATCGATGCCTGTATCCAGTGGGCCAGGATTAAGGGATATCGTAACTCAACAGGAATTCTCAGGGGTTTGACGGTTGTTGCTAAAGAACCAATATCTTTGGATGAACTGGTCCTGGAGACTGGCTACAGCAAGTCAACCGTAAGTTCGAACATGAAACTATTAGAGAACCTGAGATTGGTCAGGCGTATTGTGATACCAGGAGATAAAAGGCATCTATATGCACCCATCACAGATCCCGAAATAATTAGGACGAACATGCTGGACGCAATCGATAAGGAGATACAGCTCTTCATTGTGGCTCTGAATCGAACTGAAAATGCCATGTTATCTGGCGGAGCTGAAGCGAGGTTTCTGTTGGAGCGAATTGCTTCTCTCAAGCAGTCTTATGAGCAAGTTAAGAAAACAATCGACTTCTTGAGAAAGCAATCTTTGAATCAGATATAGAAATATTTGAAATGATATAATTTATATAAACTAAATTAGTTGGCGCGACGCTTCTGGTTTGTACTATGTATTTTAGTACTTGAAGATCAGAGCGAAGCTGGTGGTTGCATCGATCTAATCGATATCGAATGCAATTGAGTGGCAGCTTGTGGGCAGCTCAAAAGACAGAGCCTTTCATGGGGAAGGTTCTCTTTATCTCTTTTCCTTCAAAGCTCTCCGTCCAAGATCTGTGAGCTTAATTTTTGCAATAAAATTTGGAAGTGTCATACTTGACACAAAATCCCTGGTTATGACGTCTACGTGTCCTGATTTTTTCATCAGCGTCAAACGCTCCCCCAGCTCCATTTTATCCAGCTTGACTATCTCATTAACCTCGATGGGGCTAACAAAAGACATCGGAGAAATAGCATTCATCGCTCCAAGGATCTTTAGATCTTGATCATCCATCCATCTCGCCCTCGATTGATCGACATGATTAGCAAGGCCAGAAGCGTCTTATTTCGATCCAGTGATGTACACAAACCTGCATAGACAAAATTGCCTATTTTCATGCTTCATGTAGAGACAATCTTCTGATCTGGCTCTATCGTGTTTATCATCTATAACTATTTAGAATTGGTGGTCTTATCTCGCACAATCAACTCAATCAGCTCAATTCATATTTCATCACAAACGCTATGCAAGCTTCTGATTTATTCACTTTTAGTCTCAAATAATTCAATATAGAGCCGACGTCTAGGAAACTGTTGAGGTGATCTAAAAGGAACTCAAGGATGGTGAAGCCGGGCAGATTGTGGCTTCTGCTCTTGTACCGTCGCAAAGCAACAATGAGTGTCGTTGATCTCTTGGCAAATGAAGAGTGGGCCGGATAACTCTTTGTGGGATTGTAGCTCTTCGAATCTGGAGTTCGGTTCGGATGCCCCACAGGCGCGTATCTGACCCATCATAATTCAAAAAGTGGTCGTGAGAACAAATGATCATGGAAATATTCGATAGACTAACTGGGGTTATTAGGTGTATTGGCTGCACCTCCTCGGGTACTCTTTGTAGATATTGTCCGGTGAAGAGGAAGGAACTTCATTGGCCGGGATAACTTGTGTCAGGAATCCTGGCGAATCTCCGCTTCTGCACTCATTCATTCGAACTTGTGAACACGACTCGTGGATAAGAGAGGGTGTTGAATAATGGATAAGACCAAATGGATAAGGTTGATCCAATGGAAATTTGGCGGATGTAGGGGTTATGAGAGCGTTCCGCTCGCAGGTAGAATCAATGACGATTATGTCGGTCTTCTCCCTGAGAAGCTGTCAAGAGCAACCACTGAAAGAGCATATAGAGAAAATCTATAGAGGGTTAACGGGGTGTTCGTGTTCGCCGTGTTTCGGCCAGTTCGAAAGTCCAAATCTCAAAAAACATCCGAAGATATAATGCGACCGACACTCGGGAACGACTACGAAATATCATCGCTTCAGAGACCAGAATACACAAGAACACTAATGTCGGGCACGATGTCATGAACATCCAGTTGAAGCATATCGATAGCCTTCAAACTCAAAAAATCTTATCTGCTATGGATCCGGTAGTGTAACGTTTTTCTCCAAGGTAGCAAGCCTCGGCGCGTTGTCCGGCAGTGGCCCGCACAGTAATCTTCAGGAAAAAGGTTTCTATATATTGCTGTTATTCTTGAATCGAATGATAAGCTTAGTCGAATCCATAAGCAATTTTATTGTGAGCCTCGTAAGCTCCTTCGGCTACACTGGTATCTTCTTTGCCATGGCCCTGGAGAGCGCGTGTATTCCATTCCCCAGCGAAATCATCATGCCTTTTAGTGGCTTCGTGGTGTCTGAAGGAAAGCTTGGCCTGCTGGAGATTACTCTGTCAGGCGCTCTGGGAAACCTCTTCGGATCGATTATTGCTTATCAGGTAGGCTTAAGAGGAGGGAGGCCGTTTCTGGAAAAATACGGAAAATATGTTCTCTTGAGCCGTAAAAAGCTTGACCTGGCAGACGATTGGTTCAGGAAGTACGGGGATCGAGCGGTCCTGATAAGCAGGGTCTTGCCGGTCATAAGGACTTACATCTCCCTGCCTGCCGGAATAGCAGGAATGGACTTCAAGAAGTTCTCTTTCTATACTTTCGCGGGATCGCTGCCCTGGTGCCTGACCCTGGGCTACGTGGGCGTCCTCCTGGGACCAAAGTGGGATTCCTTGAAGGGATGGTTTCATATTTTCGATGCAATTATTATAATATCGATTATGATCGTGTTGATATTTTTTATAATTAAGTACAGAAAGAATAGCGACTCGATTACTCATGATAATCGATCAAATATTTGAATGATATTGAGGATTGGATATGCTCTCTTCCAGGGGGCAACAATCCAGATGGCATTATTTTAGCTCTTTGACGTTAGATTTGTGATTAACTCGCCGAGAATGGTACTGATCGATTTTCCGAGTTGATTTTCTTATAGTAACTACGCATTCTGACTGATCTTTTGCGATCATATCAATTGAAAGTCGCCTGTATCGGTTCTTATAAACAAGTCACATGGACTTTTTGGCTTTTCTAGCGAGAAACGTTTTTATCGCTTTGAAGTGTATCGGATCAAAGGTGGAGTGTCAAATGGGTTACAGATTCATAGTAACGATGGTATTAGTATTGGGTATTTTATTGACCACCTGTCAGGCCCAGACAACTGGTAACTTCCAGAGCGTCGGTGGCGATTTTGGCCGGACCTGGCTCAAGGACTTTCAAGCCCAAAGTCCTACAAAACAACCCCAGTCTCAGAACTCTACATCCCTCTGGAGCTGGGGTGGGGCTCCCAAGGGGAGATTGGTTCAGAACGGATCATTGGTGACGGATCCATACTACATATGGAAGTCGCTTAACTTGACAAGTGGTTGGATGGGACAGGCTTATGTAGATCCCAAAACAGGATACCCTGTCTATGAGTTCGTAGATCCCTACACAGGAAATCCGGACTATTTCTACGTAGACCCCAAGACCGGAAAGCCGGTTTACATTAATTCAGGTACGACAACAGGAACACCAACCTATAGCAGTGTTCCACCCTATTCGCCTTATACCGGGACGCCGCCAACATCATCCAATTATCCGTGGCTTGGCGACACATCCGGTTCGCCATTTCCCTCGGGTGACGTTGGAGGCACGGGGATGGCCTAGGTGAGCAACGCCTTGGCGGAGCGTGGTTCCGAAGCATCTCCCTGGGAATCTTCAGGGGATCAGATTTATATTGAATGTAGCCCACTAGTAGCTCAAGTGAGGAGATGCTGAAGATGAGAATACTGCTGGTTCTTGTGTTTTTGCTTTTCATGGTATGTTTTTCTATTAGCATTCCATCTTCAGCTTTTGGCTCCGCCGCCAAGAACCTGACGGAGAGATCTCAGATCGACTTATGGGGTTACATGGACGAGACCCAGATCTTCCAGACCGATACTGGTTTCGCAGGGACAAAGCTGTCTTCGAGAGCTAGCGGAAGCGGTCACATCTCTAGAACCCAGTATTCTGATGTCTTTGCCGGACCGAGCTACGATGAGACTATATATACAGAAGATGTGAATGCTGATTACAGTCCCTACATACCACCTCCGACTCAGAGTGACCTCAAGAACGCCTTGTGCGCCAAGAACTACGAGGTGGGCTCAGCATTCTCCGAGAGCTACTCGAACATCCAATCGCTGATAAAAGACACCAGCATCTACCAGGATAAGAACGAATCCATCTACCAGATAGGGTCCTATGTCGACGGCACAACCAAGATCGGCACAACAGTCCGGAAGAACGCCAACACAGTCCCGGCTTTGACCATGGGCGGGACCTACATCGGAAACCTAAACATACATATGGAGATCGAGACTTTTACTGGAAACTCCTCAGTGCTTACATTGCCGTGTCCGTAGACATTCGGAGATTTTTGTATTTTGAATATCCACCAGATCTTCTAACCCCTAGTGAATCTAGCTCTACATTTTTGGCAGCATCGAAGACAGCGTCGATTGCAGATGCTCACAAATGAATGAAGCATTCTTATTGAAGGCCCGGTTATCCCACCTTAGAGTGCTCAACCGAAAATTATTTATGTTTTGAAGTTAGAATAATTAACTTGCCGCGTCATGTGTTAGCGAGCCATGGATTGAGACGCACCGACAAGAGCTCGATGGCCGAAATGTGCTCCGTCTGTTGAGCACAATTCGCGGATGTAATCGACGTCCTGCGAACGAAGGCCTATGGGGTGTCGTTCAAATATGTACGACATTTCGGTGGCGTACCGGTCAGCTGAAAATCCGTCTGCGGTCAAAAAAGATGCATGCCGTCACGGGCATAGCATGCCGCCCTTCAGCTTTTTGGACCGGGGATTCAATGGCAGGCGTGACGCGGCCCAAGTACTTTGGGTTCGGTACTTTAACTATCTAATATTGCGGATAATCCCTTTTGGTCTTCGGGGCTTCATCGATATGCTATCGCTTATTTACCGAGCTTCCCTCCGGGCACCAGCATTATCGGGACCTTCGAGTGCTGGACAACCTTCTCGGCCACACTCCCGAGCAGGAACCTGTCTAGCCCTCCCCGACCTACACTACCCATGACCAGAAGATCGACACCTGATTCTTTGGACATCCTTAACAGCTCGTCGCTTGGTCTACCCTCCAGTATGACTTTATCGCAGACAACTCCTGCCTGCTTGGCAAGCTCTTCAACGCTATCAGTTGCGTCTTTGCCCTCTTTGAGCATCAGCTCCCTGACCATGCCCGAATACTGGATATAGTCCGACAAGTAGCCCAGCCTGGACGTATCCGCCACATAAACCGCGGTGACCTTTGCACCATGCATTTGAGCAAGCTCAACTCCCATCTTCGCCGCCTTCTGGCTAGTCTCAGATCCATCTGTTGCAATCAGTATGTTTTTGAACATAATATCTAATGAGCACTTTTTGGCTTAAATCTTTATGTCAACTAAAATGATTCATTACAAGGAAAACTTATTAATACATAAAATCATTATTCTCAAGGGGTAGCTTCGTGGAACCAAACGACCAAGAATTTCTCAGAGCTCTTCACGAGGAGAAGATCAGGACCCAGACCGAGCGGGCAGATTACATCACAAAGAAGCTTGCTTTTGTTACTGTGCTATTCGGGCTCAGTTCTTTCAACTTGGGCATCACTATTGCAGAGATTTATTGGCTTCTCTATTTCATACCACTGGTGGCGATCTGTTATGATCTCTACATAATGTCCGCAGATTCAAGGATCAAGAGGATTGGGACATTTCTGGGCAGGCACCCCTGCTCCCTGGCAGGAGAGGCAGAAAAGCAGTGGGAGAAGTTCTGCATATACTACAGGGATGGCCTTGCCCCATCTGCCAACATGTTCTTTTCTATAGTAGTCACAATAGCAGCGGCGGTGTTCATAAGCACTCAGCAATCGTCGGGAGACCATGGATTCAAGGTTTTTTTTGCCGTATGGTTGGTGATCTCCATACTTACGATTGTAGCACTCTGGATCAGACATAGAAATCTAATCCGGAATATAGGCGAATATGGATCAAAAGATTGGGCAGTACGCCAATAGCTTCTTCTGCCATCCAGGATTTTATCAAATATTCATGAATAAGAAACCTTAATTAGAGCGTAAGTCCTATCTCAGCGGATGCGATCCACATCCGCGAAGTCAATATTCAAGATTAAACGAATATCGGGGCGTTCAAATTGAAGGATAGAGAAATTAAGCGGGCAGTACGGGAGGGCTATGCCCGCATTGCCAAGCAGGCAACGTCTTACTACGCTTCCCGCAGATGCTGTGGAACTGACGTTCACGATGATCTGGGCAAGAGGATCGGGTACACCGACGAGGAGCTTATGGCAGCCCCTCCAGAGTCCAACCTGGGTTTAGGCTGCGGAAATCCTGTTGCTTTGGCGTCGATAAAAGAGGGCGAAACGGTCCTAGACCTGGGATCAGGGGCGGGTTTTGACTGCTTCTTGGCATCTCACAGGGTTGGCCCTAAGGGCAATGTAATAGGTGTGGACATGACCTCGGAGATGGTGGAAAAGGCCAGGGCCAATGCCAGGAAGGGCAACTATACTAATATTGACTTCCGGCAGGGCGAGCTCGAGAACATGCCCGTTGCAGACAACTATATCGACGTGGTCATCTCAAACTGCGTCATAAACCTGGTCCCTGAAAAAAGACGGGTATTCAAGGAGGCTTTCAGGGTTCTGAAGCCCGGAGGCAGGCTCGCCGTCTCAGACATAGTGCTGCTGAAAGAGCTTCCCGATTTCGTGAAAACGTCGACAGAGGCGTACATCGGCTGCCTGGCGGGAGCCATAATGAAGGACAGCTACATCGAGGCTATTAGATCCGCCGGGTTCCAGAATATTCTGATGGCAGATGAATCGTCTTTCCCGATAGAGTGCCTGATCTTCGATGGAGTCGGACCAGGATTCATCGATATGCCCAAGACGTCTCCCGAGCAGCTTAAAGAGGTTGAAGAATCCATCGCAAGCATAAAAGTGGTGGCCGTAAAGCCATCGTGAGCAGATCCCCAATAGTTCAGATTTCATTAGGAAATATGGAGTAGTTCTGTCTTTTGATTCTGCGAAGTGTGACACTGACAGTCTAGGTCAAGGTTCATCCAGGTACTCACTAGGATTATCCTATTTTGTTTCTCCATGTTCTCTTTTAATCTTCCAAATATTTCTTAACGAAGAAGCTCATCATGCTTCACGACCAGAGTTGATTTTCATGGAACATGTCTAGAAAAATTCAAATAGTAATCGAACACTAAACTGATTGGAAAGAATTAGTCTCTTGTCCGATCGTTAAATGAGCAAAGGCGTTTGAAACCATTTGATTATACTATTTGGAGGGAGAAAATGGCTGGATCTGACCAATCGGAAGTTATGAAGAATCCCGGAGCGATGGAGTATCACGAGACGTGGTTGGGGCTATCCACAATCGATCTTAGCAGAGGGCATGAATTATGACCGAGGCCGATCAATCAGAAATAATTAACGCAGCAGTCAATATGCAGTATCAAGGTATCTGGATAAGGTTTATTTCATTCCTGATAGATACCATAGTTCTGGGAGTATTGATAGGTGTCGTTGGCTCCATATTGGGTTTTAGCGTTGTCTCTCGAACGGCTGGTTGGGGCTTTGGCCTGTTATCTTTTATCATATTTCTGGCTTATTTTACTTATTTGGAGGGATCAAAAGGTCAGACTATCGGCAAGATGGTAACCAAGATTAAAGTGGTCGGGGAGGATGGTGAAATGATCAATATGAACCAGGCTTTCACGCGTAACATACTCCGCGTAATCGATGGCCTATTAGCTTATTTAATAGGTGCTATCTTAATCTGGAGATCCGATAAGAAACAGCGCCTCGGTGATCGAATTGCCAAGACGGTAGTTATAAAGGCATGATCCTCAATTTGTTCGAATTTCTGGAAATTGATTTGGTTCAACATGATTGCCTTTGTCCAGAAGAGCTGCCCTTTTCATCCTCCAGGGATTTGATCTCAGAAGCGTTCAAGACATACTACGCCATCGCGACCTCCATACGACCCTTCGATATACCTGTAACAAGAGAGAAAGCATAACCAATATCTTACACTCTAGCTTTTTATTCATTTCCAATCCCATCGTCTGAGTTAGACAGATTATTTAAGATATGAGAATAAAAAACTTAAAACCATGGGAAAAACGATTGAGAACGACACCTCTAGGGAAATAGAAGAACTTGTAGCTTCAATGAAGAGTTTAGGGGGCATAGAAGATGCATCTAATTGGTTTTTAAATCTAATTCCAGATGAGATCTCATCAATACCTTCTTTTATTGATCCCAGCGGTACAATATCTATGGTATTGTCCGTCTTAAATGCTGTAAAATTGAAAAGAGAACTTAATAATATCAAATATGCGGTAGCATATGCGATAGTTCACATCCGAAAATGTAATAAAGTACTTGATCCTCGCAATGAAGAGGAACTAACACTCTCAAATATGTATTTTGAACGCTGCAAGGAAACATATCAAATCAATAAGATAAAAGTCTACAGCAACGTCTGGATAAATGGGCTATTGGAAGAGAATCTTAATCTAGACGAAGCTGCTTACGTATTCGATTTGATCGCAACGCTGACATGGGAACAGCTACTCGTGCTCAAAGTGATCTACGATCGGGATACTGCTTCTCGAAACTCTACAATAAATAGTGAAGTCAAGAAAACCGACATGGTGGATTATGTTGCTAAGGAATTAAATATTGAAAGCTCGTTTGCACAACAATTATGCATCAGCCTAGAAGGTAAAGGGTTACTAGCAGATGCCGGTATTGGTGCATTTGACTATCCCGGGCCTGTTAATTTTTACATAGGTTCTCTATTTTCATTCTCCACTATTATCTTCCTCATACTTCTTGCCTGTCTCCTTCTCAACTATCTTCCTCATAGATGGGGCCATAACCAAGAGTTGATCCAGAGTTATCTCCTCCCTGGTCAGGGAAACAGCGTAAGCTCGCGCAGGCTCCACTATCAATAAGGCCTCTGGAGATACCGAGCATCCCATGATGCATCCGCACCCTTTCAAGGCCGATATCTTGGCTACTGGGTAGATGTCTCTTTGATCTATCTCGATAGGATCTCCGACCGAGATCCAGGCGATTTTGGAGCTAAACCCCGTTTCCATTGCCTTTTCCCTTGGGACTCCAGAGATGCCACCTCATTTGTGGTTTATTTCCTAAACCCCTAAATCCCTTCCAATTCATTTCTTTCAACAGCCTTCTAATTGGTTTTTCTCTCAGGGCGCCGATGAAGGCCACAAATACCCAAAAGAGCCTGCCCCAGATCTCTACATTCACAGATCCATTAAACCTATCTCCTCCAAAATACGGATCGATGCGGATAGTGGCTGGTGCCGAGACAAAAGAAGCCATTGACCAAAGATAGCCACAAAGCACCGCAGTGTTCGCAGGATCGTCTAACCCTACGGTGATATCGAGCAAGAGACGTTCGATGTGGATGGTTCTCATCAAACCCTTTAAGACACGGATAAAAGAAGGCAGAGCATCTAAGAACATGCGCGGATCCTTGAGGAACCGACGATCCAAGTTCGATTTCTTTGCTGCAATGTCGTTTTCTTTGCCATCTTTTCCCCCAGATTCCCTTCCACCCCTCCTCTCCTTTTTATCTACCAATATCTTTCTACCTTCATCCTCTCCCGGCCCGGCCAGCTCTACTCTCCGTAATGTCAATCCAAACCATTTAATTTTGTAGAAACCTGTGACTGAAAAACCATCTATTTTGAGATCTGAACATAGATGGAAAGGCACAAGAATGAAGGCCGCAATTGCAAGCAAAAATATGAGCGGTACCAGGAGAAGATACATCATGGCATGTCCTACTTCACTTCAACCGCTGTTGCTTGTGGGTTATCGTGCTTCTTTTCGCTGGACTCCTTCTTCGCGCTGAACCATTCAATGATCGCTGACGCTACCTCGCCGAGGGATTCCGACATGACACTGGGTGTTCCCAGAGGTACTACTTTGACGCCTTCGGGACCCGAAACACCCTTGAAGACTATTACAACAGCTACAGGAAAAACGCCTATACCTCCTCCTGCACCACCGGATGTCCCTTCTGCATTCTTGTTGTTCCCACACTGGCTCGATCCGGTTCCAAATCCCATGCCCATCTTTGTTATTGGAAGGACTATCTTGTCCTCCATCTCAATGGGCTCTCCTGTTATGTTTTTTGCCGACAGAACCTTCTGAAGTTCGTCGATAGTTGTCTTGATAGTGTCTTCAACAGCCATAAATATCTCCTTGAATAAGTATATGCCCAATTGTATTTACACCTTTCTACTTCGCTAGTACAAATTAAATATAGAGATTAAGCCAAAATAAAATCCCAAAAATATGGCAACCGGGACCACCGACAAAAAGTAATACTTTACTGCACATCTATTGGTGGAATGCTTAATAATGATCCTGCCCAAAAGACAGAGGACAGCTCAAAGTCCAATATACAACTCTTGGGGCTGGTGAGCCTCCTTAACGACATCAGCAGCGAGATCATTCAGCCTATCCTGCCCCTCTTTATCATTTACCTGGGCGGCGGAGGAGTAGCTATAGGCCTCATCGGAGGTTTGAGCGACGGTATTCCAAGCATCCTTCAAGTATTCTCCGGCTACTGGGCTGACAGGCTGGGGAGACGCAAACCTCTGGTAATGGCAGGCTATGGCCTGTCTGCGCTCTCGAAGCTGTTCTTCCCTCTGTCCGCCATCTGGCAGCACGTATTCATCCTGAGGATCTTCGAGCGCAGCGGCAAAGGCATCAGGTCAGCTCCCAGGGATGCAATAATCGCCGATTCTGCCACTCTGGAGAATCGAGGACGAGGGTTCGGGATTCTAAGGGCAATGGACACGACCGGGGCAGTGATCGGGTCGACTCTGGCATACCTTCTGTGGAAAGCGGGCCTTGACTTCAGAATGATATTAGTGATCGCGGCACTGGTAGCCGTGTTGTCTTTTGTACCTCTTATCAGGGTGAAGGACGTTGTAAGGGCTCCCAATGATCATAATAAGCTGAGGCTTTCGTCTCTATCGCCGGACCTCAACAGATTTATGATAATAGCTTCGCTTTTCGCCCTGGCCAACTTCAGCTACATGTTCTTCATCCTGAGGGCACAGCAGTTCTTCAGCGGTACACTGGCGATCGGTGCGCCTCTGCTGCTCTACATACTTTTCAACATAGTCTACGCTGGCTTGGCCATCCCCAGTGGAGTTATCTCCGACCGAATAGGCAGGAAGAACGTGCTGACCTTGGGCTATGCGCTCTTTGCTCTTGTGGCTCTGGGCTTTGCTTATGTCTCATCGACTGCAGGCCTGGTCATTCTCTTCATGCTTTACGGATCGGTTTTTGCCATAGTGGATGGAGCCCAGAGCGCCTTTGTCTCCGACCTCAGCCATTCTCAGTCGCGGAGCACATCTCTCGGGCTCTACTACGGTTCTGTCGGAATTGCATCCATAATTTCAGGTGCTATAGCCGGGGAGCTGTGGCAGAGCAGTGGTGCTGAGGCGACCTTCCTCTTCGGTGCCGTTGGGGCAGCGATAGCTGCTCTTGCGCTACTAAGGATGAGGAAGATCGAAGCGATAGCATGATTTGTAGGAACAAATATCGATGGCTAACGGAGTCCAAATGATCTGCCAAAGATGCGGTTGCTGCTGTGTTTACCTGGACGTGGCCATCGTTAATCCAGCACCCATCCGGCGGGATGGAACTGTTGATCCGGAAGACAGCAATTCGGTCATGTTCAAGCTAAAAGGCCAGCCTTGCCCGTATCTGATCTACCTGGAAGGCAAGGCCGTGTGCAAAATTCATGAACTTCCCATATACCGAGGAACTCCATGCGAGCAGTTTGAGCAACTGGGAAGAGAAGACGACGTCTGCATGATGAGCTCTTATTTTCAATTAGTCCAGGGGCATCCTTCTCCCAAATAGTTCCCAATAAAACCACATTAGCTACCGGTGGCTCTCATTACAGTCGAAGTACAAAGAGATACCAAAGCTAGTTAAAACATGAGGCTTCCTCTCGAAATAATGGCTGACCTTTCAAAGCCCAAATACCTCATCTTCGGCGCTGGCGCTCTGGGCAGCGTCTTCGGGGGCCTCCTCCAGGAGAGCGGCTGCGACGTGACTTACGTAGGCCGAGGCGAGCACTTCAAGGCCGTCCAGGAGAAGGGGCTAAAGATAAAGGGCATCTGGGGAGAGCATTACGTTCCCGCATCCGAGATAAATGGGTTCTCAGATCCCACCAAGATCGGAGGAAAGTTCTCAGTAATTCTGCTGTGCGTTAAATCTATGCAAACTGATGATGCGGCCGGTCAGGCCGCACAACTATTGGAAGACAATGGAATCATGGTTTCTATCCAGAACGGGCTCAACAACTGGGAGACAATAGCAAATCACGTCGGCGAGAACAGGACTGTGGGGGCGCGCGTGATATTCGGGGCAGAGATCCCTGAGCCGGGCGTGGCCAAGGTTACGGTTATAGCTGACAAAGTGCTGCTGGGAGAAGCGTTTGGACCTGTGAATAGATCGCTGTTGGAAGCCGTGAACAGGGACCTCAACAGGGCAGGCATTCCAACTGGGGTCGTGTCTTCTAAGGAGATACGATCAGCATTATGGGCGAAGGTGCTGTACAACTGCGCCCTTAATCCACTGAGCGCTATCCTTGAGGTACCGTATGGAGAATTGGGCCAGAGTCCGGAAACGCGGGAGATCATGAGTAAAGTGCTCGGAGAGATCTTCCAGGTGATGGAGATGAAAGAGGTCGGAGTCCCCTTCAAGGACTCCGCTGATTACTACCGTTTCTTCATGGAGAAGCAGCTTCCACCTACGTCCGACCACCATTCGAGTATGCTACAGGATATCTCAAGAAGAAGGCAGACGGAGATAGATGCCCTGAACGGAGCCATATTGCAGTACGCCAAGGAGCTTGGCATAGAGACTCCCTACAACGACTTTCTTACAGCGCTGATCAGATTCAAGCAGCAGCGCTGATCTTGAACTAAGTTCCGCGGACAATTGCGCTCTTTGTTAAATCTAGGCAGTCTTAGCAGTCTAGGCGGGCAGCTTCTGAACATTTGGCTTTTCAAATCAAAGCGAGATTGTAGGGTTCTGATTCGAATTTTGGCCCCTGATATCGCATTGGTCGATCCTTGCCTGGCTGAACTGGCCACAAAAACTACAAAAAAAAATCGATTTGACGAACCCACATCAACTAACAGATGAAGAAAATAGTTATAGCCGATGGAGTACAAGATCTAAATGAGGCAAATTGATGCTTAAAATTACCCCGTATCTCGGGATAATAGTGATAATTATCTCCCTTGGAGGAATATTCTACCCAAAGCTAGGGTACTTCTTGCTGCTGGTCTTTGCGAGCCTGATGATCATTTCTCCCTTCAGAGGCAGGTGGTTTTGCGGCAACCTCTGCCCTCGGGGAAGCTTTGTCGACTTCTGGCTCGGCCCGATAAGCCGTAAGGTCAGAATTCCATCGATCTTAAGAAGCATGTGGATCAGGGTACCAATCTTCATCGGCCTGATGGGATTCATGATCTTTCGGATCATCGGCACAAGCGGAATTGTGGATAAGGTCGGGATGGTCTTTGTGACCATCTGCATACTTACGACCTCGGTTGCGATTCTCTTCGGCGTAGCTATAGCTCCTCGTGCCTGGTGCTCCTTCTGCCCCATGGGCACTCTTCAGAGAACTCTTGGAGGAAAAAAGTTCCAGCTTAAAGTTGACAGGGAAAAGTGCATAGATTGCGGTAAATGCCAGAAGGTCTGCCCCATGCAGCTTCCTGTAAACGAGATCCTGGAGAAGCCAGATTGTATAAAATGCGCCCGATGCGTTGAGGCATGTCCAAAGGAGGCGCTTAGCTTCTGAGCGCCGACATTCAATGCCGTCTAACTCTTTGATCCTGCCAGAACAAGGTATGCCAGGAGGGCCTCCAACTGAATCCTCTCGTTGGCACCCTCCGTCATCCTGAAGTCTATCTCTCCTATCCTATCAATGAGCCTGACCTTATCGACATTGGAGATGTCCATGATGAGCATCGCCCGGTGAAGCTGGACCACCACGTCCTGGCCTGACAGGCCTTTGGAAAGAAGGAGGTCGTCAAGCTTTCCCCTGGCAGCCACGAAATCCCCGCATATGGCGGTCTTTATCAGCTCCTTAATCTCTTCGGGCTTAGCCGTTGAGGTTATCAGGTAGATTGTGTCCTCATCCACCTTGTCGCCCAGGAGCGCAGCTGCCTGCAAAGCATTTATGGCCTTGCGCATGTCGCCGCTTGCCACGTACTCTATTGCATCCATTCCCTCTTTGGTGACTTCCAGCTTCTCCATCTCTGCAATGTGACCGATTCTCTTGGTTACAGCTTCCTTGGATAGCGGCTTGAACCGGTAGACGGCGCAGCGGGACTGGATCGGCTCGATTATCTTGGAGGAGTAGTTGCAGGAGAGAATGAACCTGGTGGTGGCGCTGTACCGTTCCATAGTCCTGCGGAGAGCTGACTGGGCATCGTTGGTCAGGGCATCGGCCTCGTCCAGGAATATGACCTTAAAATCTGCCACACCAAGTGGAGCCATTCGGGCGAAGTCCTTGACCTTGTGCCTGATAATATCTATTCCGCGCTCGTCGGAAGCGTTCAGCTCAATGAAATTGTTCCTCCAGGTCTCGCCGTAGATCTCCTTGACGATGGATATGGCCGCGGCTGTCTTGCCAACGCCGGGCGGCCCTGAGAAGAGCAGATGAGGCAGGTTCTTGGTCTTGACGTAGGAATTAAGGCGCTTGATTATATCGTCCTGGCCGACGATGTCGTCTAGCTTCTCAGGCCGGTACTTCTCAATCCAGATCTCCTCTTTGATGGTCGACTCCTCCTTCTGTGCTTCGAGCTGTCAATATATCAACATTTCCCGATTTGCTCCTTCATGTTTCCGCTCTCGCGTTCCTTTTGAGGAATCGGGGGATGAAGATGATGATTGGTTATCTTTCGTCTTTGCTGCTATAGGTTTTAGTGGCTATTTTTGATGTGCTCCGGTAAGGAGCATTCCGCTGAAGATTTCTCCCAATGATCGGGCTCCTGTTCATGCTCTTATTATTCAGGCTCCTATATTTCCAGCACCACGTCGTCACAGCCGACGACCACGTTGCTGAAATTCGTGATGTTCTTCACAGCGTCCAGCCGTTCCTGAATGGTCGTGTACCTTCCGGCATCGAAGTGAGTCAGTGCCAGCCTCTTCGCCTTTGCCCGCCTGGCAATCTCCGCAGCGTCCTGTGGGTTCAGGTGGGGCCACTCCGGGCTCTGCTCGCCCGGCTTGTGGGAGCACTCGGTTATGAGAAGATCGGCGTCCTCAGCCAGCAGCACGGCGTTCTCGCAGATCCCCGTATCGGGGCAGTAGGTCACTACTTTGCCGTCCAGATCGAAGCGGTAGCCCATGCATGGCGATGCGTGGACCAGGAACCGGCACTCCAATGGGAATGGAAGCTTGTAGGGCCCTTCGGAAAGCTCGCGGACCTCGACGCCGAAGGGCAGCTTGCTCAAAGGAACAGTGAAGGGCTCGTTTACGATTGTCTCCAGAACCTGTCTGGTGCCTTTCTGGCCGAAGATGCGTAGATCCTGCGAAAAGCGGAACTTGTTCAGGACGTGAAGGCCTTCAATGTGGTCCAGGTGGAAGTGAGAGAGGAAGAGATAGACGGGCAAGTCGTCACGAATGTAGCGGTCGGCCTTGTAGATGCCGTTGCCAGCGTCGAGGATGATGTGGTACTTTTCGGAGTTGATGAGGGTGCAGATGGTGTTGCCTGTGTCGGTGTCATACCAGCCGTTGGTGCCAAGGAAGATGACTTTCAAGTTAATTCTCCAAAGGGCCGGAGCCCTGCCACTCTGCCAGCTTCTGCCTTACTTTCTCAACATGAGGACTTTCGATCTGCTCGAAGATATTGAGCGCTTGTTTTGCATGATCGATCGCGTTCTGCCACTGGCCGAGATCGCTCAAAACCAAGCTTATGCCCCATAAAGCTTTTCCTTCACCTAGGCGGTATCTAATATTCCGAGCAATCTTTAAAGACTGACCATAAAATCCTATCGCCTGGCTTTTATCTCCCATGGCAGCATATGTAGAGCCTAGATTGCCCAAATCGATACTTTCTGCTCGACTATCTCCTATTTCTTGACTAATCTTCAATGCATGTTTATGAAACTCTAAGGCTCGATTATGATTATCAAGCAGTTCATAGGCATTGCCAAGGTTGCCAAATATATTTCCCTCACCTCGCCTGTCCCCAATCTTTCTTGCAATTTCCAATTGTTGTTCATAAAAATGGATGGCTCGTTGAATTTCTCCAAGATTCTTGTAAGCGATTCCCATATTGCC
>CAVWIG010000053.1:0-28494 GCA_963754945.1 Methanotrichaceae archaeon
AACGTTTCAGTCGGCGGACCCCGCTGCAAGCAGCGGGGCATGTTCCCGCCGACGCATAAAAATGCTCTACGAAATCTGAAGCATCCTTAAGTTGGAGTTACATGCTCTTTATCCCAGCCGCAGCAAGCTGCGGGGTATTGCGTTTTAACAGGTACCATAAAAAGTGCCACTATTTCTATTGCTATCGATTCCAGACTTTAAAATATAGTGTATTAATAATCAAACTGCGTGCGGCCACCCCACCCTAAAGGATGGGGTATGCTTCGGGCCGCACGCCCTCACGCCCGGTTTTATGGAATCCAGAAATCGTCGAGTCTTCGTTGCCCTGATCTCCTTGGTCTGCACGATTGATACTTTGCTTCGGTTTCCCCTGAGAATCCTTATTGTTGTGCTGATTGCGTCAGCAGTCACATTTCCAACGGATCGAAGGAATTTGCCATTGAACATAATAGATTTCCACCCCCAAAAAGGGGCGAGGGTTCACTTCATCCCCGACCTGAAGGTAGGGGTATTCGTGACCCTCCGCGCTCCCGATGTAATAAATAAAATTTAAAATTTAAAAAGTTTGCATTTATTTGATTTATGCGAACTTCAACGACGGCACACTGTATGGCGTAAACACGAGTAAGTAGGAGCCAAAATACGAGGAAAAAGTCTGTGTGACAATTTTCCTGCATTAATAATCTTTATGTAAATTATCTAATCTATTATTAGTCAAAATAAAACGTAATTTAATATCTCCTTACTGCGGGATATGGGAAAAAAGGTATGATTTTTCGGCGAAAACTACTCATTGCGAAGAAATCTGTTAGTAAATAGAAATCCTCTGAATACAGTCATTATATAATTGGATTTACCTTTATCCGACATTCCGCAGTAAGGATTGAATGATGAATAATTTGCCTGATAGCGATTTAGCAATTTGTTTATAAAACCTAATCATATAAAATTAATTATAATCTCATTTGCCAAGCCCTTTGCGGCGATTCCAGGACCAAGATCCTATTCAGGAATCTGCATTTGGCCACGTTTTGCAAAATCTATAAATTTGAAAAATAAATGCATATTTTGAAATATTTATTAATATAGCGAAATCGCTATGCAGAAAACTATTGGCTCAATTGAGCTTTACTGCGGAATGTGGGTTTATTGGTCCAGCTGGCACTATCTCGAAATCCAGTGATTTTGGCTTTTCCTAAAACATGGCTATCGTCCCCAAGATCCAAAAACCCGTACACGTAGGTTGTCTGGACATACAGAAGGCTCTTCTGTCTGGTGCCCCGATCTAGTGAAATCACTGGGAAATGCGATTGTGCCGTCCAGCTTCAAAAGTCCGAATAAAGATCCATCACTCTGAACAGATCCATGCCGTACTTCATGCAGGATGTTGAGATGTAGATGGTCAGGAGACGTATCCTCCTCGCGACCTGAACCACTCCACTGTACGCTGCAGGCCATCTTCCAGATTCACCTTTGGCTCCCAGCCCAGAAGATTTCTTGCCCGCGAGATATCCGGCCTTCTGCGGAGTGGATCATCCTCCGGCAGAGGATGATAAGTTATGCCCGATCTGGAGCCTGTAATATCCTGGACCATCTTTGCTACATCTATTATCTTAGTCTCCTTATCATTTCCGATATTTACTATAGACCCTTGCGCCTCATCCTGCCCAGCAAGTCTTAGCAACCCTTCTATCTGGTCAGTAATATATGTGAAGCTTCTGGTTTGGGTACCTTCTCCAAATATCGTTATAGATTTGTCGCTCAAAGCCTGGCTTATGAACCTAGGAACTGCCCTGGCGTAAATGCCGTCCCATCTTATTCGCGGGCCATAGGTATTGAAGATGCGAGCTATTCTTGTATCCAGGCCATATTGTCTTCTGTATGCCACGACATAAGCCTCCCCACACCGCTTGGCTTCGTCGTAACATCCCCTCGGCCCGACTGAGTTGACGTTGCCATAATAGCTCTCCGGCGTCGGGACGACTTGTGGGTTACCGTAGATCTCGCTTGTTGATGTGTAAATTAACCTTGACTTATGCTTCTTTGCAATCTCAAGAGCGACCATTAGTCCAATGGTATTAGCTTTGAGGATCTCAATCGGATAGTGCTCGAACTCGAAAGGGGAGGCTCTACTAGCCATGTGGATCACAAGATCTAACCTCTCATCGAAGCTGATGGGCTCCGATATATCGTGCTTTGTGAAATGAAATCTATCTGAATCCAAATGATGGGAAATATTGGACTGAAGACCACTTGCAAGATTGTCTACACATTCGACTTCGGCTCCTTGGGCGACTAGAACGTCGCATATCCACGAACCAAGAAACCCTGCTCCGCCTGTAACAAGAACTCTCTGGTCCTGGAACGATATACATCCCAGATTCTTGCTAATATCATCAATTTCTTTACTATTATTCCATGCCATAAGATTCCCGCCCAGAACAATTCTCTCAATGATCAGTCTCGCAGCAAAGTTCTCATGAAGGCTTTTATCTCATCGGCGAATTCCTCCCTGGCCAGGGTCATCTCAATGCTCGATTTCATCCAGCCGAGCTTGTCACCGATATCGTAACGTTTGCAGCAGGCGACGAGGCCAATAGAACCATTCAGGCACCTCAGAGCGTCAGTAAGTTGTATCTCGCCTCCGTGTCCCGGCTTAACATTTCGGAGTATGTCGAAGATATCAGGTGTCAATATGTACCTGCCTATAGCTCCAAGATTAGAAGGTGCCTCCTTTGGAGACGGCTTTTCCACTATATCCCTAATCTTGTAAACGCCATCTTCCAGCAGCGTACCATCTATGATACCATAGTCCTTAACCTTATTCTCGGGAACTTGCTCCACAGCCACAATTGTCTTCTGATATTTGTGGAAGACGTCTATCATTTGGCTGGTGCAGGTTTTAGCGCCGTTGCACGGAACTGTTATTGTATCTCCGAGCAGCACAACAAATGGCTCGTCATCGCAGTGTCTCTCTGCGTGCAGGATCGCATCGCCCAGACCTTTCTGCTCCTTCTGTCTAATGTAATGGATATCAGCCATATTTGAGATCTGCCTTTCCAGATCAAAAAGCGTCGAATCGCTCTTCTTCTTAAGCTTTCTCTCCAGCTCGCATGATAGATCAAAATGATCTTCAATCGCCCGCTTGCCCCTTCCAGTTATTATTAGTATATCCTCTATTCCGGACGAAATGGCTTCCTCCACGACATACTGTATGACCGGCTTATCTACAACTGGCAGCATCTCCTTAGGCTGTGCTCTGGTTATGGGAAGAAAACGGGTGCCCATGCCTGCTGCTGGTATAACCGCCTTCCTAATGCCGAATTTTTTCAACATATCATCCTTAAGCATTTTATGTTTACCAGCATATTCCTTCTGCATCCTTGCAAGAGAGCACTCTTCTGCCATCGATAATAACCCTAGATCGCATTAGGTCAAATTCTTTGTCCAACTCGCCAAACTCAGGCCATTCTGTCAAAACAAGACAGGCATCTGCACCAGCTAACGCACAGGAAGCGCTTTCACAATATTCTATGCCAGGCAATCTCTTTTGCATGGATGCGTTGGCCTTGGGATCGTAAGCTGCAATCGATGCACCCATTCTTACAAGCTCTTTTATTACCAATTCAGCCCTTGACTCTCGCACATCATCGGTATCGTTCTTGAATGCAAGGCCGAGAATTGCGACTCTATTGCCTTTGATATCTCCTTTCTTCATAATAAGAAGTTCTACAATTTTCTGAGGTTGTCGGTCGTTTACTTCCAGGACCGACTTGAGCAGAACTGGATCCAATTCCATATTCTCCGCAAGCCGAATGAGAGCCGAGACGTCCTTAGGGAAACAACTACCCCCAAATCCTACACCAGCGTTTAGAAAGTGAGGCGATATTCGGTGGTCCATTCCGACTCCACTCATCACCTCATATACGTCTACACCTAGCTTCTTGCAGATGTTTCCGATTTCGTTGGAGAAAGAGATCTTCGTAGCCAGAAAAGAGTTGGAGGCATATTTAATCATCTCGGCCGCGGTTAGACCAGTTCTAAGAACCGGTGCATCGATTCCATGATAGGAGGATTCGACTATATCTCCAGCTCTTTCATCCTGACTACCGATTACGATCCGATCTGGTCTCATAAAGTCCTGGATTGCTAGACCCTCCCTCAAGAATTCTGGGTTCATGGCGAAGCCAATTTCGTTAATGCTTTTGCAGCTATGCCTTAAGACCTCGGACTTGACGAGTGACTCGGTGGTTCCTGGAGGAACGGTGCTCTTCACCGCTACTACATGGTATTCCTTCTTTCTCCGGAGGGCTTTTCCTATCGAAACACACGCCGATTCCACAATAGACAAATCTGCACTACCATCCTTCCCAGCAGGTGTACCCACGCAAATAAATGTAAGATCGGAGCTTGCGAGATCCTCATAACTATTAGTTGCATAGAGATCTCTGCCAGCATGCAGGCATAGAAGTTCATCCAAGCCTTTTTCGTAAATGGGTGGCATGCCAGAATTGATAGCCTCGACCTTATTCTCGTCTACCTCAATCAGCTTGATAGAATGCCTGAGCTCCGCCAGGCATACCGATGAAACCAGCCCGACATACCCACCGCCCACAACAGATATTCTCATGAAAGCTCCTGACTTTTTATCGCTAGCGGCTTATTGAAAGGGCTAATATCATAAAAGGTTACCTGAACCGAAGAGATAATGCTTGGTTTTGGAAGCATGCACAAGCCAGAAAAGCGGGATAGCTGCTTTTGAATTGGATCTGAGGCGATGTCGCTGCTTCATTGTTTGCAAGAGCATTGTGCGTTGCTCTGGAGATGAGACTAGATTCGCCTCCCTGGCCGGAAGCGTTAAGTTCTCCCTGAAAAGCTATATCCCCCTGATGCCCCTGTGACAGGTGGAACCGTCGCCCCGTACAACGCCTGTGCACCTGCCTTGTCCCCCGGTCCCAGGCTGTGCCTCGGGCCTATGTAGAAGTTCATTATCTCGTCAGTGTCGCTGGAAAATTGCGGCTTATTATAAATATCATCCAGCCCTATCGTGTGCCCCAGCTCGTGCAGAGCCACCGACTGTACATCGATGTCCTGGCCATTGCCATCTGTGGCCCAGTGATAATTCGTGTTGTAGAGCGTGTCGGAATCATAGACAGGATAGTATCCGTTCACCCTTGTCGTGTAGTAACGAGTTGTAGTGACCGCCAGTCCTCCGCTTATAGACCCCCAGGCATACACATTCTTATTGTCATCGGCATTAGCCTGTACATTTGGATCAACGGTCACAAGAGCCTCGCCGTCTGCGAATAAATTCTGTGCCACGGCATTCTCCCATGTGTTGGCTGCAGAGGCAATGGCGTTCTTGGTGGCGGTGAGGTCAAGATAATTGGGTAATGTATCAGACTTGAGATACAACTTGATCTGTGGGTCTGTCGTCACCCACTTCCAACCAGTCAGAACATAGGCGTTGGGGTTGTTCAGGTAATTCACTGAGGAGGATGTATCACCGATCCCCGCTGATGCAACTGATGAGGCCGTTGACGCCGATTCAGCCTCGGATTTGGCCGCTTTCTGCCCTAAATCTGCCTCATAATCGGCCCGGCTCATGCTCGTTGCCTGCATCGAAAAGGTCCCTAGGTTTCCCATCTGATCTAAGCGCAAACCATTTATGGACATTCCCGTTCCCTGCTCGGAGACGTCCTTCAGGTCCCCTTCACCTAACCATTGCTTCCCGTCCACAGAAACTGTATGCCACGCAATCCGCCTTGCCCCTGGACTGATCATCGTATACGTCGCACTTAATCAAACGTTCACGGAATAGCCAAACTGTGCTGAAATCAGGAATTACTTCAGTGGTGCCAAGGAAAATACGAAAAGAGATCCTATCCGCAACCTGTCGCTCCAGTTCTGGATCTGTTAGACCAAACCAATGCTGAATTACGAGAGCTTTCACCATAATCACGATGTCAATGTTCGGACGACCTCCGCGGCTAGTTTTATTTTTGTATATCAATGGTTCCAAAAATCTGAAACGCTCCCAATTGATCAACGATCCGATCTCGGATAGATCATCTCCGAGGGCTTTTACTCGAGCATATTCTGCTCGAATGGCAAAATCAATGAGAGTCCTCATGCATTATATTATAGTATTAATAGTATATAAGTATTTCGATTGATTAGTTTTTCGAAACTCTCCATTATCTTCTACTTGATGAATAGCCAAATGCAACCACGAGGCTAATGGCTGGAACTTATCCGAAAGTTCAGAAGAATAAGAAAGTGCAGGCCTTCAAGCGATGTATACTCTCGGAGAAGCTAGATAGTCCAAGAAGGCACGGAAACCTACACATACTGGACGGCCTCCTGAGGTGAAAGCAAGCGAGAAGAGGAGGACTATCCACCAGAATGGAGGTATCCGAAATAGATACTGAGTTGGAGAAGTAGGGCAAGGTATTCTTTACTCTGCACCGGGATAAATATGAAAATTATAATGTAAAAATGAAGAATATTAAAAACAATAACAAGATTGATTCGGCAGGAAATCTTGGCCGATCTCTAGATAACATTAATAAATAGCCAAGATGATAATCAGCTAAACAAATCGGGCCGAATAAGTAAAGGAGTTTATGCGATGCCTTCTGAGCCAGGGGTGGTCAACGATAATCTCAAAGAGATGCCCTTTCAATGCAGAAAAGAAGTGAATAAATTGCATATGGCTCAGCAAAGATTTCAGTCTGTTTTCGAATATGCTCCTTTCGGACTGGTACTAATTGATAAAGATGGAAATTTTTGCCAAACCAATCCAAAATTCAGAGAACTATTTGGCTATGATTTGAAAGAGGTCTCAAATGGGAGGGATTGGTTCAGACTAGCATATCCTGACCAGGTATATAGGCATGAAGCGATATCTGCCTGGATTGGCGATTCAAGGGTTGCCAAACCAGGAGAAAGGAGACCGAGGGTTTTTACAGTTACTTGCAAGAATAAAACCAGAAAGATAATTAAATTCGTTGCTGTAAAGCTAGAAGATGGCGATAATTTACTAACTTGTGAAGATATCACAGAAAGCAAAAGGTCTGACGATGCTCTGAAATCTGCACATGATCAGCTATTCCGTATTATCGATTTCTTGCCCGATGCTACTTTTGTCATAGATCGCGATAAGAAAGTAATCGCTTGGAATCGGGTAATGGAAGAGATGACAGGCGTAAGTAAAGAGGATATTATTGGCAAGTCCAATTATGCTTATAGTGTTCCATTTTATGGAGAACCCAGACCAATTCTCATAGACCTAATCGACAACCATAATGATGAGATCGAATCGAGATATGCCAATATCGAACGAAAGGCAAGCGCTATCTGTGCAGAAGCCTATGTGCCATCTTTGTTTGGAGGAAAGGGGGCATACGTCTGGGCCACAGCATCTTTGCTCTATGATAACGATGGCAATCTGATCGGATCAATCGAGTCTATACGCGATATCACTAATCGCAAGCAGGCAGAAGAAGCTTTGCGTCGCAGTGAGGGGAAGTACAGGGAACTGGTCGAAAACGCGAATAGTATTATTTTCAGGAGGGATACTGCAGGGAATGTGACATTCTTCAATGAATTTGCTCAGAAGTTCTTTGGCTACAGTGAGAAGGAGATGCTGGGCAAAAATGTCATAGGAACTATAGTTCCAGAATTTGAGTCGACAGGTAGAGATTTGCGGAAGATGATAGAGAATATTGGCGCGTCTCCTGATCGGTACTAATGTCAACGTGAACGAGAACATGCGTCGGAATAGCGAGCGTGTCTGGATCGCCTGGACAAACAGACCAATAAGGGACGAAAATGGAAATCTAGTGGAAATCCTTTGCATCGGAAATGATATTACCGAGCGCAGGAGGGCAGAAGAGTCATATCGTTTATTGGTCGACCACTCTTTGCAGGGTCTAGTAGTCGTCCAGGACGGAAAAATAGTCTTCGCCAATAAAGCTTTCTCAGAAATCACAGGTTATAGTTTAGATGAACTTCAGACAATGTCAATCGATGATAACCTGGTGCTCGTTAATGGGGAGGACAGAGCAAAGCTCTTGTCTGGATACAGAGATCGTTTAAAGGGGAATCGTTCTCCAGCTCGTTATGAATGTCGCATAATCTGCAAGGATGGATCGACAAAATGGGTAGAAACTTATACTAGCATTACTGAATATAGGGGGGAGCCTGCTGTTCAAGCTGCCTTCATAGATATCACAGAGCGTAGGCTTGCAGAAGATGCGTTACACGCTAAGGACGTTCTCCTGGCCGGAGTTGCCGTTGCCGCTAATATTCTTCTAACCATAACAGACCTGAAGTCTGCAATTAATGAGACGCTAGAGCTTCTAGGGACAATTATCCGAGTAGACCGGGTCTATGTCTTCGAAAACCATGATTCAAAAACTGGCGAGCATCTTGCCAGTTTGCGTTATGAATGGGCAAGAAATGCCAGCTTATCTCAGAAGGCAAATCCCGATTTGCAGAACTCTCCATACGTCCCTATTATGTCTCGTTGGTATGATCTGCTTTCAGCTGGTAAGCTGATCAAAGGCTCGGTTCGAGAGTTTCCTGAATATGAACGGGTGAAGCTTGAACATCAGAATATTAAATCTACCTTGGCGATTCCGATTTTGATAGAAAACCGATTTTGGGGATTTATTGGCTTCGATGATTATCATCCCGAACGTATCTGGACGAATGTAGATGTATCTGTTCTTCAAGCAGCAACAGCCTCTATTGGCGGAGCCATTACCCGTATGCAAGCAGAGGACGAACTGATAAAAGCCAAGGACGCTGCAGAATCTGCGGCCAAAGCCAAATCCGAGTTCCTGGCAAACATGAGCCACGAGATACGAACTCCAATGAACGCGGTTATAGGCTTGACGGGCCTTCTCATGGAAACAGATTTGACATTGGAACAGCGCAATTATTTGGAGATGATCAGAAGCAGTGGGGACTTGTTACTATCGGTTATAAACAATATACTCGACTTTTCTAAGATCGACAGCGGCAAATTAGAGTTGGAATCCCGGCCATTTAATCTGAAAGTGTGCTTGGAGGACTCCCTGAATCTTGTATGCTCAAGAGCATCTGAAAAAAGCCTATACCTGTCTTATACAATCGATGGCGGCACTCCTCAGACAATCATGGGTGATCCTATCAGGCTGCAACAAATCTTGGCCAATCTACTCAGCAACGCCATTAAATTCACAGACAAAGGTGAGATATCAGTCTCAATCTCTAGCAAGAAGCTGGAAAACCCATGTTGTGAAATGTACTTTGAAGTAAAAGATACCGGAATTGGAATTCCTAAAGAGAAGATGAGCCGTCTATTTCAATCGTTCACCCAAATAGATTCATCGACTACCTGCAAGTATGGCGGCACAGGGCTCGGTCTTGCCGTAAGCAAGAACCTTGTGGAAATGATGGGCGGAAGGATCTGGGCTGAGAGCCAGTTTGGCAGGGGTTCAACCTTTTGCTTCACAATATTGGCTGATGCTACCACTATCAAGTCCGCGAGTAGAACAGCAGAGGCACGACAAGAGAGCGACATTGGAGAGAATAGAAACCATGTTCTCCGGATATTGTTGGCCGAAGATAACCCTGTTAACCAAATGGTAATGTTAAAAATGCTAAATAAGCTAGGCTATCACGCTGACGTGGCAGCCGATGGGACAGAGGTTTTACGTTCCTTAGAACACCAGCCCTACGACCTAATTCTAATGGACGTTCATATGCCAGAAATGGATGGCTTTGAAGCTGCCAGGGCAATTCGAAAGCGATGGGCGTCTGCAGAGCAGCCGAAGATAATCGCTATCACTGCCCATGCACTCAAAGGTGATCGAGAGAAATGTCTCGCGGCAGGCATGGATGATTACGTTGCAAAGCCAGTCAAGCTGGAAAAGTTGCGGGCAATCTTGGAATTATATGGTTAGCTTCAATGATGCGATCAACAGCCAAAGTTTACTCGTAAAATCGAGCAGGGGTCCCGTCCCCCGCAAGCTTTCTCTGACTTGGGTTAGATACCGGTAATAGGTTCCAAGTTACAAGCTGCGGGGTGCGCTGTTTGATTTTTCGGTGGAATGGCCATGCCTCCCAAACGGGATCGACAGCTTCTAAAATTGCAACTGGCCGAAATTAGCGACTGATCCGGACAACTTCAGGAAACTCAGCATAGAATTATACAATTATGTGCTAGATTGTCTCTGGTGCCTGTTGTGTAGTCCCGAAACCATGTGTCATCGGTTAAGGAATTTATGAAAAATAATTGGCAGTCTATTTTACATTTTGAGATTGGTAATCGTATGCATGTTTGATGAAATCGACTACATCCGCATTGGCTCTCAAGTCAGAGATAAATGCAGAATTAAAACCTTGACACGATTTCTATAGCAGGCGGTCTTAACCGATGACCAATGAGTCCCGAAACCTTTGACTTTATATATCCATCAAAAGGGGATGGGAAAGAAGAATAAAGTTGTAAAGCTAACAGAGAAGAAGATCCGATATATCATTCGAGCCAAAACAAGAGGCGATAGCACCAAAAGAATCGCTGAGGATATGAAGTTGAGTCCGTCCTCTGTGAAACGTGTCTGGATGCACTGGACGAAAACCAAGATGCTGCTAAACATTAGTCAAACGTTGCGGCGGCGGACCCCGCTGCAAGCAGGCGGGGCATGTTCCCGCCGCCGCCAAGTTAATCGAATTCAAGCAAACTCATTTGCATAAATCCTTCTTTTTCTTCCGTTGTTCCTTGCATTTCGACATAATTGCGAATTATGTCCGATAATATCCCATCACCTACCGTCCCAATATATCCCCCATCGCTCCAAAATTCGCTGCCCCAAAGTGCTTTTTTGATTTCAGGAAATCTTTTGAAAATTTCTCTTGCGGTTATGCTTTTTATTATTTGCATAATCCTTGATGGCGAATGCTTTGGAGCTGCTCCAACGAAAATATGTATGTGATCTCCATCAGTCCCAATGGCATCAAATACAAATTGATATCGTTCTCCCAATTCTGAGCAAATATACTTGAAATATTCAATCTTATTATTTCCAGAAAGTAATTTCTTTCTATACTTTATACATAGAACCATGTGATACCTAATTTTGTACACGCAATGATTCGCCCTTCCTAATTTAACCATAAGCCGAATATGCAACTACCCTTAAGTCGGTTTTCATGCTCATCCCCGCAGCAAGCTGCGGGGTATTCACTTAAAAATAAATTTGGAAGAAAGAAAAAGACTTGAATGAAGAATCCGAAAAGCTGATACTTGAAGTCAACAAAGAGCAAAATTTAGGCGCGAGAAGACTGGAAAAGATCATTGAATTCCAGTACGGAAAGCATATCCCACACAACGCCATTCATAAGGTGCTGCTGAATCATGGCTTGGCTAATGTGGACCGCAATAATCGAAGCGCAGAAAACCTTGGATTAGATACGAACGCAAGCACAGCCTGTCCTTGGTGCATCTGGATTGGCATACCAGCGATCACGATGGGAAAAAGGTTTACGTCTGCGTGGTTCTCGATGATAGTTCGCGGCGCATTCTCGCGGGCGGCGAGTTTGATGCCGAAACAACAGAAAACAGCTTACAGCTCCTCAAGGAAGCTATGGAAAGATTTGGCTGCCTGGCAAGCATTGAGCAGGTGTTGACCGATCGTGGGACACGATTCTATGCCAATAAGCGAGATAAGAACGGCAATGAGATAGCAGATTTGAAAACTTTCTTGTGAATGATAAAATCAAACATATCAAATCTCGCGTTAATCATCCTCAGACCAATGGAAAAGTTGAAAAATGGAATGATACCTATGAAATTAACAGGTTTAAGTTCGAAAATTTTGACAATTTTGTGAATTGGTATAATACAGTTAGATTTCATGAGTCGCTTGATACAAAATGGTATCTACAGACACCAGATATCGCATTCTGGTCAAGGCTGCCAGAAGGATGCAAATTAGGAATGTTCCTGAATCGGATGGAGACTGAATTGAATGGTTGATAAAGAATATAATGAAACAGCTGGAGTATATAAAGTCCAAACTTTCAGGACTACACAGTCTCTGGTGCCTGTAGAAAGAGCTATACATATCTGTACGCTATCCTGAATCGTATGGCAATGCTCGAGGTAAAGAGCGTATCCAAGCTCTTCAATGTAAACGGAAAGCAGATGGAGGCGCTGCACGACATAAACCTCGATATCAGTGAGAATGAGTTCGTCTGCTTTATCGGCCCCTCTGGCTGCGGCAAGACAACCCTCCTCAGAGTAATCGCTGGCCTCGAAGAGCCATCCAGCGGGGAGATCCGCCTAGAAGGCCACCCAATAAAAGGGCCTGGTCCTGAGAGAGGGATGGTGTTCCAGGAGTACTCGCTATTTCCTTGGAGGACAGTCCTGGACAATGTCGCCTTCGGCCTGGAGCTGAAGGGTTTCAGCAAGGATGAAAGGTACAGAAAAGCTAGAGCGTACATCAAGATGGTAGGCCTCGAACGCTTTGAAGAAAGATACCCCCATGAGCTGTCGGGAGGAATGAAACAACGGGTGGCAATTGTCCGTGCCCTGGTGAACGAGCCAAAAGCGCTGCTAATGGACGAGCCTTTTGGCGCTTTGGACGCCCAGACCAGGAACATAATGCAGTCCGAGCTCCTGAGGATATGGGAAGAAGAGAAGAAGACGGTGGTCTTTGTCACTCACAGCGTCGATGAGGCCATCTACCTAGCGGACAGAATCGTCATAATGTCGGCCCGTCCAGGGAAGATCAAGGACGTCATAAAGATCGACCTGCCTAGACCCAGGACCAGAACTAGCCCGCAGGTCAATATAATCAGGGACCGAATACTTTGTGACCTGAAGTCGGAGATTCTGGCCTCTTGAGAAGGCGGCTTGGGAATAACTTTTATACTCTGCAGTGGACCCTAGTATTGGAGTTTTACCTAAGCGAGATGGTGAGGCCTTGAGATCCCGGTGGATGGAGCTTCCGTGCAGGGTCGTGGTCGGGAGCGACGCCGTATCAGAGATATCGGAGATTTGTGATGATCTCAAGCTCAAGGGCCGGCCCTTGATTATAACCGGCCCCAACACTCTGGACGTTATGGGAAAGGAGATCTCTCGGCTCTTGGAAAGGTTCGAGCCAGAGATCATGGTCTCAAAGGCCTCAAGGATGGAGGAGGTAGACCGTGCAGAGGGCTTGGCAGGCGAGATTGGCGCGGGCTATGTCATCGGCGTAGGCGGTGGCAGGTCGATAGACATTGCCAAGCTGGCATCGCTGCATAGAGACGTACCTTTTTTGAGCGTGCCTACAGCCGCATCTCACGACGGAATATGCTCTGCCCAGGCCAGCATCACAGTTAACGGCGAAACCACATCCATCTCTGCCCATTCTCCTATGGCTATCATAGCCGACACCAGGATCATCTCCAGCGCTCCCGCGCGGCTTCTTTCTGCCGGCTGCGGCGATATAATTTCCAACTATACTGCACTGCTGGACTGGCAGCTAGCTCACAGATTGCGTAACGAGGAGTACAGCGAGTATGCGGCAGCACTATCCGACATGACGGCCAAGATGGTGGTAGCCCAGGCGCCGACCATAAGACCTGGACTGGAAGAGTCCGCCAGAGTGGTTGTCAAGGCCCTCATATCCAGTGGAGTTGCCATGAGCATAGCAGGCTCGTCTCGACCGGCCAGCGGCTCAGAGCACAAGTTTGCCCATGCCATAAACAGGATAGCTCCCGGCAGGGCTTTGCACGGAGAGCTGTGCGGGATAGGGACCATTGTAATGATGTATCTGCACGGCGGAGATTGGCGGATGATAAGAGATGCACTGCGCTATACCGGCGCTCCCACCTCAGCATGCGAGCTGGGTTTAGACCGAGACACTGTAATCGAGGCGCTCACCAGCGCCCACAAGATCCGCCCCGAACGCTACACCATCCTTGACGCAGGCCTGGCCGAGAAGGCAGCAATTAAGGCTGCAGAGACAACGGAAATAGTTTGAAATATAATGATTATCTATAACGATGGAGGAAAGAAAGATGTCTGAAGCTTCTACCCAGATCACACTGATAGGAATAAAGCTTGCAACCATAGGAATGGAGTTCACCTTCAACGGCCCCACGCCGGATTGCGATCCCTGCAAGCTTCGAAACACCTGCATGAACCTGGAAACCGACAGAAGGTACCGAATTTTAGGAACGCGAGGAGAGCTGATCCATGAATGCCCCATCCACGAGGCCGGTGTGCGTGCAGTCGAGGTTACCGAGAGCCCAATAATTGCAGCCCTTGATGCCAGAAAAGCCTTTCCTGGATCAAAGATAGTCTTTGAGCCGGTGAGATGCGACCAGTCCGACTGCAGAATGTTCGAGATCTGTCACCCCGTAGGCATGAAGGACGGAGAGAGGCTTACAATTGTGGACGTAGTGGGCGAATCTCCCGAGGACTGCGCGCGCGGCTACGCCCTCAAGCTTGTGGAGCTCAAGCGCTAATGAGGGTTCTGACCTATTCGCGAAATGTGTTCATTCCAGTCACTGATCTTTGCAGCAACAGATGCGGTTATTGCTCCTTCAGGCGAGATCCTGAAAAAGCAAAGATAATTCGAAGATCAGAGGCATCTCGACTGATTACTCTAGGCGCTGAAGCGGGATGTTCGGAAGCTCTGCTCTCCATGGGCGACAGTCCTTGGAAGGTCCCCGGGTTCGATAGGATTACGGCAGATTCAGGCTTTGCTGGGATGACAAGGTCTGATTTTATAGATTACCTCATAGAACTCTGTGAAATGTCCCTGGAAGCCGGCCTCTTGCCTCACACCAACGCCGGCCTGCTCTGCGAGGACGAAATGTTGAGGCTCGCTCCCTACAACGCCAGCATGGGCCTTATGCTGGAGACTACTGCAGATGTGCCCGCGCACGCGCAGTCTCCAGAGAAGAGTCCTATGCGGAGAATATCTCACATAGCACAGGCCGGAAAGCTGAAGATCCCATTCACCACTGGCATCCTCATCGGTATAGGGGAGAGCAAAGCAGATAGGATGACATCCCTGAAGGCGATATCAAACCTGCACGGGGACTACGGCCACATTCAGGAAGTGATCATCCAGCCTCTGGATCCCAAACCAGGAACCCCCATGTCGACTTTCAAACCCCCGATGGCCTCTGAGGTTGAGGACGCAGTCAGGTTGGCGAAGGAGATTCTCCCCGAGGGAGTGGCCATACAGGTTCCACCGAACCTTATAGACCCCAGATCGCTGGTCGAGGCTGGTGCTGACGATCTGGGAGGAATAAGTCCTGTTACCTCTGACTGGATAAATCCTGAACAGCCCTGGCCAAAGCTGGATGAACTCCACCTGGAAGGCTACTCTCTAAGAGAGCGGCTGCCGGTTTATCCCCGATACGTTCTCCAAGGCTGGTACGGGAACAAAACCAAAAGACTCGTAAACGCCTTAGCAGGCCACAACGGTTTAAGGCACAGAAGACCCGGATTAAAGGTGATAAACGATGGAAAAGAAGCATCTTGAGATAGGCATAAGCGCGGGGCTGATCGCCACGATGATCGCCCTCATGCTGATTGTCCAGATTTCAGCACCGCAGGGAGTAAGATCTGCAGGTTTTGTAATTGTAGTGCTGCTGTTCATGATGGTCATGGGCTTTGCCGGAGTCAGGCTATTGGACATGTAGAACGTCAGATATAAATATAATAATACAGGTTATCATCTGAGGGGTTAATATGTCTAGCTTTTTGGATAAACTAAAGATTCTTGGAAGGCCGGGCGAGGATGATTACACCGAAGTCGACCTGGGCCAGTTCGAAGAAGTTGGCGGTTCTCCGGAGAAGATGCTGAGAGTGGCAGAACTCTCCAAGGCAGACGTCCTACTGGAGATCAAACAGGAGATATACGCAGGTAACATTGTTCTTATCGATATCGGTGGATTGAAACAGGACAAAGCTGCTCTGGACAGAGCTATAGGCGAGCTGAAGAAGGCGGTCGATGACGTCTCCGGAGACATAGCCGGCATAGGAGACGACCTGGTTGCAGTAGTGCCCCATGGCATAAGGATAGACCGCGAGAAGGTAGTGGGAGGCAAGGATTGAAACTCACTACTACTAACGTTTGCCCAGTCTGCTCCACTCAGATGGATTTCAACTGGGAGACTAAGGAGATTCCTCACTTCGGCGAGGCCATGATCATAGCAGGCGTTTGCTGCTGCGGGTATCGGCACAGCGACACAATCCTTCTCAGCCAGAAGGAGCCTATGCGCCACACCTTGACAGTCTCAAGTTTGGACGATCTCAACGCAAGGGTCATCAGATCTTCCAGCGGCACGATCAGAGTGCCTGAGCTGGGAGTAGCCGTGGAGCCCGGGCCCGCATCTGAAGGCTACGTTTCTAACATCGAGGGCGTCTTAACCAGAATCAAGGGTATAGTAGAATTTGCCACCAGATCAGCATGCGAGGCAGGCGATCTGGAGGGAACAGAACACGGCAACCAGATCCTGGAGAATATGAACATGGCTTTGAGAGGCCAGTTCAACCTGACGATTATCATAGAGGACCCCCTGGGAAACAGCGCAATCGACTCGCAGAATGCCATACGCTCCGCACTGACCGAAGAGGAGTTAGCTGGCCTCAAGACAGGGATGATCTTGCTGGATATTTGACATGATAGCGTTGAGCGGCGGCACGGGAACTCCCAAACTGCTAACCGGCCTCAAGGATTTGGTCGATCCCGGGGAGCTATCCGTGGTCGTAAACACCGCCGAGGATCTGTGGATCTCTGGCAACCTGGTCTCTCCAGACGTGGACACTGTTCTTTACACTCTCGCGGGGATCGTCGATGAGGTCAGGTGGTGGGGCATCCGGAGAGACAGCTTCCACACAACCGGCTTCCTGAGAACGTTGGGCCATCCGGAACTGTTATCTTTAGGCGACAACGATCGTGCTGTTCACATATTCCGCTCCGATCTGATCAGACAGGGCGTTAGCCTTAGCATGGCTACCGAGGCTCTGGCCAAGGCAATGGGGATCAGGGCTTTGGTTGTTCCTATGACCGACGACCCTGTGTCTACCATGATCACCACTCCTGAAGGTGAGATGCACTTCCAGGATTTTTGGGTGGGCCTTGGAGGAGCGCCGGATGTCGTCTCTCTGCGCTTCCAAGGAATAGATCAGGCATCTCCATGCCCCCGATTCCAGGAGCTCCTGGAGAAAGAGGATCAGATCCTCATCGGCCCCTCTAATCCCGTAACAAGCATTGGACCAATCCTGGCTCTTCCAGGGGTATGTGAAAGGCTCAAAGGGAAAAAAATTGTTGCCATAAGTCCCCTCGTTAGGAACAAACCGGTAAGTGGTCCTGCTGCCAAGTTCATGAAAGCAGTTGGTGTTTCCGCAGACGACGAGGGCGTGGCTGCGCTGCTGGGATACCCGGAAGTCTTTGTGGTGGACAAAACAAGCAGCTACAGAGGCGATTGCGTAAGACTGGACACCTTCATGAAGGACAAGGAAGATAGCAAAAGATTGGCCAGAAGCATAATCGGGCTGATGTGATGTTCGCTGGAGTGGATCACGGCACTACAGCCATCAGGTTTGCCACCTCTGAAGGCAGATGCTGGGAGCTGCCAAGATTCGAGGCGTGCGCGCATTCGCCGGAAAAGATAATCGAGCAAATCAAACAGAACCTAGGCTCGGAGATCAAGCTCATAGCCATGAGTTATTCAATGGGCGACGGGTTGACGGAGATCGTGAGGTTGGAGGACGCCTCCAACCGGGGCCTGAGACAGCAGGACGGAGCGGGTCTGCATGTCGGCGGCGGCACCAGAGTCTTCGATGCCATTAAGGGTTCGGGCTGGCCGGCGATTCTTCTGCCAGGAATCCACAGGGACAGCGACACCGACCCCAGGCTTAAGGTCTTCTCTCACGGCATGAGCGGAGAGAAGGTGGGCCTTGCTTATTTTGTCTTTAAAAAGGGAGTTCCCAGCTTCATTGTCTGCGATGCCAGCTCCAACACTGTGACATTTGGGGTCCTCCAGGGCAGGATCGTCGGGGCCATCGATGCACCAACCTTCGCGCCGGGCCTGACCCAAGGGCCCTTGGACGTAGAGGCCATAAGGGCGGTAGACTCCGGGAAGATGACTGCTAATCAGGCTTTCAGCCGTGGAGGCATCCTGGCCAAGCTGGGCTATTCAACCCTTGATGAGTGTGATCCGGAGGTGAGAGTGCACGCCTTGGATTCCCTGGCCTTGTTTGCGGCCATGGAGACTAAGGCAATGGAAGTCTTGTTAAAAGACCTGGGCGAGGAGTCTCCTCCGCTGTACCTCGCGGGCAGTCCGGCACATGAGATTGAACCGCGAGTTTCAGATCTATTGGGCCGAGAAGTGAGATCCCTGGAAAGATGCGCTGCAGCCCAAGGTTGTGCTATGATTGCTGAGGATGTCTATAACGGCGTCCCAAATATCCTGGGCCTGAAAGTGAATGAACGAGCCCGGTCATGGACCAACACCAAGCCTGCGCTCCAGTAGATCGGAAGACCCTTACAATCAGTATTCTTTGCTTATGACTACGTCACTGAAATGGGAAAGTTAGTAGCTGAACTGGAGTCCCAAGCCCTGGCGGTAAGAACAAACGAAGGCGCTAAGATGCTCAAGTCAAAGTCCCGGAAGCGATAACCGGGGCCGAAAGCAACTCTGCCTTTAAATCGATCGCTTGGACCTGCTCATGATGGTCATAACGGAGCCGTCAAGGGAGAACATCTGCGCCAACACTAAGTGTGTCCCCATTACGACAAGAAATGTAGGATGCGATGCAATAATAATAATAATAATGATCCTGGAGTATCCAGGATCGGATAAAATCGCTCACCTTACCTGTGACCTGCTGTCAGACCACTTGTTGATGAGTCCGGGCAATACGGTTATGATCACGCCGAAGACAACGACGGCGACTATTTGAGACGTAAAGCTGTCCATCTCTTTTCACCTCCGGGACGATTAGATCAAATGTAACGGCTTTGTCTTCTGTAATATGATAGAGATAAACTTTGTGCTGGCTATCATATGATACGTAGATCCTTTAAATCAACGTTGCGGCGGTGGACCCAGCAGCAAGCTGGCAGGGTATTATGATAAAAATAAATTAACTAATAACATGATTAATTATTGATATATGATAGAAAACGAACCCTTAAGAAGACCAAAAAATGCATATGACACAATTCAGAGTCAAACGGTATTCGTCTCAACCTGCAGAAGAGCGAATCGTCGCGATTTAAAACACTTCAGATAACCCATTCTCTAATTCTTCCCACTTAGCGCACTTTCTTAGTTCATAGGTTTCTTTTTGTAACTTGGATAAAGTTTCTTTCTCATTATTCTCAATGGAATTATCTTTAATGGGATAATTCTTTGCGAAGTAACGGCTGACGTCCCGGAAATTCATCTTTTGCATATAGAGCTTGAACCAGCTCTCTATCGCCGTTTGGCTCCAGCCAATTGCAAAATGAACCAACTTGTTTTTTGGGACTATATTTTCCTCAACTATGCCAGCAATCTCTTCTTTCAATCCGACCTGTGTTTCAAAATAGAAGATCGACAGAGAATAGGATGACCAATCCACATAAGGGAGCAAGCTGCTATGGATGGATATCTCTGTCCTCATGGCATTACATTGCCAAAGGTCCGGTGAGCAATGATTTTCTTCCAGGCGCTTGGCCAAGCAAACGATCTTATCAGTCGAATCTAAAACCTTGAACAGGCGAATATACCCCGCACTGGTTATTTCTGCTTCTCTAAATTCCTCGAATCCCTGTTTTACTACTCTGCTTGTTCTCGCTCTGATATCTCTACCCTGGAATCGATTCTTGTAAACTTGGCAACAATAGTTGATCGGTAAGCCGATCTGATGCTGTCGTGCAAATACAAGCAATTTTAAGGCGCAGATTTCCGACTCGAAGACAGGAATCCGGGGCACATGGAGGAAGTGGTAATTTCGCTGGACGAACGCCTTATAATTATGCTGGGTTGTTGCTAACTGATGAAGATTGAGGAAATTGACACCTATTGTCTCCATCTTGGACAGTAGATCCTTCACAAGATCATAATCCTCCGGAATTGCAGGGATTTCGACGGTCACTGCAGGTATATACTCTTTTGAAAGGATAATTGGGGTTAAGTCATATTGTCGAGCACTCAGATCGAAACGAATTTCATCCAAACCAGCTTCCTGCAACTTTTTTAAAGATTCTCGATCTACGAAATCGCCATTTGTGTAAGCCCACAGATACATCGAATTCCCAAATTCCTTTCGAATTGCCTCGATGTGAGCCAATAATCTATCAAGCACTAGAAAAGGCTCTCCACCTGAAAACCCTACACCTCGGATCTGAAAGGTCTTTAAATAGTTTATATGTTCTAAAGGATCCCTGAACGCAAACCCTTCACTTTTTGACTCGCTTTCCACTTTAATCGAACGGTCTTGTGGGCAGTAGAAGCAATTTCTTGAGCATCGATGGTTGGTGTAGTTGCAATCCCAACCGCCATCGCCGCAGATCGAACATCCGGGAGAGAGCGGCCCAGAGTGCAGTTTGCTCTCTTGAAAGCTATAATTAATCCAACTGGATAGAGCCTTCAGAAGTTTGTTCCTCTGCTCTTTGGCCCGTTGAGCTTCCTCATCAGAAAACCATTGAAGATCATTGTAAACCCAGCCAACCTCGTTACAAATGGCTCTCTTTTGTTGGTCTCTATCGACTCTTTTTTCTTGATCTCTCTCAATGTTTGCGATCTTCAAAACGGATCTATTCATGCGTCCTTACCACATTCCTATTCTGAAGCAAGGTAATATAAATCATTATCTTGCGGGTACCGCAGTCACCAGAGTCCATATCAAAATGATAGTCCTGGAAATGTGTACTGCGCTTGGATCGCGGCCTTTGATGAAGAAGTTCGAATTCCTCATTTATTGATTCATTAAAGGTTTGACCATAATAAATATGGTGCTTATTACTAATCGTATTAATAGGATAAGATGGCTGGTTTAGCCAAAGTCAACGGTGCATCGTCGGACCTGCTTCAGGCAATTTAGAACTTAATATCGGTAAATTTAAAGGTAAGGAGGAGAGGACCAGTATCCCCTGTCTGGTCCTCTTATCCTGATGGCAGATGATATCTTGGTAAGCGGAGAGACTCATATGGAGGACCGTGGGCCGACGGTACGGTGTCCCTTCGCTTGAAACATTGACATTGTATCAGTAAGTATTTTAGCGCCACGGTTGTTATTCTTGCCGTCAGGAAAATAGAAAAAAAGGCAAAAGGAAAAAAGTTCAAAGTAAATTTTCTGCACGATGACGAAAATTGCCGTACATCACCGAAACTTTTTAGAGCGGAAAAAGAGATACTACTCCAATTCTTACAAGGTGCCGGAACGATGCGACGAGTGCTACAAGAAGATTGGAGATGTATTTTATGATGCCAAGATCTTTGCCTGCGAAGGATTCAGACATATGCAGGTGTGTGAGAACTGTTTCGAACGCAGCCGTATGCTGGGCCGGGGAGAAGGGGACAGGTACGAGCGCAATTCTACAGGAAAATTTATAAAGCCTTCAAAATAGGTAATATCGCCCATGTTGCATTGCACCGCCTGCCGAATTAGACATTTAGCTCCAGAACCTTTGAATAGTCTCCGTCTTTGGCAGTCAAGTAAAATCGTCTGTTCCATTTCGGACGATTCCAATGTGTGCATGCAGCCTGAATAGATAGCTGAACTTTGTCTCAAGGTATGATATGATAGAGCCTTCCAGGATATTCCCACGAGAAGACAAGCCCTCTCTTTAATTTGGATTAGATACCGTAATAAGATTCAAGTTGAAGCGGCGGGGTACTGTGTTCAAAAATTAATAAAATTGTATCAAGTTAAACCTAATAATCTGAATTTTCTCTAATGCATCAATGATAAATATGACTGCCAGCAGACCCTACTGCTGGCCGCCATATTTAATGCATCATTGAAACGGCAGCAATGACTACAACCAAGATTGCGGCCACCGCGACAACATAGTTCCTAACTTCGATGTGCATCACGTCTTCGTTGGAGCCCTTCGGATTGTGCGCCAGTACGAACTCGATCGTCTTCTCGTGCTGCAACATTGCATCGCTCTTCTGCATTATGATAACCTCCTTTTAAGGCTCTGAGGTAGCCTACCCCGTGCCTCAGATTCATTATAACTCTTTAGAAGAAAAACTTTACCGGACATTGGGGCCGCACGGGACGCTCGACTGCCGATAACCGAAGGGCAATTCTACTGGATAAAGTATCGGCCCATCGTCTATTGCTATCGTTATTCGTCAGGATTTGCTTTTGCAGGTTTTATTACCCGGCCGGATGAAGCAATTCTTCCCGGCAGAGTTCTGTATATCTTCGCGCACCGATCGATCTTTCCTTCCGCGACAAGCCTCTGAACCTTTGGAAATATCGACTCTGTCCTGTGCAGGAATTGATCGACTACCAGCTTCTCAAGCCGTTTTTTGTCGACAGATGCGCCTTTCCCTATGCCAGGGCAGGTTGGATTGTAGCTTATATTGAGCAGAATGTCCCCTTCCGAGGTCGTCTCTTCCTCTACCCGAAAGGGAAAAAGCCGACAGGCCTTGGGGCGCACAGAATAAACCGAACATCCGTCGTTATAGAACACACAGGTCGTATCCTCTTTTGACTTCATGACCGGAAGATCCAGGATGACCTTTTTGCCGCTATCTTCGACCCGAACGCTGTCGCCATTGTACTCGAATAGGGTGTCTACGAACTCATCAGGCTTTTTGCGCGACATGTTGCTGATATCGCGGATGTCCTTATCTGTCAGATAAATCAGGTTTGACTTCTCCCAGAACTCCTTCAGTCGGTCCATTGGAACGAGGTCGTCGAACTCTAGCGGCCGCCGGTGATGGCAGCAAGACCCGCACCTCTGGCACTGGAACTTAACGTCGCCAAAAACAGTCTTGACCTGGACTGTGGGCAATGATACCTCAAAAAAGAAAGAAAAAAAGACGCTTTAAAGCGTCTTTGTTATGGGATGGTTCTCAGCCATGACTTTCAGGCCGAGCTCTTTGGCGGACTCTGCCTTCATGATGTCCACCATCGCAGCAGCCGGGAAGATCATGGGTGCGTTCTCGATTGGACCGTAGAGGTAGTAGTCAGCACCTACAATGCCCGCTACCAGGTTGGACCCGATGTCCACCGGGGCGAAGGCTTCCCTGTGCTCTTTCTTCCACTTCTTCATCCAGTCCCAAGCGGATGCACCGTTGTGGAACCCGCCGCCAACAGGCAGGCCCAGTATGGCCTTGACTGCTATGCAGGCACGAACCGTTGCGCCTGAGCCGGCGCCCAGAGGCATGGCAGCAGTGTCTATCAGGGGTCTGGTAATACCGCACTCTTTGGCGTACTCGAGCATTCCCTTCTTGGCTCCGCCCGCTGCCTTGGTCAGGATGTTCATCTTTCCTTGGGTTCCAGCCTCCATTGCGTTGAAGGCTAGGACGATTGCTGCGTTCAGGTCGCTCTCCTTTACCGCCGTCAGCTCTTCTGGAGTAATGGATGCGTTTATAGAGTTGTGGATCGCCCTGTCGGCAACACCGATCTCCGTCGCATACTTGACTCCGAAGGCCCTCACAGCAGGTGCCGAGGAGTCGATGAGGAACGGATAGTCGGACAACCCGACGAACCAGTCGATCTCCTTCTGCATTGCCTCATTGCTCTCAGCGACAATCTGGTTCATACAGGAGTTGCCTGTAATGTCGCTCATCTCTGCCTGCTTGTTCCAGAGCTTCTCTGCAGCATCCTTGTCGAAGACTCCGTGCTCCGGGTCGGACACTATCTTGTGCCTGGCATAGAACATTGTGCCTATGCAGCATGTGGGGTACTCTCCAGGCTGGCCTCCCACACTGAATTTGCCGAACTCAAATACCTCTTGCTTCTTATCGAACTTGAACATTACAAATCACCTTCGTCGTGGCCATCTAGTTATTTCAACACGGGCGTCCAGTTGTGGGCATAATTGAATATGATGTATGCCAGTATCAGGATCAATCCAGCACAGGTACCATAGGCTGCGCCCATGTCCCTGCCGATGGACTTCCCTGCCCTCATGAACTTCTCGGCCGAGTAGAATTCAAGCTTTTCTTCTATCTTGTCCATCCTGGCCATCAGTTCAGAGAACTGAACGGGATCGACAACGGCAACAGGTACTCTCAATTTTCCTTCGTTAGCCATAGCTCAAATCCCTCCCTTAAGTATGAAGAATGGCCCGATCATCATTATTACGGCGATCAGGAACCCGATGGCAAACCCCATGGACACTGTAGCTAGAACTCCCGAGCTCAGCTTGGTCTCCCTCGCTAGGAGCTGGGCCTTCCATTTGTAGTCGTCCACGACATCTTGGATCATTGCCATGTCATGGGCCGAAGGATCGGCAACTGTGGGTAATCCCAGGCCGTAAATAGCCTCCTGCTCTTCTGCCATTCTACTTCCCTCCCATTGCGGTCATCTTCATGATAATGCCGAAGAGGACCAGGACGATGGTCATTCCGAGGGCAATTCCCTCTATCTTTCCGGCGTAGATGCCTGCCTGGAGCTTGTTTAGTAGACCGTTAATGGTCACCATCTCGTCCTCAAGGCGCATCCTCTGCCTGATCTCGGAGACCTCGGCTGCTAGGGGCCTTGGTCCATGAGCCTCTTCAAATCCTTCGTCCTTCTTTAGCTCGATCCTCATCGGCTCGACGTCTAAGGCTCCAGGGTCCTTGGCGATAAGCTCCTTGATCTTGGCTCCGATGACTCCGAGGTCCTCAGTGTCCATCATCAGGACGGGCTCGACCTGGGCGCGGACTCGCTCTATAGACTCCTCGTTCAGATTCTGGATGAAGGGGATAGCGCCCGTAGCGCCAACGATCTTTCCTTCCTTATCTATTCCGCTCTTGAGGAACGCATCCACAGCCTGGCCAGTGATGTGCCCCTTGACCTCCATCCCGGTGATTATCATATACCTGATGTTGGGATTGGAGACCAGATTGGCAGTCATCTTCTCTATGCCGATGTTTTCAGTTTTACATGGACCAGCCAGGGCTGCGCCTGCATTGATCAGCTCTTCGAACTTCAAGTGCGATCCGCAGGTACAAACTGCCACCGGGCTCTCCGGATTTCCTACGTGGTACTCGCCTGTGATCAATGGCCACGGCTCGCTTGGTTTTTTCTTCAGAGCCATATCTAGGGCCCTCCTGCAACCTTAAGTGCGGCTTTGATTGCCTCTATGCCGCCCGGGTGCATGAACACCGAGCTGACCAGCACGACGAAGGCAAATAGCATTCCAAAGATCGTGCCCATCCAGATGTTGGTGTATAGGCCGCCAATGTAGGAACATTTACCACGGTGGGCATAGGACTCCATTAGCTCAGCGTCCGGCGTAAGCTGGTTCACCATGTCGTCGGCGATGTGGTCCATTCTATCTATTCTTGGATACAATGGGTCCAGGGCGTATAGTATTACGTCCTCTCTCGTCTCAGCTATCGTTCCCTTGAGCGGATCAAAGAGGAGACCCAGTTCATCCGATACTCTAACTATTCCCATCTACAGACCTCCTTATTGCACGCTCGGCGGCAGAAGCCCTGTTCCGACCACTGCTGCGGCATCTTCCTTGGCCAGCCTGAAGTACCAGATATAGTTGTAGTACCAGACTGCAAAGCCCACTACAATCGTCACCAGAGCTGCGGAAAGTCCCAGTGTCGCTAGGGAGCATATGCCCAAGGCAATCATCGCTAGTCCAGCGACCATCAGGCCGTCGACCAGGGTCCTGTCCTGCTTCTCATCCGGCCCCAGATTGGCGTTGAACGGATGGAATATCGCCATGCCACCCAGGATGAAGATGATGGCCAGGAAACCTGTGCTGTAGACGTCCTTGACTACGACGCTATAGGAGATGGTTCCTGCCATGGTAATAGACCAGCCCAGGATGGCCAGGGTTCCTGCACCTGAGATGTCCATCATCCCTTCTTCCATTATGGGGATGTTGAAATGCATCACCTTGTTGCAGAGTATGCCGATGATATAACCGAATATAACCGCGTACACTAGGGCTATGATTGGGCCGAGGATTCCAACTCCGAACTGCTCGGCTATGTTGAGGCCGAACAGGGAAGCGACAGTTGCCATTCCCAGGGCCAGCATTCCCATGGCGGGTACACCAGTGCCCAGACCGTAGGAACAGATCCTGCGGATGGCGTTGGCACCCCACAGAACTCCACCTATAGCCGCCAGGGACCCGATGAAGGAGAAGATGTTCGTCCCAGTCGCAGCATTCAGGAAATGTGCCAGGTATATTCCTATTACGGCCCCGGCTATGCCGTAGATCCTAAGCTGCTTAGGTTCGAGCTTAAATCTCTTGGGTTTTTCAGACATTCTAAGCGCCTCCCAACGGCTGGATCATAACAGTCATGACTGCCAGAAGGATGCCTGCAACTAGGCTTGCCTTGTAGGCCAATGGCCACTTCTTGAACTTGGGGTCGTGGAATCCCTCGATTGTTCCCTGAATGTTCCAGGAGGGAATCACAGACTGCACGAAGAATATCCCTATGGTGAAAACTGCGGCCTGTGCCGGGTTGTGGCTGATCATGTTGCACGGGAAGTAGATCATGGCACCACCGACTCCGCCAAGGAGCGCACCGATAGTCCCTGTCACGAAGCAGACCGTTGGGATGCCCTGGCCGACTGTTCCCGGAGCCACGTATGGCGGCTGAGAGAACCCGGTTATGGGGTCGTAGTTGACCTTAGCGGAAGCGTATGGACAGCCAACGGCATATGAGTAGATGAAGTCGCCCGTTAGCATTGTGGCGTCCATCATGATCATGGAGCCGATAGCTCCCGAAGCAAGGATCGGCCAGATGTTGTCCGTCACGGACATCATCAGTCCACAAGCCAGCAGTCCGGTTAGACCCGAGCCTGCTGCCAGGGTAACTGTACCTGTACCGATACCTGTAGCCTGCGCCATTGCTGCTGGAGCGCCGCCCACAGGAACGAAGTGTACGCCCACGCTCACCAGGAGACTTCCTACTATTATCTCCAGCATGTACACAATTGTCTGAGCATCAAATATCATGCGGGTATGTCCCCCTTGTAGCCTGGATACGGCCCATACTTTCTCCTCGCGGAGACTTCCAGATAGAAGTTATAGAGGTTCATGAAGATTATGAAGATACAGCCCATCGCGATGGCGTAAGGTGCCTGAGTGATGGGGTCAAAGACCGTTGTTCTCCAGTTGTCGAGGAACACCGTAAGGAACATTCCTAAGCCTGTGCACGGACCGCCGAACTTGGCGCAGAACCAGGCGTTGTCTATGGTGTTTCGCAGACCCGCCTCTGCCTTCCTGACGATCTGTCCGGACAGCATGGTGTTGAGACCCTGACCGAAAAGCCTCCACTGGAACTCACGCTCACCGCCGTAGTGGATATCACCTACAGACGATCCGATGGCACCGACTGTTATTCCCCAGATGAGAGCAATGACAGGCAGCGGGAACGGATGATGAGGCGTCAGCATGTAGATCTGGATGTACGCGATCGTTGTGACTGTGAACGAAGTGATCCAGACGTGAGCCATGATTGATGTAGTCGTATACCTTACAAGATCCAGGTAGATCCACTGGTTGAACCTGGATTGGCTGGCGCTACGGCCGAAGTAAGCGCTGGTAGACATTACTCCGTCGATTAGGGCAGCAAATGTCGAACCGGCTGCAATCGACATAAGTGCGGGCATGTGGTATGTGGTAATGAGAACGTAAGCCACGACCGCTGCGCATGTGCACCATAGAGCGTTCGATGGGGGCTCGCCTGCGATGGCCTTGTTGTAAATCCTGTGCGGATTTCCAACCTGGGCAGCTAGCTGGACCTGCGAGTTGGGGTTGCTCTGAGAACCAATATCAGAATCGATATCCTCGGAGGCACCACAGATCGTCGCAAGGGCACCAACGGCTCCTACGAGTCCCATGCTAAATGCGTCCATATTTCTCCTCCTTTTCTTTTTTCGCCAATTTCTTATTTTTTTCCCCGATAAAATTGGCTATGACGTTATCCTATCAATTACCTAAACTTATAAAGCTTTCGAGAAAGGCTCCTGGCTCACCGATAATTGGTTAAAAGTCAATGGTAGTGAGAAAAAGTGTCTAATAAATTCCGTCTTCCGAAAAGAGCCGCGACGCATTGTCCGATGGAGCGTTACCAGGGCTCCCTCTTAGCTCCGATCCGGTAGCCTATGATGTTCGTAACCCGGTGGAGCACTGGAGTTATTATCAGCACTATGACGATGATGGTTGGAGTGAAGTTATTCCAGAACCAATGTGGGTCCAGGATCACCGTCAGTATCCAAGCCCCGAATACGAAGTCTAGCTGGTCGATCACGAAGAACTGGGCTCCTCGCTTCATTCCAAGCCTGCGCTTGAAGAAGCTGGCCACGATGTC
>CAVWIG010000054.1:0-24745 GCA_963754945.1 Methanotrichaceae archaeon
GGCCGATTTATTATGCACGGGTATACGCCATATGAGGTAGCGAGGATTATACATCACCTGTGGTTCATCGAGCTTTGAAATACTGAAACAGCTCGATGAGGTTTCCAGAAGGATCTTCAAGTAGTATCTGCTTGCCGCCAACTCCAGTAACAATCTCATTACGAAACATGCAGCCAGCCTTCTTGAGCATATCCACCGTAGATGCAATATCCTCGACTTCGATCTGAAATCGGTTCCAGCCACCTGGAGTTTGAGGGGTTCCGTCTGGCATTTCTTTACCGCCACCACCTCGTCCGCTCGGCTTGCTAAGCAACAACCTCAGATTTTCCCTTGACAATATTGCGAATTCAGGTGCAGGATGTATCTCTACTTTGAAATCTAGCATCTTTGTGTAGAACTCGATCGCAGCATCCACATCATTCACAATGTATCTGACGCTGACTGGTTTTGACATCTTACCAACCCAATTTATGCTTATTGATTTGCATCATATATTATTATTGAAAAAATGAGTGAATCTATTGTCTCAACGTTTGGATCAGACTTGGCATCGTTTTCCTCAATCGTTTATCCTAAGTGCCAGCTTGCCGATGTGGTGCTTCAGGACGTCTCGATGCGCCTGAGCTGCTTCCTCAAGCGTATATGTCTTGCTGATCTCGACGTGGAAGGGTCCTTGGGCGATCAGGCCGTTTAAGCGCTCGAAGGCCTCTGGGCTAGGAAGGCCGTCATAGGCGTGGACTTCTACTCCTGCCTGACCAACGGGTTCCGGCTCCACGCCGTTCGGGTACGCGATGTTCCCGCCTTTCTTCACCAGTTTTAGTGCTTCCATCAGGTCATCTGAATTCGTGAAGGCCAGGGCAGCGTCCAGGCCCTTCGGGGCGAAATCTATCACCGCTCCCACAATGTCCGCATCGTGCCCGTTCACAGAGTGGTCAGCTCCCAGGCGCTTCACCAGATCAACCCCGTCCTTTCCAGAGGCTAAAGCCAAAACGCTCGCTCCCATCAGCTTCGCCAGTTGAAGGGCAACGTGGCCTACGCCGCCGCTCGCCCCTACGATCATGAGCCTCTTCCCTTTACCAAGCCTCAACCTTTCGAGTCCCAGGAGGGCCGTTATTCCGCTCACGGCCAGCGCTCCAGCTTCATCCGGCTTGACCTTTTGTGGGATCATCGCTGCGTTCTCTTCATAGACCGCAGAGTACTCGGCGTAGAAGCCTCCCTTTGGGTTGTCGTAACCATAACCGTAAACAAGATCACCGACCTTGAAACGCCGCACATTTGGCCCAATGGCAACAACTGTTCCTGCCCCATCGGACCCCAGAACCAGCGGGAAGCTTCGGCTGCTAGCTCCGCCTTCACGGAGCCACGGGTCCCAAACTCCAACGCCGGCTCTACTAACCCGAACTAGAACCTCGTTCTCACCTGGTTCCGGCACGGGTATCGATGCTACGTGAAGGACCTCAGGACCGCCGAAATGGTCGATCACCGCTGCTTTCATGGTTTTAGGAATTGATGGACTCATTCAATCTCACCTTACGTCTAACCGACAAACAGTTTATTATGTGCGGCCAAAGAGGGGCCAGAGAAGTTGATTCTACACAATGGAGGGATGACTTCTTCATCGAGATATAGCACTCTATGAAATATAAATTTTTCTTACTGTGACTCCAAGTTACTCGTTCGCAAAAAACCTTCATGACTTATGGTCACCGTGAGGATGAAAATGGATCGGTGAGAGGACCCATTTAGTACCAAGAACTTAAAACGGTCGGGCGGGGGGGGGACGTTTCGTAGTAGCTATCCAGAGGTCTTAAAGAACAACGTTCTCGCCGTTCTCCAGAGCCGCCTTTCTTTCCTGGCGGACATACCACTCCCTTGTGGCCTTATCGCAGTCCTCCATCATTCCATAATCAAGCATGGTTTCCATGCTGGCCAGGACAGCCCTCAGGTTCACTCCGATCATTGGGATGCCCGCCACGGATATGATCAGATCCGCGTTAAGCACCACACCTTTGTTCAGCAGCCTATCCAGCACCTCCACAAGGCAGCTTTCGCGTTCCGGCTCCAAGATCATGCACCCCCGGTGTCCACGAAGCTGAAAGGAGCCCAGGGGCCAGTAAACCGGACGGCTAGACCATCGAGGCAGTTTATCTTCTCCAAGGCCATGCCTAGCAAGTCAACCTTGTCTCCGTGGACCAGACAGGAGAAGGAAGCCATCAACTTCTTGTCCTTGTACTTCTCCGGAACGAAAGAGTGCCTCTCTTCGGTCTTGACCTCATCGGCGATGGACTCTATATCCAGGCCGAACTGCTCAGCCAATTTTTCTACATGCAAAGAAACGGCATCCTTTAGCTTCAGATCCAGGTTCCGCTGTAGCAGGTAGGCCTTCCCCCTGCTTTGCGCATCGATCTTTTCCTTTAAAGAAAGAAGATCACAGTTGCCGCTCAGCACTTTGGATGCACACTTATCATAATCATAGAAGATCTGGACGGAGTATTCCGCTCTGTCCGAGAGCCTGTTCAGCTCCTCTTGAAGCCTTTCGTAGTTCTGGTCCAGCCATCCTCGAATCGCCTCATCGCCTCCCCTGATTATCACATCGAAGGAGAAGGGGAGGACTGTTCCGAACTTCTTCATGGCATGGTCGATGACGTAACTGTGCTCAAGCACCCAACCTTCCGCCAGGGCATTGTTCGTGGTGTCGTAGGGCACAGGCGAACAAGAGTGTACAATTGCCGCTATGTCCCGGTGAGAGACGGTGTAGACCAACTTTTCTTCTATCCCTATGCCACCAAGATGGAGTTCTTCGTGCCCTCTGACTATGCAATAAAGATACCTGGCTTCATCGCTCATAGTCTAGCTTTCCTGCTCCTTGGTCCATCTCTCGGGATCAATGAACTGATCGACTATGTTTTCAGCTACACTGTCAAGCCCATCCCTTACAGACTTCACAGCGTCTTCGATGCCGTTATCGACTTTAATTTTCTTCAGGGCCTCGTCCAGCTCGAAGAGAGAATCCCCGAGTCGCTCCATCTCCTCGTCGCTCAGCCTTCCTCCTTCCATTCTCCTGATAGCCTGTCGCTCGAGTACCTCTTCGATGATCTCGACCAGGGCAACAACAAGACCAAGTAACCCTTCCGTTAGGTTCTCCTCATCGATGTTAATGGCCATTTCACTACCGTTCTATCTTGAGCTGAAGTATGCCGTTCTTGTAGGTCCTCTCCATAATGGACTTGGGAGTGCAAGGCAGGGCTACCGTCTTGCTGAACTGGCCGGCGTTTATCTCCAGGGACTCTCCTTTCAGCTGGACCTTTAGGTCATCCTCGGTGATCCCGGGTAGCTCGGCGATTACAGTGATGTAATCTTTCCCGTCGAGCACATCGACTATGGGCTCCCTCACGGGTCCCTTTTCAGGCATCCTCACGTTTACCTCTCTCGGAGCGGTCTTTCTCCTTGGTCCGCCGGAAAGAGGCCTTGTGGATATGTGGTAATCTACAACGGGCTTGCTCGACCAGCCCACATCGATCCTGTGCTTTATCTCGGCATCAGTATCTGCAATCCTATTTCGAAACTCCGGCGAGGACTTCTCCAGAGCCTTGATGATCCCCCCGAGGCCTGGAACGAACTGGCCAACGATGCCCCCCACCAAACCTTCCACGCAGATGTCTCCTCCGGACTCCTTTTCGACCTGTATTCCTGGCTCGCTCAGTTTCCCAGGCTCTTTCTTTTCCAGGTCTCCAATCCGCTTCTCGAGCTGTCTTATCCTTTCCTCGTACTGTTCATTGGCCTCATCTTTATCCTTTGGTGCCTTTTTCATGACTGCTCACCTCATCAAAATCAATCATAGCTATCAGAAGGCGGCCTTATTAGGGGCAAGCTCTGCATCGGACTGGACCAACCACAGATGGGGCACCCCTCTTGAATGAGCAGCTTCTCGTCCCTTCGGTGCCCGCATTCCGGGCACGCCGCCTTGGTCACTGATGCCTCCTTCCAGCCTGGTGCGTTGAGGTTTGTTCCTGAAGGGAGGTCCATCCCATACTTTGCTGCTGTCTCGAAGGAAGCCAGAGTTGCTCGTATCTTAATTCCTAGCAGCTCAGTGCCGGCTATCGACACTGCTATATCCGCGTTGATCACCAGGCCTTTGTCCAGTATCCGCTCCACAACATCAGCCAGGTTGCTTGTTTTGTTTGGCGCTAATCCCATCATACTAATCCCATCATAGTTTCGCTGGTGGATTTAGAACACTTATTTTGGCTTATATTTCTCCAAGCCTTCAGGAAGCGATTTCTTCTCTGAAGTAAGGCTTACCTCCGCTTGGCAAGCTCTGCTTTGATCCTTCTTTTATGGGCAGCTATCGCATTTTTGTGTTTGATCTGCTGGCCCCTCTGCTGCCCCTGGACCACCGCCTTCTGAGCGTTCCATCTCCCTTGGATGCTCAGCTTATTCCGGCGAGAGGTTTCGTACCATTCCCTTTTGGTCTTTCTTAATTGAGGTATAACCTCGTCCCTGATCCTTCTCTTATGGGCAGTCACAAGCGTGTGCTGTCGCCTCTTATTCTCCATGACCTTGCGCACCATCAATGCCATTTATCTTCCTCGGGTTAGTTTGACATTATTATTCCATATCATTATTACAATGATCTGCGATGGGCAGATGTATTAGACTCATTGCTATCCATTCCTATCCTGATCACGCACTCGTACACCGCTCTGGAGAAGAAAGGACCTTCAACATTCCCTTGGATATTCCTCTTTGTTTCTCCCGCCCCATCCATCTCTTGGAGAATCTGCAGAAAACCTGCTATTCCGCAGATCTGCCCCCCCTCCGGAATCACAGGTCCTCTTGTAGCCGCGGTCTCATCGTCTTTCATATCTATCCAAGTAAGTCTGTTTTCTGGCCCAGGTCCATCTCAGAGGCTTTTAGAGCGAGCCGAAGCTTGTACATGAGATCAGAGTTGATCCGCTCATACTCTTTCCGTGTCGTCTCGCCGAACTCGTAAAGCAAACGATTCTCCTTTATCTGGCTCTTGATCTTCTCTGGGTTGTACGTTTCTTTGTAAGCAAACTTGTAGATCTGTTCAATGGTCCAGAACATGTCGATTGAGGGTATTGAGATGCCGAGGGAACGCAAGACGATATCGTCTATTAGGAACACTATCTGAACCCCTTTCGCTGCTTTCCCAGAATGTATATGTCCACGAAGTTATAAGCAGGCCAGGGCCCGGAGTACTGCACCTTGACCTCCCCGTACCCGGAAGAGATCTCCCCGACCCGCTCAGAAAACTCAAGGATTTTTGCCCTGTCCACCAGAAAGGCCACATTCAATATCAGCCGGTCGCTGAATAGCTTGAGCTCTTTTGAATCAACAGAAATGCCCTGCAGGTTATCCAAGAATTCGGATCTGCATTCTGATCTCTTGGCATCCCAGCCTTCTACGCCCTTGGGCAAAAATATCTTGATGCCGAGCTCGACCTTGTTGTCCACAACTTCGAAGGCCTTCTTCATAGCTGCGTAACCTGCCCCCATAGCAATAGTTAGCAGCTTTCGGTTCTTGAAAATCATCCCGTAGGCCACGGGCAGTACACTGTACTCGGTCATGACACGCTCTACAACTTTCCTGTGAGTCTCGACCTCACTCTCATTGACAGCGTACTCTCTGAAGACAGCATCGCTAATTACTGGTGTGACGTCCTTGTACTCGAAAGTGTAAGCCTCCTGGTCTCCAAAGCCCAGATTTCCGAAGCTCTTCTTATCTTCAGGAGCTTTTATTACACAGTAGACATACTTACCAAGGCTTTCTTCTGGTTTATGTCCTTCAGTTCGCAAGGTCCTTCTAGCCACAGGAGCTACACCTCTTCTTCAACCACTTCCATATCGGCCCTATGGCGAAGTCCAATTCTCCTGTAGCCTTGGAGCTCCCCACCATCGTCGAACTTCATCTCGTACTTTCCAAGGATGTCCTGGGTATCCGGAACGGCCTTTCTCTCCAAAACCTCGGACTCTACTATCCAACCCTCACCGTCTCTAGAGACGCTGACTATGCTATCGACTTTTTTGTTAAAGAGCGTCTCCGCCATAACGCAGGCCTTTTCACTTATCGCTTGGATCTTTGGCTTACCTGTCATCTCAAATCCACCTAGGGAGTGTAGATAATATCACCCTTCTCGGATGGAAGGACTTCCACAGCCCTACCTATCCAATCACTAACTCCATCTCTTAAATTATATATACTGATATCCTCGGCGAACCTATAATACCGTATAAATTTGGCTAGTCTGTGCCTCCTGGCTTGGCTTGCATCAGAGCCCATGGACTGCTCATCGAAGGTTCCATCCGGCTTGAGGCACAGATAGAAGGTTTCTGTTATCATCCTTCCATCTTCGGTTCTGGCGGTGATTACTACGGCATCCGTCTCGTTGAAACGCAATCCTGGTGGTTTTCTTCTGAAGAGATCGCCAACTATCTTGTGAACGCCCGCTTCCTCAATTACAGCTTTAGTTAGTTCCATAATGATACTCTTAGGAAACCTGGGATACGGACTCTATAACCAGCTTAGTCTTTTCAGCCATGTCCTGAGACGAGCATGTCTTGGTTGCTATGACGTCGATGCAGAGCTGCTCAAAGCCTATATGTCCGTCGCCGTTGAGGGTTTTCAAGCCATTGGCAATCATTATGCAAGCTCTTGTTCCAGGCTTCTGGCCATCTGGGAGCTTATCCCTTATCGACCGAACGACGCTTACGATCTTTCTAGATTGCTCAATTGATAATCCAGTGTGCTCCCTTACGATCTGGACTTCAGTGTCGTAGCAGTAATAATCAGCGTATATTCCTACCATCCTGTCGAGAAGCGCATCCTGTGGTCTATGGATACCGGCGTACTCTATGGAGTTGCTTGTGAGAATGGCCCTGAAATCTTCGTGAACCTTGACATACCTTTCGTCCCCAAACTTAGTGGGCAGTTCCAGGATTCCTTCCTCGAAGACTGAGAGCAGTATGTTGTTGGAAGCAGGCTTCGTTCTGGAGAATTCATTATAAATCAGAGTGTAGCCATATTTACATGCTAGAGATAGGGGGTTATCCACCCATTCTATCTTGGTTACGTCTCTGCTTTTAAATACATTATGAATATAATTATCTCTAACACTCTCGTTCTCCATCTGGGAGTATCCGCCGATCAGATCGCTGGTAGTTATAGCTTCATCGCCGTTGATCCAAACCACAGGCCTGCCCAGCTCCTTTGCGACGTGAGTTGCGAGGCTCGTCTTCCCACATCCGGTTGGACCAATCAAGTGAACCGGGTAACCTGAATTTAGCCAGAGCTTCAGTCTACTTTCTATCTCCATTACCTCAGGAGTTTCTATGAAATGCTTTACATCTGGCATCAGGTAAGCGGTCTCTATAGCCCGTCTTACTGCTTCGTCTGATGGATTTCCAATCTCTTGCGGATATTTGGGCGACCTCACCCTGACCTGGATATCGGGCTCTTTGGATCTAGTGATCGCTTCACGTGCCTGCGAGTTCGCTTTTCTTTCGCTGGCCGTTTGATGGACGGACTCTCCCCTCACCTTCCTTGGATGTGATTCGATATATTGCATTACTGGGCACCTTCCGTGAAATTTAGATTACTATAAAAATGTCTACTAGGGTTTACCCATAGTAGAAATCTCTTACGAAGTTCTTCAAATCCTGCTCCTGATACCTATGGATCTCTCCCTGGAAGGTCCTGATCTTCCCCTGAAGTTCTACGGCACCAGAGCCGATTTTCGATACGGCCTTTTGGTTCTCCTTCACCTGTGAGCGAACGCTCCTTTCGAACTCTGCCAAGCCTTTATGCAGGTTCCTCTCGCCTTCATCCCTGATCTCTTTGCCAGCCTTTTGAACCTCTCGGGACATCTTGAGGGTTGAGGAATGAAGATCTCTCACTCCAGAGTTGAACTTGGCCACAGAATTCTCGTTGGATTTTTTCTGGGCGTCCAGGCCCTTCTTGAAGTCAGCTTGGCCGGCCTCAAACTTCTGGATGCCGTCCTCCAGCATCTTCCTGGACCTCTCGTGCAGATCCCTGGATTTTTCTCGCATCTCTCCGGACATTTTATTCGCTTCTGCCTGGAGGGCAAGAACTCCACTGCTTAACATTGCGGCCGCCTCCTTGTTCTCCTTCACTTGGGAATCGACGACTTTGTTGAACTTGGCAATGCCGTTGGTCATTTTTCGAATGCCTTCTTCCCTGATCTCTTTGCCAGCCTTCTCTAACTCTCCGGCTGTCTTGTTGGCAGCAGAGATCTTGGCCATGACCCCCGTCTTCCCAAGGAATTGTGCTTTTGCAGCAGCTTTTGGCTTCTCCACCGTTGGAGGTGCCTCTCTTGGATGTTCCCAAGAGACTGGTTTAGCCTCATCCTTCGGCGTAGCTTTTCGGCTGGCGTCTAGAATAGACTCAGCCAGTTGGGATTTGGTTCCACCAAGGGCTTCCACCCCAAGCCTCATTGCCATCTCCTCCAGCTCTCGCCTTGTGTGATTGGTAACCAGTTCTTCGAAGGTTTCTGACATAACCCTCCAAAAAATGAGTTAGAAATGCCTGCTTAAGCAGGGACACCCGGGGTTGCACCTATGGCGGCCTGCTCGATCTTGGCCATCTCCTCTGAGTAGTGGAGGAAAGTGTCGACCGAGGCTACAACGACCCTGGACTCAACTGTCAATATCTCGATACCAACCAGGCTGATCCTGGCCCAAACATCGACTACAATTCCCTTGTCGAGGATTCTGTCCAAAACCTCGGCTAGGCTTGATGCATCTGGAGTAGCAGTTACCATGTTTTATCTCTCCTTACGCTGGGACACCTGGGGTTGCACCTATGGCGGCCTGCTCGATCTTGGCCATCTCCTCTGAGTAGTGGAGGAAAGTGTCGACCGAGGCTACAACGACCCTGGACTCAACTGTCAATATCTCGATACCAACCAGGCTGATCCTGGCCCAAACATCGACTACAATTCCCTTGTCGAGGATTCTGTCCAGAACCTCGGCTAGGCTTGATGCATCTGGAGTAGCAGTTACCATGTTTTATCTCTCCTTACGCTGGGACACCCGGGGTTGCACCTATGGCGGCCTGCTCGATCTTGGCCATCTCCTCTGAGTAGTGGAGGAAGGTGTCGACCGAGGCTACAACGACCCTGGACTCAACTGTCAATATCTCGATACCAACCAGGCTGATCCTGGCCCAAACATCGACTACAATTCCCTTGTCGAGGATTCTGTCCAGAACCTCGGCTAGGCTTGATGCATCTGGAGTAGCGGTTACCATTTAACTCACCTTATACTTTGACTGTATATTCTTCTGATTATTCAACTGTCTGATCTTTGCAAGAATCGAACCTAATCTCAAAGTCGGATTTATGCAAGGACTCCGGGGGTAGCGCCTATGGCGGCCTGCTCGATCTTGGCCATCTCCTCTGAGTAGTGGAGGAAGGTGTCAACCGAGGCTACAACGACCCTGGACTCGACTGTCAATATCTCGATACCAACCAGGCTGATCCTGGCCCAAACATCGACCACAATTCCCTTGTCGAGGATTCTGTCCAGAACCTCGGCTAGGCTTGATGCGTCCGGCGTAGCTGTTACCATTTTCTATTCACCTCCAGATATTTCGTTTTTCTTGAGATCTCAAGAATCGTGAAGTCATTCGATAGCGAGAATTGCACGAGCAATGGCAATATCTGTATGAGACCTATATCCCCAATATCTTCAAGGACCGTCATCTCATTGATAGTATAGTTTCCCTCCAATTCTGCCATCTTAAATCTTTTTTTTTTTGATATCGTTTGATCTATTTACTGCCGAATATTACTTAGTTCGTATCTTTCTATGTTGTTACTAAACTTAACCGGAAATATGGGATTTACTTTGATGATAAAGAAGGACCGTTTAAGGAGGCCACGACCTTGGCCCTTCCATACCATCTGTGTCTGACGTATTGGCTGAGGATGTATTCCAACAATTCAGTACGACATGTTAGTAGTTCATATTCGTACTAAATCTCCTTATACTATGAAGCTTAAAATAGCTTTTCATCTCTCAAAATTAATCAATAATATTGTTCTAAAATTGTTTTGAAATTTGTCTTGAAGTTCGAGAAATAACAATGTATATTTATGTGATTAGGCAGTTTAATATTGTATTAATCGATTCGCGGCCGGAACCTTTCGCCGCTTAATGAAGAACGAGGAGCATATGAAAATTCTTGTTGTGGATGACGCTCCATACATGATCAAAGTGCTAAAGGATATACTGGTGGCATGCGGTCACGAGGTCCACGAAGCTGTCACCGGGGAAGAAGCTTTGGTCAGATATTCGGATGTTAAGCCAGAGGTGGTTCTAATGGACATACTCATGCCATCCATGGATGGTATCAGCGCTACCAGGAAAATTCTCGAGAAGGACCCTTTGGCAAAAATAGTAGTGATTACCGCGGTGGGAAAGACTGGTCTTGAAAAGGAGTGTTTGGAGGCCGGTGCCAGGAAGTTCATATCTAAACCATTCAAGATCAAAGAACTCGTCAACGTGATCAACTCGGTAGGGTAGATGAAAGGATTTGAGTACGTAAAGGGATATCAGGAAGACATCATAGAGACCATTCCGAGTACGATTATAGTGGTAAACGAGAGCCTTAAGATTCTGTACGCCAACAGAAACTACTACCTGAAATCAGGCATGAAGGAGCGTGACGTAATCGGTGAGAAGCTCTCCAGAGTTTTTCCGCAGATCCTTATCGGGAGGACCCAGATTGAAGAGAAAATCAGGGATGTTTTTCTTACCGGCAAACCCTCTGATGGCGATCAGCTTCGATATCCTGGTGGAATATTCTATTTTTACAAAATATATCCGTTGAAGGAGGCGGAAGGCAGCATAAGCAAGGTGGTAATATTCTTGGAGGACATCACCGAGCTAACCAGGCTGGAGGAAGAGCTGAAGGATTCGTATGTCAAGCTCGAGAACGCTTTTGCAGAGCTGAAAGAGAACGACGAGATGAAGTCGGAGTTTATCCTGACCGCCTCGCATGAGCTCAGAACTCCTCTCACAGTCATAAATGGCTATATTGAGATGTTCGAGGAGGGAATGCTAGGCGAGCTTGACGAGACTCAGAGCGAGAAGATCCACGTCATGCATTCCCAGACAGACCACATGATAAGGTTGGTTGAGGATATGCTTGATACCTCAAGGCTCGAATCGAAGAAGTTCAAGATTCAGAGAACTCCCATGAGAATCGAGGAGATCGCGAGGAGCGCTCTAGAGGAACTAAGCAGGCTTGCAGGACTCAAGGAGCATACATTATCCCTTAAGATCGAGGGCGAGCTTAGCTACATCGAGGGGGATGGAAGGAGGATAAAGCAGGTCTTCAACAATCTTTTGACCAATGCCATCAAGTACACTCCGGATAAGGGTTGTATAGAAGTAGCAATAAAAAATGAGCCGGGCCAGGTGCGAGTATCGATCTCTGACAATGGCATAGGGATAGCGAAGAAAGACCAGGTGAAGATCTTCGAAAAGTTTTACACCGGCAGTGGACACTCACTGACAAGGGAGTCTGGTAGGTTGGGTCTGGGTCTGGCCATAGCCAAGGGCATTGTTGAGGCTCATGACGGCAAACTATGGGTTGAGAGCGAGCCGGGAATCGGAAGCACCTTCTTCTTCACCCTTCCGAAAATATGATTGAGAAGCTTCTGAGTTTTATCCAGAAAAAGCCCCAGGTCGTACCGACAACAGAGCCTATAAGCCGTGTAATAAATTGCGATATCGTCAGAGGCTCGAACTATCTTGTGAAGGAGTCGAAGGTAGAGTTATGTATGAAGATTTTCGCATCCCTTGTAAAAGGCAAGTGCCAGGAATGTGATCAGCTAGAGGCTTTTCCGTGCGAGAGCGTAGGATGTGAAAGGTGCACCCTTCTATGCACGTGTAAAAATTGTAACAGAACAAGAGCCCAGGGCTTATGTTTCTCCATGCGCTCCCCGGAGGAGACAAGGATGATGTACACCCTCCAGACGACTCCAGTATTCTGGATAAGCAACCATGGGACTGACAGAGTAAGCCCAAGAGACTTGGAATTAATTGCCGACATGATCAGTTCATTTTTGAAGAAAAGTAAAAATCCTGTTGTTCTACTGGACGGGGTAGAATACCTAATAGCGATAAATGGTTTTATTCCCGTTTTTAAGATGCTTAGGGACGTACAGGAGTGGACGATCCTGAACCGTGCCGTTTTTCTCTTGTCCATAAACCCGGTCTCTCTCGAAGAGAAGGAAATGGCACTCATTGAGAGAAACATGAAAGACTTGAGCGTCCAAGAGAAAATTCCCTGATTGGCAGACGGATCGACCCTGAAATAAGGACTATTTGATATCTTACCGTTTCCTTAAGGGGAACCTTGTTCGAGCGCAGAGAGTGGCAAAATCTCGGGTTTGAGTGGGCAAAATACTGGAATTTGCACAGCATCTGTTAAAACCCGGCAACCTCCAAGACGCGGATTCTCATGTTCGCTTCTCGGGGAAAAGTTATTATCAGGTTCGTTCATCCTACGTTTGGGCGAGCTGTTGCAGGATAGCCCTTAAGGCGAATCTCAGTCGCTTGTATAACAAGCAAAAAAGCGAATTATATGAATGAGGCATGCTCGTGGCCGATGCGGTTACTACTCATATCACGCCTGCAGGATTTGGAGAAATCCCCTACAGGAATAGGTAGCCTGGATGAGATCACAGACGGGGGGGGCTCCTAAGGACGCCCCACTCTGATATCAGGCAGCACAGGCTCAGGCAAGACTCTGATGTCATGCAGTTCCTCGCGCAGGGCGCTCTCAGACACGATGAGCCCGGAGTCTTCGTGGCGCTCGAGAAGAGCGCCAGAGCATTGTGGCTAGCTTGCAGATTTTTCCGCTGCAGAGGAGTAGCCATACCACAGAATACTAATCGTGACATAGTAGTAAGCGAAAGTAGCATAGCGATTGGAAGATGGAATCCAACATGAGGCAAACAGGGATCGATGTTATCGGCGATGTCCCCTGGGGGACTCATTTCTGCCAGTTCTATGAGACGAGTCAAGACCTGATCGAGATACTTGTGCCGTATTTCAAGGAAGGCCTGGCCGCAAACGAGTTCTGCATGTGGGTGACTTCAGAGCCTCTTCAAGTCGATCAGGCGACTGCTGCCTTGCGGTCTGCAGTCCCGGACTTGGACGATTACATTGAAAAAGGGCAGATTGAGTTTCTCGACTATAGAACATGGTACACCCGATCTGGCAAGTTCTCGGCCGACGAGGCGCTTCAGGACTGGGTTGACAAACTGAAAGCAGCCCAAGAACGAGGATATGAAGGCTTACGACTGACAGGGAATACGTTTTGGCTGGAGAAGACAGACCGGGATGACTTCACTAGGTACGAGGAGACGGTCAACAATGTCATCGGCCGGTACCCAATGCTTGCCATCTGTACGTACTCCCTTCAAAAATGTAATGCAGTAGAGATACTCGATGTCGTCGCCGACCATCAGTTCGCTCTGATCAAACGTTCGGGACGATGGGAGACAATCGAGACCATCCAGCATAAAAAGATTGGACTGGCACTGCGAGAAATTGAGGAGCGTTATTCAACCACCCTGGCGAGCATCGGCGACGCGGTCATTGCTACCGATATAGCTGGCGATATCACCTTCATGAACGAAGTGGCAGAAGAATTGACCGGCTGGTCTCTCCATGACGCTTTGCAGAAACCGGCGAAGGAAGTTTTCAACATCATCAATGAACACACCCACCAGAAGGTTGATGACCCCGTCACCAAGGTGCTCGATAAAGGAACTGTTGTAGGTCTTGCCAACCATACCCTCTTAGTTCGAAGGGATAGAACTGAAGTCGCAATTGATGATAGCGGAGCGCCGATTAAAGACCGTAACGGCAACACCTTGGGAGTTGTGCTCGTATTTCGGGATATCAGTGACCGCAAGCAGGCTATGAAAGAGATCGAAAGTCTTGCCAAATTCCCGGAAGAAAACCCGAATCCGATAATGAGAATAGCAACAGATGGTGCCATCATCTACGCAAATCCGTCCAGCGCTCCGCTGCTTAAAGCATGGGAGTGCCAGGTGGGCGAAATGCTGCCGGACGATTACAGAAATCTCATCCTGGATGCCTACAGTTCTGGAAATCGAATTGAAACCGAGGCCACATCTGGCGGTACCATCTATTCGCTAATTATCGCCCCAATCGTGGATATGAGCTATGTTAATGTTTATGGCAGAGACGTCACCCAGCACAGGTTGGCAGACAAGGCACTGAAGGATAGCGAGCAGAGATTCCGGGACGCCATAGATCATTTTCCAAACGTGTTAGCCATCTACGATGCGGATAGAAGAGTTGAATACGTCAACTCCAACGGTCTTCAGATCATGGGACTCTCGGAGCAAAAGGTCATTGGAAAGAAGGATGAGGAGATCTTCCCACCCGAGACGATCAACTCATACCTTCCGGCCCTGAAGCGCGCTGTAGAAACAAAGATGCCCCAGGCCCTAGAGCGCACCAGGCCTGTCAGCATGGGCGGCCAGACGATCATCGCTAACATAATTCCTCGGCTCAACGAGGACGGGGAGATCCGTCAAATCCTGTGTTTAAGCTATGACATCAGCGAGCGAAAGCGGGCCGAGGAGGAACTGCGCTTAGCCCACGACGATCTTGAGATGAAGGTGTTGGAGAGGACCGAGGAGCTCGCTTACGCCAAAGAAGAGCTCGAAACGACGAATGAAGAACTCCAGATAGAGCTCGAAGAGCAAAAGAGGATAGAGGAAGAACTTCTTAAAGCGAAGGAAAAGGCTGAAGATGCCTCCAGGGCCAAATCGGATTTCATGGCCACCATGAGCCACGAGATCAGGACACCCATGAACGCTGTCATTGGCCTGACAGGTCTGCTCCTAGACGATGGAGAGTTATCCGCCGAGCAGAGAGACTTCATCGAGACCATCAGGACCAGCGGAGATGCCCTTATGACCATAATCAACGATATCCTCGATATCTCCAAGCTGGAAGCAGAAAAGGTGATGCTGGAGGAGCAGCCCTTCAACTTGAAAAGCTGCATCGAAGAAGCTCTGGATTTAGTGGCAATTAGGGCGGCCGAAAAGGGCCTGAACCTGACTTACACTGTGGAGAAGAATGTACCAGCTAACATCATCAGTGATCCTTCCAGGCTGCGCCAAATCCTAGGTAACCTGCTTGGCAACGCTGTAAAATTTACCAATGCAGGCGACGTTAAACTCAACGTTACGAGCCATCAACTCGATGGGCATCACGAGATCCACTTCGCAGTTGAAGATACCGGCATCGGCATTCCAATGGATAAAATGGACCATCTGTTCAGGCCCTTCAGTCAGGTCGATGCTTCGGTAACTCGAAGATACGGTGGTACTGGCCTAGGCCTGGCCATAAGCAAGAAGCTTGTAGAGCTGATGGGTGGCAAGATATGGGCCGAAAGTGAGATTGGCAAGGGCTCGACATTCCATTTCACGATTGAGACACCTGTGACCTCCGATGAACCAAAGCCACTCTTAAGTGCAGTTCAACCTCAGATGGTCGGCAAGCGAATACTCATTGTTGATGACAGCAGGACTAATCGTCGGGTCTTGGGCATCCAGGCCTACACCTGGGGAATGCTGCCCGTGACAGTTTCGTCGAGTCAGGAAGCCCTAAAATGGATTAATAGAGGGGATGACTTCGATGTCGTCATCCTGAACATGAACATGCCGGTAATGGACGGATTGACTCTGGCCCGAGAGATCCGAAAAACCAACGATATCCTGCCAATCGTGATGTTGACACGAGTCGGAGAACATGTGCCATCCGACCTCGTTGAGAGATCCTTGAACAAACCCATCAAACCGTCTCAACTTCACGATGTCCTGATGGGGGTATTTGGCAAGAATCTCATCCAAGAGATTGCTTTGCCCGTCGCTAAAAATGAGATGCAGACTCCGCGTATCTTGCTTGCCGAGGACAATGTGTCCAGCCAAAAGGTAACTTTGGCAATGCTAAAGCGACTGGGATACTGCGCTGATGCGGTAGCAAATGGACTGGAGGCCCTCCAGGCTTTGGGGCGTCAGCACTATGATATCGTGCTCATGGATGTCCGTATGCCCGAGATGGACGGTCTCGAAGCCACTCAGATTATTCGCAAGCGTTGGCCAAAGAATGGACTAAAGGTAGTAGCCATCACGGCTTATGCTCTCGAGGGAGATCGGGAGAAGTGCCTTGATGCCGGTATGGACGATTACATCAGCAAGCCCGTGAAGCTGGATGAGTTGGCAGGGGTGCTGAGCAGATTCGCCAATCAGAAAATAGCTACTGAAGGTGTTGAAGAAGGATCGCAATAGAACTAATAAGGGCCAGCACCTCAGCCGTCCGGATTGATGGTCCCTCTGGCCATTCGGACCTGCATTCGGAACAGCATCCTTTTAGAGTTCAACCTCCAAGGTGGTTGACGGCTTCGTGGGATCTTGCCTGGGTTAGTATCAGCAACCGATCCCGCGAATTGACGTTCCGTACCTTAGAGAATATTCGATATCTTTTGTCCACAGGTGTGAAGAGGTTGTAGTGGGAGAGTAGAAGCTCTGACTTGCCTAGAAATAGATAGCCTTTATCGTTTAGGGCGAAATGAAAGTTAGCAACTATTTTCTTTTGGGACACTGAGTTGAAGTACATCAATGTATTGCGGCAGATGAGAAGGTCTAGCTTTGAGATTGGTGGGTCCTTGAGCAGATCATGTCTTCCGAATAGGATCGAACGGCGTAGATCCCTGCGAAATTCGAAGTTGTCCTTGGAAGGCTCAAAATATTTTTGCCGTAGAGGCGATGAGATCTCTTGAAGGTCGGCGGTTTTATAGGTCCCCTGGCGTGCCTGGGCAAGTGCCACCTCATCTATATCTGTGGCATAGATCTTAACGCTACTTCTAAACAAGTCATCTCCCAGGGCCTCCGCTAGCACCATGGCAATGGTGTAGCTTTCTTCGCCAGATGCGCAGCCAGGATTCCAGACCTTGATGGGATGGTTTTCCTCCTTTTCAGCGATTATTTTGTGGAGTATCGCTTTGGCAAGGTAATCCCAGGCTTCTGGATCTCGGAAAAAGGATGTCACATTGATTAGGATAGTATTGAAAAGCTCGGAAAACTCTTCAGGATGGACCTGAAGGTAATCCTTGTACCTGCCGAAATCCTCTATCCCAAGCATTTTCATGCGTTTACTTACCCTACGAAAAATAGTAGGGCGCTTGTACCCTGTGATCTGAAATCCATGGTGCTGCTGAAGATATTCCAGCAGCGCCTCGAACATCTCATCCTTGACATTCAAACTATTCAAGCTATGTGTCCTCCATTGACCAAGGATACGAGAGCGGAAGGGACCTCGTCAATGGACAAGATGAAATCCGCATTCTCAGTCTTGATGACTGAGCCGGGCATGCCAAAAAACTCCGAAGTTGTCTCATCCGGGACTATTACAGTGCCATTCATATTCATAATAGCCTGCACACACATGGTGCCATCCCTGCCCGTGCCGGTTAGCACGACGGCAATGGCACGATCCTTATAGCTTGCTGCCACATATTCGAACAGCAAGTCTGCAGAAGGCCGCACAAAATTAACAAGCTCCGACGAAGAAAGTGATATCGTGCCATCTGGGTTAACCAGGAGATGCCGGTCTGGTTTGGCGGTGTACACAGTCGATGGGCTCAAGATGTCTCCTTCCTCTGCCTGCTTTACGCTCATGAGGGTATAACTGTTCAGGATGTCAGCCATTAAGCTGTCGTGTCTGGGATCCGTGTGCTGTACGATCACGATCGCCGCCGGAAAGTCGGCGGAAAGGTGGGATAAGACTTTTTTTATGGCTGCTAGCCCGCCTGCAGATGCTGCTATTGCCACTACGTCGAAAGCGGTGTCATCAAAATGCACAGGAGAAGGCTTATGGTCCGTCATGTTCATGCCTGGGTTGTATCTACCTTTGACATCTCTAACTTAATTGGAGTTCAAAGGGTGAAAAGCTTCCGCTTGATAACCTTGTACGATAGCATGAACACTGACTTGACCATAATGCATAAATGGTCGAGTACGATGCATCTTTTTGTGACTCAACTGATCACAGCGTCAAGCCCAAATGAGCAAACAACAGCATTATCAGTTTCTCCGAATCAACTGCGTTATGTCGGAGTCGATGAATCTCTGCGCAAAATTTTCCTTGATGTGATATCAAACCTTGATTGAATTCTTCTTCCTTTCCGGATCAATCAAATATCAATATCAATATCATTTCGAGTTCCTGTAATCAACATATGACGAACCCTTGCAGACGGCATTGGCTGGCTTCTAGAGTCAAAATTGCCTGGATGACCGATCTGGTTTTGAATAAAAAAGGATATCTCATTCCACGGAGCTATTTTATGAATAGGGCCGACAATGCATAGATAGGCAGCATAAAACACACCAGGAACGATACGATTATCAATACGATAGCTACAGCGTTATCTCCCATAAAGGACCTCCATCGATCAACTGTCTTAGTAGGAAGTGGTATTAATTAGTATCGGATCGGAACCATGCCATTCCGCCAATACCTTTAACTATCTTAAATGAGACACAATTAAATGTGCGATCGATCCAGAAGAGCGGAACGAAGGGGCATGGGGGCAAACTGGACAGAACTAAGGCGACAGGTGCGAAATATCTGCGACTCAAACCCGCGGGTTATCCACTTAAAAGTCTTTTTCAGGAGTATCCCGTAGTTTCAGAGCCCAAGCTCTTCGAGCTTTACGCCAGGGAACAGTGGTACGGCGAGGCTGTGAAACCCGGATGCTACCTCTTCGACCGGAGGCTCTATCCAGACTTCGCCTTTAAGGTGGTGCAGGTCTACCCGCGATTCTCAGTGGTTGGATCGGAGACAATAATTACCGTCGAGCAGAAGGCCGAGGCGGCCAAGATACAGTACGATGTGAGCTTCGAAGACGTAGTGGGCCAGGAGAATGCGAAAAGAAAGGTGAAGATCATCGAGAGATTCCTGGCAGATCCGGGGAAGTTCGGAAAGTGGGCCCCCAGGAACGTGCTCTTCTACGGCGTCTCTGGAACAGGTAAGACCATGATCGCCAAAGCTCTAGCAGCTCAGACAAAGGTCCCACTCTTGCCCGTCAAGGCCACTTCCCTGATAGGGGAGTTCGTCGGAGAAGGAGCCAAGCAGATCCACAGCCTCTATGAAAGGGCTGAAGGGATCGCACCGTGCATAATCTTCATAGATGAGCTGGACGCCATTGCACTAGATAGACATTACCAGGATCTGCGCGGTGATGTCTCGGAGATTGTCAACTCACTTCTCACCGAGATGGACGGCATCCAGAAGAGGAATGGCGTCTGTACTATTGCAGCCACCAACAAAATAGAGTTCCTGGACAGCTCAATCCGCTCTAGGTTTGAGGAAGAGATAGAGTTCAAGCTTCCCACAGCGGAGGAGAGGCGTATTATCCTGGAAAAGAATGCTGAAACGCTGCCGTTAGAGCTGGACGGTGTGGATCTCGGAACTATAGCCAAGCTGTCAGAGGGATTCTCTGGTAGGGATCTCACCGAGAAGGTGCTGAAGGTGGCCCTTCATCAGGCCATTTTCGAGAACGGCAAGATCACCCAGCGTCACCTCGAAGACATCATCCTCCGGACCAAGAAAGGGGTTCGTGAGCCTCCAAAAGAAATGTTCACTTAAATGCATTCCCATTTTGCAGAGAGACATTTTTCTGGCGTTTGTCTTTGAGCTCCAGGAAAGCATCCATCGGGCCTCTTTTCAGGTTGTTGATTGTTTAGTGCCAATAGTAAGGACTTTGTACTTTCAGGTCTAGATTCTCAGGAGGTTGCATGTGGAGGGAGATTTTAGATAAGTTCCGGCGTTTTCCTGCTCAGGAGAAGGTGATCCGGCTCATCCTGCAAAGGGGTTTCCAGGTCAACGAGGAAGGCCGTGTGGTTTCAGGGGGGATTGAGATACCCCACGCCCAGATAGCCAAAGAGCTGGACGTGGACAGAAGAGTTGTGGACACCACCGGCACGGCTATACGAGAGGATGAAGAGCTGTGGAAGATCTTCAGGAACGTCCGGTCCATGACTTTCCTGGGAGAGGTGGCGCCAGTACTAGGCTTGGGCGTGATCGAGATTACGCCTGTGAACGCCTCTAAGACAGGGATTCTGGGAAACGTCGCGAGTGCTGTAGCTAGCCACGGTTTAAGCATTCGCCAGGCAGTATCAGATGATCCTTACTTTGTTGAAGATCCTAAGCTGACGATAATCACAGAGGGCAAAATACCTGGGGACCTAGTTAGACTGCTGATGGAGATAGAAGGGGTAAAGAGGGTTACAGTGTATTGAGAGCATGCGTGGCGGATGAAGACGAGAATGCTTTCATGCTATGCGAAGAGCTCTAACGCGATATTACTGCACCTGCTATGAGAAGCAAAATTCCCAGCGCAATAACCAGCAGGCCGGGGAAAGTCGTCTCCACCTGGAACTTTGTGGAGCCGGCCTCGGCACCAATGAGCTTGAAGCTGTGGTTCTGCATATCCTTGCCGTTTCCCTCCATCACCTGTACTCCGACCAAAGCTATGCCGGTAATGACTACAAGAACCCCAATGAGAATTGCAACGTTTCCCCCGTTCATCACGACCCTTCCTTAGTCCCATTATTGAAGCTTCAGCGTATAACTTTTTGCCTACTATTATTCTAAACAGTCAAAAGATGCCCAATAAGGTTTTTACCCTAGCAGAGCCATTGGCCTTGGGATGTTCAACAAGATCCTGATCGCCAACCGAGGAGAGATCGCCATAAGGGTCATGAGGGCCTGCAGGGAGCTAGGGATCTCCACTGTGGCCGTCTATTCCGAGGCGGACAAGAACGCCCTGTTCGCCAAGTACGCAGACGAAGCGGTTTATGTTGGCCCGTCTCCTTCCTCTCAGAGCTATCTGAAGATAGACAACATCATCAAGGCTGCACTGGAGACGGGGGCCGAGGCAATCCACCCAGGCTACGGCTTCCTGTCGGAGAACACCCACTTTGCTAGTGCCTGCGAGGAGAACGGCATTGTTTTCATAGGGCCTCCAAGCCGTGCAATCGACGCAATGGGATCGAAGATCACGGCCCGCCAGACCATGAAGAAGGCCGGTGTGCCCATAGTCCCCGGCATAGAGGAGGGATATCAGATCCTGATGAGGCCACAGAGATCGCGGAGAACATAGGTTATCCCATCATCCTCAAGCCTGCCGCCGGAGGCGGCGGAATTGGCATGAAGATCGTCCAAAGCAGGGAGGAGCTACAGCCTGCACTGGCCTCTGCCCAGTCCATTGCTCGCTCCGCCTTTGGAGACGATACAATCTATATCGAGAAGTACCTGACAGAGCCAAGACACATTGAGTTCCAGATCCTCGCAGACAAGTTGGGCAACACAATCTACGTCTCCGACAGAGAGTGTTCGATCCAGCGCCGTCACCAGAAGCTCATAGAGGAATCGCCCTCGCCGGTAATGACCCCAGAACTCCGAGAGCAGATGGGCTCCATCGCCGTACAGGCTGCCAAGGCAATAGGCTACGTGAGTGCGGGAACGGTCGAGTTCATGTACTCCAAAGGTGACTTCTATTTCCTGGAGATGAACACCAGGCTCCAGGTTGAGCACCCCATAACAGAGATGGTCACTGGGGTGGACCTGGCAAAAGAACAGATCATGATTGCTTCAGGAGAGCCATTGAACTACTCCCAGAACGACATGACCATAAGAGGCTGGGCAATTGAGTGCAGGATAAACGCCGAGGACCCTCTGAACGACTTCATCCCATCGCCGGGAAGGATCAGCAGGTATAGGAGTCCTGGCGGCCCTGGGATAAGAGTGGACAGCGGAGTTTACAACGGTTATGTGATACCGCCTTTCTACGATTCCCTGATCTCTAAATTGGTGGCACACGGTAAAGACAGAACGGAGGCCATAGCCCGCATGGAAAGAGCCCTCTTTGAGTACATAATCGTGGGCGTGCATACCAACCTAGTATTCCACAAGGCTGTAATGAGGAATGCGAGGTTCAGGAGTGGCGACATCAATACCAACTTCATCAAAGAAGAGAACATCCTGGAGAAGGTAAAGGAGGTTGCCAAAGAGGATTACGAAAAAGGGAAGTCCTTGGCCTCCGCTCTTGGTGCAGATACCAGGAAAGTTGCCGCCATCTCCGCTGCTGTGGGTACATACATGACACAACAAAAGGCCAATGGGAAGGTGTAGATTGGGATCGGACTTGTTGAGTTACCTTGAATCCGGATCATGGGTGTCAGGAGAGGAAATAGCATCGGAACTCGGTGTTTCCAGAGCAGCCGTCTGGAAACAGGTCCAAGCATTGCGCACAAAAGGCTACAAGATCGAGTCCTCAACAAACAAAGGCTATCGCCTGGGTGCAAACCAGGATGTACTGGACCCAGCGATGATTCTAAAATGCCTGGAGACGGATTTCGTTGGAAAGACCTGCGTTACTTCCGAGAGGTGAGATCCACAAACGAGACCGCCAGGCAGATTGCCGCCAATTGTGGGAATGGTACCGTTGTACTGGCAGAGGTTCAGACCAACGGCAAAGGAAGACTATCCAGACCGTGGCATTCGCCTTCCGGCGGAATCTGGATGAGCCTGGTCTTGAAGCCGGAGATACCCATGGCTCAAGCTTATCGGATCAACATGGCAGTGAGCGTTGCCATCGCCAGAGCAATGTTGCGCCTGTACGGCATAAAAGCGGGCATAAAATGGCCCAACGATCTTCTTGTCAACGATCGAAAGCTATGCGGCATTCTGATGGAAGTCAGCGCTGAGACAGACCGCCTTGAGTATGTCGTGGTGGGCGTAGGAATAAATGCAAACGTTGATGTGAATAATTATCCAAGCAACTGGAACGCCACGTCCCTTTCCAGGGAAACGGGCAGCCAGGTTTCCAGAACCAAATTAATACAGACACTGTTGATAGAGATAGAAAAGGCCTACAAACAAATGGGATCGCGAGATACATATATGGAGTGGCGGGACCGATCTGTCACTCTTGGCCGTCGTGTGCGCATAACTTCCTCGGATGGCGACCTTGAGGGTCAGGCAGTATGCCTTTCGGAGGATGGGGTTCTCGGAATTGAGCTGGCTGGAGAACCAGGGGTAATAAGCGCATAGTGGCCGGAGACTGCATTCATCTAAGGGCTCTGTGATCATGAAAAGAGACACGTCCAAGGCATAGCCAGGGATACGTTGGATTCATACTTGAGGCGTCCAGTTCATCTATGCCTGATGAGTTCGCGGGGTTGCTTCAGGCTGATAACGAAATAATCACGGAAGTGCTCATACTGCCCGGCACGGAGTCTTCCAGGATGAGCGCCCTGATCCGGCTCTACATGCTGCCTAACATGCAGGTGGCTGGAACTGCGCACAGTCATCCTTCCTCCGATATCAGACCTTCCAAGCAGGACATCGTCTTCTTCTCACGCACCGGGACTATAACATAATTGTCGGCCCGCCTTTCAACGAACAAAGCTTCGCCTGCTATGATTGGCGCGGGAAGGCGGCGCGATTTGGCCATTTTAGATGTGGAGTTTAAAGACGATGGCTTTGATGACGATTTCGATGATGAATTTGATGACGAATTCAAAGAGGACAGGGGCCTTGACGCTTGTAGTCGCCACTGGTACCTTTGACCTTCTCCATCCTGGCCACGTCCTCTACCTGGAGCACTCTTAGGAGCGTTAGGTGACGAGCTGGTGGTAATTGTTGCCAGGGATGTGAATGTGCGCCACAAGCCCAAGCCCGTCCTGCCTGAGGAGCAGAGGCTGAGAATGGTCCAGGCGTTAAAAGTCGTAGATCAAGCTATTCTAGGGGATGAAAAGGACCTCTTTCGGCCCATAGAGCAGCTTCGGCCTGACATAATAACCCTTGGCTTCGATCAGCACTTCAATCCGGCCATATTGGAAGAGGAGATGGCAAGGCTAGGCCTTCACCCAAAGGTGGTCAGAGTCACAACCCAGGACTCCTGCGACCTGTGCAGCTCTAGAAAGATCGTGGCTAAGGTTCTTGAAATTCACAAAAATCGATGAAGGCGGATGCCGTCAGATACTTATATAGACATCTCATCTCCGAGAGCCATATGGCCAGAGTTGCGGTAGGTGGCACTTTTGATCCCCTTCACGACGGGCATCTGTCGTTGCTGAGGAGAGCTTTCGAGCTTGGCAGAGGTGACACCGTTGTGATAGCCCTAACATCGGATGAAATGGCCAGGGATCACCGGACTCGCCCGGTTCACGATTACGAGATCAGGCTCAAGAACTTAAAAGGCTGCATACAGAGGGAGTTCGGTGCACAGAACTACAAGGTGGAGAAGCTGAACGACCTGTGCGGATCTGCAATTTACGATGACTTCGACTACATCGTGGTCTCCCCTGAGACCGAGCCCGTGGCCGAGAGAATAAACAAGCTCAGAACGGAAAAGGGCCACAATCCCATAGAAATATCGCTAATAGAGTACCGACTTGCTCAGGACAACATCAGAATCAGCTCCACCAGAATCTCAGAGGGCAAGATCGACCGACACGGAAAAGTGCTGATCGGTTAATTGGCCTGAACAATTTTAAGATTTCTTTTGTATGATACAAAAAAATGATGCCTTATCGTTCCTATAGACATTTGGTACTGCAGGCTGGAAGGATATTCCAAAT